>NZ_JAWOTH010000012.1:0-151379 GCF_033338745.1 Vibrio sp. Vb1026
TTGTCGTTTGGCGTGTAAGTGACGCTGCCGTCCGGGTTGACCGAGACCGTGCCGTTGGCTGGACCGTGATTGGTATCCAGCGACACCACTTTGTCGTCGCCTTCGAACGTGTCGTTACCTAAGACCTTGATGATGGTTGGCGTGTCTTCCACAACCGTCGCTTTATCTGCCACGATATCCGCCACTGGCGCAACCGTAAAGTTCACCGTTTGGCTAACGCTTTCGCCGCTTAGATCGGTGGCCGTAAAGGTTAACGCTTCTGAGCCGTTCCAGTCTGCGGTTGGAGTGAACGTAGCAATACCGTTGACGATCGCCACTTGAATGTTGCTATTACCAGAGACGCTAAACGTTAACTCACCATCCACATTATCCACATCGCTGAAAGCGGTATTTAGATCGATGCTGTATGGCGTGAAATCTTCCGCCAAGGTTTGGTCTGCAATGCTACTTTCAACCACAGGCGTGTCGTTCACCGCATTCACGGTGACGTTGACCGTCGCTTGGTCAGTCAGCGAGCCATCGGTAACGGTGTAAGTGATTTCAGCATCACCATGGAAGTTCTCGGCCGGTATGAAGACCAATTTACCATCAACAATCTCGACTGTGCCTTGCGCTTCAGGTACGGACGCTGATTGGATAGACAGCGTATCGCCATCAATGTCAGTATCGTTTGGTAGGACATCAATCGTTACTGAGCTATCTTCCTCTGTAATTGTTGTATCATTAGAGGCAATAGGCGCATCGTTAACTGAGTTTACTGTTACCGAAACTTGAGCTTCATCCTCTAACTCACCATCTGAGATGGTGTAGCTAATCGTTGCATTACCGTTGAAATTTTCAGCCGGAGTGAAAACAAGCTTACCATCGATAATCTCAACGATACCTTGCTCTTCTGGTACAGAAGCAGAGGTAATGATTAAATCATCACCTTCAATATCACTGTCGTTAGCGAGCACATCAATTACAACCTGGGAATCCTCGTCAGTTTGAATCGCATCATTAGTTGCTATTGGCGCGTCATTAACAGGCGTAATATCTAAGTTAGCAGTGCCATTAATAACACCGCCATCGTTATCAATAATGTCATAGGAGAATGACACTTCAGTGTCATCGTCAGCCTCTGGAATGTAAGTCCAAGATCCATCGCTGTTATCAATTAAGGTGCCATTCCCACTCTCAATAGTGACGTTTGTAATGACAAGAGTATCGGCATCATCAATATTGACGTTCGATAGTAATTCATCAGTAGTTATCGTGATTGGATCGCTATCTTCCTCAACAGCGCTTAATGTCACTGGAGAATTAGTAAGTGGCTTACTTGAGCCATCCCCACTTGTCTCGATACCTGTTGTGAAGAAGTCATTTAAGGTCAACGCTTGAGTTTCAGATAAGCCGAGGGATTCTAAGCCAATAGTTTCAAAGTTTGTTGAGGCTAGCACTTCAGTACCATCTCGTACAATCGTGGCACTATTTTGCAAACTGGAGCCACTATTTTCACCCGCTGCAGGTGCGAGTTCTTCATCAATAGCAGAAGGGTCTTGACCTTGCTCAATAGCACTAATAATCTGTGCTACATCGTCTGAAATATCTTTTAAACCTTGCTCTTGAGCAAGCTGAATTTTCAGGTCTTGAGGCGCAGCATCTGTCATTGCCACTATCACTTCACCTGGTAGAGGCTGCTGTCCTTCTGCAAGGACTCTCAGCTGCCCATCCAAACCTATTACGACGACTTGATTACCGAGTGGCACTAATGCTGTACGATCCATATAAACCTTAACCCTAAATAACTGTCAAGTTTTTGACTAACAATACTAATTTGCTATATATTGCCCGAATATATAGTGCAATAACAGCAATTTGATGCTCAATAAGGTAATTATGTGTCATACATCAATAAGAATCCAGACGCATAAGTGTTTTATTTTATTAAAACCTGGACACTCGTTTCTAGCCATTACCTCCATCTTTAATTTGAGATCTTAATTCAAGTTTTAGGCAGATTTAGTAGGTTGATTTATCAAAATTGAAACAAATGAACAGTGAATCAACAGGTTACTTCATCGCATATTAATGTTATTGTGCGCTAAATTATTGACGCCCTTATAAGTATTCCACTTATAAGCCCTATCACCTCGAGAATTTTTACCATTATCTAGGAGAATCACAGTGAAGTGGACTCGTGCCAACGCCTTTTGTATTGGTATGTTCACCGCTAGTCATGCTTTTGGGCAAACGCTAGAGCAAGCGGTTGAAAACACATTAAAAACCAATCCTGACATCAAAAGTGCGTTCAATGAATTCGTTAGCAAGCAGTATGTGAATGAAGCATCTGGTGGTGCTTACCTCCCATCCGTAGACTTAGATGCCGGTATCGGTTACGAAGGAATCAAACCTGCAGAGTCAGGGCGAGATTCAACCGATCTGACAAGAAAAGAAGCCACCGTGACACTAACCCAGCTAATATGGGATGGTTCAGCGACACTTAATGATATGGATCGAACAGCAGCTGATGCTGAATCGGTCCGTTATCAACTTCTAGCTGATGCCCAAGACACCGCTCTAGAGGTCGCGAAAGTTTATTTAGACTCAGTAAAAGCTTATGAAATTCTTACACTTTCCGAGAATAACTTGAAAGTGCATAAGAAGATCTATGAAGACATTAAAAAGCGAGTTAACTCAGGTATCGGTTCTACAGCAGACCTAACCCAGGTAGAGGCTCGTTTAGCAAAGGCTCACGGTAACTTGGTGGCAGCTCAGAACAACTTATATGACAGCCACACCACCTTTACACGCCTTGTCGGACAGTCACCACAAGGATTGATTTTCCCAAGAGCGGACCAAAACTTTATTCCCTACACCATCGATGAAGCGATTGACTTGGCATTCGAGTCACACCCAGTAATCAAAATCTCGGTAGCTGATGTGGACTCTGCAAAGTTCCAATACAAGCAATCTAAGGGAGCTTACTACCCAACGATATCGGTAGAAGCGGCTCAAACATGGCGTGATGATGCAAGCGGTATTGAAGGAAGCAGCGAAGAGACAACAGCGATGTTGCGCATGCGTTACAACCTCTTTAACGGTGGTAGTGACGTAGCCAACGCCGAAAGTTTTGCCTACCAACTAAACAAAGCAAAAGACCTAAGAGAACGTGCATACCGCCAAGTAGAAGAAGGCCTTCGTCTATCTTGGAGTGCGTTAGATTTAACACTTCAACAAAAAGAGTTCCTAGCGGATCACGTAGATTCGGCCTCTGAAACTGTCATCGCCTACGAAAAGCAGTATCGCATTGGAAAACGCACTCTGCTGGACTTGTTAAATACTGAAAACGAACTTTTCGAAGCGAGAAAGAACTACTTGGATGCTCGATACTCAGAGCAGTACGCCAAGTACCGCGTTATGAACGCGACTGGCCAATTGTTAAATGCCTTGCGTGTCGATGTACCTACAGAATGGAATGAAAAGGTGGAGTACTGATCATGAAACCAGTGAAGATTCTATTTGCATTGGGTATGCTCGCCATCACTCAACACGTTGTTGCTGAAGACGAATATGAGTATCGTCCTGTACCAAATGCAGAACAAATAGCAGATTTGCAAGATGACGATAACGATGGTGTCATCAATGCTCGAGATATGTGCCCAGGTACACCTGAAGGCTCAGAGGTCGACAACGACGGTTGTGGAGAATACATTAAAGCATCAGATAACATGCAAGTGCGGATACTTTTTGCTAACGACTCTGATGAGATCAATCCAGTCTTCAGAAGACAAGTCCGAGAGCTTTCCGACTTTTTAAAAGAGTACCCTACTACTTCGATAGAGCTGCACGGCTATGCTAGTAAAGTTGGTGGTTCAAAGCATAACCAAGATCTTTCTGAAAGACGAGCACGCAATGTCCGTGAAGCCCTACTAAGCTACGACATCGAACCGAGTAGAGTCCGCATTGTTGGTTTTGGTGACACTCACTTAGCACAGCAAGGGACCGATGAAGTCAGCCATGCTTTAAATCGTCGAGTAACCGCATCAGTCGTTGGTTACAAAGGCGAGATAAAAAGAGAGTGGACAATATTCACAACTCTTCCAGAAAGGTAAAGTACCTGTTTTTGTTTGCTCTGCAAGCACAAAGCAAACAAAAACGAGTGAATACTTAACCTCAGAAAAGGAGCTTCGGCTCCTTTATTTTTACTCATTTCGACAACCGTATTATGCTTTAGGAATCGGCACTTTAGTGTTACTCTAGCCACGTCATAACAACGAGAGTTTTGAAATGAGCAAACTTACATCAGATATCCAAGCGAACCTTGACCTTTTTGTTGCAGAAACGAAAGAAAACCAATTGGTTTGGGGTCTACGCAATGAAGAAGGTTGGCTATCTTGCGATTCAACTGAATTCGAAAACAGCGAAGTCATGCCTTTCTGGTCTTCTAAAGAAGATGCAGAAGCACATAATGTTGAAGAATGGGCAGATTTTACTGTACTAGAAATCCCATTAGATATCTTTGTTGAAGATTGGCTTTTGACTCTTGCTGAAGATGGTGTTCTTGTTGGAACTAACTGGAACGATCAGTTAGAAGGCAAAGAAATGGAGCCTCAAGATCTAGCAAAGCTTTACATTGATTAAAGATTTCTGACCTCAACTTTATGTTGAGGTCTTTCTTTTTTATGCCTCTTCTTTCAATATCTCGACCAAGTGCATAGTTTTACTACTCTTTTTCTTAGTACACCCAACTCAATCACAACGCTGATGCGTTAAAAGCGCTATGATAACTCAACTTTAAAGGCACCTTAAATTAAAGGCTCGTTTAAACATGCGCGTGCTCTATCCCTTGCTTGCGTCACTTTTGCTCACTCCAGTATATGCAAGCGACACTCAAGATATTGAACCAAACCAAAATATCACACAGTGGCACTCTGTCTACCAAACCACACTACGAAGCAACCCTGAGTCGGCATTGAGCATGCTTCAAGATCGCTACCATACAGCGAAATCGGACAGCGAAAAGCTCTACGTAAGTGGATTGATTTATGAATATATGTCAAACATAAATCAGCCTTACTACGGCAGCAGTCAAGTCTTAGACAACCCTTTTTCTCAATTAGAATCAGAATATATTCTTGCCTTAAATGAACGTAAGCATGGTAGTTACGAGGCCTCAGTAGATAGCTTTTCTTCTTTGCGACAGACAATGAAGAAAATATCCGATTCCGAAGGCAAGGCTCTGATGAACTATCAACTTTGTTATACGCTGAATCAACAAGGTCGTTATCACAAAGCAAACTTTTATTGCTCATCCTTAGAGAGCCACTTAAATCATAAGCATCAAGAAAACTTCCCTGTTGATCTCGCTTTGCGCGTGGTAGCAAATAACTACAATTACCGCGGTGACTATGAAAAAGCCTTAAGTTTGTATCGACAGTTGATGGCCAACATGTCGACGCAAAGCGATCCTTCAGGGATTTACAATGACGTCGGCAATTTACTTGCAGAGCTGGGGCAATTTGAACAATCAGAGCAATATCTCATTCAAGCCTTACTGGTTCGCCAAGATGAAGGGACACCTCTTGAAGTTGCGCAAGTCGAACATAGTCTAGGAGCGATGTACAGAAAATCCAAAGAACTCGATAAGTCCATCAGCCACTACAAAAATGCATTAACGATTCTCGAACAACTTCATTATCCATACGGGCAAGGGTTGACCTATTTAGGGTTATCTGCTGCTTTGGCCGATTCTGGGCAATTGGATACCGCGGTAGATTACATTGGAAGAGCATTAAACATTGCCCAAACTTATGAGAATACGCACCTTGAAACAGAGGGTCATTTGGCTGCTGGATTGGCATATTTAAAGAACCATACACCCGAAAAATCGATTGAACACGGTACAATTGCGTTAAGATTAGCGGTAAAAAACGCTAGGCCCTTATTGCAAGCGCAAGCCCAATTACTCCTCTCAAAAGCATACCAAGCTCAAAATGATTACAAAAAGGCACTGGAGCATCACAAGGCCTACTCGACGATTGAACTAACGAACCGAGACGCGAGTAATATCAAGGCGTTAGAGGCACTAGATCTCTCTAAAAAAGAGTATGAATATGATCTACAAGTCGCGCAGTTGAACAACGAAACTCTTCTAAGTCAGTACCAGTTTGAAAAACTCACAGACCAACAACGCACTTATAATTTTGTTGTTTTCTGTTTATTGATTCTCCTCGCTCTGGCATTGATGGTTCAGCGACAAACACGCTTAAAAGCCAAAATAGACAGCTTAACGTGTGCATTAAACAGAGCGGCAATTATAGAGACGATTAAAAGCCAAACCTCCAAAGCGGAAGGAGACTTCCGCTACGTTCTAGCATTAATCGATCTAGATGACTTTAAGGCGATTAATGATCAGTACGGTCATCCGACTGGCGACTTAGTACTACAACAGGTATGCAAAGCGCTTAAAGCTAAACTTAATAAGGGAGATTACTTGGGTCGTTTAGGTGGAGAAGAGTTTATCTTGCTATTGAAAAACGTCGATGAGATTGACGTTCCCTTTAGAATACAAAGTCTGCATAAAACAATTTCAGAAAAGAGTGTACATTCGCTTAATGACCATCAATTGAATATATCTGCGAGTCTGGCCTATCTATCAACCTCAATGCCACTAACCAACTTTGATGAGCTCTATTCGATATTAGACCAAGCGTTATACAATGCTAAGAAGCAAGGAAAAAACTCCCTTGTGGACGCATACAACGAGCCGATCAGTTTAAGTGCTGAGTATATTCTCTAATAAAACCAAACCACCAGCGTAGTGGTTTGTTATAGGTGGAAGCATCAGTAAGCCATTCAGATGCAACACCATCATCAAGGAGTCTTTGTGCCCAAGGCAAGAAAAAACATTCAGTCTCTAGAGCGAGGTTTTCTAATCCTCGAGTTGCTCTCGATGAGTGAGTCTCCCCTATCATTACAGACGATCAGTAATGCGATCCAGTTAAATAAGACGACTGTTCACGGGTTACTTGCGACTCTACACTCTCTTGGATATGTATCCAAACACAACCATAGCTACAGCCTAGGGTTTAGATGCTATGAACTGTCTAAGCCGATTGAACAAAAAAACGAAGCTATCCGACAACATTTTGTTCCATTGCTGAAAAAAATGGCCCAAATGACTAACAACACTGCTTACCTCGCTGTACAAAGTGGCGCTAAAGAGTACTTGTATATCGATGCTATAGAGCAGGATAACCCTCTTACTATCCGTAGCCCGAGAGGGAAACGAGAAGGACTCACAACATCTGCGATCGGCAAGGTTTTTCTTAGTTTTGATGATGAGCTTCGCCGAACATTGCGCCTTGAAAGCCAAATATCCCCCACGTTAGAAACTGAACTTAATCAGGTTGTATTATCAGGTTACGCACTCGATTTAGAAGAGGCAGAGCCAAACCTCAATTGCTTAGCGATCCCCCTTTACTTGGATGGTAAGGTCGTTGCTGTTGCAGGTGTCAGCGGTGCTGCCTCCGAACTGACGGTCACTAGGCTAAAACACTTTGCCAGCATCTTTCTCAAACTTTAAGATTTGACAATGTCGAATTCTAGGCCATTTTTATACTGTTTTGATTACATGCTTATACGTCGCCTCTAATATGGTCGTTGTTCAACTCAACAACGTAGGAGAAGCGATGTCTACTGTATTAATCACTGGCGCTAACCGTGGCTTAGGCTTGCAATTTGTCCGCCACTACCTTGGAAAAGGTTGGCAAGTTATCGCAACTTGTCGTTCACCAGAAAATGCTAAGCAGCTCAATGAACTAGTAACCCAATCTAATCAACTTCAACTGATGGCTCTAGACGTCACTAACCAACAAGATATCGATCAGTTAGCCACTCGATTAGCGGATCGTCCGCTCGATCATTTAATTCTGAATGCAGGTGTATTAGGCGAAGAGTGTGCAACGCTTGGCGAAATGACCCAGAAAAAATGGCTAGAAGTACTAAACATAAATACCGTCGCACCTGCCCTGCTAATTCAAGCACTACAAGACAACGTTGCGAAAAGTCAGCACAAAACCATCGTGGGAATCTCAACCCGAGTTGCGAGTTTAAGCGATAACAGTTCAGGTAACATGTACAGTTATCGAGCATCTAAAGCAGCGCTTAATCAGGTTCTAGTATCAGCAGCACGCAATCTCGAATCGCGAGGAGTAAAAACTGTCGCAGTTCATCCCGGCTGGGTAAAAACCGATATGGGCGGTGAGGACGCAACCTTTTCTGCCGAGGAAAGTGTTGCAGGCATTGTTTCGGTCGCAGAACAGCTAACACTTAAGCTATCCGGAAGCTTCCGCGTATTTGATGGCTCTACAATCGAATGGTAACTGTTCTCTAAATGACGTCTCCCGGCCAAATTGAAGGCCGGGAGAATACAGTAAACTAATAGGCCAAAAAGATAAAAGCTCGCACTATCGTCAGACAAGCGAGCCGTTATCGTCTATGGTGTTGTACTACCGTCAAACGCTGAGGAAGTCAGCGATTGCAGAGGTGTCATTTAGACAATGATTTCCCGTGAAACTCACTCAATCATCCCACTCAGGCGCTAGCCCTTCAGGGTTTACTTCGCGGCCATTTCTTTCCAACGCATCTATCTTTGCAATCGTCTCTTCACCCAGATTAAGTTCAAGTGCTTTCAGGTTACTTGCTAAATTCTCTCGTTTAGTTGAAGACGGGATCACCGCGTAACCTTTTGACAAAGCCCAAGCAAGCGCGACTTGAGCTGGCGTGGCCTGATAGTCCTCAGCAATACCTGCAATAGTTGGGTCCCCAAGTACTTTCCCATATGCCAAGGTCATGTAAGACGTTACCTGAATATCGTTTTCCTGCATGAAGCTGACCAACTTACGATTTTGCAAATAAGGGCTAAGCTCGATTTGGTTAGTAACAATATTCTCTTTACCGACCACTTCTATCGCTTGTTGCAACAAGTCAATATTAAAGTTGGATACGCCAATATTACGGGTTAACCCTTGCGATTTAGCTTCAAGTAATGAAGCCATGTATTCGTTCAAGTTATTGTTATTGCCAGGCCAATGGATCAAGGTCAAATCCACATAATCTGTATTTAGCTTTTCTAAGCTCTCTTTTAGACTTGGAATGAGTTGTTCCGTGTTCATGTTATCAACCCAGATCTTGGTCGTAATGAATAGCTCATCACGTGCAATACCGGACTGTGTCAATACTTCACCGATTTCTACCTCATTACCGTAAATCTGTGCAGTATCAATTACGCGGTAACCCACTTCTAACGCATTACGGACTGAATCCTTAACTACTTCACCCTCTAAACGAAACGTGCCGACGCCAAATGATGGTACTTTCATCTAAATCTCCTGAATTATCGATTTTATAGTTGATTCGAAGCAAAACTTTACGCCGCAAGAAACTTTCCGTAAAGTTAACAATACTCAAATCTAATTTGAAATATATTCAACAATGAAAGCTACTCTAGATGAAATGCGCACCTTTATGGCCGTGGTCGATACGGGTTCAATCAGCTCTGCGGCTGAACTGTTATCGATGACCGTCTCGGCGGTGAGTCGATCGGTATCTCGGCTAGAAGCCAAACTCGAAACGACCTTGTTAAATCGCACAACCCGTAAGTTAGATGTTACTAATGAAGGAACGATATACCTCGATAAAGTCAGACATATTGTAGAAGCAGTAGAGAATGCCGAAGCACAACTGAAAAGCCAGAAATATAAGCCTTCTGGCCTCCTACGAATAAACGCAGCTACCCCGTTCTTACTGCACGTACTAACGCCGCACATTGCTAAATATCAGAGCTTCTATCCAGAAGTCGAAATCGATCTCAATTCCAATGAGGAAAATATTAGCCTTTTGGGAACAAAAACCGATATTGCTTTTCGTATCGGTGAGCTACAAAACTCAACCATGCGCGCGATATTTCTTGGTAAAAGTCGGATTCGAATCGTCGCGAGTCCAGAGTATTTAAGACAACATGGTACTCCAACCTCAATAGATCAGTTACTCAATCACAAGCTACTTGGATTCAACAAGCCGGAGTATCTTAAGGAATGGCCGATCATGGATGATAAGAACAAACTTCTGCGTATTATGAGTAGCCTAAGATCTGATAATGGCGAGACGCTAAGATGTTTAGCCTTACATGGTGCGGGGATAGCTTGCCTGTCTGACTTTATGACCTACTCTGACCGACAAGCTGGTCGCTTAGTGGGCGTGCTTAGTGAACACACGCATAATGTCGAACAGCCCGTTCATGCGGTGTATTACAAAAATGCCAGCACCTCACGCCGGATCAGCTCTTTTATTGACTTCATCAAGCAAGAAATCAAGGTAGAGAACCACCAGTTCCTTTAAAGACCACCGCTGTTTGTGGCAAAACACTTTTGTCTTTTAGCCGCTTTTTCTCACAACAAAAATCTCATAGTGTCCTGAATATCAGGGAGGCACCTTGCCTCCTAGTACTCAAAGTAATAGTCAGGCTTCATAATGCATAAAGATTTAAGTAACAGATTCACCATCGGTGTTGAGCTCCCCCTAGATAATGACTGGACCCAAGAAGGCCAGAAAAAACGGCTGCTCCAACGAAAACCGTTCGGCGTACCAGACATGAGTGCACATAAACAGCGTATTATGTTAGCCGATAAGTTAGGCTTTAACGTAGCGTGGGTGAGAGATGTCCCGTTGTACGACCCTAACTTTGGAGACGCGGCACAAATTTATGAACCGTTCAGTTATCTTGGCTATCTCTCTGCGTGCACCGACAACATTCTACTAGGGACAGCTGCGATAGTATTACCGTTAAGACAATCTTGGCTAGTGAAAAAAGCCGCTGCGACCATCAACGAGTTAAGTGGTGACCGCCTGATACTCGGTGTGGCTAGTGGAGACCGTCCTAGTGAATATCCCGTTTTTAACGCCAACTTTGACAGCCGTGGCTCAGCTTTTCGAGAAAGTGTAGAGATTTTGAAAGATACGCAAAATGATAAGCTGGGTAACGATCTACAGTTATTACCCGAGTTTGCTGATATTCCTATCTATGTCGCAGGGTTAGCGCAGCAAAGTCCACAATGGATAGGAGAAAACCTAGACGGCTGGCTCGCCTACCCAGGCACACCTGATGATCATGAACACCGCGTTGCACTTTGGCGCTCCGTAGCGGGAAACAAACCCTACGCCAGCTTTATTCATCTTGATTTAGTCGATAACCCAAATGCACCAGTCGTTCGGCATCATTTTGGTATCCGGGCCGGAGTCAATGGCTTGAGCGATGAGCTAGAAAAAGTGCAAGAAGCAGGAGTCAATCACATCGGGTTGCATTTCCGTCGTAATAGCCAACCAATTGAGAAATCAATGGAACAGATCGCTCAGTACGTGTTGCCACGCTTTAACTAAGATCAAATAAAAATATGTGCCACCTTACTAAGGGGTGGCACGCTAGGCTTGGCACTTGGAAAAACAAAAGCTGCAATAACGACAAAACTCTTTTGTTAAAACAACAATAATAGAGTTATTTTAAAGTAAGTCTTGGTTGAATAAAGTCGATGAACGCGGAAATACGTTTAGAGACTGAAGAAGATTTGTAGAAGACAGCATTGACCTGTTCTCGTCCAGTATTTGTGATTTTTTCCGATTCAAACAATGCCACTAACCGTCCAGAATCAAGATCATCTTTCACCATAAAGCCAGATAAACATGCAATGCCGTTCCCTGCCAGCACTAACTGTCTAACCGTTTCACCACTGCTGGATAGGGTATCAGGCTCTATCATCTCAAACCCTCGTAATGGCCACTGATTTAACACTTTAGCGCCAGAAAAACCGATCAAGTTATGACTGCGCAAATCGCTCACCGCTTCAGGGAAACCTCGTTTAGATAAATAACCAGGCGTGGCAACGATAAATAGTGGGCTTGTTCCTAAAGGTTTAGCATGCAGTGTTGAATCCGATAATCGTCCAATACGTATCGCCACATCGGTTCTTTTTTCCAATAGATCCACAAAACCCTCATTAGAGGTAAGATCGAGTTGAATATCAGGATAAGCCTCTTTAAATGGCTGAATTAACGGCACGAGTTGATGTAAAACAAATGGGCTAGCGGCATCAACTCTTAAGCGCCCCTTGGGTAATTCACCTCGTGTGATGATCTCTTCTTCAGCTTGCTGTATTTGTAGTAAACCTAACCGAACCGCTTCAACAAACTGATGCCCTTCCTCAGTAACTTCCACTCTGCGCGTCGTGCGATTCAGCAAGGTTACCCCCAACTGTGATTCAACTTTACTAACCGCACGAGACACCCTAGCGACTTGAATACCTAGTGCATCAGCAGCGGAAGAAAATCCACCACTATCCACAACTGCCATAAGAATCTCTAATTCATCTGATCGGGTTAACATTTCATCCCCTTTCTTAACTGCGCATTTTCATCATTTATAGCAAAAGTATTTTGTAATAAACACCATTTTTCGCAACGAATAACTCTTTAATAATACACGGCATGGAAACGGGCTATTCGTTTATCCATTCATATTCAATGATTATAAGAGAGAGTTGTTATGCCTTTAGCTTTACTTGCATTGACGCTTAGCGCCTTTGCTATTGGAACCACGGAGTTTGTAATTGTCGGTCTGATACCGACTATGGCCTCCGACCTCAACGTATCATTACCTTCAGCGGGTCTTTTAGTTAGCCTGTACGCACTTGGTGTCGCGGTTGGTGCTCCCGTTTTAACAGCGCTGACTGGTAACTGGAAAAGAAAGTACGTTCTGCTTTCTGTTATGGCACTGTTTGTTCTTGGCAATCTGTTAGCCTGGCAAGCACCTGGATACAACACACTAGTTACAGCAAGGATACTGACCGGGCTTGCACACGGTGTGTTCTTTTCGATCGGCTCGACTATCGCCACTGGCCTAGTGTCAAAAGAAAAAGCAGCTAGCGCAATTGCTATTATGTTTACCGGTCTCACCGTAGCTCTAGTGACGGGCGTGCCACTTGGCACCTGGATTGGCCAGACATTTGGTTGGCAGGCAACCTTCCTAATCGTCGCGATCCTTGGAATCATCGCACTGATAGGAAGCGCTCTGCTAGTGCCGAGTAATCTGAAACAACCACCAGCAACCAAGCTGTCATCGCAAGTAAAAGTCTTGACTCAACCTCGTCTACTTTTGGTGTACGCAATCACCGCGCTCGGTTACGGTGGTACGTTCACAGCCTTCACTTACTTGGCTCCTATTTTGGAAGAAGTTTCGGGGTTTGGCTCTAGCGCTATCAGCCTAATTATGTTGGTTTATGGTGTATCAGTCGCATTCGGCAACATCTGGGGCGGAAAGATGGCCGACTCTATGGGGCCAATCAAAGCTCTGACAGCGATTTTCTCGGGCCTAATTGTGGTATTGCTCGTGTTTAGTGTCACAGCATTTAATCCAATTTCTGCAGTAGTGACCATTCTTGTCTGGGGTGCCTTTGCCTTTGGTAACGTTCCAGGACTTCAAGTTTATGTTGTCAAACTAGCAGAGAAATATTCACCTGATGCAGTCGACGTCGCTTCTGGTCTCAACATTGCTGCATTTAACGTAGGTATTGCACTGGGTTCTTGGGGCGGTGGCCTTATCGTGGCCAATGCTGGGCTGATGCACACACCTTGGATTGGCGCGATCGTAGTATTAGGTGCTCTACTACTAACCCGTTTCAGCGGAATGCTAGACAAGCGTGGAGAGCAGCCCGCAACGGCACACTGATTCACGTTCCAAATCGATAAAAATCACTTAAATTAGCCCGGCATTACGTCGGGCTTTCAATACAGAGTTTAAATACACCATTGACTGAGGTAGAAAGTTTATTCTACCCTTAGGTAAAACAAACGTTCTACCTGGTGTATCAAATAGTGAAAGAAAAAATCGCAGCAAGCCTAGAAAAAGCATTCAGTCAGTATGGCTTCGCCGAGCCTAGCGTACCCCAACTCAAAAACGCCTGCGAAGTCAGCCTGAGAACCCTGTACAAATACTACCCCTCCAAGGAAGCGATGATTGTTGCAGCTCTCGAGCATCGCCATCAAAGGTATTTGAGGTTTTTGCTCGAAGACGCCCCTGCCAATGGAGCACCGGCTGTATTACACCTATTCACTCGCCTCGAGGATTGGATGAAGAAGTTTGCACCGAATGGCTGCATGTCCATCAATGCATTAGCAGCCTATCCAGAAAATCTATCGATTAATCAAGCAGTAAAACAACACAAATTGGCGGTCCGTCAGCTTATGGGCCAACTAAGTCAGCGAGAAGACCTCGCAACCACACTCTTCTTGTTACATGAAGGTCTATCCAACGCATGGCCGGTTCTCGGTCACGCTGCCTTTGCATCCGCTGAACGCACTCTGCTAGAACTAATGAAGGAGAACAATCAATGACCACAATCCCGAAAGTCATGAAAGGCGTCCAACTTATCGGTCATGGTGGGCCAGATATGCTTCGTTACCGCGATGATCTACCTGTGCCAGTCCCCTCGCCTGATGATGTATTGATCCAAGTAGCCGCCGCCGGAGTCAATAACACCGACATCAATACCCGAACAGCATGGTATTCTAAAAACGACGCCAATAGCATGGATGCAAGTTGGTCAGGAGACGCGCTATCTCTCCCTCGAATCCAAGGTGCAGATGTATGCGGTACCATCGTCGCTGTTGGTGAGAATATCTGCCCATCACGAGTCGGCCAGCGCGTGCTCATCGAACCATGTATTACGCGCTTCAACAGTCAAGCACTTAGCTTGCCTTGGTACTTCGGTTCAGAATGTGATGGTGGCTTTGCTCAGTTCACTGTTGTTGACAGTAAACATGCATATGCAGTGAATAGTAGTTTATCGGATATCGACTTGGCCTCCTTCCCTTGTTCTTATTCAACTGCAGAGAACATGCTTGTCCGCTCTAATGTCACAGCGAGCGATACCGTACTGATTTCAGGGGCATCCGGTGGTGTTGGCTCTGCCGCAATCCAACTGGCGAAGGCGCGTGGAGCATACGTCATTGCTATCGCCAGCCCAGAAAAGAAAGAACAGATCACGGCATTAGGAGCAAACCAAGTTATCCCTCGCGATGCAAATTTAACAGCGACTCTCGGAGAAAACAGCGTTGACGTAGTGATTGATTTGGTCGCAGGAGAGCAGTGGCCACAATTTCTTCAGGTACTAAAGCCAGGATCAAGATACGCTGTTTCCGGCGCCATAGGCGGCCCAATTGTCGAGCTGGATGTAAGAACTCTTTACCTTAAAGACCTAGCGTTATTTGGTTGTACCGTTTTGGCACCAGAAGTATTCGGTAACTTGGTTCGCTATATCGAACAGAACGCAATTCGTCCCTTAGTCGCGGAGTCATTTCCCTTGAACCAGATAGGTCAAGCGCAAGAAGTATTTTCACGCAAGCAACATATTGGGAAACTGGTTTTGGAAATCACATAGCTTTTGTGATTAACAACGACCTATACAAGTCATTGTAATTTGAGAACCCTTTAAGCATTCTACAAAATGTTCAGTAATTAGGAGTACGCTACGGTTGGCTTAGCTTGTTATCCCTTTTCATCACGCTAAGCCAGCTTGTAAAAATATGCGGTGTTTGCTTCTGAGTTATAAATGTTTAATACCAACATTATCTTACTTCTGGCGTTCATGAACAGAACCGAGATCTGAACGACTTCGGTGTTAAACCTACGATTCTATTAAATATTTTCCTGAACGCGCTCACATCTTGGTAACCCACTCTAAATGATATTGCGTCAAATGTTAGGGTTGTCGACTCAAGTAAATCACAAGCTTTTTGTACTCTTAAGCTTTGTATGTATTGGTTAACATTGAAACCTGTCGCCTTTTTAAAGCGTCGCTGCAATGTCCTTTCTGTTAAACAACTCAACTCTGCAAGCTCTTTATTGCTCAGTTTTCCTTGATAATGATCGTTTATATAGTGCTGTAGTTGAACAATTACCCCATCACCATGTTGGAAGTTTGGAGTAAACTGTTGATAAAAGCGTTGCTCTCTCGGACCAGTATCAATAACCAACATTTTTCCTAGCAGGCGCATTACTGCCGGTGACGCAAATAAGGAAACCAATTCCAAACCTAAATCCACCCATGACATCATACCCCCAGCCGTAATGATCGTTCCTTCGTTAATAAGGATGGCTTCTTGTCTTACGTGGATATCGGGAAACTGACTCGCTAATGAAGGAGCCAAGCCCCAGTGTGTTGTACAAGACTTATTGGTCAACAACTGGGTTTGAGCAAGAATAAAAGTACCGGCGCAGGCGGAGGCTAAAATCGCACCTTTACTATGTTGGACATTTAACCAGTCGAGTAGCTCTGGCTCTGGTTCTAAGTAATATTGACCAGTGCCGCTAGGCGGAATCATTACCGCTGTTTTCACATCGAAGTGCGTGTTTGGCCAGTGATCCAATATCTCTACTTCAAAGTGCACATCAACGCCCAATTTAGCCGCCGCACGGTTTGCCATCTCGAAGAGTTCGCTTAAACCATATACGGAGGCTTGCGAGCTATCTGGGTAATTAACGAGTGCTATTTTCATTTATCTTCAAGTGTCGCTTTTTGACTCTTTTGTGTCATTTTAGACTCTAAAGAAGGTGGCTAAAAGTCTTTATATTATTCGTACCGCAATGATCCTCAATAAAAGGAAAAGAAAATGACTCAAAAAGCCCTACTTGTAATTGATTTGCAAAACGACTATTTCCCGGAAGGAAAGTTTCCTTTATGGAATACAGAATCGACTTTAGACAATGTTAAGAGAGCAATAACTAAAGCCAATGAGCAAGACATTCCTGTGATTCATATTCAGCATATTGCCGACCCTGCCATGGGTATTGCCCCATTCTTCAATGAAGGCAGCGACGGTGCCAATATTCACCCAGAAGTTCTTGCTTTAGCGCCGAATTCCGAAATCGTGGTAAAGCACTTCGCAGATAGCTTTGAAGGAACACGTTTAGAAGAAGTATTGGCAAGCAAAAATGTAACGGAGTTACTTGTATGCGGAATGATGACACAAAACTGCGTGACACATACTGCTATTTCAAAATCTGCGGACAAGTATGATGTTTCGATCTTAATGGATAGCTGTACCACGGTCGATGAAATGATTCACAACATTGCACTTCACGCTGTCTCAACGAGAGTTCCCCTCGTAACTATTGAAGATAAGCTGTAATACACGCAAAACCTTTCGCTCACACAATGCGGGCGAAAGGTCACACATATATGCACTTCCATTGATATTTGCTTACTTTGTGTTAAACATTGGTTTCCAAATAGTTACAAGGAAACGTTTATGAAATGGATAGTCGTATTGTTTATTAGCTTATTTTCAGTTTTCAGCCATGCGAAAGAGTGGAAACAAATTCGCTTCACTGTTGAAGGGGCTTACCCCCCATTTAGCTGGACGACAAAAGAGGGAAAGCTAGAAGGGTTTGAAGTCGACCTCGCTAACGCGTTATGCAAAGAGTTAGAAGTAAAGTGCGTTATCTCAAAAATGGATTGGGATGGCATCATCCCTTCTCTCCTTAGTCGCAAGAACGATGCGATTATTGCTGCAATGACAATCACAGAAGAACGAGAAAAGAAAGTCGATTTCACCGTCCCTTATGCAAAAGTACCGACTCGTTTTGTAATGAAAAATGATAGAGAAATCAACATGGATGACGGCAGCCTAAATCGTTTATCTATTGGAGTTCAAAGAGCCACAATTGGTGATAAGTACCTTTCTGCCTTGTATCCAGATATTGATATTCGTCGTTATGGTACGTTCGATGAGGCATTTACCGATCTACTCAATGGACGGTTAGATGCTGTATTTGGCGGCTCAATCGGTTTAAGTGCTGGTTTTCTTGAAACTGCACAAGGTAAAGGCTATCACTTTACTGGACCAGCGTTTACAGAGGAAAAGTGGTTCGGCCGTGGCATTGGCGTAGCAGTGAGAAAACAAGACAAAGAATTAAAAGCATTACTCGATAGCGGAATACAAAAATTGATCCAGAGCGGTAAGCATAAAACCATCGCCAGCAAGTATTTCTCCTATAGTATTTACGAGTAACCTCGTTATTTTTTTATAGTCTGCGCGGTATAGGAAACTTCCCTTTCCCTATATGGCGACAAAAACAGAGCCCTCGAGCAATCGCCCGAGGGTTATTTTTATAAAAAAGCCCAGCTATATAAGTAACCCGCTCCCATGGCCATCGTTAAGATAACGATTAGGAAGGCAGCGATCATTTGGTTCTTAAAAATTGATTTCAACAAAATCACTTCTGTAAGACTTGCGCCAGCACTACCAATAATAAGCGCCATAACAGATCCAAGAGCCATACCTTTTTGTACTAGTGCCGCGCTAAGTGGAATGACCGCCTCTGCACGGATGTACAATGGAATACCAATGATTGCTGCGACCGGAATCGCGTACCACTTCGCTTCACCAGCGAACTCCGCAATGAACTCCGTCGGGATGAAGCCATAGATAAATGAACCAATCGCAATGCCCATCATGAGATAAGGGAACACTTGCTTAAAGTCTTTCCAAGTTGATTGCCAAATACGTGCCCAGCGGCTAGGTTCTTTCTCTTCCAAGACTGTCGCTGTTGCACTACCGTCTGATGAGCAGCAAGACACTTCCACTTTAGGTTCAGGTTTTGGTGCATCACCACAACAAGATGTTTTCGCCGCAACTGGCGTAGGTTCATTGCAGGCGCTGGTACCACAGATTGATGCTGGTCTCGCTTCTTCTTTTTTCTTGCTTGAATCGCCACAAGAAGTACCGCACGAAGAAGAACCTACCGCTTGATATGCTTCTGGTTTGACGTAACGTTCAAACCCTAGTTTTTCAAGTACATAGCCTGCTACCACTGATACTGACATCGCGATAGCAAAGTAAAATACCGCAACTTTCCAACCAAAAGTCACCACAAATAAGCCAATAATCACTGGGTTAAGCAACGGGCTTGCAAATAGGAACACCATCATAGGTCCAAAACCTGCTCTTGCACGCAACAAGCCTTTTAAGAAAGGAATGGTCGAACACGAACAGAAAGGCGTAATCGAACCTAGCAACGCAGCAATGAAGTAACCTTTACCCTTTTTCGAGCTGAGAATAGATTGAATTTTTTCTGGCGTTAGAAAATCTTGCAACACACCGACAATGTAGCTAATTGCCAGAAATAAGATGATAAGTTCGGTTGCTAGAAACGCAAACATATCCAGCGCTTCTTTAGCCATAGTTATAATTTCTGTATTCACATTTACTCTCCTCGTCATTTTTCGCTAACAAGCTTACCTGATAGACAAACCTTTATTTCGACACTTCTGGAAGTATAGAATCATAAAACAAAAGATCAACAAAATATTTCCATAAAAATGGAATAATAAAACTAGTCAATACTTATCATAAAGTTACATGTCGTTAGCTATGCAGACTGGTTGTCGATGATAATTTCAGAGCATCTCGAATCCTTTTTATCAAACATAACCTAAAATTATCAAAATAAGAAAAAACCATAATTATTTCAGCAGCACCCTCTGAGTTAGTATGACTTTCGACCATTCTTAATAATAAGGAAAACCTATGAGAGCGATAACTTACCAACGAGATAACGATACTTTCTCTTTATCCGAATTACCTACACCAAAACTAGAAACCCAATTTGATGTATTGGTTAAAGTTAACGCTGTTGGTTTGAACCCTGTCGATGCAAAAATTCATTATTGGTCAGACATGGTCACTAACATGGATAACAATTTTGTTGGCGGGTTAGACGTATCAGGAGAAATAGTCTCTGTAGGCGATGCGGTCGTTGATTGGAAGGTTGGCGATAAAGTGTTGTATCACGGAAACATGAGGCGCCATCACGGTGGATTCGCTGAATTTGCTATCCATGATTCAAGAACGCTCATAAAGCACCCTCAGGTTCCGGTTGAAGTGGCAGCATCTACACCTTGCGCAGCCTGGACCGCATATCGCGCTTTGGTAGACAAGCTCGATATTTCAAATCGAAGCAGCATTTTTATCGCCGGAGGTGCTGGCGGCGTTGGAAGCTTTGCTATTCAGTTAGCAAAGACATTTGGTGTTGAACAGATCATTGCTACTAGTTCAGAAGCTAATCACGCATATTTGTCCTCGTTAGGAGCAACCCATATGATTGATTATCATCATGAAGATGTAGTTCAACGAGTAATGGACATTACCGGAAATCATGGCGTTGAGGTTGCACTCGATTGTGTAGGCGGTGATAACGACCGAATTGCAGCCTCGGTATTAACCTTTGAGGGCGAAATGGTGGAGCTCGTCAAGACTGTCGACCCTTCTCAATATCCAGATGCCTTCTTAAAAGGCTTGGGCTTCCACCAAATAAGTTTGGGCTCTGGTCATGTCTTTGGCGAGAGAGGGTTTGCAAGTATCGTTAATGCCGGAAAGGAAGTGTCTGAGCTATTAGAAAATGGAGAATTGGAAGTACCGAAACTGAAGATCATCGGCTTAGAAGATGTAGGTAACGCACTCTTGGACATGCGAAATCAGAGAACAGTTGGAAAGATTGTCGTTAATCTGAACCAAAAATAATTAATAAAAATCTCGAGGCAAACTGGCAAGGTAATGAATGAGCAAGTTAAAGCATCTTGTTACTTTGCCAGATATGAAAGGCCTTTATTTTATCTATAACGATGAATAAAAAACAAAATCTCTTGTCATACTTCCCTGCGCTTCACCAAAATTAGGCGTTTTCGAGAGTGTCTCTCCAAGTCGCTAGCAATTTAATATGACGTGGTTCAATCCCACAGCAACCACCAATAATGCTCGCTCCCTGCGCATGCCACTTTTTAGCATACTCAAGATATTCAGTCGGAGAGAAATGACGAACTTCCTGAATGGTCTCGTTGGCTTGGTGCGCTTGCTTTATCGGAGCAAAGCTATTTGCGAAAACACCTATCGTCAATTCTCTACCTGACTCACACAATACTGCTTGTGTATCAATGATCGCTTGCTCGACAACTTCAGGAATAGAGCAATTGAAAAAGATACCTGAAACATTTGTTTTCAACAGCGTATTGACCGCGGCTTTGAGAGATTCCCCTGAGCGAAGGCGAGGCAAAGAGTTAGGCTCATCCATTAAGGTGAAAGCAAGATAATTGGGCTTATCTGTTTTGGCTAAAATTATTGATAGAACTTCAACTTCAGCGAGGCTAGACACGGTCTCAGCTAACCAAATATCAACATATTGATCTTGAGCTTCAAATAACTCAGAAGCCACTTCCAGTGCCCTTTTCGGCTCGAATAATTCAGGCCTGTAAGACCCCATGACAGGAGGAAGAGACCCCGCAACGAGCACTCTATCGTTAGAGCTGGTGACTACATCTCTGGCAATTTTGGCTGCAGATTTTGCTAACTCAATCCCTCGCTTCGCATAGAGTTCCTCTCCTAAGTGAAATGGAACACATGCATAACTGTTAACAGTGATAATCTCAGCGCCAGCGTCTATGAAATTCTCATGGGCCATTTTTACATATTGTGGTGATTCAATTAGCGCTTGTGCACTCCAAAGCGGCTGAGAAAAAGGGGCGCCAATACGTTTTAACTCTCGCCCCATGCCACCATCTAAAATTGTTACTTTCTTCATTTAGACATCCATACCGCCAAACATCCATAAGCTCTATTCAAACACAATTTTTATCAATTCAAAATGAAATTGTTATGTTTAAAGTGAACAAAACTTAATGGCTGATTAAACACTCTAGTATTTACCAGACCTTTCATTCGGACCAAGATAATGTTATCGCCATTAACTTCGAGTAAAAAGCCCATTATCTATGTCTCTCGGCGAGGCGGGCGTTACGAGCCACAATAGTGCATGAAGTGATTGAGGGACTAACCCTCAATCAAATTTTCTTTTTATTATAAGACCTTAGATAAAAACTTCTGTAATCTAGGATTGGAGGGGTTATCAAAAAATCGCTCAGGAGAGTCAGAAACCAAAAGCTCACCATCTTCCATAAACAACACCCTATCAGCGACCTCTTTTGCGAAACCCATTTCATGAGTAACCACGACCATGGTCATTCCGTCCTTGGCCAAATCTTTCATCACATCAAGAACTTCTCCAACCATTTCAGGGTCTAGTGCTGATGTGGGTTCATCAAACAACATAATGTTGGGCTTCATTGCTAACGCACGAGCGATTGCGACGCGCTGCTGCTGTCCGCCTGATAAATGATTAGGATAATTATCCATTCTCTCCGACAGACCAACTTTATAAAGCAAATCTTTTGCTTCTTTCTTCACCGATTCAGGGTCACGTTTAGAAACCTTTAAAGGTGCTAACATGACGTTCTCTATCGCCGTTTTATGTGGAAAAAGGTTGAAGCCTTGAAATACCATGCCCACATCAGCGCGTAGTTTATTAATATCCGTAGATTTGTGGTACATATCGATACCATCTACGATAATAGACCCACTATTTATTGTCTCTAATTGATTGATCGTCCGTAAGAATGTTGACTTACCAGAACCTGACGGTCCTACGATGACAATCACTTCCCCTTTTTCTACATTTACCGATACGTCCTTGAGCGCATGGCAGCCATTAGGGTAAATTTTATTAATTGTTTTTGCTGAAATAATGTATTCCATTAATGACTCCACCATTAATCACTTGCTGCCAATTTCTTTTCTAACGTTTGTATTGCCCAAGATAAGGTACTAGTCAGAAGCAAATAAAGGGCCGCTACGGTAAACCAAACTTCAAATGGGGCAAAACTACCACTTACGACTTCCCTGCCCGCTTTTGTCAGATCAGTAATCGAAATCACGGAGACAAGTGAGGAATCTTTTATCAGGTTGATAAACTGCCCGGCTAAGGGAGGTAATGTCTGCTTAAACGCTTGAGGTAAAATGACATAAATCATCGCTTTGGGATAATTCATTCCTAGTGAACGCGCCGCTTCCATTTGTCCTCTTGGGATTGACTGGATTCCTGACCGCACAATTTCTGCGACGTAAGCGGCGGTAAACACGGAGAGCGCTATCACTCCCGCAGTAAAACGCTCAAGGTCAAGCACAGTACCAATAAAGAAGTAAACGATAAAAATCTGTACTAAAAGAGGCGTTCCACGAATGACCTCGACATAAACAAGCGCCAGCTTTTTTAATGCCGGATTGCTGGATATGCGCATTAGTCCAACAACTAAGCCCAACGCTAGAGCAATGATAAGTGACCAGAGCGAGATTTTAATGGTCGTCACAACACCATCTAAAATTGGGCCAGAGCGCCACTCTTTTATAGTTGCTAAGGTATCTCCTTCAAAAATAAGATCACCTTCATAGACATCCAAAGACTTATATTGGCTTAGTTCAAGAACAATATCACCATGAATACTCTCCAGAGCCAGTTGGTTATTCTCGTCGAGAATGATGTTCCCATCGACAGGCGCGGTAATGGATGAAGCAGCGTTAGTGGCAATATAAGGAAGGACACGCTCCCAATTCCAGCTGTAATCGATTCGCTTACCTGACAGATAGACAAGGCCGCAAATTGATAGCAAAACAAGAACAAAAACAGCGTTCCACAATAGGGATTTAAAGTTATTTTGCATGTGATTCCGAGAATGACTTTGATTAAAGTTGGTTGGGTATTTGAATAAAGAAAAGCGTTAGCTTCACAGCACGAACCGTTTGGTTGGCGATGAACCGAGCCAGAAGCTAACCGCTCCTCTACAATAACAATATGATTACTTGACTTGCTTTAACCATTTATCGTCGTTAAACCACTTATCGTAAATGCGGTCGTAAGTTCCATCGCCCTTAATTTGACGTAAATAGTTGTTTAAGAAGTTAAGCGTGTCTGGATTTCCTTGCGGCACAGCCCAACCCAAAGGCTCGTAAGTAAACGGTTTAGCCAAGTGCATTAACTGCCCTTTGTTTTCCGCCACATAAATAGAGTTGTATGGAAAGTCATAAACAAACGCATCTACCTTTCCGTTGGCAACCTCAAGTACCGCTTCAGACTGAGTTTCGTATAGATTTATCTTAGCTTTCGGAAGGTATCGTTTTACCGCTTGCTCACCCGTTGTCCCAAGCTTAGTTGCAACAACATATTCTGGACTATTGAGATCACGGTAACTAGACACTTTACCTTCATGTTTGAGATCTACGAGAATAGATTGACCAATAACCACATAGGGATCAGCGAAATTCACCTGAGTATTTCGCATAGGTGTGATAGTCATCCCGCCCATAATCATGTGACACTTACCAGTCAACAGTGTTGGGATAATGCCATCCCATGAAGTGTTTACCGGCACAAACTTAACATCCATGGCACGCGCCATTTGCTTACCCAAATCGATATCAAACCCAATGTACTGCCCATTTTTTGCTGTCATTTCAAAAGGCATATACCCAGAATCAAAGCAGACTTTTAGCTCCCCTGTACTTTTGATGTCGTCTAAAATTGGGTCTGCATTAACCGTCGTCGAAACAGCTAACCCCAGTGCAGCAAAACACAATAACTTTTTCATGGATATTCCTTTATCATTTGTTGTAAAGTTTTTTTATACACGACAATAGAATAAAAAACCACAAACAATGACTTTTTAATCACTAGAATTTGTAGGGTCGTTACTAAGCTGGAAGATCTGAATGAAAATCTATACCAAGCCATTGCAATTGAATTGCATGCATTAAGTGATTAAGTTGTAGGCAGGTCACTATAACGACAAGAAACATACGCTTTGACTGAATAGTCAGCGTTTCCGAGAGTGGTTTAATTATTAACGAAACCATACAGATATTCGCTTTTTCATATTGACCGTAATGTCAAAAGTGCTTGAGTTTTATTGTTGACAATTCTTCCATAGTCAATGGCCACAAATGTGATGTACAGCACATTTCTATAATGGCACTATCACCTTTGTCGAGAGATATTAACAAGGATTCGTTGGACATCTTGACTTTGTAATACAAATAAAAAGGTGACTATATGAAAAAACTAATGACGCTCTCATCACTATTATTATTCAGTTTATCTGCTACTGCTGGTATTCATGTCGAACACTCTACAAACAAAGTTGTTCTCAATGACTTTACGACAAAAGATGCCGCTTATAGCTCTGCGTTTGATCTTGTCGATGAATACCAAACGCTATCAAAACATGAACTTAGAAATCGTCTAAACATCATTGGAAGCGGTTTCCCTCGTGATATTGCAATCGATGATAGTAAGGTGAGAGTTGAAGAATACGCACTTAACCGTGATGAAGTTAAATATCGTGCAATCATAAACTTCGATTATCACTTCAGAACAAGTGACGGCGGTAAAAACTAAAAAATCATCTGCACCTTTACTTTCTTAGAGCCCTTCCTATTTTAGGAAAGTAAAGGTGTCTAATCACATTGAAACGACTGCTTTTCATAAATCGCTCTCTCCTTACATAAACAGTATCAATCCGTACCTCTATCGTTTACATAAAAATAATTTTTCCAATCTTCATTGAGATACATTTCGTCGTTTGGCGCTTTATCATTCACTTGGTTCGCCATATGGATTCCACATCACTTAAATGAAAAAGACCCTTGAAATTGAGTTCACTTTTTTATGAAGATTAACTCAACCTAAGATTGACAATTGTCGTTATATTTTTCTCGTTTATAGCAATATATAGAAAACTCTTTTTGTTTTAATTAACCATAAGGTGTAAAAATAAAAAAAGGCAACAAGATACTTCTTGTTGCCAAAGAAAAAAATCATCATTCAAAAAATATAAAAATGAAAACTAGCAGTGGACTAGCTAACAAAACAATTATATCCAAAACACTTTAACAAGTAACGATCAATATAATCCATTATATATGGATGAAAATCAGCACTTATAAAATTACACCGATAAATAAAAAAGCCTGAAAATAGTTTCAGGCTTTTTATATTTATTAATTTTTTAGAATGAATATCTCGCAGCTATTGCAAGAATATCGTCTTCATTGTCTACATCTGTAATTCTGTATTCTGCTAGTGCTTTAAAATTAGAAGTCAAATCGTACTCTGCACCTAGTGAGTAGTAATCGACGACGTCTTCATCATCACGCTCTAGATTGTTATAGCCAACAAGTGCCCAAAGCTTATCTGTTATTTCATAAGTGGCAACTGCTTCAATACCGGTGTAATCAATATTACTTTCAGAACCATCTTTAGCCCAGTTTTCACCATCACTGTATAAAACAGAGGCATAAAACTTGTCGTATTCAAATGCAATAGCACCCGTTAGCAGCTCTGCATCTTCTGCACCCGATTGCCCTTCACCTTCGTTGTAACCAAGCGCAACTTTGAAGCCATATGGCAACTTGTAGTCAGCCGCCGCACCATAAGAGGCTGCATCTGTTGACACTTCATCGTTTTCAGCCTGATAGCTAACATGAATATTCAAACCTTCATAGCTTGTCGTTAGCTTAAATACTGAATCGGAGCGACCGGTACCATATAGATCCGCACTTACGCCAGCAGCTTCATTACCAAACTCCGGGAAAATATCCGTGTAGTCAGATACTAAAGTGACCGCACCGTATTGACGTCCATAACTTACTGTTCCGTAATCTGCACCAACTCCTACATAGCCTTTTCGGATATCAAATTCATCATCTTCAATCCCATCAGCATCTCTGCGATTAGACTTAAATTCCAACTCATATAAGCCGAAGGCATAAAGATCTTCATTTATTTTAGACTCACCTGCAAGTCCTACACGAATGTAGCTATTATCTCCGTCTGCATTTTTATCATCAGAGAAATAATACATCCCTTGCGCTCGGCCATGAATATTTAATACTGATTCTTGATCTTCATAAACTACGGCTGAATTTGCAGCACTTGCAGAAAAAAGTGCTGCGATTGCGATCGACGTTCTTGTCATTTTCATTTAATTACCACTACTTGTGTTGTTTGAATCGAGTGAAATTATGAACAGTGGCAATTATTTTTAAAGTGCAAATTCAACCATATTCTATGGATAAATATAAACAAGCCCTCAATCTAAAACATTATGTCCTAGTACTCATATTAGTTGAGATAATCCATCCAAACAGGAGGCGTCCCTATTATTTTTTGAACAGTATCAATGAATAGTTTGGCTAATGGTTGTTGATTTCGGTGAGTATACATTGCATATATTTCCCCTATTGCGGGAAGATTATAATCAGGAAGCAACTGGACAAGATCTTGTTTACTCAAACTCTCCTGAAGAAAGAACTGCCCTATTAAAGCATACCCTAGATCAGATTTTACGGCATCGAGCATTAACTCAGTTTCATTCACGAAGTACTGCCCGTTGATATTATACGTTCTAACGTCGCTTGATGACTGGCTTGGCGCTATACGTAGCTTATCCGCCTTAAAGTTAGCATTAGAGTATATTACTGCTGGCATTTTTATAAGCTCTTCTGGAGAGCTCGGGGTTCCATACTTGTCAATAAAACTCTTCGATGCAACCAGTGCCATATTATTGCTTGCCAACTTACGCACTATCATGTTGGACTCTCGGATTGGTCCGATACGAAACACAACATCAAAACCTTCGTGGATAACGTCGACTCGATTATCATCGAGCAGCAGCTCTACAGTAATGTTTGGGTACTGTTTTATAAACTCTTTAACTGCCTGATTTAAGTATGCTCTGCCAAAGAAAGTGGAGCTTGATATTTTCAAGTTACCCTTCGGTTCATCCTGAAATGTAGCAGCAATACTACGAGTTTCGGTTAGAACCTCTCTTACTTTCTTGGCTTGCGCCACCATCTCAACACCTGCATTGGTCAGGGATAGCGAACGCGTGGAACGGTTTAACAGCCGTAAGCCCAATTCATCCTCTAGCTTTTTGATCTGTTTTGACAAAGCTGAACGATCTATATGATTTCTGTCAGCAGCCTTAGCAAAAGTTCCGTATTCAGAGACATCCAGTAGTAATTCAAGTTGGCTTGCGAGATCCACTGCACAATTCCTTATTTAGTTTTTATTCTTTATGTGATGGGAAATGGATTTTACAAAATTAATTTCAACTTTTTATGGTTCAAATTGCATCAGTGAATTGCAAATAATGCACGAATTAAAAACGCTTTAATTTTCGTCGCTATCTTTAGCTTCTGTTTAGTTATTCCTATCTATTATGGCTTATTACATTTAACAATACTCCACGTCTTTAAAACCCTAAACTGACCTTTTTCAAACCAAAATGCGAGCATTTTGACCAATATTTAATCGTGCATTTTTATCACTACTCTATGTTCGCTGAGGGCCTATTTACCCATAGGTACAATGAATACAATGCCGTTCCTTTTAGTATGAACAGAATCATTTAGGGCGCGACAAATGTTAAAGAAAGTTTTCGGCATTGGCCTTTTATCCGTTTTAGCTGCTTGTGCAGACGAAGAGATAACCAAACAACCTAATACTCCCTTACCTACGATAGACGTCTCCAAAGTCATCTATGAGCCCGTTCAATCGTGGTTCACCTTTACAACAAGGCTTCAAGCCCCAGAGAAAGTTTCTTTAATGCCACGCGTTTCCGGAGTTATTGAAACGGTAGAATTCAAAGACGGACAGAGTGTCAACAAAGGTGACTTACTCGTCACTCTTGATGATCGAACCTTCAAAGCTCAGGTCTCACGACTTGAAGCGCAAGTTAAGAGTGCTCGAGCTGCGCTAGAGCAAGCAGCAAACGAACAAAAGAGAGCCGCCCAACTGGTTAAGCGAAAAGCCATCTCAGCGGAACAAGCAGAGGCCCGAGATACCGCAGTAAAGCAACGCTCTGCAGAACTAATGGCCTTGCGTGCTCAGTTAGAATCCGCAAAGTTAGATCTTGAGTTTACGAAGATATATGCCCCTATTAGCGGCACTATTTCAAGAGCATTCATTACTAAAGGAAACAATGTAAACGCAAATCAAAGCGTTATATCAAACATTGTCTCTAACGATCAGGTATATGCATACTTTGATGTCGATGAGCGAACTTGGAACCGTTACTTCTCGACAATCAATGCCGACTCTAACTTACCTACTCGTCTTGAACTATCTGGACAAAATGGGCAGGTGTTTTTTGGACGCGTTGACTTTGTCGACAACTCCATCAACGAAAACACCGGTACTTTGCAGGTTCGAGCGGTATTCGATGCAACAAAATCAAACTTAAAAGTGGGATCGTTTGGCCGAGTTCAGATATCAACAACCAAACCAGTTGAACGAGTTCTCGTTCCAGAGCGTTCTATTGGCACAGATCTAGAAAACCGCTTTGTATTAACACTCAATGAAGAGAATACGTTGCAATACAGCATCGTAACCTTAGGCGAACGTTACGGAACATTTCGTGCTATCGAGAATGGCTTGAACGCCGACTCAATTATTGCGGTAAATGGCCCAGCAAAAGTTGGCCCAAATAGCAAAGTCAAACCAAAAAATGTCACGCTAGATATTAGCAATACTTCATTGATTATGGCTTCAAACTCAACATCGTTGCCAAACAAACGTTTAGCTCAAGACTAAGAAGACAACCGAATGAAATTTGCACACTTTTTTATTCAAAGACCCATATTTGCCTCTATGTTATCGCTATTGATATTAATAGTAGGCGCAATTTCACTTTTACAGTTGCCTGTGAGTGAATATCCAGAGGTTGTCCCTCCTACAGTCGTAGTTACAGCAAACTATCCTGGTGCGAACCCAAAAGTAATCGCAGAAACAGTTGCTACGCCTCTGGAGCAAGAAATTAATGGTACAGAAAACATGTTATATATGTTTTCGCAGGCAACCAGTGACGGCAGAATGACATTGACCGTAACCTTTGCTTTAGGTACGGACTTGGACAAAGCTCAGGTTCAAATTCAAAACCGCGTCACTACAGCTCTGCCCCGATTACCAGAAGCCGTCCAACGGTTAGGAGTTGTTGCCGAAAAAGCCTCTCCTGATCTCACTATGGTTGTGCATATATATTCTCCAGATTCTAGCCGTGAAGTCAGTTATTTAGCTAACTACGCTAATTTAAACTTGAAAGATGAGATAGCTCGACTCGGAGGCGTTGGTGATGTGCGCCTTTTCGGTGGTGATGAGTACTCAATGCGCTTGTGGTTAAATCCAGATGAGCTCGCTTCTAGAAATCTAACCGTAATGGACGTTGTCTCCGCCGTCCGATCTCAAAACCAACAGGTGGCAGCAGGCTCATTAGGTGCGCAACCAGCCGCTAATGAAAACCAATTCCAAGTTTTGTTGAACGTAAAGGGCCGTTTGGAGAATATTGATGAATTCAACGACATTGTAGTAAAAGTTGACGAAACAGGGGCTTTGACACGTCTTAAAGACGTTGCACGCGTAGAGCTAGGTCAAAACTCTTATGCACTGCGCGCCTTGTTAAATGGTAAACCAGCGGTGGCGATGCCCGTATTCCAGCGCCCTGGTGCTAATGCTATTGAGCTATCTAATCAGGTTCGCTCAACCATGGACCGTTTACAAGCAGCCTTTCCAGCTGGAGTTTCATATGAAATAGCCTACGACCCGACCGTCTTTGTTCGTGGATCGATAGACGCAGTGGTTCATACTCTGCTAGAGGCAATTGTACTAGTTGTTGTTGTAGTCATTTTGTTTTTGCAAACATGGCGCGCGTCTATCATCCCTATCATTGCGGTGCCTGTTTCATTAATCGGTACGTTCGCCGTAATGCAAATGCTTGGAGTATCGATTAACACGCTTTCGTTGTTTGGGCTTGTTCTCGCCATAGGCATCGTCGTCGATGACGCCATTGTCGTCGTCGAAAACGTGGAACGGAACATCCATAATGGTCTTGCACCACTAGAAGCAACGAAACAAGCAATGACCGAAGTTACCGGGCCAATTATTGCAATTGCTTTAGTGTTATGTGCGGTGTTCATCCCGACGACCTTTATTACAGGGTTATCCGGTCAGTTTTATAAGCAGTTCGCACTAACAATTACGATCTCGACGATTATTTCAGCAATTAACTCGTTGACGTTATCGCCTGCTTTATCAGCACTGCTATTACAAGATAAGAACGCAAAACCCGATCGGCTAACCAAGCTATTGGATGCGGTTTTTGGTAAGTATGTTTTTGCGCCATTCAATAGAATTTTTGAGTACAGCTCGAACCAATATCAAGCTCTGGTCAAGAAGCTGATTCGCTTTAGCCTTGTTGTTGTGGTGGTATACATTGCGTTACTCGGGGGAACGGTTTCTCTATTCAAAGCGGTTCCTGGAGGATTCATTCCTCAACAAGATAAGCAGTATTTAGTTGCGATCGCCCAACTTCCAGATGCAGCAAGTTTAGATAGAACAGAGTCCGTTATTAAAGAAATGGAAAACCTCGCGCTGGCAACACCTGGCGTAGCACAAACCATTTCTTTCCCAGGCTTATCGGTCAATGGTTTTACTAACAGTCCGAATAGTGGCATCGTTTTTGTTACGCTTGAGGACTTCGATAAACGAAATGATCCAACTCTCGGAGCAAATGCGATTGTTGCATCTTTGAATAAGAGCTTTTCAATCATTGATGAAGCCTTCGTTGCGATTTTTCCACCACCACCAATCCAAGGACTTGGCTCTACTGGCGGCTTTAAACTTCAAATCGAAGACCGTGCGAACAAGGGGTTTGATGAGCTCTTCAAGCAATTGAACTTGGTAATAAGTGAGGCATCAACAAGACCCGAGCTGATGGGATTATATTCCACATTTCGTATACAAGTGCCGCAGATGGACATCCAAATAGATCGTGAACAAGCGATGCTGCAAGGTGTTCCTCTAGAGCAGGTTTTTGATGCGCTTCAAGTTTATTTAGGATCATTATACGTCAATGACTTCAATATGTTTGGTAGAACATACAAAGTGAATGCCCAGGCAGACATGAACTATCGTCTCGAACCTGACCAAATACTTAACTACAAAGTAAGAAATGCTGCCGGACAAATGGTTCCTCTCGGCGCTGTACTGGAGATCATACCCACGATTGGGCCTGACCGCGTGATGCACTATAACGGCTACCCTAGTGCAGAACTAAACGGCAGTCCTGCTTTTGGTTACAGTTCTGACCAAGCCCAAACGGCTATTGAGGAAGTACTGGATCAAAACCTAGCAGAGGGAATGGTTTATGAATGGACTGATGTAACCTACCAGCAGATTTTGGCTGGTAACACGATGGTGTATATATTCCCACTTGTTGTTTTGTTAGTTTTCATGGTGCTAGCTTCGCAGTACGAGAGTTTAAAACTACCATTCGCTATCATTTTGATCGTTCCTATGACCATTTTTTCTGCACTAGCAGGTGTTTGGTTCATTGGTGGTGACAACAATATATTCACACAAATTGCTTTGATTGTCCTTGTGGCTCTAGCGTGTAAAAATGCCATCTTGATGGTGGAGTTCGCTAAAGAACTTAAAGACAATGGCCAAGATACCTTATCAGCGATTTTGGAAGCATGTCGTTTACGTCTTCGACCGATTCTAATGACATCAATTGCATTTACCGCTGGTGTTATTCCATTAATGATTGGTACAGGGGCCGGAGCGGAAATGCGACAAGCAATGGGTATTGCCGTATTCTCGGGTATGGTAGGCGTAACGGTATTTGGATTACTACTCACACCTGTTTTTTACATGTTAGTGAGTCGAAACAAAAAACGTCAAACACTATAACCATAATATAAATACTCATTTAAATTCATACTAAAGGGAGCTATTGCTCCCTTTTCTTTTGGTTATTAAGTATATTAATAATTTCTAGACAGAGCAGCAGTTATACATGAAACTAATACGCTAATATCTAACGTGGATAAACATTGTGGATTTAGCAAATAAACTACACCTGCTTTTAGAAGTCTCTAAAGCTGGATCTTTTGCAAAAGCAGCAGATGGGATGAATATCGACCGCTCTGTTTTGTCTAAACACATCAAGCAGTTAGAAGAGCACTTAGGCGTTAGGCTATTAAACAGAACGACTCGCTCTCTTTCATTAACACAAGTCGGCCAGCAAATAGTTGAAAAAGCAGACCAAATATCTCAACTCCTTGATGATACTCAACAAATAGCGGAGAACTTTCAGACTGAGCCTTCAGGGAAAGTACGAATTTCAAGCTCAACATTATTTGGAAAACTCTATCTACAACCTTCGATAGAGAAGTTTTTACATAAGTACCCAAAAGCAAGTGTTGAACTAATGCTAGATGATCTTCATGTAGACGTGATTAGAAGTAATTTTGATATTGCTTTTCGAATCGGACCTATGAGGGATTCATCAATGGTAGCAAGAAAATTAGCAAAAAATACGACTGCAATCATTGCTTCTCGAAATTTAATTGAAAAACATGGTAACCCAGAAACGCCTGATGAGTTAGTTAAGCTACCTTTTATTATTTATTCAAATGGTAATTTTATTGTCGATAAACTTAAATTCTACGACAAAGCAAAATCAGATGGTTTAGATACATATCCAATATCAGGGTCATACATGGTAAATGAAGCTGAGCTAATAATTGAAAGCGTAAAGTCAGGTCTGGGCGCAGCACTTATAGGTCAATTTATGCTCCCTAACAACCTAGAGTCTTCTAATTTAGTTCAACTTTTACCAGAATATGAAACTCAAGATTTTGGTGATATTTATGCCATGTACTCACACCGTCAGCAATCACCATTGGTTAGGGCATTCATTGATATCGTTCAAGAAGAAATTGGCATACCACCAATATGGGAAAAGCATTTCAATAAAAGCTAGGTGATTCTATTTAACCAAAATTAACAGCAAATAAAACATCAAATAAAATCAATAAGTTAAAACAGGAAAATTTAAGATTCATAGAAGTTTAATGTTAGGTGAATTAAGTTCCATTCTAAATGGCGCTTAATTCACTAAATATAAAACATTCTTGATTTATAATACTAACAAATCCATCACCTATACAAGTTACGATGTATATTAAAGAAAAACACACCTCGGTCACTAGTTTGTTAGTATATAAAATATCATATCTTATTTTTTTGGTTATTTACACGTTAGCAACGATTTATTTTAGCGTACAAATGGACAAAAGCACATCGGAGAACTCTCTTATAGAAATTACTCAAATAGCATTTGTGCTTTTTTCATCGTTAATGTGTTTGTATAAATCTAAGGAATATCTTGAACTCAAACACATATTAGTAATAATGTCTTCATTTTTTATGGTTATATTCGTTAGAGAAATGGACTACCACATAGAGCAGTATTTCTCTCACGGTTCATGGAAGTACCCTGCGTGGATTATAATAGTATCGGTCTGTTATTTTTGTTTTAACAACATAGTCAACATAAAAAATGAGGTCAAACTTTTCATTTCTCATTCTAGCTTCACGACATTAACGATTGGCTTTTTCATTGTTTTCTTATTCTCACGCTTTGCAGGGTATGGTGATTTTTGGGTCGAGTTTATGGGGAACTCATACAATAGAGACGTGAAAAACTTGGTCGAAGAAAGCTTAGAGTTACTAGGTTACGCGATACTTTTAAACGGTGTTTTACTTATTAAAGTAGAAAACCACTAAGTATAAATAAAAGTTCATAGCTTGTAGTTCAAGCTTTGAACTTTTTTGGCTAAAAAAAAGCAGCAAATTATATTTGCTGCAAATGATGAAAAAAACAATATGCGTAAGTTAACTTCCTAGCAATGGATGCGTTAACGAGTTAATAATAACGAACCGTAACAATTAAGTCTCGTTGAAAATAATCCATAAAGAATGGAATTTATTACACTGTTAATTATGTAACCTTATCTAATCTAGTTATCACACGCCGTCGTTTTTATATCTTATCTCTTTCCGTCAATAAATAGCTCTTCGCATCAGATCCCATTTATCATCCCACAACAGTCGGATTCAAAATAAAGCAATAAAAATCAATAAATTAGAAGTAGCCACTTAAAAATAAAAAGGAGTAAAAACGAAACTATGTCAGATAGAACATATTAAAGATCACCGACTCTGAGTAGAAAGCCGTTCATACTCGTTACGCATACAATCAATAAAGACTTCCATCGCCGGCGTCACACACTTCCCAGCATGATAAGCACAGAGTGGCTTGATCATCTGTGAAAACTCGGTGAACTCAAGCTCTTGTAAACTGCCCTCTTGCAACTCTTTTTCAACCGTAAAACGAGGTAAGTAAGAGATACCAATATTACTCTCAACGCAATTTTTGATCGTATTAATACTGCTAAGTTCGATCATGTTGTCGATGCTAATATCACGCTCTTGAATAATGCTCTCAAACATCTGTCGAAAAAGGCACTTAGGGCCATTGCTTATAAACCCTAAATCAATATGTTGCTCTCTCTTCTTTAAATCTAGCCCTTTTAAAAGCGGCGAAGCAACCAATACCAGTGGCTCCTGCTCAAACTCGTGGACCTTGAGCGTATCGTCATTACCTACTCGATAAAACACACCTAAATCAGCTTTATCCGCTATCAACTCATCTCGAATCTGATAGCAATTTTGTGATTGCAGAGAGAGTCTGACATTGGGCGCTCTGATCCTGAACTCTTTTAAAACATTAGCCATCTTATAAGCAAGTTGAGTCTCAGCAACCAGCACTTTCAATTCACCGGTCGGCTCCGAGTTTTCTTGCTGTGCTGTTCCCTCAATATTTTCCATCACTCGCGCCAGTTCATAGACGTAAGGCAGTATCTTTTCTCCTGCTTGAGTCAAAACCATCTTACGCCCTATTTTTTCGAACAGCTGCAAAGACAGATCTTGTTCCAACTGCTTGATTTGAAAGGTGACGGTTGATTGCGTGCAATAAAGCTTCTGTGACGCTTTTAGAAACGATCCTTCTTCAACAATAGCTTTAAAAGTAAGAAAGCGTTTTAGATTCATGACTAGACTCCACAACCAACAGTTCAATAAATTAAAAGTCTAAGTTTTAATTTATTCAATTTTTTAATCAATTGTAGCGAAGTATAGTGCAGTAAAAACAGGAGAGATAGAGATGACCGCCATCTACACCGCATTTTTTACTTACGTAATCATTACTTCAATTACACCAGGGCCAAACAACATTTTATCGCTCAGCATCGCGACGCAATATGGACTAAAACGCTCAACAAAAGTGATTTCGGGGATGTTTTGTGGCTATGTTGTTTTGATGCTACTTTGTGGCGCTTTCACGTATAACATGATCAGCCTCTTGCCCGTGATTACACCTTGGCTAACATGGATTGGAGCAGCTTATATTGTTTGGTTGGCTTGGGGGCTTGCTACGAGTGAGATCAAAACTTCATCGGATAATTCTAAAGGTATCAGTTTCTTAACAGGTTTCGGTTTGCAGTTCGTTAATGTGAAAATCATTCTTTATGGAATTACCTCTATTTCTACGTTCGTACTGCCCCACACTCAGAATATCTACTGGATCTTAGCGACTAGCCTCATTCTTGCTTTGATCGCACTTCTTAGCAACGTAGTTTGGGCCGTTGCAGGAAAGCTACTTCAATCGCAATTCCAGAGATATGGCAAAGTCATCAATATGAGCTTAGCAGCAGCTCTGATCTATTGTGCGACACAGTTATTTACTTAAGTATATAGTTGATCATCAAGAACAATATTGCTCTTCAACTTAGACGACTACGTTTATGTGAAGAGCAAATTCTGCTCTACAAATCGCTGCGGTTTCTCCTGCCCTTACTCGTTCCTCCCGCGCCTCCATACGGCAGTTTTTGAAGAAGTAGATTCAACGTCACTTAATCAACCTAAAGAGACGAAATCTTTTTTAGTTATACAGACACGGCCTTGGCGACCTCGGTAATAACTAAGTATTACTTAGTATACACAAATCAGAAAAACTAAGATAATCTTAGTCATCCAAGTCCTTCGTATGAACTTTAAGTGTTGTTTAATAATCCACTCCCAGCCCGCCTTAAGCATGCGCGTAAACAAGCGAATCTGTCCCAAAAAGCACTGGGCATCCGTATCGGCATGGATGATAGTTCTGCAAGTGCAAGGATGAATCAATACGAAAGGGAGCGCCATACTCCCGACGTAAAAACGCTCAAACTTATCGCAGATGAGCTAAACGTGCCTCTAAACTATTTTTTTTGTGAAGATGAAATCACCGCTGAACTTGCTGTGAATCTCCACAAGCTGTCAAATGATGACAAGCAAAGAGTGCTTGAGAGCACAGCCCAGCTGATTGCGGACGCAATCGCCACGAAGTCGAGTACGTAATTGGGATTAAACGCCTAAGAATACGTATCAATACCAAAGAATCAAAGAGCATAACTAAGGGTTCAACATGGCTACAACAAAAGCACTTGTGGTTTTTTCCGGTGGGCAGGACTCTACGACCTGCTTAATCGATGCATTAAATACATATGATGAAGTTCATGCTATAACGTTTGATTATGGCCAGCGCCATTCAGATGAAATAGATATCGCTATCGAATTAGGTAAGCAACTTAACATCAAAAGCCACAAAGTCCTGGATGTAAAATCAATTAATGAGTTAGCGATAAGCTCGCTGACAAGAGACAACATTCCGGTATCTAATGACTTAAGCGACGCTAACGTACCCAATACATTCGTTCCAGGGAGAAACATTCTCTTTCTTACTTACGCATGTATCCATGCTTACCAGCTTGGCATTCAAGACATCATTACGGGAGTCTGCGAAACAGACTTTAGTGGTTACCCTGACTGCCGAGACAACTTTATTCGCTCTCTAAATCTCTCTTGCAATTTAGGTATGGATAAAGCCTTCAATATTAAGACTCCTTTGATGTGGCTTACTAAAGCCGAGACCTGGGCTCTAGCTGATAAGCACAATATGTTGGAGTTTGTCCAAAACAATACTTTAACATGTTACAACGGAATCGTTGGTAAAGGCTGTGGTGAATGCCCAGCGTGCCTACTGCGACAAAGCGGCTTAGAAGAATACTTAGCGAGCAAATAGTCTTTGTTAGCGGTAATAGCGGTGGATAAAACCTTTTGCGTTAGCTTCTAAACGTTTTATCTCAGCGTGAAACTCCAGCCAACAGAGCTTCATTTTGATGCCGCCAGATTGGTGGCATCAATTAAATGCGAAACGATTGTCGAACCAAAGATAGCACCACACCACAACAGCCAACACTTCTTAGCTTTTACAACGCTATAAACTGTTTAGATATATCGACAATGTTTCGATAGCAAAGCTACCAACGGCATTACTCGCGAAACCGGGATTAGATAGAAAAGCCACTTCGAATGATGACGAGCCTCTCGTCTAAGCAATACTCAAATATTTATGAGTTTGAACAGACAAACGCCAATTGCGAGCAATGCACGTATCAATACACAATTGCGTAGCACGAGGCTTCTGGCTAATTGGTTGTAGTGCAATGATAGTCTCAGCCGCTACGTTCGCATTTGCTAAAAGGTCATCAAGGTGGTCGATGTCTTTCTGGGTGCCGACTGGATGCTTAATCTCATTTGCCCGCTCTAACGCGCTATTAAGCACTGGCAGTTTACCTTTCATTGCTACTTTTGGTGACACTGTCACCCACGTATTTTCTGAAGTAATCACTTCTGATGTGCCACTGGTTTCAATTTGGCATTGGCACCCCATATCTTCAAACGCCTTTGTTAAAGGGCGCAGATCATAAATACAAGGCTCTCCACCAGTAATCACGATATGCTTAGCATTAAAGCCTTGCTGTTGATATTGCTCTACGATGTTCTCGGCAGATGCAACACACCACGTCGGAGAATCTTCCGTTTTCACCAGAATATCGCCTATTTGACGTTGATCATTCTCATCTGCATACCACGTTTGTTTGGTATCGCACCATGAGCAACCAACCGGACACTCTTGAAGCCGAACAAAAACAGCAGGGACTCCAGTGAAAACCCCTTCCCCTTGGATGGTTTCAAACATCTCATTTAGCTTATACAACGCAGAACTCACTCAACTCATAACATTTCGAGGCGAAGACCATAATGGACACGCGTGTCTAGGTCAATTTAAACCAAAAATTAATTGTTAAAATAGACCATTTTGTAGTTTCATAGCGTAATGAATATAGGTTTCTGGTTAACGTTAAACCAAGCCTTTTTCACTGACAGATCCCAAAAAACTTTAAGGTAAGAAATGATGTATAAACTGATCGCACTAGATATGGATGGCACGCTACTCAATAGTGATAAAGCCATTTCTGAAGAAAACAAACAAGCGATCGCAAAAGCTCGAGAAGCAGGCGTTACTGTCGTTCTCGCTTCTGGTCGCCCATTAGAAGGAATGCAAGACAAGCTCGACGAACTGAATATCCATTCCGATCGAGATTTTGTTCTTTACTACAACGGTTCGATGGTCAAGAACGTAGGCACAAACGACATCATCCACCAGCAAATCATAGATGGTAAAGCTGCAAAATTGGTGGCGCGAAAAGCCGAAGAGCTAGGTGCGTACGTCCATGCTTTTAGTCAAGTTCATGGTTTAATCACCAACGAACACAACCCTTACACCGATATTGAAGCAAAGATAAATGGCTTAAATGTCACCGAGATGAACTTCGAATCACTAGAAGACGATCATCCAATCATCAAAGCTATGATGGTTGCAGAGCCAAGCAAACTAACAGAAGTTATAGCAGCACTGCCAGCTGAAATGCGCGAAGCGTTTACGGTTGTTCAAAGCGCTCCGTTTTTCCTTGAGTTTCTTAACCCTGCGAGCAACAAAGGTATTGGTGTTGCCGCAATTGCCGAGTATCTGGGAATTAAACCGGAAGAAGTTATCTGTATGGGTGACGCAGAAAATGACCACCACATGCTGAAATACGCTGGCCTTGGTATCGCGATGGCAAATGCAATGGAAGAAACCAAGCAAATCGCTGACTACATTACGGCAAGTAATGATGAGCACGGTGTCGCTAAAGCTATAGAAAAGTTCGTGCTCAATGCATAGCCCTTTCCGCCATGTCTGTTGCGTTAAGCCTCTTACGTTTAACACCCCTAGCCGTCCAAGATAGGCAAGCGGCGTTGTTCGTGGACTAAACGTGTAAAAGCCTTGCTGTAATGCAAGGCTTTGTTTTTACTCAAATACTAATAGATAACAAATACAGCCATCAATCTAGCAACGTTTTGCTCGGTTGGTTTTCACAAGTCAGCTTCCTTGCAAGCAGCATAAATAACAACATTAATAATGGATAATGTAACGTCGACAAGACTAATGACCACAAACCGCTAAACGATACGATATTAGCCGAGTACAAATAGAGTTGATCAACAAGCAACAATGCCAGCGTCACAAAGATCATCTGCCGAGTATCTAAATGTGCTTTCGACTCTTTAAATGTCATGACCAACGCTGATGCAGTGATTAAAATTGCTAGCCAGCGACCAAACACAGGTAATGGCCAGATGACGGAGATGACCGCTGTTGCCGCAGTCATAACGAACCAGACGCCTTTTGAGCTTAGAACTTGATCAACGTTCACATCTTGATTTGTCTCCAGTCGAAGAACATGCCAAGCCACCAAGCTGCCTAACAGCGCGCCAAATAACATATCTAAAATAAAGGCACTGCCGAGGAAAAACTTACCTAACACCACAGTAAGAGTGATGAACACGAAGACTGCCGTTGTTCCATTCAAACCAAAATACTGGGTTCTATGAAACAAGAACGTCAGCACACAAAACCACACAGCGATAGGCAAGCTAGGAAAACTAAAGCCAAAGCTGTGCGTTAACTCCATCATTGGTATATAGACATGTGGGCGCGGTAGCGAAAAGCCTTGTTGAGCGACAAGCACCATAAGCGACGTTGCACTAATTGCGAAAAAGAGTCGGTACACAAACCGGCTACCAAAGCGCATCATGGCAAAAGGAAATAGAAAGAGTAGTACCGTTGGTTCTGTCAGATCTATAACCAGTTTCGAGAGCTGACTAGCTACCTCGTAACTCGTTTCTGACAACGCCCCTACCCAACTCTGTAAATCTATCAGCCACGCCAATTCAACCTGACGAAATGAAGGCGCGGATTCGATCAGCTGAGTAACATAAGATACTGATTGCTTGGTAGCTTGATCAAAAAACTGAGTGACTTGTGGCCATTGCTCAGGATAACGATACAAAGATGATGGTAATTCAGATGGGCTAAGCAGCATCGCTGACGCAACTTCTACTCCATAATGAGGGGCAAACCAAATAGGCAGTTCATTTCCACCTAAAGAATTATTCATAGAAAAAGCGATAATGTCAGAGTCTGATATACAGTCGTAAAAAACCGCAGTGTCCGTTCTGCCAAGCTCCTCTCCAACCGTAACCACTATACCGGTTTCTTCCCACGTTTCTCGTTGAGCAGCAACTTGTGGAGACTCACCATCAATAATGGTTCCGCCAGGTAGAGAAATCTTATCCGTTAATACTTCATGAACTAGCACTAACTTGTCATCAGCGCGAACAATACAGAGCGCTCCTTTAACTTCGCTCGCAGTGGCTTTAGCCGTAGAGATCGGTGAAACAGGTAACAAAATAAAACAAAGGATGAGTAATAACAGCTGTCTCAACACAAAATATGACCTTAAATAAACATAATGATAACCAATGAATCATGGCAGTTAATCTTATCTTTTTCGACAAAAATTAAGTAACGAGTTATGCCAAACTGAGTTGATCGCGTAAAACCTGAGCTCAACGCTCACTGGAGAATAATTTAATGCAAACCTGACAAAAATCAGACAAAACATAAAATGTTGATCGCAATTCTGCCAGTTATATAAAGATAACGTCAGGAAAAAGTCATACACATTTTGTGGGTTCTCATAGTTGACACAATAAAAAAGGGCTTATTATTCGCAAACAATAAACCCCAGTTATAATAACTATGTACTGATCGTTGAAACCAAGAATGAATCTTATCTCATGGTCAACGAATCAAGTTCACTGGCCCGATAGTTAGTTAGACTTGCAATTCGCATCGCCTACTTTTTGCCAAACACCCCAAGGCCCTGAGTCTGCTGGATTATCACCTTGAGTCCACCACTGCGCTTGCCAAACTTTACCATTCCAAGTAACCGTATCTCCTTTGAGATACACTAAGCTGGCTTGCCATACAGTTGTACAGCTATCTGTGGGAGGCGTTGTCACCGTTTTCGCTTGAGCGGATACTAACGCTTGGTATTGTGTGCTGGTCTTATCAACGTTGAAGTTCAAAGCCACTCTTGCTTCTCCGCTCTGAGTAGCACCAAATTCAACATCAACACGACAACTTGCATTCATTGCTAACGTCGCCTGAGAGCACTGATCATTGGCAATAACAGCTGCATCAGTAACACCCGAAGCAAACGCGCGAACATTTTCCACAGTGAAGGTGGTGCTCCCTGAATTCTGGATAACAAAGCTATGTTGCTGTAACTCCCCAACATTAAATGATGCCAGTGTCTGTTCGGTGGTGTATCCAACAGAAACATTTTCTTTTGGTGGTGTTGCTGTTCCGATAACACCATCGACAAAATTGCGCATAGCAGCGATATCGCTATAAACCCCATACATACCAGGACGAGCACAACCTATTCCCCAACTGACCACACCAAGTTGAGTAATTACACCACTGCGATTAATAACGATTGGACCACCACTATCTCCCTGACAAGAATCTATCCCACCTTGAGGAATACCCGCACAGAATGACACTTCTCCAACCGTTGTGTAGTTGCCACCGGCTTGACGGCAAGTCATATCCGACACAAGTGGGACGTCAACCTCTTGCAATCGAGACGGAGAGCTTCCTCCTTCAGAAGTTCGCCCTAAGCCAGCAACACTAAGCCAATCTCCGATGCTCGCGTATTGCGTTAGACTGCCATTCGCAATCTCAACTGAAGAAACACCTTGAGGCACAGAGTCGAGCTTCAATACCGCGAGGTCATGAGAAAGCGTCGCGCGGCGATATGCCGGGTGCATATGGATCTCACTGACGTTTGCACGAACACCGTCACTACCGTTATAAACAACGCCACCGATTTTAACCGCTATCTGATTCGGAGAATCACCCTCAACACAATGCGCAGCAGTCAGGACGTAACCATTCCCGATATAACTGGCCCCACAATATGATCGGTTACCATAACGACTAACAATTTGGGTGTAGAATTTCCAGTCACGTGGGTCGGCAGTTACTCCGCCTACGATCTGGGGTTGGATAGTATGATTTTGCGTCTGTGACAAATCATCAGCACTTGCGAACATTGGCAAAACGGCTAAAGCAAGTAACGATTTTGTTAGTTTCAAAATATTGTCCTCTTGTTTTTGTAAGCACGATCCTCGTGCTACTAATAAACAAGCAGACAAAAACGCCGATACCAATGTGGGTGCATATCAATTTGTTAACATTGCGAGCAACTTATAGAGAAAAGTCTATTGACGAACTGAATGATTTCAATTCGATAGAACCTAAATCACAATATTAAAGTTAAATACGATTATTCGTTCAGCGGTTTTCTTAAATAGTGGATATGATGTGCAAATCCTTGTTTTTCATACAAAGATATTGCGCCCTGGTTAAAATGCCATACTTCAACAAACATCTGTTTTGCACCGTAATCAGAGAACGTTGACTCAATTTTATTAATCAATGCCTGCGCCGTACCTTGTTTTCGATATTCAGGCAGCACATAGAGCTCATCCACACTTCCCATCATAACTGGCTGGCTGACGGTAGAAATAAGTTCACAGAAGTGACCAGAGATAAAGCCAATAATTTCATCTCCTTGTTTTGCTACGTAAACAAGGCACTCAGGGTCGTCAATATATCGAGCAATGCTTTTTTCTTGTTCTATCTCCTCTGCCGTTTTGAAAAGCTCAGGAGATTGAAGATGATGCTCATCATGAAGCTCGAACATAAGATCGTTGAGCAACTCTAGGTCGCTAAAACACGCAGGTTTAATCGCAAACGTGGTCATACAAAGGGTCACTAAAAATGGAATGGCTGTAGTTTGTGAGGAAAACGTCGTATTGGCAAGTCACAAATGCTTTCACGATACGTTTGTACTGTTTGAACAACAAAAAGGCCCCTGTACTTAATAAACGTACAGAGGCAGAACCAACCTACAGAGTTCGAGGATCAGGGGTTAGTTAGAATTGAGTTTTTATCAGCGTCGTAGCACTCGCTCAATTTCGTTCAAGCTACTTGGGTCATCAATCGTTGACGGAACGGTGTATTTTTCACCATCAGCTATTTGACGTATAGTTCGACGCAAAATTTTACCTGAACGTGTTTTCGGTAAACGGTCTACAACCAACGCATGCTTGAAGCAAGCAACTGCACCTATCTCACTACGCACTTTGCCAACAAGCTCACCTTCAAGGTCTAGCTCATCCACTTTGACGCCGTCTTTCAGTACAACAAAACCAAGTGGAAGCTGACCTTTTAGATCATCGTGGATACCGACCACCGCACATTCTGCAATCGCTGGGTGGCCTCCTACTATTTCTTCCATTTCACCTGTCGACAATCGGTGTCCCGCGACATTAATCACGTCATCAATACGTCCCATAATAAACAGGTAACCGTCTTCATCCAGATAGCCACCATCACCTGACACGTAGTAGCCTGGGAATTGGCTAAGATAACCAGTTTCAAAACGGTCATGATTACGCCAAACCGTTGGCAGACAACTTGGTGGTAGCGGACGTTTTAATGCGACAAAGCCTTGTTGGTTAGGCCCGACAGCCTCTCCAAGTTCATTCAGAATCTCGACCTGATAACCCGGAATGGGCTTCGTCGAAGAACCAGCTTTAACTGGCATCATTTCGACACCTGTCGGGTTGCCAGCGATGGCCCAGCCCGTCTCGGTTTGCCACCAGTGGTCAATAACGGGCTTGTCCGCTTTGCTCTGAACCCACTCCAGTGTCGGAGGGTCAAGGCGTTCTCCCGCCATAAAGATGGTTTTCAGATTCGACAAGTCGTGCTGTTTTAAGTGCTCGCCTTCCGGGTCCTCTTTCTTAATCGCACGAAACGCCGTTGGTGCAGAGAACAACGCATCTACTTTATATTCATCACACACTCGCCAAAATGCGCCAGGATCCGGTGTTCGAACAGGCTTGCCTTCGAATAGGATAGTAGTGCAACCGTGAATCAGTGGAGCGTAAACAATGTAAGAGTGCCCTACTACCCAGCCCACATCAGATGCCGCCCAAAAGACGCCATCTTGAGGAATGTTATAGATTGCGCTCATGGAGTACTTCATCGCGACAGCATGGCCACCGTTATCACGCACAACGCCTTTCGGCTTACCTGTCGTGCCCGATGTATAAAGTATGTAGAGCGGATCGGTTGCTAACACCGGAACACAACCATGTGGCAGCGCTTGTTTGTACTCTCGCTGCCAATCTAAGTCTCTTTCTTGGTTTAGCTCAGCGTCGCACTCTGGACGTTGGAAAACAAACACTTTCTCAGGCTTCCAACGGCTGTCCATAATGGCTTTGTCTACCATTGGTTTGTATGGAATGACTTTGTTGATCTCAATCCCGCACGACGCCGTCATGATCACTTTCGGCTCTGCATCTTCAATTCGTACAGCAAGCTCATTAGGTGCAAAACCGCCGAATACTACGGAATGAATAGCCCCCAAACGCGCGCAGGCAAGCATCGCCATTGCGGCTTCTGGGATCATCGGCATGTAAATGACGACTCGGTCGCCTTTTTCAACACCTTGAGCAGACAGCATGCCAGCAATTTTGGCTACTTGGTCACATAGATCGCTATAGGTGTACGTGGCTTTACGACCTGTCACTGGCGAGTCATAAATGAGTGCAGTATTATCACCGCGTCCTTGCTCGCAATGGTAATCTAATGCTAACCAGCACGTATTCATTACACCATCTGGAAACCAACGTTCTATGCCGTTTTCATCAGATTTCAAGATAGTTTTAGGAGATTCGAACCAATCGATATTCTCCGCTTGAGCGCGCCAAAAACTCTCCGGTTCATTCTTCGCCCATAAGTATTCTTTTTCGTATGAAGACATATTGCTTCCTCCAGTATGTCCTGACATTGCTCTCGTTCTACTCAAAGATCGCTCTTTTAATCCAAAGATCGTCTCTTTTAATCGAAGACATAGAAGGGTACACGCACAAATCCCTCCATCAGTATTCTCGCACTTCGGCTCATAATGGCTTTTTGCACCACCCAGCCCTGCTCAGTTTGCTTCGCTTGTGCCCCAACTTTTAACGTTCCTGACGGGTGACCAAAAGTCACGGACTCTTTTTCACCGCCACCAGCGGCTAAATTCACTAACGTTCCGGGCACACACGCAGCAGAAGCAATAGCAACGGCTGCTGTTCCCATCATTGCATGATGTAGCTTGCCCATCGACAGCGCGCGAACGAGCACATCAATATCCGACTCATTAACGGCTTTACCACTTGAAGACAGGTAACTTTTCGGTTTAGAAACAAACGCTATTTTCGGCGTATGTTGGCGTGTTTGAGCTTCTTCTAAATCAGAAATCAGGCCCATTTTTAACGCGCCATATGCACGGATGGATTCGAACATTGCTAATGCTGTGTCATCGTTGTTGATATCGTCTTGCAGCTCGGTGCCCTGATATCCTATCGATTCAGCATCAATAAAAATGGTTGGTATGCCCGCGTTAATAAAGGTCGCGTTGAACGTACCCACATCCGGCACCACCAAATCATCAACTAAGTTGCCCGTTGGGAACATACTTCCTTCGCCATCGGAAGGATCAACAAAATCCACTTGAATCTCTGCCGCTGGAAACGTAACACCATCGAGTTCAAACTCTCCGGTTTCTTGGACGAAACCATTGACGATTGGCACGTGAATCAAAATCGTTTTGCTTATGTTCACTTGCCAAACACGCACCGTCACAATGCCATTTTCTGGAATACGGTCTTGTGGGATCAGACCAGCATGAATGGCGAAAGGACCGACAGCGGCAGACAAGTTGCCGCAGTTACCACTCCAATCGACGAATGGTTTGTCGATCGACACTTGGCCAAATAAGTAGTCAACATCGTGATCGGCTCTGCTGCTGCGCGAAACAATCACTGTTTTACTGGTGCTTGACGTCGCGCCCCCCATGCCATCAATTTGCTTCGCGTAAGGATCAGGGCTGCCAATAACGCGTAGCAACAGTTTGTCACGTGCGGCTCCAGCCACTTGCGCTTCTTGAGGTAAATCCTCTAGGTTGAAAAAGACACCTTTACTCGTGCCGCCACGCATGTACGTCGCGGGCACTTTTATTTGGCTTGTTTGATTCGGAGTATTATTTGACATACGCACTCCTTATTGTGCCAAGAAATCTTGCGCGAAACGCTGCAGAACACCGCCTGCGTTGTACACGTGAACTTCGTCAGCGGTATCTAAGCGACAAGTAACCGGAACATCGACTTTATCGCCGTTGCTGCGTGTGATAACCAGCGCTAAATCAGCGCCCGGCTTGATTTCTCCAACCACGTCGTAAAGTTCCGTACCATCCAGCTCTAGCGTATTGCGGTTAACGCCTGACTTAAATTGCAGTGGTAGTACGCCCATGCCAACCAAGTTAGTACGGTGAATACGCTCAAAGCCTTCAGCAACAATGGCTTCTACGCCTGCCAGTCGAACGCCTTTTGCTGCCCAGTCACGGGATGACCCCTGACCGTAATCCGCGCCAGCCACCACGATCAATGGTTGTTTACGATTCATGTAGGTTTCAATCGCTTCCCACATACGAACCACCTGCCCTTCTGGCTCTACACGCGCCAGAGATCCCTGCACGACTTCGCCGTTTTCCTTCACCATTTCATTGAACAACTTTGGATTAGCGAAGGTCGCGCGTTGCGCCGTTAAGTGGTCACCACGGTGAGTCGCGTAAGAGTTGAAATCTTCTTCTGGCACACCCATTTTCGCTAAGTATTCACCTGCTGCGCTGCTTGCGAGAATCGCGTTGGATGGTGATAAGTGATCAGTGGTGATGTTGTCGCCCAGAATCGCCAATGGACGCATGCCAGACAATGTTCTTTCTCCCGCTAGCGCACCTTCCCAGTACGGTGGTCGGCGGATATAGGTACTCATCGGACGCCAGTCGTACAGCGGATTGGGATTTTGCTCTTGATCATTCAGCTTAAACATCTGAATGTAAACTTGCTTAAACTGCTCAGGTTTAACATGAGTACCGACAACTGCATCGATCTCTTCATCGCTTGGCCACAAATCATTGAGATAAATTGGTTTGCCGTTTTGGTCCGTGCCCAATGCATCGCGCTCGATATCAAAACGAATCGTACCCGCTAGCGCATAAGCGACAACCAATGGTGGTGAAGCCAAAAAAGCTTGTTTGGCGTACGGATGGATTCGACCATCAAAGTTACGGTTACCAGAAAGCACCGCTGTCGCATATAAATCACGGTCGATGATCTCTTGTTGGATTTTTGGATCCAGCGCACCACTCATACCGTTACAAGTTGTACATGCGTAACCAACAATGCCAAAGCCAAGCTTCTCTAGCTCTGGTAATAAGCCCGCTTCTTCCAGATACAAGCGTGCAACTTTAGAACCCGGAGCAAAAGACGATTTCACCCAAGGTTTACGTACAAGACCAAGTTCGTTGGCTTTCTTCGCCACAAGGCCAGCAGCAACCACGTTTCTTGGGTTACTAGTATTCGTACATGAGGTAATAGCAGCGATGATCACTGCACCATCTGGCAACTCGCCTTCTTTCTCTTCCCACGCTCCAGAAATGCCGCGCTGTGCCAACTCAGAAGTTGGTAAACGACGATGAGGGTTTGACGGACCAGCCAAGTTACGGCTAACTGATGATAAATCGAACTCAAGTACGCGCTCGTAAACGGCGCTATCAAGATCGTCTGCCCAAAGACCGGTTTGTTTTGCGTAATTTTCTACTAAAGCAACTTGTTCTTCATCTCGACCAGTTAGTTTCAAGTAATTGATGGTCTGCTCATCAATATAAAACATGCCAGCTGTTGCGCCGTATTCTGGTGTCATGTTTGAAATCGTTGCGCGGTCTCCGATCGTTAGATCACGTGCGCCTTCTCCGAAGAATTCAAGATATGAAGATACCACACGCTCATTACGCAGAAACTCAGTAATCGCAAGGACAATATCCGTTGCGGTAATGCCCGGTTGACGTTTACCCGTCAGTTTGACACCGACAATATCTGGTAGACGCATCATTGATGGACGGCCAAGCATGACGGTTTCTGCTTCCAGACCACCGACACCTATCGCAATAACACCAAGAGCGTCTACGTGAGGCGTGTGACTGTCCGTACCCACACAGGTGTCTGGGTAGGCAATGCCCTGCTTTGCTTGTACCACAGGAGACATTTTTTCCAAGTTGATTTGGTGCATGATGCCATTCCCAGCTGGAATCACGCTGACGTTTTCAAACGCTGTTTTACACCACTCAATAAAGTGGAATCGGTCTTCATTACGGCGCTCTTCAATCGCGCGGTTTTTGTCGAAGGCATCAGGGTCAAAGCCCGCATGTTCAACCGCTAAAGAGTGGTCAACGATCAATTGTGTCTCAACCACTGGGTTCACTTTTGCAGGATCACCGCCCTGATCTGAAATGGCATCGCGCAGACCCGCTAAATCGACTAGAGCGGTCTGACCAAGAATGTCATGACAAACAACGCGTGCTGGATACCAAGGAAAATCAAGATCGCGTTTGCGTTCAATTAACTGTTTCAGGCTATCTGTCAATGTGTTCGGGTCACAGCGGCGGACCAGTTGCTCAGCTAGCACGCGAGAGGTATAAGGGAGTGTTTCATAGGCTCCAGGAGAAATGGCATTGACGGCTTCGCGTGCATCAAAATAATCCAGTTGAGTTCCCGGAAGCGGCTTACGATATTGAGTATTAATATTTGTGTTCATGGTTTGCTTCCATTCAGTCTTTACATCTTGCCTTCATCAAGGTTTTCCATTGCTCCAGAAACACAGTGATGAGAGGATCTCCTTCCTCTGTTAGAGAGAATGACAAAGGAAGGAGGTGGTCAACCAAAGCATATAATGCCCTCGTTGACCTTCGCGCTAGCGATTCTCGATAGGCACCCATTCTTGATGATCTGGGCCCGTATAATCGGCACTTGGGCGAATAATACGGTTATTGGCACGCTGTTCATAAACGTGTGCAGCCCAGCCCGTTAAACGACTCATCACAAAGATTGGGGTAAATAGTTTGGTTGGAATGTCCATGAAGTGGTAAGCCGATGCATGGAAGAAGTCCGCATTACAGAACAGACCTTTCTCTCGCTTCATCACTGATTCAACACGCTCAGAAACCGCATATAGATGAGTATCACCAACTTGTTTCGATAGCTCTTTGGACCATCGTTTTATTAAGGCGTTGCGAGGGTCACTTTCACGATAAATCGCGTGACCGAAGCCCATGATCTTGTCTTTATTGGCTAGCATTTTCATGATGTTCGCTTCCGCCTCGTCGGGCGTTTGCCAATCTTCAATCATTTCCATCGCCGCTTCGTTCGCACCACCGTGAAGTGGCCCACGAAGCGTACCGATTGCTGCCGTGATACAAGAATGGATGTCTGACAACGTTGATGCACAAACGCGTGCTGCGAATGTAGAAGCATTAAACTCATGTTCAGCATAAAGAATGAGCGAGCAATGCATCACTTGTTTGTGCAGCGCAGATGGCGCTTTGTCTGTAAGTAATCGTAAGAAGTAACCACCGATGCAATCTTCAGTCTGATCCTCGGTGTTGATACGCACGCCATCATGACTAAAGCGGTACCAGTAACAGATGATGGCAGGGAACAAGGCAAGCATACGTTCGGTTGCTTTCAGTTGCTCCTCGAAGCTCATTTCCTGCTCTAGGTTACCCAATACAGAACAACCCGTGCGCATTACGTCCATTGGGTGTGCGCTTGCAGGAATCAACTCTAAAGCTTGTTTTAGCTCGGCTGGCAAACCTCTAAGGCTGAGTAGATGTGTCTTGTACGCATCAAGTTCTTGTTGATTCGGCAAGTGACCGCGTAACAGAAGGTGAGCCACTTCTTCAAACTGTGCGTTGTTCGCAAGATCAGTAATATCGTATCCACGATAAGTTAGACCAGTTCCCGTTTTTCCGACAGTACATAAAGCTGTGCTTCCTGCGCTTTGACCACGAAGGCCTGCGCCACCTAATTCTGCTTTCTTTTCTGCAGTTTGAGACATTGTTTGAACTCCTTTTCTGTCTGACTTTTCCCTCTCTGGGGTGTTTTTAGCCAAACGAATTTCACGTTATTAGATGAGATAAATTCCGATTATCTTTTTCTTGGGCTTCCGTTTATTTTTGCTTTTCCCCCGCTATTTCCCTTCAGAGAATAACTGGTCAAGTTTGTCTTCATAGTCGTGGTAATTCAGGTGCTGATACAACTCTTTACGTGTTTGCATCGAATCAACCAGTGCTTCCTGATTACCCACTTCTAGCAAATGTTTGTAGACCGTTTCAGCAGCTTTGTTCATGGCACGGAACGCACTTAACGGATAAAGCACCATGTCCACTTTTGCTTTCGCTAGCTCATCGCAGCCATACAGCGGTGTCGCGCCAAACTCTGTAATATTCGCCAGAATAGGAACGTGCTTTCCGGTCGCTTGCTCAAGCGCATTTGAAAACTGAAGGTACTGGTCCAGATTGTTCATCGCTTCGGGGAAGATCATGTCTGCGCCAGCTTCCACACACGCAATCGCACGCTCGATTGCGCTGTCCATGCCTTCAACAGCTAGCGCATCAGTACGAGCCATAATCACGAAACTTTCATCATTGCGTGCATCAACCGCGGCTTTTACACGATCAACCATCTCTTGCTGGCTGACTATTGCTTTGTTCGGACGATGACCACAACGTTTCTGTGCGACTTGGTCTTCCATGTGCACCGCTGCCGCGCCCGCTTTTTCCATCGCTTTGATCGTGCGAGCAATGTTAAATGCACCGCCAAAGCCCGTGTCGATATCAACCAAAAGAGGCAAATCACATGCGTTAGTAATACGGTCAACATCAACCAAAACGTCGTTTAATGTTGTGATACCGAGATCCGGCAATCCGTATGAAGCATTTGCGATACCGCCACCAGACAAGTAAATCGCTTGGTGACCCAAGTTTTTTGCCATCATGGCGCAATACGGGTTTATAGTGCCGACAATTTGTAGTGGATTATTTTGTTCAATGGCGAGTCTGAATTTCGCTCCCGGTGTTAAGCTCATGACGAATTCCTTCTAGTCTTTGTCTAAACTTTCTGTATGTATAATTTGAGATTGGATGAGCTTTCGACTTCCTGATATGTGTCTTCTCATCAACATTTCTGCAAGCTCTTCATCGCGATTGCGAATGGCTTCCAAAATGAATTTGTGTTCGGTGAGCGCCTCATTCGGGCGAGATTGCGCACGTGGCGACTGGTAACGATACATCCGTAATAAGTGATAGAGTTCATCACACAGCAGAGATATTAACTTACTGTTTCTGCTCGCTTGGATGATGCGATAGTGAAAATCAAAGTCACCATGTTGATGGAAGTAAGACGCGCCTTCCATTTGGTCTATATGCTTGGAATGTGTCGACAATAGCATTTCCAAGCTTAAGAGCTCTTCTTGCGTAATGTGTCGCGCAGCTAACCTTGCCGCCATGCCTTCCAATGCTTCTCGAACGGCATAAAGTTCTATCAGCTTTTCCGGAGAAAAAGTGGTCACTCTAGCCCCAACATGAGGAATTCGCTCGATGAGCCCTAGCCCCTCTAAGCGCATCAATGCTTCACGCAAAGGCCCACGACTGACTTGATATTTCTTTGCTAGCTCAGGCTCTGATATCTTATGGCCAGGCTTCACGTCGCCATTAACAATGACTTCAATGAGTGTTTCGGTCAGCGTTTCGGATTTGGTGTGTTCTTTCTCAGAACCCAGCACTTTATAACGAGCTTTCAACTCAGAGTTCATATTCAGATACTCTTGTTACCGACATCGAAATGTCTACAATTTCTTAACCTGAATATAAAGTAGTCGATCAAAGTGTCGACAATCAAGTAAATTGTCGACAATTTAGACTAAGGTCGTAATTTAAATGGGCCTAAAATGCCTATTAAGTGCCGTTTTTAGCAGAAATAAAGAATGGTGAGTTCACATTGTCGACAACTTATAAACCTTTAAGCTTATGATCTAAAAACTAAAAGCTCAGCTGTCGAACAATAATCGGATAAAAAACTATTCTTTAGGTACAAATTGATCAAAGACTTGTTGCGAAGTCATCTTTTGTGAAGCGGAATTGAGGTCATAATAAGCTGGCTTTTCATCGGTAAAAATCTCTAAAGTGAGTTTGAAATCTGGGTTATCGAACAAACCAGCGGAAAGAATGTACTCACCTGTCGGCAACAAATGATAGAAAAGGTTTGTGCCGCATTCGCCACAAAAACCTCTCACCGCCCAGTCTGACGACTGATAACGTTTAGGTTCGCCACCTTTAAACGTCACGTTAGGCCCACAATGCACCGCATGAAGTGCGCCACTCGACCATTTTCGACACATAGAGCAATGGCACAGGCTAACCTCATTTTTAACCTCAGCGATGACTTCAATTGCGCCGCACAAACACGTCCCTTTCATTCTCTTTTCCTCGTTCATTTTCCGTCATTTTATTATGGCCTACCAAAGCGTAAAGCCGCGTGACCTAACACCAACTTCTCGCCGTGAACTTTATGAACAAAATAACCGAAATGCTCAATATTCTCTTTATATCTCTTTTACAGACAGATATTTAACACTTAATTAACCTTTACACCAAGTTCAGCTTTAACGCTTACAAGGCATGACAACTGAGCAAAAACAATAAGGCTCAACTAAATAGAGTCGCTAACATAAGGAACGTGAACATGTTAAAGGTACTCAAACCAACGCTCGCCGCTTCAATCATCGCAGCTTCATTTTCATTCAACGCTCTTGCTGCAGATATTGAAAAAATGCACTTTCTTATCCCTGGAGGTGCCGGTGGCGGTTGGGACATGACCGCCCGAGGTACTGGTGATGTATTAATAAAGTCGGACATCGTCGAAACCGTATCATTTCAAAACCTATCTGGTGGTGGCGGTGGCAAAGCAATCGCACATTTGATTGAAACGGCTGATCGTCAAGAAGATACACTCATGGTGAACTCAACACCGATCGTCGTTCGTTCGCTCAGTGGGATCTTCCCACAATCTTTCCGCGACTTGACTCCTGTTGCCGCAACGGTTGCCGATTATGGCGCCATTGTTACATCAGCCGATTCTCCTTACAGCTCTTGGGAAGATGTCGTTAAAGCTTTTAAAGAAAACCCACGTAAGGTGAAGGTTGCTGGTGGCTCTGCTCGTGGTTCTATGGATCATTTGGTTATAGCAGCAGCTTTCAAAGGTGAAGGTTTTGATGCGCGCAAAGTTCGTTACATTGCCTATGATGCAGGTGGAAAAGCCATGGCTGCCCTACTTTCAGGCGAAACACAACTGCTCTCTACAGGGCTAGGTGAAGTACTCGAAATGTCTAAGTCTGGGCAAGTGAAAGTGTTAGCGATTACAGCACCAAAACGTTTAGAAGCTGCGCCTAACATTCCAACTCTCACCGAATATGGTAATGAAACTGTCTTTGCTAACTGGCGTGGATTCTTTGCAGCACCAGGCACAAGCCAAGAAAAGCTAGATGAATGGAATGCCGCATTTACTAAAATGTATAACACCGACGAATGGCAAGTCGTTCGAGACCGCAATGGTTGGATCGACAACTATAAAGCGGATAAAGCATTCTTCGCGTTTCTTGAAGATCAAGAGCAACAGATGGGTGACTTAATGCGCGAGTTAGGCTTCCTGAAGTAACAGTCGAATTGGGGTCCCTCAGATACCAACCTCAATGAATAACGTAGGTTGGTATTTCCCCATTGTATTTGCACTCTAAGTTTCACCGCATATGGACATTGTCGACAATCGGCATGCACACTCCTTTGTTTATATACCCAAAGCGGCTCGACTAGCAGCGAAATGCTTAATTGTTAATGGTTTAGTTTATTCATTGACGTCCATATGCGGTCTTTTTTACTTTTGTTAGGAGTTGAATATGCCTCGTTCAACCAACTTTTTCACCAAAGAGTATTTGCTCTGTCGTGACCGCGTCGGCGCAATGATCTTTCTACTCTTCTGTCTTTGCTACGGTTATCAAACCTCGCAGATTCCATTATTTCCAGGTGATGAGTATGAACCATTCACCGCACGTACTCTGCCAACCATCTTGACTTACGTTGGTGTCGGCCTTTCTTTGCTATTGCTGGTGACAGGACAACCAGATAAACAAAGTGGCGCAGTGCTGACCTTCAATTGGAAGTTACTGATTGCCTTTTTAATTTTAATGGCGCTCTACGGCGTGGGCCTGACTTACTTAGGTTTTGTGATAGCTACTGGCTTCTTTTTATTGGCTGGCTTTTATCTGCTCGGGGAAAGACGTAAACCCGTTCTGTTTGGCGCGTCGTTTCCATTCGTGATCGCGTTCTACTTATTACTCACTCAAGGTTTGGACATCTATCTCGAACCGGGTTTGATTTTCACCATCTGGTAGTCAAAGAAAGGACTGAATTATGTTAGATGGAATTCTACAAGGTTTATCCACCGCAGTAATGCCAATGAACATTATGATGGTGATCGTTGGTTGCTTCGTCGGTACATTTATCGGCATGTTACCTGGACTTGGGCCGATCTCAGCCATTGCTTTGATGATCCCAATTACTTATGGCCTAGAGCCCTCCTCTGGCCTTATTTTAATGGCGGGTGTTTATTACGGTGCGGTATTTGGTGGCTCTACATCGTCGATTTTAATTAACGCGCCGGGTTGTTCTTCAACCGTGGTCACAGCATTCGACGGCTACCCAATGGCTCAAAAAGGCCAGGCAGGTAAAGCATTAGCTTTGGCAGCTTATTCGTCTTTCACTGGCGGTACGCTATCTGCCATTATGTTGCTTGTTGCCGCACCAGCATTGGCTAGCGTCTCCCTTAGCTTCCAATCGTCGGACTATTTTGCGTTGATGCTACTTGGGTTATCAGCAGTCGCGGCTTTTGCGGGGAAAGGTCAGGTAATCAAAGCGTGGATGATGACCATTCTTGGTTTGATGCTATCTACAGTTGGAATCGATAAAGGCGTAGGCGTTGAACGCTTTACCTTCGGTTTAACGGATTTAATGGATGGCTTTAGCTTCTTGTTGCTTGCAATGGCGACATTCGCACTGGGTGAGACACTGATGGGCATCCTTAAACCATCAAAAGACACCAGCGATGAAGAACAAGAAAAGCTGAGCAACATTGGCTCAATGAAAGTGACCAAGGAAGAAATCAAAGATGTTGCGCCTGTTTCAATTCGCTCTTCAATATTAGGTTTCTTCACTGGCGTTCTTCCTGGCGCAGGGGCAACCATTGCTGCTTTTTTAAGCTACGGTATGGAGCGCAACCTCGCACCTAAAGAGAAAAAGGATGAGTTCGGTAAAGGCAGTATCCGTGGTTTGGTTGCGCCAGAGTCTGCGAACAATGCAGCATCTAGTGGTTCATTTGTACCGCTATTAACGCTTGGTATTCCGGGCTCTGGTACAACAGCAATAATGCTCGGTGCGCTGATCGCTTATGGTATTCAACCTGGCCCTCGCCTATTTGTTGAACACCCAGATGTGTTCTGGTCAGTGATCATTTCCATGTACTTCGGCAACATCGTACTTGTGATCCTGAACTTACCATTGATTCCGTACATTTCAAAGCTTTTGGCGGTTCCAAGAACGGTGCTTCTACCGATGATTTTATTCTTCTCAATCACCGGGGTTTATTTGGTCTCTTTTAACACTATGGATGTGTTCGTGATGCTGATTGTGGCTATGGCTGCCATTGCACTTCGGCTCGCTAACTTCCCGCTCGCACCTTTATTGCTGGGCTTCATCCTTGGAGGATTAATGGAAGAGAACTTACGCCGCGCATTAATGATTTCAGATGGAGAACTGAGTTTCCTATGGGAGCGTCCTATTACCCTTACCTTTACTGTTTTAGCTGTATTGGTATTGGCAAGTCCACTAATCGTAAAGCTGATTCAAAAGTTTAAAGCACAGCCAGTCAGCGTTGAGCAGTAATCGCTGTCTCTTTCAACCTAGATAAAGCCATCCATCGTGATGGCTTTATCTTCCCCCTTCCAAATCGTTCGCTTGTTGTACAGATGGTATTGACAAATCACTGTCGTTATATGAAGGTGATTGTATGAACACACACTTAGCGCAACTTAACCAACGAATTATCATCATTCCATAGGAATGGTGGGATTTTTTGATGCGCTCAGTATTTATCGAACCCACCCATAGCGGTGGGTTTTCTGTCTCTACCGTATGGGAAAAGCTCTCTTGGAGGCGGTCACAATGCAAAAAATAGCAGTTTTTGGTAAACCCGGCAGTGGAAAATCGACGGTAAGTAAAGTAATCGCGTCGGCTACCGGTCTTCCTCTTCATCAATTAGATTCAATAGTCTATAAACCAAACGGTGATCCCGTTGAGCGTAGCGTTTTTGATGAAGCTCATAGCAATATACTAAGCTCAGATCGTTGGATTATAGATGGCCTTGGACCGATCAGCTCTTTCAACGCTCGTTTAGATGCAGCCGATACTCTCATTTATATTGATCTACCATACTCAGTAAGCTATTGGTTTGTGACGAAACGTCTCCTTAAAGGACTATTCATTAAACCTGAAGGATGGCCTGATGGTAGTTCGGTACTGAAAGGAACGTTACAAAGCTACAAAGTTCTTCAGCAATGCCCTGCATTCTGGAATGATGACTTTATGTCTCGCCTCGAGGGGTACTCTCAAACTAAAGCCGTTCATGTCATCAAAAACGTTACAGAACTGAACAATTTTGTTTTAGAGCGGGTAAAGTAAACCTCATATCAGAACGTTAGAGCATGTGGGTTAGATCATCTGAAGCTCTAACAATGAAAAAGAACATAACAAGGATTGCTTATGCTTTTAGAACTAGCACTTTTATTCGTTGCTGGCGTAATTGGTGGGATCATTAACTCCATAGCGGGAGGCGGAAGCTTTATTACTTTTCCGGCTCTATTGGCAGTTGGTGTTCCTCCTATTATGGCTAACGCAACAAACACATATGCTTCATGTGCGGGTTACATTAGTGGAGCCGTCGGGTTCAGAGAAGAGATCATGAAGAACAAGCATGAACTGCTGTTCACAGTCTCATTCAGTTTAGTCGGCGGCGCTGTCGGAGCATATCTGTTGCTCAACACGCCAGAATCGCTATTTATGGAAGCCATCCCTTGGTTACTCTTATTTGCCACCGTGCTTTTTCTCATCGGTTCTCGTTTAACAATGCTAATCAAAACTGTCGCGAAAGAGCACAAACATGCTGGCATACTCGGAGCAATCGCGTTGGGTTTACTACTTGTTGGTGTCTCTGCTTACGGTGGTTTTTTCAACGCAGGTTTAGGGGTTATTGTTCTGAGCTATCTGGTAGTAGCTGGCCACCAAGACATTAATTTAATGAACGGTTTGAAATTGCTCGTATCTACGTGTGTTTCACTCATTGCTATCGTGATTTTTGTTGCCAATGGCTCCATTGACTGGCACACAGGTAGTGTTGTTTTGGTCGGTACGTTGGTAGGTGGGTATCTTGCAGCTCGTGTCTCTCGTCAACTGAATCCTAATCATGTTAAAGGGTTTGTTGCTCTTTCTTCTATTCTCATCACTATCTACTTTTTCATTGATGTTTATGTTTAAGCAAAACTTGTACAAGTGGATAACACTCCTACAAAAACGCCAGCGCGAAAGATTAATGCAGATGGCTTAACGATTTTTTGTGTCACTCCAGCGAGGTTAGGAATCTAATAGCACTACACTGAGCGGCTAATGAAACCATTTTGATCACAAAGTGCTCGGATGGAAGATCCTGTATCACGCTCCTTCGTCGCTGTACAGGATGACGAGAAATAGAAATATGCCACTCGCGGTTAAACGAGTGGCATTGATCGAGAAAGATGGCGTTTTACATCAATAATAAGAGAAAGTAACGCTTACTTAATCAGCCCTACTTCTTTGTAGTATTTTAGCGCACCTGGGTGAAGAGGCGCAGATAAACCGTCTTTTACCATTTCCTCTTTCTTCAAGTTTGCAAACGCTGGGTGGAGACGGCGGAAATCATCGAAGTTTTCAAATACCGCTTTAACCACGTTATAAACCACATCTTCTGGTACCGCAGTAGAAGAAACAAACGTCGCGCCCACACCAAAGGTTTGAACATCACTATCTGTGCCACGATACATACCACCTGGGACATTTGCGACACGATAGAAGCTGTTGTCTGCAACCAGTTTTTCTACATTAGGTCCAGCTACCGTTACGATATTACTATCACACGACGTAGTGGCTTCTTTAATCGCTCCACTTGGGTGACCAACGGTATAAATCATCGCATCAATTTTGTTATCACAAAGTGCTTTTGATTGCTCTGCTGCTTTTAACTCAGAGACAAGCTTAAAGTCGTCGTTACTCCAACCATACTGGTTCATTAGCACTTCCATAGTACCTCGCTGACCAGAACCAGGATTACCGATGTTAACGCGCTTACCTTTCAAATCATCAAAAGTTTTGATGTTCGCGTCTTTACGTGCAACGACAGTAAACGGTTCTGGATGAACGGAGAATACGGCGCGTAGCTCTTTAAAAGGCCCGCTTTCTTCAAACTTACTGGTTCCTTTGTAAGCATGATACTGCCAGTCTGATTGCGCGATACCGAGGTCCAATTCACCAGCACGAATAGTGTTGATGTTATAAATCGATCCCCCAGTACTTTCTACCGAACAACGGATACCGTGATCTTCTCGCGATTTGTTAACCAAGCGACAAATAGCGCCACCAGTCGGATAATAAACCCCTGTTACGCCACCGGTACCAATCGTGACAAACGTTTCCTCCGCAGACGCAGAAAAGCCTGTTGTGAGTGCCGCCAAAGAAGCCGCAAGTGCGATTTGCTTAAACTTAAACATTGAACATCCCTTTTACTTGTGTTGATGACCGTTTAAGTATAGCAACCGTTAACAATTTGATAACGTTTGAGTTCTCATCCTTGGCGGTTAGCTTAGTAATCACCATTTTATTGGCATATTCTGCCGTTATATAATGGCTCTATATAAGCGTAAACCGTATAGTCTAGAAAATTAAATCTTTAGACTGATATGTCCATTCTAAATTATCTATTAAATAGAAATACTCAGGTCAAATTACTATAATCTTGTTAAATAACCTTTATTCTATATAAATATGATGAGTTATAACTCCAGCCAGAAGACATGATGTACTTGAAATAAATAATACGAATGAGAGAACAAACAATCGTTGAATATGAATTGGAACCTTATCCCTCTTCTCTAACATTTTATATCGTTTCGCATGAAAAGTGCTCAGAAAAACAGTTCCATATTGTAATACTCCGTGACCTGATAAGAATATATTCAGAGTGTAGTATCGAACTCCATTATCAAGAGCATCTTCAAGATACTTCAACCACTTGGATTTCAAATAAATAACAAACAAAAACCAAGCAAATATACCTAAAATTCCAACCGTAGTCAGATAAATCACTAAATCTGATGCTAAACTGATATCTTCCATCTTCGACTACTTATTAAGTTGAGTTTTATATAATTCTGTTCCCAAATACTCACCAGTCGAACTACCATATTTTGTTATTGAGTATCTAATTACACCCTTCACTACAAAAAATTCTTAAACACACTTTTTGTGAATAATAATGGCACTTTAACTTAATTTTACGCAACAAGGCTACTATGAAGTTGTTAGCTTTGAGCTGAGTTCAACAAAAACAGTAACTTTTATGCAATGTAACTCACTACGTTATATTGCTTTACAAACAAATCACCCAGTAAATATCCGTATCTAGTTTAGATAGCTGAAATAAAAAAAGCGTTGTATAAACAACGCTTTGTAGTTAGTGAAACGGATGGTTACACCGTTGGGACTGACGCTCGCCACGCTTGGTTCTGGCTATCTGAGATAGATCGGAACAAGTCACGTAGCTCTTTCAATAAGCCTTCTTGGAAACCAATGTTTTCATCGGCTTTCTGTTTGGCTGCTTGTGCGCGAGTCGCTTGTACTTCATCATCTTTGCTGCGCGCTTGCGCTTTGGTTTGCTCTACATTCGATGCTGAGTTTGCCATCTGGCCCAAAGCTTGAAGAATCGCGTTCTTCGCTTGGTTTGAGCTCATCAACTTATCGAACTTACGGCCACCACTTGTCAGCTGCGCTGTCGTGTCTGCGATATTGTCTTTCGCTAGTGAGTGCGCACGCTTAACCTGATCTTGCTGCGTTTTAGACAAGCTATTGTTATTTAATAACTCTTCTGCTTGATCGAAGCCAGCTTTTTGCGTTTTAAGTACATTATTGCTCGCCATTTCATTCTTGATTTCTTTCCCTGCTTTGAAAGAACCAAGGGCACCAATAATTGCGGTAGCACCCGCTAGTACACCCGAAACGACTGCCATCGCGATCATCGCGCTTGCCGAGTTGTTGAGTTCTGCCGCTTGGCTTTCTAAACTCGCGACGTTTGCTTCAACAGCAATTTCACGTTGTAGCACTTGCTGCTCACGGCTCAGCTTTGATACTTGATACAACAATGTTAATAGCGTCAACGATTGTGATACCGCATCTGATGGTGACTTGATCACCTCCTCACCGTTAAGCGCTTTCATCGTTGTGCTCATTAATGAGCTCACCGTCGGTGCAAGAGCGCTCATTAGGTTTGCAACAACTTGAGCTTGGTTACTCACTGTAGGAGCTTTAGGTGTCTCTAACTGGTAGCGTGCTGCACCAGAAACACCTGATTCACTTTGGCTTTTAACGGCGCCCGCTTCAAGCTTTGTTTCCGGCGCTTTTTCTGCTTTGTTGGTTTTAATGGTGTCGCCTAAACCGTATAGTTCACCACGACCCGTTCCGCCTACTTTATCTAGCATAATAAACTCCTTATACCGTTGCAGGACGGCTTAACACCGTTTGCATAGTTTCACTTTTCGCTTGAATCATTTGCATGATGAGACTCATCAGCTCTTGGAAGTCTTCCATCAACTTACCAATCTCTTCTTTGAGCTTATCAATGACAGCCTGGCTTAACGTCATTTTGGCTCGAAGGTCTGTGATATCAGCCTGAATCTCTGTCACGTGAGCATTGTTAGCAGCGTGGACACTGTCCGTTGCGCCTTTACCCACGTTGACGGCAAGATCGACGGTTTCTGCGCCATAACGAATCGCTTTCGCTGTTGTTGTCGCAGCTTTTGTGCCCATATCCGCCACTTTCGCCATGTTTGCAGCGGCTTTCGTAGCGATTTCCGTGACCTTTTGAGCTACCTTACCAGCACCTTTTGCTGCAAGTTTCGCGATACCGCCAGCAGCTGCACCACCAAACGTCACAACAGCTCCGATAACCGCGACGGCGATTTCTAATGCCATTACGACTTTGTTTAGCACATCGACATTTACGCCCGCTTCTTTTAGCGCATCTTGAACGGCTGGCTCTTGCAACGCCATGCTCACTGCTCCCATGACGCCACCAGCGATCATAAGTGCACCGGCTGCTGCACCAACACCCGTTGCCACCATTACGGCACCAACAACAATAGAAACCACCGCACTGATCCAACCAAAGATCTTCGCTGCTAAGCCTGATTTTTGGGCTTCTTTTGCAGCGGCTTCCGATTCTTTGATTTTGTCTTGGTTTTCCACCATCTCTTTTTCGTGCTTAGCTTTTGCGACCTTCACTTCCTGAATTTTCAGCTCGTTTTGAGCACTTTTCAGTTTATCCGTGATAGCAGCAAGCTCTACTTCAAAATCATCAGCAGATCCTGCGATGATTTTGACGGCAATCGAACCTGTTTGGTCTGCAACTGCATGGAGAGATTTTGCAATGGTATCGACGATCTTTTGCAGCTGTGCCATGGCTTTTAGCGTCAAATCATTCACTTTGTCACTAACAGCTGCGTTAGGTGCATCTAACTGAACTTTTACTTTTCCGGTGTTCAGTACATCTGCATCTTTACTCTTCACGTTTTCTACCGTCACAGAAGGCGTCGCTGTAGACGCCGTTTTCTGCACGTTATCTAACGTGGCTTGGCCAGATTCAGGGCTATAAACCTGTGTCTGGATGCGGTCAAGTGCAATAGAACTCATAGTCTAATTACTCCTTTTTATTTCTCACCGCTTCTAACATGATGCCTGCACGCTCATGCAAATCTGCATATTGTGATTTTCCGGCAGACATCTCCTTCGCGCTGTAAAACCCACTCTCTGCTTCTGTCAGTTGTTCCAGTTTAAGGTGACATTCAGCAGAGTGAAAAGGTGGGCGTGGATCATTTACGTCCACTAGCGCTGCGTAGCTGTAGGCGTCTATTGCCTGCAGATACTCACCCAACTCCTGACGAGCCGCGCCAAGGCCAATGAAAAATCGCGCCTGATAATGATCAAGCATGCTGAGTAATTGAAATACTTTCGCTGCTTGCTCAATCTTTCCCGATTGGAAAAAGTTGTAACCTACGGCATAAATGTGTTCGATGGTGTCCTGAGACACATCGTGCAACATTTTTAGCGTGCCTCCCTCTTCCAAAAAAGACAGCAGTTCTTCTGCTTGCATTTGAGATGGATCGGTCGCGTTTGTTTTAGTCATGGTTGGTTATCCTTAAATGGCTCGTAGGATTTCTTGTAAAATACTGTGGTACTTCTGAACAAACTTGTTCATCGCTTCAACGGTCGAGTTGTATTGAGAACTGGTGTCGTTCAGCTCAGTGGTTTTGATTTGCACTTCATCGTTAAGCAACTTGGATTTAGCACTGACAGAACTAGAAAAATTAGACAGCTTTTTCGACTTCTCTTCGTCTTGGTACGAAGCACCATCACCGATAGTAATACCTTGTGTTTGAAGGAAGTCTCGATGGTTTGTTATCTTATTATCCGTCAAATACTTGTACTCAGGTGAAGCTTCAAAATCCGTTTGATTGCTGTAGTTAAAGTCACTCGCTTTGAAGTTACTTTCTGGATATCCCGGTTTATAAACCCCATCAACACTTTGCGTAGAGTGAATTTTTGATTGCACAACACCAAAAACTTTAAGCTGTATTGTGAGATCCTCTAATGCCTCTTTCTGGTCATTACGTTTCTCTAAACGGTTAACACGACGCTCATTTAGTGCAAGCAGCACTTGCTCATCAAAACGGTCTCCAATGCTGGACTCAACAACGGCCAACAAATCATGAGCCGTTAGAGAGTGCTCTGCTCTCACCTCGCGATCCGCTTTCTCTTTATCGGTGATATTGAGTAGACGCTCTTTCAATGCCCCTAAGTTTTTGCGCAATGCCTCGTATCGCTCAGTAAATGAAGCCCCGGTAGATTCACCTTTTACTATTTTTTCAAACTGTAATCGGATATCTCGTTCGGTGTTTTCTTTGATCAAATTAACTTGAGCTGCCGTTATTTGTGTCTTTTGGACATCGGCTATCGCGCTGTCCTGGTAAAAGTCATCGATTTCTATATTTGTTAAACTCACCGCGAAGTTGGCGAACAGACTAGAAAGGGTCAAAGGCTCAGTTCCACCAATGACAGTATTAAGTGTTGCTTTTAGATTGTTCGTTCCACTCGCCTCACCATAAGCTGCGCTATATTGGCCTTTCACTTGAGCGGCCATTTCATCTAACGCTTCTTTAAGCTGCTGTTTAGAAATACCAGGAGTCCAGGTAATTCTGCTAGCTAGCGCACTTGCGTCATCGGTGCTTAAAGTAATACCAATGCCTTGAAAACTACTTTTTAATTGAGCTGAGACTTGAAGGGCGAAACTCTCTTTAGTCAACAGAAAGTCCGAGCTCTTCAGTTGCGCGAGATTAACGGAACCTAAGCTACTAAAGGCATTGCGAAGAAAAGAAATAGAAGCATCTCTCACTTCACGGGAGCCCATTTGATTAGCAAGCTCTGCAACAAAAAGAGAAATTTCTTTGGTGGCATTAGCCAGTTCTGTCTCGGAGAGGTTGGCGATCTGCTCCGCTTGGTTACTCTGGGTGCCCAGATTAAATTGACTAACAAACTCAGTAGATAACGAGCTATCTACGTTTTCCGTCAGTAGCTTACTAAACCAAGCCTGAAACTGATTTGATAGCGTTTGGTTTGTTTGAGCATTAAACTCGGCTGCGGTTAATTCGCCATCTGAGTTAGCACTTTGTAGCGACTTTATCCAAACAGATGCAGTGTCGGTCAATGATATACCAGCAAACGCGTTATTTTTCGCTTTTAGGTTTTCAAGCGTATCAACATAAAGCGCGATGCTTTGTGATTCCGTTTGTCCCGAGATAGTTGGCAATGAAGAGATTATCGAGGCAAGTTGCTGAGTCTCTGCTTCACCCAGTACAGGGGTAAATGCCTCTATCAAGTTTTGTTGGAAAGTGGGTAATGGTGCACTACTCGCAGCTGTGTCTGTTGCTCCTGTCGTAGAGCCAGTCGTTTTCATATTCGTCATTTCCAAACCTCTAAATCATCATGCCGCGCATCACTGTGGGACGCTTTCTGCGTTTACCTGACGTACCTTGTAGCTGAGTTTGTTGCTGCCGGCGGCGCTGGACTTCGTCTATTAGCTCTTGCTCTGCACGTTTCATGGTATCTACTGGCGCTTTTATGCCGCCAAGTAAAACATCCCCCGCAACAGGACCAACACCTAAGCCTTCCAATAGCTCGTTAAAAATATCGGTTCTGTCTTCAGCTTTTCTAATGGCAAGCTCAGCGTTCTCAATCGCATCGGTAAACGGTTGCTTCATCTTGATTCCTATCTTAAAGCGGGTCATCTCATCGGTGCTGTCAGTAACAGTCGTGAGTTTTTACTTTTTCAACTTTTTCAAAGGTCTATAATCTGCTAGGCGTAAACAGTACCAGTCTTCTAGCTCATCATGGCTTGCACCGCATGCTTTTAGATAGAACTGTGCCAATCGCTGGCTGCTCATGTTGCTACCACGTAACACATCGACGTTGCCGCGAATGACCCAATCGGAGGGATAAAGTTGAATGGCATGTTCAGCCAAGAGAAATAAGCCGGCAAAGGGGTTACTCAACCCCAATTTTGGACGAACGCGTTTCAGAAGAACGATGATGATTTCACCGTCCTCCACCCGAAAAACGAGCTCTAAGCCCTCAACTTCAATTCGATAACCAAGTTGAATTTCACTTTGTTGCCAAAAGTATGGCGTCACTTCGATCCCCGCTTGCGCCAGCGAGAGTATTAGTTTTGTTTTCATTACATCCCCACCCTTCCAAGTGGCTGAATATTGATTTGCTGGGTTAGTTCTTGAAATGACAAAACGGGCAGATCGTAGTATTCCGATTCAATAAGCTTTCGCACATATCGGCGTACATCCATAGACACAACTAGCACAGGTTTATTCGGCATGCGGCTTAAGTCACCAATGGTCTGTTTCACATCACTGACAAATTGTTGCGTTACTGACGGATCTAACGCCAAGTAACTCCCTGCTGAGGTTTGACGAATACCGCTGCGTATTGTGTCTTCGAGATTTTGATCCAATAAGTAAGCGGGCAACATGTTTTGTCCGCTCGCGTATTTGTAGCAAATGTAACGTTTTAAGCTGGAACGAATGTACTCCGTCAGCTGTACAACATCTTTCTCTTTTTGGCCCCACTCAACCATCGCTTCCAAGATCACGCGAAGGTTTCGGATAGAAATGTCTTCAGAAACCAAGCGTTGCAAGATTTCCGTCATTTTTTGCAACGGAACAATACGCTGGGCCTCTTTGACTAGCTCCGAATAACTGCCTTCCATCTGCTCCAACAGATAACGCGTCTCCTGAATACCAATAAAGTCTTGTGCGTACTCCTTAAGAACATGAGACAAGTGGTACGTTAAAATCCTGTCGGGTGTGAGAAAACCGACATGACTGGCTACGAGTTTTTGCTCATAACTCTGTGCCACCCAAATGCTAGAAATACCGGGTAGAAAATCTTCATCTTGCTCATAAGGCACGCCTAATAAATCGATCTGTTCATTCCCTTCTGTCACCAAGAGTTGATCTTTAACAATTCGTCCTCGTGCAACCGGGACTTCTTGTAACTGAATTAAGTACTCGCCATTTTGCATCCCCTCGTTAAAGCGCAGGTGGATGCCTGGGAAAGGCACGCCTAGGTCGAGATATAGTGCGCGTCTAACCCTTGCTAGCTCTTCATTTAATGCGACCGCTTCCAAGCTTTCCTGAAGGCTCGCGTCAAGATCGATCAAGAGTGGGACCGTCATGGCAAACTCTTCTTGCTCACCTAATTTGCCTTTACTGTTTCTAGATGGAGTGGGTTTGTTTGGCTTCGCTGCTGGCGAACCGGCCCCTTGCGAAACAAAGCTTGATAAGTCGGTGCTATCTGATTCAGCTTGTTTTTTCTGTTGATAGAAAAGGAAGAAACCACCACCACCAACCACGGCGGCCAAGACCAGAAAAGTGATTTTTGGAAACCCAGGGATGAGTGCGAACAGCACCAAAAGCACACCACCAATAAGAAGCGCACGTGGCTGAGCAATGACCTGCCCACCAATGTCCGACCCAAGATCAGAAGAATCTTCATGAGAAACACGCGTCACGATAATACCGGCGGTAATCGCGATAAAGAGTGCCGGGATCTGCGATACCAAACCATCGCCAACGGTCAAAATCGCAAACAATTCAAGTGCTTCAGAAGCACTCATGCCTTTTTGCGTTACCCCGATCGTGACGCCACCTAAGATGTTGACCACAATGATGACCAGACCCGCAATGGAGTCGCCTTTAACGAACTTCATCGCGCCATCCATCGAGCCATACATTTGGCTTTCTTTTTCAATCAGTGATCGTCGGTGCCTAGCTTCGTGTACGTCAATTACTCCGGCACGCATGTCACCGTCAATACTCATCTGCTTACCAGGCATCGCATCGAGTGAGAAGCGCGCACTAACTTCTGCTACCCTTTCTGAGCCTTTGGTGATCACCATAAACTGAACAATGGTAATGATCAGGAACACAACGATACCGACCACTAAGTTACCGCCCACAACGAAGTTACCGAATGTATAAACGATTTGACCAGCATCGCCTTGTAGCAAGATCAAGCGGGTTGTCGTGATAGATAAAGACAGACGAAACAATGTCGTGATCAATAGCACCGCAGGAAATGCAGAGAACTCAAGTGGCGTGGTGATGTAAATCGCTAACATAAGCAGCACCACCGCAATGCTCATGTTGGTGCCAATCAGCACATCCACCAGTGCGGTAGGAAGTGGCAATATCATCATAAAGACGATCGCGAGTAACATCACCGCAAGCATGATGTCTTTGCGTTGCCCTACTTTGTTTAGAATATCGATCAACTTATTCATGTGATTCACTATTTAAAGATTGCAGATAGCGTCGGTGCGCTTGGCGTGCCCCATCGACGTCATTTTGTTTCCAACGCGCTTGGCTTAAACAAAACCAGAGTCCTGCCGAGTCAGGATGAAGGTCAGATTTTAATAAGTGCTCACACACCTCAATCGCCCGGGTATATCGACCACTTTGTAAACACGCCACAGCAAGTGTTTGCATCGCCTCTTTGTGCTGCGGTTCTATTTCTAGAACCGCATCGAGAATAGAAATGGCATGCTCTGGCTTTTGGTATTGAACTTGTAGCGCAGCGTGAACAAGTAAGAGTTCAATGTCTTTGGATCTCAACATGTTGGTTAGACCTGAATAAGGAGATTGAGCGCCATAGTGAGGTAACGCTGATCTAGTTGCGTACTTTGTAGCGTTTCAGATGCTTTGATAAAAGAAGCGGAGCCTGAATCCTGTGCAAGAACTTGCAGCTGAGCTAACGTTTCATCAAATTGTTGACGGTATTTTTCTGGACGCAACAACTCTGAGTGCAGCAGCTTGGGCTTAGTTAACGCGATGAGATATTGGTCTGAAGGCCTGAGATCATAGAGCTTCTCTAAATGTGTAGCGACCGCCTGACCATCAGGAAGCAATTGAAATCGCTCTGGGAAATCGGCCTTAACTTCACTATGAGTAACATGCGTAAAGGCTTCGATGCCTACGTTTAAAGTGCTGACTCGAGTCATGAGCCTGCCACATCGTTATGTAGACGAGCCAAAAGCGTAAACGCTTGCTCTAAGGTCGGAAGTGTTACTTCTTCTCCTTTTAGCCTTGCTGAAAAAACCAGAGTTTGTTCATCTAACAAGCCGGTTTTAATTTCGAAAGGCCAGCCTTGATCGGCATGACACAAACACAGTGCACTTTGAATAATGTCACTGGTTTGATGCCAAGATAACGCTCGAGACAACATCAAGAATAACTGCTCACCCTGTCGCTCAATATGCAGCGTACCACTTTGCTCAAAATCCAGCTGCACCCGTCCAGCTGATGAGAAATCGACGGCATCGAGCCCCATTCCTCGGCAAAATTCATCGACGGATGCATCAATCCAACTCATCTTCCCACGCTTCCTCTTCTTCTATATCAATGGCTTCGTCTAGCGCCTTTTGTACCGCTTGGATTAAATTCTGTCGTTGTTCTTCATCGGCGAATACGTCAATTGGGATTGCGCGAACTAACTTATGGAACTCTCGAAAAAAATCGATTTTTTGTTCTACCGCCGTCAATTCCATTGCGTTGGCGACTTTCCATATCTCATCACTGCTTACCCATCGCTGCTCTACCAACGCAATCACATCAGCCATCAAATTAGAAACTTGATAAGCCATAATTCGTCCTTTCCGGTTTAAACATTTGGAACAGCTGACTCACACGATCTTGCAACGTATTTAGAGTTTTGAGTTTTTGCATATCGGACATCAACCACTGCAACTTAACCGAATCGATACTGCTACCTTGAACACTAAGATCTGCACTCATGCCTTGCAGCATAAAGTCAACAGCGGTCGATACCTCCTGCTCACCAAAGCGCGCCACCACATCTTGATAAGCAGCGCCGAGCCCTTGATAACTATGAACGGTATCGCGGTAGAAGCCGCGCAGCTGATGCAAAGAGCTAAACTCTTGCTCTTGGCTATATTCATCAGCAAAATTTGAGACACGGATTTCCGTATCAATTTGAGACCATGTATCTGGGTTTTGCTCGATTCTTAGAAGTGCTTGGTCAATCAGCGCTAGTAGGTGTTTACTTTCTGGACTCGCACTCAAAAACTTTTTAACGGCTTTTAGCGCGAGGTATTGATGGCTTTTCTCCTCGGAAAACCCATTCAAGTAGGCTTGTAATTGCGCGATGGTCGAGATATTTCCTCCCGCCATTTTTGTAGCCAAATCTTTGATCTTTTGATTCTTTTCAAGATCAGGGACTTTTCTTAAATAGTCCGAAACGAGTTCATGTGCTTCATTAACTCGAACACCACTGTCTTTCACTTTGCGCTTAGTCAGATCTTTCTCTGCTTTTTCGGAACCGAGTGAAGTGAGTTCTTCCATCGCATCAAAAAGTGATTGTGTAGCATTGTGAACACGGACGGTTTCACCGCGATAATTGCCTTTTTGTGAAACGTCGGGGCGAGACGATTCCAACCCGTTTTGGATAGACGCATCAAACTTTGGATTTGTTGCGATATGATTGTTGATAATACTCATTCACTTGCACTCCTTCCGCACAATACAGGCGAATTATAGAAAGTGCGCTTTGTTGAAGCTGTCAAAATCAGACGTGTTTTTTTAGTGCGCTTTCAGTTTTCTAAAAACTCCCGACTGATATTCACTATAAATTGATTCTTATACTTTCTATCCTCTCAGCATCAATCATTGCGCATATTTTTACCTTGAACGATTTCTCATACATCACTGATATCCAACAATCTGCGATTAAACACACGCGTTTGATCCAAATTCGCGGGCGCGTTACACAAGTCACCGGCACCATTATCAAAGCTGTCGTCCCTGGCGTTCGTGTAGGTGAACTGTGTGAGTTGCGCAATCCCGATCAAACTCTGTCTTTGTTAGCGGAAGTGGTTGGCTTCCAGCAGCATCACGCTTTGCTCACCCCGTTAGGAAATATGTTTGGGATTTCCTCAAATACAGAAGTAAGCCCAATGGGCAAAATGCACGAAGTGGGTGTTGGCGACCACCTGTTAGGTACAACGCTTGACGGGCTTGGACGTCCTTTCGATGGTACGCAGAGTCAGGAACCAAGTGCTTGGTATCCTGTTTATCGCGATGCGCCACCACCAATGCAACGTAAACTAATTGAAAAGCCAATCTCTCTTGGCGTTCGATCCATTGATGGGCTACTGACCTGTGGTGAAGGTCAGCGCATGGGTATTTTTGCAGCGGCTGGCGGGGGTAAAAGTACCCTACTGGCAAAACTGATTCGCTCCGCAGAAGTTGACGTGACCGTTCTCGCCTTAATTGGTGAACGCGGACGCGAAGTGCGCGAGTTTATTGAGCATGACCTAGGCGAAGAAGGAATGGCCAAATCGGTTTTAGTGGTCGCTACCTCTGATCGCCCAGCAATGGAGCGCGCCAAAGCCGCTTTTGTTGCCACTTCTATCGCAGAATATTTTCGTGACCAAGGTAAACGCGTGCTACTGCTGATGGATTCTGTAACGCGTTTCGCCCGCGCACAGAGGGAGATTGGACTAGCCGCAGGCGAGCCACCAACACGACGTGGCTATCCGCCTTCCGTTTTTGCCGCTTTGCCAAAGCTGATGGAACGAGCTGGACAATCAGACAAAGGATCAATTACAGCACTGTACTCCGTGTTGGTGGAAGGTGACGACATGACAGAGCCTGTCGCGGATGAAACTCGCTCAATTTTAGACGGGCACATTATTCTCTCGCGTAAACTTGCGGCAATGAACCACTACCCTGCGATTGATGTACTTCGGTCAGCAAGCCGAGTGATGAATCAAATCGTTGAATCCGATCATCAGGCGTCTGCTGCTCATATTCGCGAAATGTTAGCTAAGTATGAAGAAGTTGAACTGCTAATCAAAATTGGCGAATACCAACATGGTGCAGATAGCCGAGCGGATATGGCCATTGCACAAAGTGATGATATACGCGCCTTTTTACGCCAAGGCACGCATGAACTAAGCGATCTTGATGGCGCTATCGCTCAACTTAAAGGGATGGTGAAACAATGATAGAACGCTTATTAGAAATCAAAAAAATTCGCGCTGACCGTGCGGATAAAGCCGTCAAGCGTCAAGAATACCGCGTGTCAAACGCCACAGCACAGGTTCAAAAGGCCGAACGTTCTGTCGCGGACTATCACGTTTGGCGCCAGGAAGAAGAAGAGCGACGTTTTGCTAAAGCAAAACAACAAACGCTCGTTCTCAAAGAGCTGGAAACATTAAGACAAGAAATCGCGTTGTTAAGAGAGAGAGAAGCCGAACTTAAACAGCGTGTGGCCGAGTCAAAAAAAGCGCTTGAAATCGAACGCTCGGCACTTAAAGAAAAGCAAAAAGAGGCGCGACAAGCCCATAAAACCAAAGAAAAATTCGTTCAGTTGCAGCAACAAGAAGTCGCGGAAAAATCGCGAGAAAGGCAATACCAAGAAGAACTCGAACAGGAAGAGTTTCGCACTGTCGACATTATCTAAAGGTTCACTATGCGCATTACCCCAACAACTGAAGCATCGAATACGCTGCACAAATCAACGCCAGAACAAGCGCCTCTCGAGAAGGAGGCCGAGCTTCAATCACAATTCGAGCATGCAATGACGAAGAAGCCTAGCAAGGGAAAGGAGTCTATCGTTGCGAATCCCCAAAAGAATCATACTGGCGAAGAAGACATACCGCTAAGGCATAAGACATCTCAAGGTCTAGATAAGAAACCTAACTCATCGAACCAAGAAGCCAACGCTGACAAAAACATCTCCACCTTAAACGGTCAAAGTGACGTCGTCACTAAGAGAGACGTAGAGAAACCGCAAGACGACGCAGCAAATAGCGAAGAAATAATTAGCGAAAACAATAAATTGCTTAAAAATGATGGAAAAAGCGATGGCGACACAGTTCTAAGCTCCCCTTCTACCGAGCGTGTTGATCCTCACTTTCAAGCTCAAGCTCATTTGAAAGATGATAAACCGACGCCGATGGATAAACATACCTCGCCGGATTGTCTCTCTACGCTTGAATCTGGCTTGCTCCCCCAAAGTGCGACAGCGACAGAGCTCGCTCAAGATGGGATTAACATTGTTGGCTTAACGAAAAAGCAAACTGAAACAGCGCACAATAAGCGTGCAACTCCGCCGCTACAGAATACAGGCAAACGATCAGACCAAACTGATGGCCTGCCTGAAACCAAGCCCCTTGAAAAAATCGAGACGAAAAGCGCACTAGTCGCCGTGAAAACGGATGAAGAAAAAGTACCTTCTCAACCCTTTGCAAGTGCGGTAACACAAGGCGATGTCATCCTAAAAAGTGTTGCTTCGCAGGCTCAACCAAGCCCAACGCGAGACGTAAACCAATTACTCCAGCAATTGGTGGATAAAATCTATGTTGCTCTGCCAACCGCATCGGACAACAAAGAGGTTCGGCTGTTTCTAAGTGAAGGACAATTAAAAGGTGGCGAAATCCACATCAAGTTGGACGCTCAAGGGTATAGCGTGACGATTCGACAAGAGCATGCCCTTTCCATTATTAGCCAGCAAGCTAGACAAGATCTTGCTGAACGGCTAAACCGATTCGGTGGTGAGCAGCCACTTCGCTTAGCGATCAGCGAACAAACTCAACAGCTCGATCAACAACAACATGAACAACAACACTCACGCCAACAACGCAGCGTGTATGAAGAATGGCAAGCGGAGAATGACCTATGACACCGTTAATAATACCCAAAGTGGATGCAGAAAGTATCGCGCTCAGCAATCAACTTTGTGCAAAACAGTGCCACTTCCAAGGGACTGATGGTCAGAGCGTATCGATTACTGTTGCTCAAATCCCTTCATTTGAAGGGTTCCGTTTAACCACGTTGATTGGAGGGCAAACCCTACAAGTAGACTTTTCTCGTGCGCAGCTCCAACATTGGCTGAAATCGACCTTAAATGCTACTGCGTTTGAGTCCCTGCCTAACTCCCTCCAGTTAGCACTTTTGAGCTCACAGATAGAACCGCATAGTGAGGCAATCAAAGCGCTATTTGGTCAGTTACCCATTCTTAGTCAACTACAGCCGTTAGAGGCGAGCCAGGCCCAAGAGCATACTTTAATGTTAACCCTCAATAAGCCTAACGGCTCTCTTTGTTTGTGGGTTAGCGAAGGATCAGACGTGTTGTTGGATGCGCTACCAAACAGCGCTGCTCTACAAGCTCGACACCTCGCTTTACCTGTGTGGTTAAGTCTTGGAAGGACCCATTTGACGTTAAGCGAATTTAATTCGCTCGAGCTGGGAGATGTCATCTTTTTTGACGATGGTTACATCGCCAAGCAACAAGCCATTTTTCAAGTATCTAACCAGAATCTCTGGCGCTGCCAACTGGATGACCAAACTCTTCACATTATGGAAAAAGAAACCAATATGAATGACGTAAACACTTCAGAAATGTTAACCGACCACCAGCAACTGCCTGTGGAACTCACGTTTGATATCGGCCATCAAACCATCACGCTAGAGCAGCTTAACCAGCTTCAGCCAGGGTACGTATTCGAGCTAAACCAGCCTGTATCTAAGCCGGTAACATTGCGTGCCAACGGCAAAATCATTGGTGAGTGTGAACTGGTTAATGTTAACGAACATTTAGGTGTGCGCGTACTGGAGCTGTTCGGTGGCACGCAGGAGCCAGCATGATCCAGTTACCCGACGAGCTCAATCTCATTGTCAGCTTAGCACTGCTGGCACTGCTCCCATTTATCGCCATGATGGCGACGTCGTTTGTGAAACTGGCCGTTGTATTCTCACTGCTGCGTAACGCTCTCGGTGTACAGCAAATTCCGCCGAATATGGCGCTTTACGGATTGGCCATCATTCTGTCAATTTTCATCATGGCTCCCGTCGGGTTTGAAACCTACGACTACGTAAAGCAGCATGATATCTCCCTTGAAGATTCTGCAAGTGTAGAAGGCCTCATTGAAAGCGGTTTACAGCCTTATCGAGAATTTTTGAAAAAGCATATTCGGGAAACCGAAGCCATATTCTTCACTGATGCTGCACGCACATTGTGGCCACAGAAGTACGTAGACCGTTTAGAGTCGGACAGTTTATTGCTCTTACTGCCCGCATTTACCGTCAGCGAGCTTACTCGCGCTTTTGAAATTGGCTTTCTGTTGTACTTACCGTTCATCGCTATTGACCTAATTGTGTCGAATATCCTACTCGCAATGGGGATGATGATGGTATCGCCAATGACGATTTCCCTCCCCTTCAAATTGTTGCTTTTTGTCTTGCTTGACGGCTGGACAAAGCTCACCCACGGCTTAGTGTTGAGTTACGGTTAATCACGGAGAAAGTATGCATTCTGCTGAAATCATTCATTTCACGACTCAAGCATTAACCCTAGTGTTGTACTTGTCATTACCGCCGATTTTAGTCGCAGCATTGGTTGGTACATTGGTGTCGCTTATTCAGGCGTTAACTCAGGTCCAAGAACAAACGTTAGGCTTTGTGGTCAAGCTTATCGCGGTCATTATTACACTGTTCGTCACAACGCAATGGCTAGGGGCAGAGCTCCACGCCTTCGCCTCGCTTGCTATGGATAAAATTCCTCAAATACGATGAGTTATCACGACTTACACCAGGTTTTATTTTTGTACAGTCTGACGTTACCTCGGTTAATGGCATGCTTCATCTTTTTGCCTATTTTGAGCAAGCAAATTCTAGGCGGCACCATGGTGAGAAATGGTGTGCTTTGCTCACTCGCGCTGTTTATATTTCCGATGATTAATCAGCAAAGCTTGCCCGCAGAAACCGACGGCATTTGGCTGATAGTGATTTTGGGTAAGGAGGTATTAATTGGGCTATTGATAGGGTTTGTTGCTGCTATCCCCTTTTGGGCGATAGAAGCGGCCGGTTTTCTGGTCGACAACCAACGTGGTGCTGCCATGGCAAGTATGTTTAACCCAACGCTAGGCTCACAATCCACACCAACAGCCGTGTTGCTGACCCAAACGTTGATTACCCTGTTCTTCTCTGGCGGGGGCTTTGTCACTTTTATCTATGCGTTATTCAAAAGCTATACATCTTGGCCGATCGTGGACTTTTTCCCAACCGTTAGCGACGCATGGGTTAGCTTCTTCTACGCGCAATTTGAACAGCTTATGTGGCTTGGTGTGTTGATGTCCGCTCCACTAGTGTTGGCAATGTTTCTTGCTGAGTTTGGTCTGGCGCTTATCAGTCGTTTTGCACCGCAATTGAATGTTTTTTTCCTTGCCATGCCAATAAAAAGTGCCATCGCGAGTGTTTTACTGATCGTGTATCTCGGAATAATGATGGATCACTTTGAAGTACAGTTTTACGGCATTACCCGATTCGCAGAACAACTCAATACCATTTGGCAATAACGCTTAGGATTCTTTATGAGTGCAGAAAAAACTGAGCAACCCACCGCAAAAAAGTTACGCGATGCTCGACAGAAAGGTCAGGTTGCCAAAAGCCAAGAAATCGTATCGTCTGCATTAATTTTGGCGCTCATAATTGTACTGTTTGCGTTCGCCGATTATTACATGTCGCACATCTCAGCGCTTATTCTCCTACCAAGTAAGCTTGCTTATCAGGGTTTCCAAGATGCGCTAGTCGATGTCGCTATCGCCATCGCAAAAGAAATTGCCTATCTACTCGCTCCGATTATTCTGGTTGCTGCACTCGTCGCCATCTTTTCCAATATGGGGCAGTTCGGGTTCCTATTTAGTGGTGAATCCGTTAAACCCGACATCAAAAAGATCAATCCCGTCGAAGGTGCCAAACGCATTTTTTCCCTCAAGAGTGTGATTGAGTTTATCAAGTCGATCCTTAAAGTCTCTCTTCTTTCCTGCATTATCTGGGTGACATTACGCGGTAACATCAACGCTTTAATGCAAATTCCAACTTGTGGGCTAGAATGTGTCCCGACCATTACTGGCGTCATGATTAAACAATTAATGATTATCTCTTCGGTAGGCTTCATCGTCATCGCTGCCGCAGATTTTGCGTACCAGAAGTTTGATCACACGAAAAAGCTCAAAATGAGCAAGGACGAAGTGAAGCGCGAATACAAAGAGATGGAAGGCAGTCCAGAAATAAAAAGCAAACGTCGTCAGTTACACCAAGAGCTACAAGCCTCTAATCAACGTGAAAACGTTAAACGTTCTAATGTATTAGTTACAAACCCAACACATATCGCGGTTGGCCTTTATTACAAGAAAGGCGAAACGCCCCTGCCCGTCATCACTTTGATGGAAACCGATGCGGTAGCCAAACGTATGGTCGCAATCGCTAAAGAGGAAGGCGTGCCTGTGATGCAAAAAGTCCCTCTTGCTCGTGCACTATACGCCGACGGTAACGTCGACCAGTACATCCCAAGCGATCTTATTGAGGCAACTGCGGAAGTGCTTCGTTGGTTGGCTTCGTTAGAGTCCGAGGCGGACTAACAAACCACACCCCATTCAAGATCTGGGCTTACAACTGCCCAGCTTTCAACCTCGATACTTTCAACGCTATAATGCGGTATCCTTTAACTGTATGTTGTTTTTATGAAATCTAGCTTAAGCATTCGCTCCTACACGAAACGTATGAGCCGACATACTCATAGTGATTATCATCAACTGGTGCTTCCTCTCCAGGGCAACATACATATTGATATGGATAGCTATGTCGGAAAGGTGGCGGTTGGCGACTGCATAGTCATCCCCAAAAGTTGTGCTCACGGGTTTAATGCCGAAGAGTCATCACGCTTTATTGTTGCGGATATGACCACTTTGCCCACTCATTTGATGGATAATAGTGTGGCTGTGTTTTCGATTAGCCCGCCTCTACTGAGCTTTATCCAGTTTGTCGAAAAGCAACTTGAGTATCAGGTTAATGATGAAATTGAAAACTCAATGGTTGCAACCTTCTATCTGTTGCTGGAGCAGCAAAAGCGGTCTCGCTCCGTGGATTTGCGTATTCGAGATGTACAGGTTGTGATCGCGGAGCAGCTTGATCAGCCACTCACCATTGCCTCATTAGCGAATGCCGCTTGCTTGAGTCCGACGCAGTTTAAAAAGCTTTTTAAAGAGCAGCTAAAAGTGAGCGTCCATAAGTACATTACACTACAACGTATGGAAAAAGCCAAAGCACTACTGACTCATACAGACCTTCCAGTTCAGTTGATAGCTGAACGAGTTGGTTATAGTGACCTTTCCGCGTTTAGTCGACGGTTTTCAATGCATTTTGGTATGTCTCCTAGAGAGTTTTCCCGATAGTCACTAAAATAGTCTTCTGGAACAAGTATTCCGTCTTTTCAGCACAAAAATCTCTATCGCTTTCTTTTATTCTTTCTACCCTAAAACAGCCATTCACTAGGTAGAAATTACAGTGTTAAAAAAACATTTCACCGACTATCAATTAGGAACTTTATCCATACTTTTTGCTTCAACCCTGTGGGGAACGACGGGCACCGCTGCCAGCTTGGCACCGGATGTCAGTGCTCTCGCCATTGGCGCATTTTCTATGGGTATTGGTGGGTTTATGCAAGCATGTCTATCTGCGAAGTCACTTAAGAGAGATTTTCGAAAAGTCGTACATAAGAAGAAAACGTTACTGATTAGTATTATCGCCTTAGCCACCTACCCACTGGCTTTTTATTCATCAATGCGATTCGCTGGTGTGGCTATTGGTACGGTTATTTCTATCTCCACTGCTCCTTTCTTTTCTGCTTTGTTAGAGTGTCTCTTTAGCCGAAATCAGACCATAACCAAGCGCTGGATGATGAGTTTCGCAATCGGGGTCATTGGCATTACCTTGTTGCTGGCTTCTGAGTCATCCGCAAATAGCTTATTTGATCAGGATATGAAGCATTGGGGTGTATTACTTGGCCTATTGGCAGGTTTGACGTACGCCATTTACTCATGGGGAGTAAAGGCTATGATTGACCACGGCATTGAATCGCAAACGGCCATGGGAAGTGTTTTTGGTATTGGTGGAGTTTTGCTTCTACCAACACTTTTCATCACGGGTGATAATCTATTTGCATCGTCAACTAATACGACGGTCATGCTCTACATGGCCTTGATTCCAATGGGGTTAGGTTACGTCGCTTTTGGGTTTGGGCTACGGTTTGTTACAGCCAGTGGAGCTAGCATACTCACGCTATTTGAACCTGTTATCGCAGCAGCACTAGCAGTTGCGATTGTTGGGGAAGAAATTTCTCTCATTGGTTGGGTTGGTATAACGTTGACACTTGTGTGTTTGTTTCTTCAGTCGAAAAATTAAATTCAATGGCGATGAGCCAGCCCCAAAAAGTAACGCTGACGGTAGATAAAGTAAGGAGCAGCACCTACTCCCTACTTTACCATTTGAAATTACACCCAGCCTTCTGCCAAGTACATCAATCGCAATTGACTTGGTGAGCCTAATTTTTCTAGCGCACCTAACTGGACGTCACTCAGGTTTGGGCATTTATCAAGATAAACTCGTCCGTTTGCTGCATCTAGGGGGAGCTTGTAGGTGAGCTTTTCGTTTATTTTACTTGCTTCCCCTTTATCAATCGCTCGAACAGCTGGCATGAGCCAACCCCAATCTTCTCCTAACAGTTTTTTAAACGCCCCGTTAGCAATAGACTCGGTTTTACTTGGTGCATCCTCTGGGCTTAGCTTCAAGATAGAGTCTACGTCAGGAACCAAGTGCTCACTTGGCTCTGAACCCAACATCTTTTTCAGTGTTAATCGAGCGGTTTCCATCTCTTGTGCCTCTTTAGGCGCTTGAGGAGAAGTCATTGCAGTATTCTCCTTAGGACCAAGGTACGCCATTAATGCGCGGACAGAAGCCGGATCTTGCATACTGAAGGTAAAGTCTCCTTTAGCATTAGAAACTTCAAGCCTTGGTAAAACACCAGACATCTCACCTTGCATGAGTTGTTCTTTGACTTCTGTATTTAGTCCGTATGCTCCAGCTTGGTTCGCCACAAAACCACCGCCGCTCATGATAGCAGTCGTTGCCGCAGAACCGATTGCCTCTTTTGCTATCGGTGTGACGCCCACCGTTGCTACAGAGCTAACACCGAACGTGCCCAGGCTCCCCGTCGCCATACCTAACGTAGCTCCAATGCCACCTTCAGCCGACAGTATCGCATGACCTTGAGCCAAGGTTTGCTGCATCGGCATAGAAAGACGTTGATCTCGCCCTGGCAGCTGTGAAATTTGTTCTAACTGATGATGGTAAGCCTCAGCATCACCATTTACGGCCGCTTTGTGCAACTCTCTACCTGTAGAAATCAATAAGCCAACGCCAGGTAATGCCAAGTTAATAACGGCGTTCACACCAGAACCTTTTAGCTTTTCTTTGCCCATCTGTAACAGTTCAGCAGCGAAGCCATCCATTTTTCCTGGATACTGGGCTTCTAAACTCACCTGCATACGCGGATCTTTGCTGATCGCATCAAACGTATTTTTAAGCTGCTGGTACGTATCGCTGCTCACTTTTATTTCATCCAATAGGCTGACAACTTCTAAGATTTTACGCTCAGTAAGTGGCTCACCGCGATAGCCTGAAGGACTCACTAGGGAGTAAGCCAACAGCGCAACCTCAGGTTTTTCTTGCTTAAGTAGCGCCTGCTTTAAATCAAGGTGAGTTTTGATGTTTTCTTGGAAAAACTTAGTGTATTTGCTTCTCAATACGCCTTCGTGAATAGAAGCAAACTTATGACCTTTGTGGAATGTGGAAGGTTCTTTTACTTCACCTCTTTTACTGATCACTCGATCATCTTTTTGCGCAGCAACTGCACGAAACTGTTCTAGATCAGGTACTGGGCTTTGGCTGATTTTTTGTGTTGTATTAACCATTTTTCTCTCCTACACACGAAGTGATTGAACATGAGCTTGTTCATGATTAGAGGTGGTTGGAATCGCTTGATCCAACATTGCGAAACGCGCTTGCCACAGCTCGGCATGTTCAATAACTTCGTGAAACCAAGCGGTAAGGTTCGTCGTATTTAGATGCTCAACGGGTTTACGTCCTGCTAAGACAAGCTGTCGACCGTTTGGAGCCAAAGCAAGTGCGAGGCTGCCACTACCTATTCCTTGATAGTTAGCATGAGCAAGAAGCTCTAAACCTTTTAGTCGTTGTTCACCGGATTTTTCTAACCCTCCGAACGTTACAGACAGCATCAAATCATCCGTATCTGTAGCGATGAAATACAACATGTAGCGATCATCGACCAGTAGCTGACAACGTTCATTTTCTTCAAAATTCAGTTCGGGCAACTCATTGAGTTGGCAAAACTCCAAGAGCAGTTGTTGAATCGTGTTCATAACTTTTTCCTTTTGTTTCAATAACTCTATTGAACAACGATTGCAGATTGAACGATGTCGGTAATGGCTTTATTTTTGTCACTTTTTCGCCTTCATTGTGAGGTTTTCCGCAGAAATCTCGCTCTAAAATCGAGTTGCCAGAGTAATAAAAAAGAGCAGCTCAGAGCTGCTCTTTCAATAAAGGTTAGATGCTTAGCATGATGTATTTGCTCACTTCTTTTGCAGAGTGACTAACCCAGTTTATGGCTATCAAAAATGACTTCTGTTGGCGGGAACATATTCGAAACAGGTGGTCGTTGTGCATCTCCAAACATTGGTGCACCGAATGCAGATGTCGCCCACGGGTCAACAATTTTCACATCCTTACTCCACGTTGATGGATCTTTTATGTCGCTCTCCTCTTGTCGACCAACCAGTACATAAAGGTGTGTACCTGAATGACCCTTTTTAAACGCAACCACTTCTACTTTGGGTTCACTTTCAGGTGTTCCTGACATGCCTTGAATCATCTCAGCGGCGGCAGCAAAGGCAAGTGTAGTACAGCAGCCGGCTTTCGCGGTTTGTACTGCCTTAGCAATGTTCTGTAGAGTGCTTAATTGCGGTGCGGTTCCTCTTTGTGCTGCAGCTTGAACTCCGTTTGCGGACATCGTCGCTCTGTGATCTTGCATGATTCGCGCTTGATCCGCGTGAAGCTCTTTTAGTCGTGGCTTTCCTTTTGTTTCATAAAACTGTGACCCCTTAACACCGAACGTATTTAAGTCCGTACAGGCAAAATCACCAAGCTTTTGAAGGTTGGCTTTATGTTCGTTGATAAGCGCGACACTCGATGAAGCTTTATTGGTTTTGGAAGAAGAGGCTGCCGTTTGTGCAGTTGGCCAATTTGAGCTAGGACCAGACGACAATCTCTCAAGATTTTTCAGACTCCCAAGCGTTAACTTGTTTTCACCATTCAACACATTTTTCAGCATGAGCTTCGCAACATCTTTAGGAATACCCTGCTTAGTAAGCAGGCTCACTACAATATCTTTCGCTTTATTCTGGTGGCTAATACGCGCGCTGATACTTTTATTTTTTGGTGCACCCTCTTTAACAAAAATATCTTTGCCGTTATGTGCTCGAACCTCTTTGTCGTCAGCTTGATTTTGTGTCGCCAAATGTGACGTTAACTGACTCAACGAGTGCATGTGCGATGTATTAATATTGACCATGTGTGATGCCTTAAACTTGAATAAATGCGTGTACGTCTGTTTGGCTAAAATCTACAACCGTGTTGTTTTGAAATAACTGTACCCAAGTATCAACTAATTCATTCAACTGAATGATTAAGTTAGCAATGTTGGTGAGTTCACTTCCAGCCGCGATAGCAACTTGAAGAACAACGTCTTTGCGTGTTGGATTCACACAAAACTGCACACCACCTGTTTCTCGATACAAGAAGTTGTATTCAAGTAAAACTTGAAGTTTATCTAGCGTAATATCATCTTGTTCTATAAGCAGGTTTTTGGAAATCAATAACTCGCCTTTTTCCTCTACGAGCAGAACATCGACACTGTTGTTTTCAGCAAAATGCAGTGACCACATTTGATCGTCATACGCTGTCACGCGCTCAAGGTTCAGCACTTCTCCTAGCTCAGAGAGAAGCATATTAATCTTTCCTGTATCCATGTTGTGTCCTGTCTAATTTATTATAACTAAGTGACATCGATATATTTATTGCAGCGAAGCCACTTGGGTATAACGGCTCGTTTAAATAAGCGAATAAGGATAAAAGAGATTTTATGGCGAGATAGAAACCGACACTTTATTTCAACGTCTCATTTTTATTGCTATTAGCCGTTTTATTGAGAAGAAAAATTAAGGTCAAGCTGGAAAATAAAAGAGCGGCAATCGCCGCTCCGAAAATTAAATAGAAGTAGAAAATCACTTAATACCGTGAAGGCTATTTTCTGCATCCATAGCTAAAGGATTGAACGAGTCGTTACGAAGTTCTGCTATCGCGTATAGCATGCGCCCCATGCGACCATTTCCATCGGTAAAGCCATGGTACCCGATAACTCCGGCGAACAAATGTTTACCTAAGTCTTTATCTTCTACAGGGTTCTCTTTCAAAAAGCCTTCAATGTGCTGCTTTAACATGCCCTCACCGCCAATACTTGAAGGCAAAGTACCACCCGAAATATTTGGCCCTCGGTAATCACGCTCAACATTAGGCACCAATCGAGCGTGTAGCTCTTTTAGGTTTTCCATATTCAATAAATCTTTACCATTAGACGCGTATTCTTTCAGTAAAGACGTAATATTTTCGGCATCGTTTCCTTTAGAGTTAGAAGCATTAATGATCCACGCCGCAGCTCTTTCAACATTATTGGTTACGCCACTTTTGTTAAACGCGTCCTCTGCCAGTCCTTCAGCGTATACACCTTGGCTTAGATCGGTGCTTGCTAGACCTTCGATATGACGTTGCGCCGATTTAAGATGCATCACCTCCATATCAAACACCGCTTGCATTTGATTAATGCTACCTGCAGGGTTTTTCTTCGCTGCAGATACACCACCGCCGAAGTCTTTTACTACACGTCCAGCAAGCGACTTCGCTGCACTTTCGCCAATCAGTGATGTGAGGTTTTTACCAGAATCGGTTTCTAACATTGCCTCTGTCATCGCTCGCTCTGCTAACTGGTTTAGCTCAGCAGAGTTCGACTGAACTGATTTACTGTCTAACTTCGCAAAGGCATTTAAGACATCTGATGCGGTTTTTATGCTTCCATCTTTGAAGAACATTTGTCCATGCTCAACAGAAGAAGCAGCTTGTAAACGCTGAGCTTGTCCTTGCTCATTATCAAATACGGCTTTTGTAAGGGCTTTCGCTACCGATTGTGGGCTACCTTCGCGAAACAGTTTTCCTGTCGCTTCAAAAAATCGCGCTACTGCACCATTCATAGGATTGGCGCGAGTAAATTCTTGGGTCGCTGCGTTGATTTGGTATTCTTTGCCACCAATACTCAGCTTACCTTCGTTAAGTATCTCGTTACGAGCTTGCGGCATGGCGGCCTGCAACGCGCTAACACTTCCAAAACTGATCATGTTTTAAACCCTTAATGTGGAAAAATGAGTGGTATTCGTTTCCGGTACTTCGGTTGTTTTATTGGTTACTTCTTGTGTATTCGCACTTTTTAACCACTCGATGAAATTCGCAAATGACTCATCGAAAAAAGATGCAGTTAGCAGTTGCTGAGGCAGGTGTATGAAACCGATATATCCGGTCTCTTCCTCCCAGCATACCGCTGGAGAGCCTTGCGTTAAGGCATCTTTCATATGTTGATGCAAAATATCAGCACTCGGTTTATTACCTGAAATCAGCCCGATAAGCGTCACACGATCTTCTTGTGCACGAATTGTGATTGCTGTGTTTTGCTCAACGAGTAGATGGCAACAATCATCCTCATCAAAAACCAACGGCTCCAATTGGCAGCGGCTGGCAAAATCTGTCAGTAAAGAAGTTATAAATCCATTAGCCATTCGACTAAATAATCCTATTTTGTTGTTTTAGAGGCGCTGCTTAGTTGCAACACTTATCAACTAAGCAGCTTTCTTAGGTGTATTCTTAAGGATTTATGGCAGTGAATATTTTAGAAATGGTCGGATTTTTTTTGTTTAAAGGCATTAAAATGAAAAAACTCAGCAAGTGCTGAGTTTTTGAGGTTCATTCATGAATCGTAATTTTACGCTCGCTGAGCTGCTTCACCATGGCTTGCTTTAATGCATGCAGCTGTCCATCAATACTAGCGTCGATGATCCCAACTTCTGTTTCCAAAATGCAGCCTCCATTTTTCAAGCGCGCATCTGCTACCACGTCAACGTAACCGACTTCAGGGAAGTCACTTAATACACCAGCCACCTTTTCTCTCACCTCAACAACCTGCTCTGGGTGGACATGTAAAATGACCTGCTTTTGGTTACTCACCAGTTGCAACGCTTCTCGAACTACACTCACCGTGGTATCGACATCATCGAAGGTATCGATGATCTTACGTACTGCTTCTAACACCACACCTGTCATTTTTTCTTCGACTTGCTGATAGTAGTCATTACAACGTGCTAAGGTTTCAACCATCGTTTGCGCATTTTCAATCTTGGCTTGTGCAAGGCCATCTTGATAACCACGTTGTTTTTCGGTTTCGTAGGCTTGTTGGGCATTAGCAATGATGCTTTCAGCTTTGGAGTTCGCGGCTTCAACTAAGTGTTGCGAATCCAGATAACTGGCATAATCTTTCGCTTTCAGCACCTTTAAGCCAGGTGCCAGCTGCAAATTGTCTGTTTTTATTTCAACAAATGAAACCATTGAGGAATAACCTGTTTTGCGATTTTTTTTGTGAGTCGATACGCCAGATCTCGTTGATCCGCTTCCAACCAGTTAGCTGTTTCCGCGTTTTCGCTAAGTTGCTTTTCCAATTTGAATTGCCAACGAAGAACAACATCTTCCGGTGAGTTAATCAAAATAAACCTCATCCAAAAATATCCCAGCGCCCTCATGCTTGCTTCAACAGACCTTTCATCCAGTAGTTCTGGTAACGAACGCTGCCAGCCTTGCGGCCAGCTGGATAACAGCATCGGCCCGTTTTGAATTAAGAACCGAGCGCCTTCCAAACCAAAAACGTTGTTCAGAACCTGTTTCGGGTGTTTTAAGACAACGCTTCGCATCGCAACACAATGCAAAGCTCCACCCACCATCAATACGAGTTGATTCAACGCGTCTGTCGGGAGCAATGCCAAACTATGACAAGGTCTGTTAAAAGCCGTCTCAGGAACGGGAGATAACGCCCACTCATTGATACACCATTGGTTGAACATGGGGTTATCTCTCCAGCCTTCGATATTTAGTAACCAAGGCTGCTTTTGCTCTATCCAACTTCTATGGATGTACTGGCAAGGCGCATAGTTAAACTGGTGTTGTACCTGCGCGAGTGGTGTTTCTGGTTTAACCACGCTTCGTGTTCCTACGACACCATGTAAAGGTAGCGATATTCGAGCCGATGAGTGCCGCTACCAAGAACACCAAAATGGCGATAAGATTATTCGCCGTCTCTTTGGTGACCTGAACCGACAAAATGCTTTTAAATTGATTGTTTTGAGTAGCAACTCGAACCTCTGATGAGGGTACCATCACTACGCTGATTCGATCGTAGTTCAGCCCCTCAATACTGTTGTTCACTAATAATTTGATCTGCGGAACATATGAATCAAGCGCAATATCTGCCGCGTGTTTAATAAATACGGAGGCAGAAGCTGGAGTTGGACGCTCTCCTGGACGCAGATCTTGATCTTCCAAAACAACATGAACACGTGCCACCAGCACGCCATCAATCTGAGATAAGGTTGACGAGAGCTCTTGAGATTTCGCGTACACCAAACGTGCTCGTTCTGCTAATGGTGACGAGATCAAATCGTCTTTAGGAAACACCTCTTTCAGTGTAGAAAACTGCTCTCTTGGATAACCTTTTCGCTTTAGCGCATCTACCGCGAAGGCGATTTGAGAACTGTCTACCATTAACTTGACGGTGTTGTCTTTGTCAGGCTCTTTTGTTGCAACGACACCTTCGGATAGTAAGATCGACAACATCTCATTACCCTCTTTCTGAGTAACGTTGGTGTATAACTCGGTCTGACAACCTACCAGAAACAACGTGAGCATGATGAAAACTGCTCTCATTTTATTCATCATCACTATTGTGCCTTCAATAAGGTTTCTACGTTTTGTGTGGTTTTACCCACGGTTTTCGCGATCAGCTCTTCTTGAAAAGTAATGCGTGTCAGCGCCCACTGCATTTGCAGTAATTGCGCCGGATCATCACCCACCATCTTCATGTTGTCTTGCAGGTTACTTTTCGCGTTATCGATAGTGTTTTTCAACTCGCTGATGTTTTCTAGCAAACCGCCCTCCAGGCCATTACTTGCCTCGGGAACCGACATGGCTTGCTCAAAACGTTCGCTTAAACCGTCTTCGACTTGCGCATCCTGTAACTTATCAATGTTGGTTTGCATCACCTCGGTGTACTGCGTATTTATCATATGTACTCCTAAGATAAATCTAACTTGTGACTGTGAGTCATGATGTTTTTCACCATCGCATTTTTTTGGATCATGAAGCTAAGTTCATCACGAACCATGTCCAGTGTTGATGCCATATCAGGTAACGACTTCAACTCTGCCCAGCAATGCCATAAGGCTTGTTCTTTCTGGGCACCCAGTGGAAAATGCTGCGCTAGCATTGCTTTTAGTGCTGTTTTATCAGCAGGTGGTTCGGCAATAAGCTGTCCCGAAAAACTCCCTAGTAACTCCTGCTTCAACACCTTTAACAAATCAGATTGTGGCTGCTCGTTGCCTTTTGCACTCTTCGCCTCATGAAAGGCGTACCACATTGCCTCTCGTTTAACTTGAGGGTCGGAAAACGCTTCATTTAACGATGATAAGACACTTTGCTTACTGACAACCTCTGCGTCTTTTAATGATTCGTACCACGCTTTAATCTCCGCCAGTTTCGCTTCTGTTTTCTCTAGCGTCTCTTTTGGAGAAACATGTGAAACTTGCTCTTGCTTGTCACTTCGCTCCATGAGTGCTTTCATCTTGTCTTCATCGCTCCGCTCATAATGGCGCGACTCCGACTGACGCAAAGATTGGTGTTGAAGACTTAGGTTGCTTGAATCAATGATCATCCAAGATTCCTAATGTCCTGAGAAAAGCTCGCAGCAAATGCTTGGCTTTCTTCGCTTCCTTGTGACGCAAGTTCTACCCAGCTTTCCGCTTTGCTCAGTAAACCGGCTTTGGCAGAAGCAAGAGCCGCTAAGCTGATCAGATCTGGATAGGCATTACAAAGTGGTTCGAGTAATTGATGAGCCTCTTCATACAAGCCTTTATTCATGAGGCTCATTGCACGAATCATCGCAACGGTCTCTTCAGAACCTGAGCTTGCTTCAAGGCCATCTGCAATCGTGTTGGCTTCTTGATGACGATGCATACCTGTTGCCATCAGCGCGATTTCAGCCAGCAGTTGGCGCGTTTCTCGTTCCATGCTTTACACCTTCTGGAGAATCGACTGCATCACATCTTTAATCGCACGAGTGGTGGTCGCATTGATATTGTAAACAACAGACCATTTGTTGATCGCGTGCTGAAGCTCGGCAAGCTTTGATGGATCATCGGCATTGGTTTCTAGGTTCTTGATGGCTGCCGTCACTTCTGTGTTGGCATCTTTCGCTTGTTGTTCTAACTTAGCTTTAACATCATCAAGGTTTACACTGTTACTAGCATCGTAAAATGACATAAGACTTCCTCGTATTTTTTAGTTAGCTTCGTATGATTCAACGACCGCATGGGCGGCTGTGTAAGCTTCATACTGTTTGAGTAGCAATTGGTACTGCTGTGGTGAGCACCCTAAATCCAACTGACGTTTCACCACCGCTTGTGCTTCTAAGAGCTTGCTCTTAATCTTGTGCACTTCCGCACCGTTTGTGTCGTTATTTAAAATTTGTTCAAGATTTGTCATTGTTCGTCTCACCTTCATATCCAAGTTCTATTGTTATCACCCGCCCGCCTTTAACCAACTCAATACCAGCAGGTGTAACACTGGATATTCGGTAGCCCTGAGGCGTTCTTGCACCGACCATATAGCGAACATTATCGGTCAGAATCACATATGGAACCTGGCCAAAGTTAACGCTACGAAACGGGAAATCGATGTTGGTGCCTTTACTCACCTTAGGTATGGATTTCAAAACCAAGTACGGTTTCTCACCATATTGTTCCCGGAAGTCTCGGGTCACACCGTAAAATCGAGTCGTTTCGATATCATCAAGCTCACCACGAACTTCGATGCGATCACCGCTGGTGACCAACTGGACTTTTTTCAGTAGCTCCGCATCCGTCAATAACGCTTTTAGCGTATCCATGTAGGCACCAGCTCGCTGCAGTTCAACCTTCCACGCAACAAGACCAGGCACGTCTCGCTCCAAGATTTGTTCAACTTGGTTCCAGCGGCTTGCATCATCGATATAGCCCGTCAGCAGCAGTGTGCCGGTCTCATCGCCATTTTCGACTTTCACTTGGTGATAGCCGAGGTTGCGCAAAATAAATCGAACCCCGCGACGAATTTCTTCCATCGTTCTTAAGTCACTTTTGTAATTGATGCCCAAGACATCAATTCGACCAAGCAGATCGAGTTTCTGTGTTCGGTCTTCAACATAACCCTCTAGGACTGCTTGGCGTGCGGCGGCATTCCATTCCACGCGAACGTCGCTAAGTTTGAGCTCGCCTAAGATGTTACGTACCAAAACAATGGGTTCTGCTTCTGTAACAATTTCATTGTTGTTTCCGTTAGCTTGGCTGTACCACATACCGGCAAAAATGACACTCGGGACAAAACTACAAAGCAAAGCGATGAGCGTTGTTTTTTTCCAGCTAGAGCGTTGCACAGCAACCACAGGTGTATTCTGTTGGCTAGATTCGTCGCTGACGTTACTCACAATTAACGCATCTTCCGCGTATCCCAGAGCGAACTTCACAACGCCGACCGAGACAACAGCATGGCGTGACAACTCGATACCATCACCTGCAACAGCGATGTCTTCACTGTTAATATTTGCCTCTTCGCAGCCTCGTAAAATGACCGAGTCTTGCTGGCAAACGAGGGTGAAATGGTTCGCTTCGACCCCAGCATCAGACAGTACAAGATCAGCAATAAAGTCGTCACTGCCAAGCACGAGAGCACCTTCAGGTAAGGTGACTTCTACTCCGGTATGCACGCCTGATAAAATACGAATTTTCCATTGCTGCATCGCGGTTAAGACTCCTCTGAAGGGCGCACACACTCACTTTGTGAGTCATCACATTCCAATACTTTCACCCGCCAACCCTTTTGCCCTGTTGGTAATTGGCACTGCGTTAATTGAGACGACTTTTTCTGTGACAATAAGTCTTGTTGATAGCGCTCGGCCTGAACCCTCGATGTGCAGCTATATACTTCCACTACCGATTTAAATTCAGCGCTATTGTTGGAGATGTTGTTAAGCCTGCCTATACTTGGTCGCAAGTCATATTCGTTGCCAATCAACACACTATCGCCAATACCATCCACAACAATTCGAGGTTCTAAAATAAACATTCGTACTGTGCGGCGCTTAGTATTGGTATTACTTCTAAACAGCGCGCCTAAATATGGGATGTCTCCTAGCAATGGCACTTTACGTAACTGATGGCTCACTTCATCTCGGTACACACCACCGATAAGTAAGCTTTGCCCTTGTTTAACCGTCGCTAAGGTGCTGATTTCAGTTTTACGAACGGAAGGAAGATCATCGACACCACCATCAGCGATCTTTGCACCGTCTTCGAGATGAAGGCTCAGGTTAATTTCAGGTCGTGCAGCAAATCTATCACCAACGATACGTGGGACAATTCTCAGTAACGTGCCATACGTCACCTCTTCCAGCGCTGCGGTTTCTTTACCAACCAACTTGACGTAAAACGTGCTGCTGTTGTTCAGTACCGCTTCGACATTTTCCTGAGTTAACAATGTTGGTCTTGAAACCACTTGAGCACTGCCTTTGGATTCCAATAAACGAATTTGAGCCAGCAAGTAATTTAGGTTGGTTGAATCAAGCAAGGACTTAAAGTTCTGTCCACTGCCGAGCGTCACATCCCCCGAATTCACATCACCTGTTGTTTTGATATCGACAATGCGGTTGTTTCCGACAGACACTCCCGCTCGCCAATCCACGCCTAACTGACTTAAATCGTTGGCACTGATATCGACAATCGATAGCGCGACTTCAATTCTTGATTGCGGCTGGTCTAATTGCGCGACCAGTTTACGATAGAGCGGTAATCGTGCTTGAGTATCACGAACGATAATCGCATTAAGACCCGGCTCTGCTTCAACTGTTGCGCCACCATGAACTGAGGCGGTTTTATTACTTTTTACAGGCTTATCTGAACTGGTAACTTCTTTGCTAGACGCACTCGTCACTTGAGTTTGAACACCAGACACGACCCGTTTTAACACCGATGCGATGCCAGGGACCGTAATTGTCTGATCGCGATATGCAATTTCTCTATCCGTTGCAGAAGCGTACTTCAAAGGAATTATCTCAACGAATAATTCGTCGGTTGAATTCGATTTCTGCAGCAAGCGCGTTTCCAATGCCTCCGCCGTTTGTACCACTAAGTCGACATAACGTGGAGGACCCGCAAGATAGACTAACCCTTTGCTCTCAGCAGCTCTCCAACCATAACGAGAATCCCAAACGCCGGTGGAAATTAACGTACTGCGTAGCTCTCTAGCCGTAAGTAATTCCAATTGAAGTAAACGTGAGCGAGTTTCTGTCGCCTTATAGACATGTAAGACGGCTCCATCGAAATACCACATCAAGTTGTACACTTGCGATAAGTAATCGAGGAATTCCGCCGGATCTTCAGGGGTAAAACGCCCATTCACTCGATCGTTGACTTTGTCACTAACAGAAACCGAGACACGATAATTTGCACCGAAGTTATTCAACAACTCTTTTAATGAGTCGTTATCTGCATAGTAGCGGAACGGTTGTTCGGGCCAGTGTAAGTCTGTTGCTTGCGCGTATCCCAAAGGAACAACACTCACTGCGCATAACAATGCCTTTGTTGCAGCACGCCTAATGTTGGGAAAGATTTTTAGCATCATGGTAACCACACTGTATGGTTGATTGTGTGGTTCACGCGTGCTTGTTCCAATAATGCAATGTAACGTTCGCATAGATTGACGTGCTTAGAAAGCAAAGCAGAGAACCGTTCCACCGAACAGTCCTCAACCCTTACTTTACTTTGCAAAATCAATTGCTGATCATCATTGGTTGTCAGTACGCCGCCATCCTCACGAATGGTTTTTAATGAGAGCTGCATGCAACGTTGTAACGCTTGTTCTTGTTGATAATCTAGATGCTCTTTAAACTGGAAGGGTAACGTCGCTTCCCATAAAATCCATGACGCATGTTGCTTGATGGTCAGTGATAACTGGTCAACCTCGATGTTGTAAGAACCATTTTCTGAGGCAATAAAATCCCCTACCTTTAGCGCTTCCGCTAAAGATTTCATCATCTTATCTAACATTTAACGCCCTATTTAGATCTGGCTGAGGTGATTGCAAGCCTGGCCGCACTGACCACTTTGAGTATCAAAATAGTAGTGATCGATATCATCAACAGTTTGCATGTTCTTGAACCATTGCCATACTTTCGCAACCGCATTTTGGTCGTTGTAAACCACATCGCATGCATCCCAAACTTCGTTCAGCTCAGGGGCTTCAAGTCGCACTTCCGAACACCAATTTTTCCACTCAGAAATAAATTGTTCGGTTGTAGAGGTGTACTCCGCGAACCCTTTCAGCTCGTCTAAAGACGGTTGCCACTTCTCAATTAACGAACGATGACATTCAATCACTTGCAACTGTTGTTCGCTTAACGAACCAAGTTGCTTTTTAAGTTGATGCTGCTGGCTCTTAATAAGATCGAGTTGCTGTTGAACAAAGACGGCACTGGTGTCTTCCCCTGATAGCTTCGACCAATATTCCTTCTGAATATCGAGTTGATTGATAAGTTGTTCAACTTTAATCGAAGCATGAAGAGCACTTTGATCGACTTGTCGGTTAATCCACTCGTTGAGTGATAAATGGAAACAAAGCATCAACGTTTTTGGGACAGCCAAATTAAAGCGAAAGCCCAGACGAGAGTTGATGTAGTCCAGCCTTTGTTCGAACGTTGTGATTGTGCTGCTATCACTGAGCTGCGATCCAATTTCCAAAAATAAACGCATGGCAAACCGGTCTATCGAAGCACCAAGTTTTTGATACGTTTTAACTAACTGGCTAGCGCATAGGCTATCGACGACATTTCTATCCAACAAGCGTTGAAGTAAAGATAACTGCTCATAATTTATGACGCCTTCACTCAACAATTGTCGGTGATTGACGTGCACAACATTGAGATCCTGCGTAGGTTTCGAGGCGCTTTCATAACGAGCTCCTCTTTGTAAAACAGTCACTTTCCGCTGTGTCACTATGCTGTCTGGAAAAAGCGAACGGCGTCGCCAATGCTGCTTTTTCATTTATGTTCGTCTCCGCACCCCTTTCGAACAATCCAGAAAGAAAGAGATGTAATAATTTTTAATCGTTCGTTGTTACACGATACATAATAGAATTTACACTGGTGAGTGACTTTCAAAATTAGTCAGAAAATTTTAGTCCCAAGTCATTTCATTTCGCGATAGCCACTTGATCGTCTCCCGAACGTACGCGGCTTGGGGTCGTTCCAAAACGACGACGGTAACTCTGCGTAAAGTAAGACTGGCTGGAAAACCCTGCCTCCATCGCCACATCTACGATGCTCATCTTGCTCGTCAACAGCAGTTTATGAGCATGCAGTAGTCGACGCTCACTGATCCAAGCTCTTGGAGAAATGCCATAGTGCTCATTAAAAAGCTCTTTAAAAGTGGTTAAGCTGGCACCAAACTCCTGCGCGTAGTCTGTCAACTTCCATTCTTTTAAGTAATGCTGTTCCATAAATCGACGTAACCGTTCCGAAGTACGGTTTGTTTGTTGTGACAGCAACGCATACAGTGATTCTCCTCCTTTGCTGTGTAGCAAGAGAATGAGTAGTTCTTCGTATTTTAGGCACATAATGGCATCAGGGTACGCTTGTTGCTCAAGCGTCTGCATGCTAGAAAGCACTTGTTCAACGAGTATGTTCAAACCAAAAGTAAACAAACCAGAACAAACTTTGTCTACCTTAGGCAGCATCATCAAGAGATCACTGTGTTTTTGCAGCAACTGACTAACGAGTTCATTGTCGTAAGCAATAATCGACGCTTTGTATGCCCCATCTAGCGGAGAGTACTCTAACAAGTAATCCCCTTGAGATAGAAATACCCCATTTTCTGCAGCAACATCGATTGTGCAATCACCTGTTTGAACTCGAAGCTGACCATTGTGAACGACAACAATGTGAGACTGGTCTGAGTGAAATACTTCGTCAGATTTTTCATAGCAGGAAAAACTACGAATTTTTCGTGAACTCGAGTCGACCCTTTCTGAGTTTAGTTGGCCTGACACATCCATTTTCTACCCTTCATTATTTTGAGTTTCTCAGTGCAAATGTTGAGAAACTTTCAAAGCACTACTTTGATTGTTGTTATTTCTAAGTACTGCTGTATGAATTAAAGAAGCAAAGAAAAGAGCATAGAAGTTCTATCACTTACCATACCCCCCGAATAATTAGCGAATAACCCAAGCATTACCTTTACCTAAAGGTAAAAGTTTGACTTAGTAAATTTCTGCTGTCCGTCTTTATTATTTTTATCAGATAGCGTTTATCATTAGCCAAAACTTAAATATCATTTCGTTATTTAAGTTTGGTTGTTTTGTTATACATTAGAATACAATTAAATAGATTTCGGCATCGTTTCGAGAACAAAATTAAATTTCCAAAATCATAAAAATGTATGTTTTATAGCCTAAAACGCCAAGCCAACGTGTTCAAGGAGCGAGATATAATCATAAAAAATACTGTTTTTGCAACAAGTATGAGTCTAAAAAACAACTGACCCGATGACTTCAAAGTCATGTAATTAATGTTTATAAAAGACAACAAATCTTTCACAAAAAGAAAGATATGATCTTTATTTTTATAAATTAGAAAATTCTAATAAAAATGTAGTACTTAAAATTTTATCTGTTTATTTTTGGAACAAGAATCAAGTTTTCTTGTTTATTTCCCTCTAAAAATAAATAGTTCTTTTCTTTTTCCGCAACGAGCTCACCGTTTGAATAAAGCTTTCCAATAATCTTCATTTTTCCTTCACCAGCTTGAATTGGTGCAATTAAAAACGAATACTGCACAGGCAACTGAACGCCTTGGTAGCTCTGAGATGCCGATTTAAGACATTGATTATCAATAACTTTACATATTTCCACTTCAAGAGAAGTAATCGAAGGTAGAAAGTAGCCGTCGACAGAAACCCAACCATAGACTGATGCCTGACTCTGTGTATCAAAGCCATCCACCCCATTGACGGACACAGTCTGACTGCACCCACTCAGTATGAATAACCCAATAAAACCAGCCCATATAGAATTGTTCATTATGACCCCATAAACGTATTTTATATAATCTAGCTCATTTGAAATTCACACAATTCTTTATGTAAAAATATAAAAGATCAACTTATATTTATACTACAAGCGGACAATAAATCGCATTTTTCAACAACACGTAGTTAACATGGACTGTAATTTCAAAAACAGTTTCTGCTCTCTTTCATGCCTTCCTTAATTGAAGTTTATTAGAGAAAAGTGATATTCATATATATCATTACCATCGAGATATGCATCTGAACACATTTACTTTTGCCTTTCTATTTCTCTCAACACATTTAAAAGCCAAAATATAATAACAACCGACTAATATTGATAAACATGAAGAGATACATCTAATATTTTCCTTGATAAAATTTCAAAAGGGACTATTCCTATGTCAGCACGCCAAACTATCGATGAGATTTTGCTAAAGTTTGCTCATCAAATAGGCTTGCCTGCACTGCATCTAACGGAAAATGAAGTAAGCTTAGCCTTTGATGATAATCTAAGGGTGCATATCATCTTTCATCCTGAATCGACAACTCTGCAGCTCGAAGCTGAGATTGTTGGCCTTCAAATTGTAAATTCCGATCTCTATCGCTCTTTCTTGGCTTTTAATTATCACTGGCCTGAGCACCAGTTATTTTTTAGTTTAGATAACCACCGACATGTCCTATGTTTAAACCGACTCATTAACATTAGGCGACTGGATTACGAATATTTTGAAACAGCTTTAGCAGAATTGCTGACGCACAGCGAGTCGTGGGAAGCGTTATTGTCTTCTCATGTAACTATTGATGAGGCACCACCGATGCCACAAACTTTAGACTTGAGAGTTTAGGTGTCTTTATGTCCAATGACATCCAATCCACATACACCAATTCATCGGTTCATGACGTTCAACAAGCGCAGCAAAGTGATGCAGTGCCGCAAGGAACGTTTCATGGCCGTAAAGTCACCCTACTCTCCTCATCAGAAAGCAGTATGACGCGAACAAGCTCTAAAAGAGAGCTTGGTGAATGTTTAAATCAATTTGCCAGTCTCGAATCTTGCAATCGCGTTTTGGACTTTGATCCGCAACTCAATATTGACAAGCAAAACGCCGCCGTAGAAAAGCTTATGGAACGAAAAGTGGCGATAATTCAACGTTCCTGATATCACAATATAAGCAGGTTAAACATCTAAGTTAACCTTCAGCCGACAAGCTCACGCTAATAAAAATCCCCGAAGATTCGGGGTTTTGATTCATACTGCTTTTTCTTTATTAATTACTTAGTTTCACTAGAAGAAGCCTAACGGGTCGATGCTGTAGCTAATCAGCAAGTTCTTAGTATTCTGGTAGTGATCCAGCATCATCTTGTGCGTTTCGCGCCCGATACCCGATTTTTTGTAACCACCGAACGCTGCGTGTGCAGGGTAAGCGTGGTAACAGTTAATCCAGATTCGACCAGCTTCAATATTACGGCCCATACGATATGCGACGTTCGCATCACGTGTCCAAACACCTGCGCCTAAGCCATATTCAGTGTCGTTTGCGATTTCCAACGCTTCAGCCTCATCTTTGAATTTGGTGATAGCAATCACTGGGCCAAAGATTTCTTCTTGGAAGATTCGCATCTTGTTGTGGCCTTCCAACATGGTTGGCTGAATGTAGTACCCCTGGTTGATAGACTCTGGCTGTTCTGACACTCCACCACCAAAGACCACTTTTGCGCCTTCTTCACGGCCGATTTCCAGATAACTTAAAATCTTATCAAACTGTTCTTGAGAAGCCTGAGCACCAACTTGAGTATCGGTATCGAGCGGATTACCTTGTTTAATCAGTTGTGCACGTTCCGTCAGTTTCTCTACAAACTTGTCATAAATCGCTTCATGAACCAGTACGCGAGATGGACAAGTACAAACTTCACCTTGGTTGAAGAAACCAAGTAACGTACCTTCGATACACTTATCAAGATACTCATCTTCGTAATCGAAGATATCTGAGAAGTAGATGTTTGGAGATTTACCACCTAACTCAACTGTCGATGGGATCAAGTTGTCTGCTGCACATTTCAGAATGTGGTTGCCAACTTGCGTAGACCCGGTAAACGCGAGTTTCGCAATGCGGTTGCTGGTTGCTAATGCTTGACCCGCTTCAGAACCATATCCGTTTACAACGTTGATGACACCAGGAGGAAGAAGGTCACCGATTTTTTCCATCAGAACCAGAATGGATGTTGGGGTTTGCTCTGCTGGCTTCAATACCACACAGCAACCCGCCGCTAGTGCCGGTGCTAGTTTCCAAGCCGCCATCAACATTGGGAAGTTCCACGGAATAATTTGACCAACCACACCAATCGGTTCTGGGAAGTGGTAGCTTGCGGTGTGCTCATCCAGTTCTGCCGCACTGCCTTCTTGTGCGCGAATACAGCCAGCGAAGTAACGGAAGTGATCCACTACTAAAGGTAAATCTGCCGCCAAGGTTTCGCGAACTGGTTTGCCGTTTTCCCAAGTTTCTGCAACTGCAAGCTCTTCTAGATGCTGCTCAATACGGTCAGCAATTTTCAGCAAGATGTTCGAACGTTCTGTCACGCTGGTTTTGGCCCATTTTGCTCTGATGTTATGCGCGGCATCCAGTGCTAAATTAATATCTTCCTCGCCGGAGCGAGCAACTTTACAATACGCTTGTCCGTTGATTGGTGAGATATTGTCAAAGTACTCACCACCCGTTGGTTTTACCCATTCCCCACCGATAAAGTTATCGTAATGCGATTTAAAGTTAACAATGGCATTTTCACTACCTGGCTGTGCATAGATCATAACTCTTCCTTTTGTTTCTCGTTCAATGTGTTATTGCAGTGTCGTATCGCACTGTTCACAAAGAGCATTACGCAAGTCACACGCCAACTACACCATACTTGTTGTTAATTAAATGTAAAACTATGATTACCAAGCGATAACAAACCAAGTGAGCGACGTTTGAGCGGATGTATGGTGTAAACACCAATGTTCAAGTGTTCCAAAATGGCACACCCTCACTGTGACAAAATGGTACAGTCATGGAACTTCAACACATTAGCGATAACAATTGGCTTTCAACTTCATGGGTCAGAAGTGAACAAGCGGGTTTAAAACAGCGTCGACGCCCTGAAGATATTCGAGTAACGCCAGCAACGCTCCAAGATAGGCGTCACCAACTCAACTTTTTGCTAGAGGCAGTCACTCAATTTGCGCTCCCTTTGTTTAATCAGCTATTTGCTCATAGCGACAGTCGCTTAATTTTGACGGATTCAGATGGTGTCATCATCGGCAGTTGGGGACAGCCTAGATTTCGTGAGAAGTTGACGGAAATCTCGCTAAGCTCTGGAGCATGCTGGCAAGAAAAGGTCAAAGGCACCAACGCGATTGGTACAGCTTTGGTTGAAGCAAAGCCCGTTTCTGTTATTGGTGATCAGCACTTTATCCAACACCATCGTTTTATTAGCTGTTCGGCTAATCCTATTTTCGATCATCTTGGTAACCTCATTGGCGTATTAGATATTACAAGCGAGCAAAAGAGACATGACTTCTCAACGCAAGTACTAGTACAAAACATGGTCCAGCAAGTGGAGAATCAACTACTTAACTTGATTCCACAAGGGCATATTCGTGTGGATTTAGCGTGCGAAAAAGGTTTACTGAATAGTGGTTGGCAAGGAATTATCATTGCAAATGAAGACGGACAAGTTTTGGCTCACAATCAAGTAGCCTCTCAACTTTTTGCGCAAAAAAGTATCATTGGGCAATCCTTAGACGACATTCTATCCACTCGGGGAAATGAGCACCCTTTCGTTTTCAAAACAAAACCGCTTACCGATAAAGATAGCAAGGTCAAGTCTCGTGCTGTAGCGGCGTCCAATGATCTTCATTATGGCGACTCCGCTGTTGAGCACTGTTGGCAGCAAGCCAATCGCGTCATCGATAAAGACATCAGTTTGTTGATTCTCGGAGAGACTGGTGTTGGCAAAAACGAGTTTGTAAAAGCACTCCATAAAAACAGCCAGAGAAAAACGGGACCGTTAGTTTCCGTCAACTGCGGAGCGCTACCAAAAGATCTGGTTGAATCTGAATTATTTGGCTACGTAGCCGGTGCCTTTACTGGCGCAAACAGCAAAGGCTATCAGGGAAAAATTCGCCAAGCACACAAAGGGATTTTGTTTCTGGATGAAATCGCAGATTTACCCTTGGAAGCTCAAAGCCGCTTGCTCCATGTATTGCAAGATAAAACCGTGCTTCCCGTGGGTTCAAACCAAAGTATTCAAGTCGATACGCAAATCATTGCAGCCACGCATAAAGATCTGGAACATTTGGTCAGCGAAGGATTGTTCCGCCAAGATTTGTATTATCGCCTTAATGGCTTGATCATTGAGCTACCTCGCTTTGAGGAGCGTGAAGATAAACGACAACTGATTGAGAACATTCATCGGCGTCACGCCGAATCTGAACAACAGCTTTGCCCTCACCTACTTTCTCTGATGCTGTCTTACTCATGGCCAGGAAATTTGCGTGAACTCGATAGTTTAATCAAAGTATCCGCCTTAATGGCGCAAGGTGAAGAAATATTGGAACTCACACACGTCCCAGCCCACCTAAGTAAGAAACTCAGCCAAGCTCAAGAAGGGGCAGCATCCGCTGAACCAACTTCAGGACTGCGTGCAACCGTCGAAGATAAGTTGCTCAAAACATATCAAGCCAACCAGGGGAACATTAGCAAAACGTCTCGTATGCTTGGTGTGAGCCGAAATACCATTTACAGAAAGTTGAAAAGCCTTGGCATATTAAGTTAATTCTACGACCTCAGATACAAAAAGAGCACCGTTGCGGTGCTCTTTCTCTTTGAAACCTAGCTTACAGGCCGCCTTGTTGTTGTGCCTGTTTTACTAATGCCTGACGTTGAGTTTCCTTCTCAGAGATCACTTGATTGTCCTTGTGCATTTCCTGTTCCAATTCTGCTGGAATGAAAACAAAGTACTTGTTAAGAGTCATCTTAGAACCTCAATTTGCTGTGTTAATTACCTTCTTGGTCGACGTAAACAAAACCAGAAAAACATGTTTTACTGGATCCTTGTTGCTAGTTTCAAAAAATAAAGGATGTTCATATAGTAAACATCCTCCATGTGGGCGCTAATTATAGGCGTAGTTTAAAGGCTTACCTAGCACTCTTTTTCACCTTTTATGCAATCTGAGTTTCGATCGAAAAACGGGTTTAATTGCCCGTAGTTACTAAGGTATTGTTAAACAGAGAAAAAAGCTTTTACTGTAACTGACGACAGGGATGAGCTTACGAGTGTAGGTTCACTTGCAATTGTGTATCGTAGAGTTCGAATACGATAATAACAGCGCTACATGCCCTTAATCTGCGTAGTTAAAAACTTTGAAGTGATAGACAACCGAAGTCATATCTGTGCAACTCAGTTTAACGATTTGTCTACCAGTTCAATATTTCACCTTTTTTGAGAAATCTTTAGCCACTTTTTTGTGTGAAACGTCCCAAAAGAGCAGACAATTAAAGTGTGGTATATGACCTCAATTGTCTATTCCCACTTAGCTTCGGGAGGCGTTTATGAAAAGTAACAAACTTGGCCATGTAATGTCTTTCAGCAGGATGTTTTCCTTCATTGCATTCTTGACGGCCACATTCGCATGGATTCTCAGCATGTACGCCCTATTTACTGTTTCTTTAGTGACTCTTGTGGTCAGTGCAATTCTCTACCTAAAAGACAGGTTTTATCAAAACAAGAAAACGACCACTGAAAAGAGCGCCTAGGCGCTCTTTTCTATTGGATGTCATTTCCGTGTGACTTGATATAGTTATCAATCCGTTCGAGTTCGTGAAAATAACCATACATACCAATACGATTAATTTCTGGTTCTATACAGTATTTTTCTTCTTTTACCATAGCTTCTACAAACATTCCGCTTGATGCAATTGTGAAAGGTGGACACGCTGAGTAACCATTACTTTCTGCAATATACTTCAATCGCCCAAATTCAAAAATTTGACCTGGAATAGCAACGATAAGGGACAAGACAATTGTTATAGTTATCACTTTAATCGGCACTTTGACTAACTGAGTCATTCGATCAAATAAAATATAGACCAATAATGTAGGGCATAAGAGTAAGCTTGCGATACTTAAAACATATGACGCATCAATGTAGAGCACTTGAAAACCACTACTGAGCTGAAGCGGTAGAGATTCGAAAACGAAATGATGATAAAGGCGATAGATAGAGTAAGTAATCAGTAATATGAACATAAGCAACACGAAAGCTGTGTGAAATGGATGCTTCTGTTGTGTCATTTCTATTACCTTATAGTTGAGGAGACGGCAGAGAGCTGCTTAGCTTCACTCTTCGAAGAGAAATATTAAACTGCTAGCAAATGCATGCTCTCCCATTTCTGAGAAGTGCGTGACGAATCAACGTTTAATGTAACTTTTAAATCTACCAATATCTTACAGACACAAAAAAGGATGCCACTTGGGCATCCCTTTATATCTTTATATTTAGTCGGTTTACTTAAAACGATTACACGTCGTAAGTTGTAGACGCTGTGTCGCCGCCTGTACCAGTCCAGTTAGTGTGGAAGAATTCACCACGTGGACGGTCAATACGCTCATAAGTGTGAGCACCGAAGTAGTCACGTTGAGCTTGAAGCAGGTTCGCTGGTAGACGAGCTGTTGTGTAACCGTCTAGGAAAGATAGCGCAGAAATCGTACATGGCATTGGGATACCAGATTCTAGAGATTTCGCTGCTACTTTACGCCATGCTGCTAGGCTGCCTTGTAGGATGTTTTTGAAGTACTCATCAGAACCTAGGAATGCGATGTCTGGGTTCGCTTCGTACGCATCACGGATGTTGCCTAGGAACGCAGAGCGGATGATACAACCACCACGCCACATTAGGGCTACGTTACCGTAGTTTAGGTCCCAACCGTTCTCGTTCGATGCTTCGCGCATTAGCATGAAGCCTTGAGCGTAAGAGATGATCTTAGAAGCTAGTAGCGCTTGACGTAGTGCATCAACCCACTCTTGCTTGTCGCCTTCAACAGGAGTGATTGTCTTACCGAATAGAGATTCAGCTTCAACACGTTGGTCTTTCAGTGCAGATAGACAACGAGAGAATACAGACTCAGAGATAAGTGTTAGTGGAATACCTAGGTCTAGTGCGTTAATACCAGTCCATTTACCAGTACCTTTTTGGCCTGCTGTGTCTAGGATCTTCTCAACTAGAGGCTCACCGTCTTCATCTTTGTAGCCAAGGATGTCAGCCGTGATTTCAACAAGGTAGCTGTCTAGTTCAGTCTTGTTCCAATCAGCGAATACTGCTTGCATCTCGTCAGCAGACATACCAAGACCGTCTTTCATGAACTGGTAAGCTTCTGTGATAAGCTGCATGTCACCGTATTCGATGCCGTTGTGTACCATCTTAACGAAGTGACCAGCACCATCGTTACCAACCCAGTCACAACATGGCTCACCAGCGTCAGTTTTCGCAGCGATACCTTGGAAGATAGGCTTAACCGCTTCCCATGCTTCAGCAGCACCGCCAGGCATGATAGATGGACCGAAGCGCGCACCTTCTTCACCACCAGATACACCAGTACCGATGAAGTGGATACCTTTTTCACGTAGTGCAGCAACACGACGGTTTGTATCTGGGTAGTTAGTGTTACCACCGTCAATAATGATGTCGCCTTTGTCTAGCAGAGGTACTAGCGCTTCGATGAACTTGTCTACAACGTCACCAGCGCGAACCATCAACATTACTTTACGCGGCGTTTCTAGCTTCTCTACTAGTTCTTCTAGAGAGTATGCACCGATGATGTTCGTGCCTTTTGCTGGACCTTCCAGGAACTCGTCTACTTTAGCAGCAGTACGGTTGTGAGCAACCACTTTAAAGCCGTGATCGTTCATGTTTAGGATAAGGTTTTGACCCATTACTGCTAGGCCAATTACACCGATATCACCTTTCATTGTTTCTCTCCAATTTTATTTCATCGACGAGCAGCGTCTTAAGCAATTTTTGCTGCCGCGTCTAAATCTAAATACCATTCAGTTAGGCCCGATTTCGCTTGAATCTTAGCCGCTGGGTATGGCAGTGCGTGTGCTGGTGAACTGTTAATTTCTTCAACAATGTCCGCTTTTCCTGCACCAAGCACTAAGTAACTAATGCGTTTCGCTGCTTCTAATACGCGTGCGGTTTTCGACACACGAAGTTGGCCCGATTCAGGATGCGACGCCACAAGAGATAGGTTCGCATCATCATAATTCGTTTGGCCAGGGAACAGAGAAGCTGTATGACCATCTGCACCAACGCCTAATAAGATCCAGTCAAACACAGGTGTGCCGTTTTCATTCGGGATTACCTCTGCCATCTCTTTTGCAAAGCGCTCGGCTTCTGCTTTAGGCTCATCTTCGCCACGGATGCGGTGAATGTTTTCTGCAGGAATATTTACTTGGCTAAACAACAATGTGTTCGCTTCACCGTAGTTGCTTTCTGCATCGTCAGGGGCAACACAACGTTCGTCACCCCACCAAAAGTGGAGGTTTTCCCATTGAATGGAGGTTGCGTAAGCCTCTGAAGCCAGTAGTTTAAACAGCATTTTAGGAGTGCTGCCGCCAGAAAGAGAGATGTGAACAGGTCTGCCCATTTCGCTAAACGCTTTCATATCGTTAGCTAGGCTTTCAACTACCTGTTCTGCTGTTTGGTAGATCTTATGGTTGATCATAGTTCACAGTAATCCGTATCTGTTAAGTTTTTACATGGGAAACGCCAAGCGCGGCCATCACGCTGTAACAAGTCATCTGACTCTTTAGGTCCCCAAGTGCCGCATGCGTACCCGAAGAGGGATTGTGGATCTTGCTTAAAATCTAAGATTGGCTGTACGTATTGCCAGCACGCTTCCACCGCATCACTACGTGCAAATAGCGTAGCATCACCATTCAAAGCATCAAGTAGAAGACGCTCGTATGCCGTTAGCATTTGCGTTTCTTGCAGGTCAGCGTAATGGAAGTTCATTTTCACTTCCTTCGCTTCAAAGCCTGCGCCTGGCTCTTTCAAGCCAAAGCTCATTTGAATGCCTTCGTCTGGTTGAATACGAATGATCAGCTTGTTTTCTGGTGCGTTTTGACCAAACACAGGATGCGGTGTTTGTTTAAAGTGGATAACCACCTCAGTAACGCGTGTTGGAAGACGCTTACCAGTACGCACGTAAAATGGCACGCCATTCCAACGCCAGTTGTTGATGTACGCTTTCAAACCGATGTAAGTCTCTGTACGAGAATCGTCTGCAACTCCCGGCTCTTCACGGTAGCCGCGTAGGCTTTGCCCACGGACTTCAGACGCCGTGTATTGGCCTAATACTAGGTCATTGCGCAGAGCGTTTTCGTCTAATGGCTTTAGGCATTGAAGCACTTTTACCACTTCATCACGCATCGAGTCTGCATTGATTTGCGCTGGTGGTTCCATACCTACCATTGCTAATACTTGTAGCAAGTGGTTTTGGAACATGTCGCGCACAGCGCCAGAGTTGTCGTAGTAACCACCACGCTCCTCTACGCCAAGGAATTCTGCGCCTGTGATTTCAACGTAATCAATGAAGTTACGGTTCCAAAGTGGCTCAAACATCGCATTAGAGAAACGAAGCACAAGTAGGTTTTGTACCGTTTCTTTACCTAAGTAATGGTCAATTCGGTAGATTTGATGCTCTTGGAAGTGCTCGTGAATTTCTTTGTCCAGAATACGCGCCGATTCAAGATCATAGCCGAATGGTTTCTCAATGATCAGGCGTTTCCAGCCATCCTCTTCACTGTTAAGACCATGTGCTGCAAGACTTGCAGGGATCACACTGTATAAACTTGGTGGGGTTGCTAAGTAAAAAAGCGTATTGCGTTGCTCGAATTGATATTCGTCCGCAAGTTGGTCTAAGCGAGAAGATAGCTTACCGTAATCTTGTGTGTCAGAAGTATTAATTGCTTGGTAGTGCAGATGGTTAATAAATGCATCAAGCGTTTCTGGCTCAGTCTTTTCCATTTCCTGAAGCGATTTTTTCAGCTTCGCGCGGTAAGACTCATCACTGTATTCAGTGCGACTTACACCCAGAATGGCAAAATTCTCTGGAAGCTGCTTGTTCGCGTAGAGGTGGTATAAAGCAGGAATGAGCTTACGGTACGTAAGGTCACCTGAAGCACCAAAAATAACGATGCTGCTGTTTTCTGGTATTACCATCATCTTTCCCTTAAAAACGAGGTACTTATTGTGTGCCCGGATACGGCTAGAGAATGAGCCAACCCTATCAATGGCACCTCAAAATAGAAAATTGGTCTTACCTATTACGTTGATAGGTAAAGTCTATGGGCCCAAAGAACCTCAAGAAGTTGCATTTCCGATTCTTGGAAACACGACGTATTGAGGTCATTTAAGTCACTTATGTCTCAAAAGTACACACTGTACTCGCTGGAGGAGAGTCCGACACGGGGCAATATTGTCTACGACTATTTGATTTACATCAACACTTGCCAGTGCAAACGTTTAAATAAGTTGCACAAAACGTCATAAGCGATTGTATTTTATTGATAAAAAAAGTTTCATCTGAACGCTCCAAAATTTAAGCAAAAACTCTAATATGGACAATAATTACTCATCCTTGCAATCCATTACAGTTTTATCGTGATCTGTGTTACTTACTTTTTATTTCATCATCCTATTGATAATGATACTCAATTAAAGATAATGAAATCACTATTAATGTGAAAGTAGAACGCCATGAAATCAAGCGCCATTAACCCACATCCCATAAACCGAATACAATCGGTGCTTGACTACATTCACACCAACTTAGACAGCACTCTGAGCGTAGATGAAATATCGAAAGCAAGTTGTTGGTCGCGCTGGCAACTGCAACGCGTATTTCAACAACACACTGGCGTATCCGTCGCTCACTACATCAGAGAGCTTAAACTTAGCCTTGCGGCTGAGCGCTTAATCCATACTTCTGACCGCTCGTTAGATATAGCGATAGAAATGGGATTTACATCTGAACACGCATTTAGCCGTGCGTTCAGGAATATGTTTTCAAAAAGCCCCCGCGAATATCGAAAAACGCAACAACTCTCCGGGTTGAGGCAACCTTTGACGCTGCGTAAGACACCAGAAGAAGAGAAAAAACATCAGCGCTTTATTGAAGTTCGAATAGAAACAAAACCGGCTTTTGAACTTGCTGGTTATCATGAACCTATTCACGGATTGTTTTCCGCTACGCCCGATTTCCAATCCAAAGTACCGTCACTTTGGTCACGTCTTTATTCATCTGAAAACCTTAACAATTCGGAAAGTAGTTACTTTGGCGTGATTGATGTGACTCAAGCGTATTCAAACAACCAACAACTTGAGTATTGGGCAGGTTATGAGTGCAGTCCAACAGCAAACGCACCAAGATCAACGAACTCTTCCAACTCGGGGTTAGACCTCTTGGCTGTTCCTGAGCAAACCTACGCCGTCATTACACACATAGGCAAAGCATCAGAGCTCGCCTCAACGCTAGAATGGTTTATTTTACATTGGCTACCCTACTCTAATTATCATGCTATCGATGGTTATGAGTTAGAGCTTTATCCAGAAGGTTATGATGTTGATAGCGAACAAGCACAAATGCAGTATTGGATTCCTGTCGAGCCAAACGACGCGCTATCTTTAAAACCTAAGAACAGAAGAATAAGTTCCAAAGATTAGTGTTTTGCACCAAATTGTTAACTTTTCCTATTTCTTTGAATATAGAATACAAATAACAATCATTATCAATAAATAGAAAAAGTAGTGGAATTTATAAATATGGAAAGTCCGATTCGATTTCATCGTTCAGCGGTTGCTATCGTCGTATCCGCATTGCTCGCTGGCCACGCCAATGCAACTGAGAGCATATCCCAACACGAAACGATTACGGTGCTAGGAGAAACATACCGAAACACCGCAACTAAAACCGTTTTAGAACCGGAGGAAACACCGCAAGCGATCACGGTAATCACTAAAGATGACATGGACCTACGCGGCGTAAACTCGGTGAGCGAAGCATTGCGTTATGCGCCTGGCGTAAATACAGAATTGCGTGGTGGTGCCGTTTCCCGACTTGACCTATTCAATATTCGTGGTTTTATTAACTACACCAACTTTTATGATGGTCTTCCTTTGCTGTACAACGGTTGGAACCTTCAACCGCAGGTCGATTCCGTTGCTCTTGAGCAAATCGAGGTTTTTAAAGGGCCAACGTCTGTTCTTTACGGCAATATTCCACCAGGAGGTATGGTCAACATTATCGCCAAGGCGCCTCAGTCAACACCCTCGCACTCTGTCTCGATTAGTACAGGGACTAACAGCCTAAAAGAACTGACGTTCGACACCACAGGACAAATTGGTGATTCTAATGTTGATTACCGTATCGTCGGCCTGGCAAAACAGCGAGATGGTCAAGCCGATACGTCTGAAGACGAACGTTATGTACTCGCCCCATCTTTCAATTGGCAAGCGACAGAAAGCACATTAGTGAACGTGAATGTTTACTATCAAAATGATCCATCAGCAGGTATCTACACGACTGTGCCTGCATCTGGCTCAGTGATTAAAAACCCACTTGGCTCGATGTCACCAAGCACCTATTTGGGGGATGAGGACTGGAACACTTACGAACGCGAAGTTCTGATGATGGGTTACAAAGTCCAACACGACTTTAACAACAATTGGCAATTTCTACAGAATGCCCGCTACATGACCGCCGATGCCTATCAGGAAAACACATATAACGGTGCACTTGAAGCGGATAACCGTACCGTTGGTCGAAATGCCTATTTAACCGATGAAAAGTCCAAATCCTTTGTGATTGACAACCAACTATCGGGCTACGTTAAAACAGGAAATTTTGAACATAACTTATTGTTCGGGCTTGATTATCAGTATCTAGATTCAGATGTAAAATACAAAGACACGCTTGGGTATTCGCTAACTCAGGACATTTTTAATCCTGACCACAACAGCATTGATCGTAATGCACTGAATTTCCAATACAAACAAAACTTGGATATCAAAACGAAGCAGATTGGCGTTTATTTCCAAGATCAAGTTCGTTACGACCAACTTGTAATGATTGCAGGTCTTCGTTGGGATAAATACGATTCAAATACAGACGCCGTTAGCGATTATCTAGGAACAGTATCCAAGAGCAAGGAAGAGTTAGACGATACCAACGTATCTTTCCGAGTCGGTGGTTTGTATGAGCTAGACTTTGGTCTCTCGCCATACCTTACTTACTCGGAAAGTTTTGAGCCAATTGCGGGTGCCGACTCTTCTGGTAAAGCATTTGAGCCATCAACCGGTCATCAATGGGAGTTAGGCTTTAAATACGCACCATTATCTGGTGATATCTCAGGTAGCTTAGCACTCTTCCATATTACGAAGAAAAACGCGATCTTGACCGATCCGAATAATCCATATGCACCGAACTATCAAGCGGGCGAAGTGGTATCACAAGGTATTGAACTTGAGGCAAAATGGCAAGCCACAGCACAAGCTGATTTCACTCTAGGCTATACATATACCGATATGGAGATTACCGAGGACAGTTATTACAACCAAGAAGGTAAAACGCCGGTTTGGGTACCTGAGCAAACGGCCTCTCTATGGGCAAATTACTTCTTTGAAGGAAATCTTTCAGGCCTTCGTACCAGTGCTGGCGTTCGCTATGTCGGAGAAGCACAAATTGATGCACAGAATAGTCAAAAAGTACCGGACTACACCTTGTTTGATTTGGCAGCAAGTTACGATTTCTCAACGGTATCTGAATCAATGAAAGGGGCTAGCGTCACGCTTTCTGCAAGCAATCTATTCGATAAAGAATACTATTCTTGTTACGACAAAAATAACTGTTGGTTTGGCGCTGAGCGCTCTATCGAAGCGAAGTTAGAATACAACTTCTAACCTCTTAGAGCGGAACAGCCGTAATTTGTAAAGCGATGGTTTCTACAATAAGCCATCGCTTTTTATTTTGCATAGAGCATCAATATAAACGCTACCGTGTCACTTTTTTATAGCACCTTTCCGGCCTACCTACCGACCCATAGTTTAAATCAGCCTCTAGTTCACCTGTGCTGATCAGATACTCCAAATAGCGCCTCGCCGTTGTTCGGCTCGCGCCGATCTTTTCGCCTGCCTCATCAGCGGTCAGCGCACTGCCATTTGGGAACAACTCTCTGATCTTGTCTAGGGTTACACCATCAATCCCTTTTGGTAATCGGTTCGGCAAGTTGTCTTGATTGGCATGAGACTGCAGCATTTTATCAACGAGGTTCTGATCCAAACTCTCTACGATGTCTAGTTGTTGGCGTTGGGACACATACTTTTTCAGTGCGGCATCTAAGCGTGGAAACATCACTGGTTTTAACAGGTAATCGACAACGCCACCCCTCATCGCCTGTTGTAATGTATCGACATCCCTTGCGGCTGTAATCAAAATGACATCACACGTTTGGTTACTTGCACGCAGTGTATTTAGTATCTCAAGCCCTGTGCCATCGGGAAGATAGACATCCATCAATAGTAAATCTGGCTTAAGAATGTCGAGTTGCATTTCTGCTTCCATTCTCGTGGTCGCAATTCCAACCACTTCCAAACCTGTCAGTTGGCTTAAGTATTTGTGGTGCAGCTCAGCAATAGCCAGATCATCTTCAATGATCATTACGCGAGTCGCCATACTCATAATTGTTCTTCCTTGGGTAAGTACACCGTTATTCTTGTCCCATAATTTGTATTGGGTATCATCTCAACATGGCCGTGATATCGAGTAGCAAGCTGATTGACAAGGTGTAACCCAACACCTCGATTTTGACGAGATTTCGTCGAAACGCCTTTTGTAAATAATGTTTGTGGATCCATTGTTTTTGGGAGGCCACAGCCATGATCTATCACCTCAAGTATCACTTCATTTCCGTAATCGCTAACGGACACATCAATGTTTCTGCGTTCTGACGCAACATTTGATTCATCGCGAATTGAAGTTAACGTGGCATCGAAAGCGTTATCAATCAAATTACCCAAAATTGTGACTAGGTCTTCCGAATTTAGCCACTCAGGCAGGGGCTCCAGACGACTGCCTTCCTCAACCACCAGTTGTAAGCCTAACTCGCGAGCACGTTCAGTTTTTCCAAGCAACATACCTGCAATTAGCGGGTCCTTAACGGTATCTCTTAAAAACTCAATCATTGCTTGATAGTGTGCGGTTTCTTGTCCAATTAACTTTTGCACCGCATCAAGTTCACCCATTTGTACTAGCCCACTAATGGTGTTGAGCTTATTGCGATGCTCATGGGTCTGCGAACGTAACAAATCTGCATATTCCTTGGTTTGTGATAGCTGCTCGGTTAGATCATTGATTTCATCCCTTAAACGGAAACTCGATACCGCCCCCACGATTTTTCCATCAACATAAATTGGAGAGCGATTTGCAATCAGGCGCTTATGATTAAGGAATATTTCAATATCATGATCTTCCTGCCCGCTTTCTAACACTGTATATAGATCGCTATCACGCAGCGTATCAGTCAAAGGTTTATTGAGCGCTGATTCTCTATCAATACCGAGAATCTGGCAGGCACTACGATTTATCGAGCGAAGTATCCCTTGGGCATCAATGCTTAACACGCCCTCTTTGATAGTGCTCATCGTCACTTCTAATTCGCCGTACAACCGCCCTATCTCTTCAGGCTCAAAGCCTAAAATGGCGCGCTGAAACTTTCTCGACGCATAATTGGATACAACGGCATTAGCGACGACAACTACGATGACCATTAAAATCAAAAAGGCCAAAAATGGTTCGATGCGGTCTTGCAGTCGGTCGAGCAAATAGCCAACTGAAACCACACCAATAATGTTCCCTTGCTCGTCAAAAATCGCAGCTTTACCACGAACTGAATAACCTAACGAGCCCTGTGCCGTCGAAACATAAGACAACCCCTGTTCTAGCGCTCGACGATTGTCGCCACCTCTCATTGGCTTGCCCAACCGCTCATCAACAGGGTGGATTAAGCGTACTCCCTTATGGTCGCCAATAACGATGAATGCAGCACCTATGGCTTCGGTTAATTCTCTAAAGCGAAGTTGGTATGGCTGGGGGTTTTGGGTTTCGATCATTTCACGAACAACCGCTGAGTCCGCTAAAAAACGGGCAACACCCAGTGCTTTTTCTCCCATTTCTTGCTCTTGATTGATTTTGAGATAAGTGAACCCTGCGGCGACAAGCAATAACAGCTCTATCAACCCCGATAGCGTCATGATAATGAGCATCCGCTTACGAAAGCTGATGGTTTTCCAACTCATTGATACATCCTTGTGATTCACTCTTGAGCGTAACGTTAACACTCAGTTAACAGCATGACGTTGTCGCGGTGATAAATCTGTGAGGAAGGCAAGCAAACCGCAGAGTTTACGGTTAATTAATCGACGAGCTGAAACATAAAATTACAACCATTCACCAAATTTAGCATTCCTCTCTGATACTCAATTCCATACATAAATTGCCCTTAAAATCATGATCGTGATCACATCGATTTTAGCGGTTTTTGAGGCGTTTTTAGACTTTACAACGTATAATTTTTAATCAACGAAACCAATGAGAGTTTCGGTTTGAAAGCAGTGAAGCTGGAAGTCTATTAAAAGCTCAACATTGATGTCAGTGGTTTGGACACAAATAAAACAAAATACAAATACTGACTATATGACAAACACTTAGACACCATCTGAAAACTGGAAAACTATAAACAGAGGTGCATTTATAGTTAGAAGGAACACCAAACATGGAACGCGATACCTTTGGAATATGCCTGAATAAGGCGATGCTGTCAGAGAATATGTATTCAACATTTACACACGTCAGGGCTTATGAAAAAAACGGAGGCGGTACTTCTGATCTCAAAGTCCTGTTATCGTTCCCTCAAATGAGTGGAAAAGATCTATTGAATACGATGCGAGGTTCTCGTCAGCTCGAGTGGAGAGCGGAGTTTCACTGTCCATATACGAAATAAATTTGTAACATCTCCCGCGCCCAGCACAAATATAACTGGGCGCATACTACTGCCCAATTTTCCCTCCTACTTAACACGCAGTTACGAATCCTTTATATTAGAGCTAATACTCTACGACAAAGCAGCCATTATGAAAAAAACAGGAAAGTTTTGGATACTGGGCTTACTTAGCAGCTCGATTTCCCTTACCTGTCATGCGGCACCGGTCACTTTTGATACCGCATGGCAGCTATTGCTAGAAAACAACTATTCTCTTAAAGCTCAACGCTCAAACGTCGAGAACTACCAATACCAAGAGAGTGCCACCAGCAATCTCAACTTACCTCAGGTTACTATTGGCGCGAATTACACGCGTTTAGATACCGATATCACGCTGTCGGGAAAACAGATCCTAGACAGCACAGAAGCACACATTAACGTACCTCCTGCTTTTCAGCCTATTTTTGGTGCCTTAGCTAATACCACTTCGACCATAACCGAGCGCGATATTTTCTCTTCGTCTATTCGTGCCATTTGGCCAATTTTTACTGGTGGTCGAATTTCTGCGGCTCAATCAGCAGCAGAAGGCAAAACGGATGAGGCGAAAAGTCAGCTTTTAATGGAACAACAAGCGCGTTTTGAAGATTTATCGAAGTACTACTTTTCTGTCGTACTGGCAAAGGAAGTACTCGCAACGCGGCAAGCGGTTGAAGCAGGGCTAAAAAAGCATCGAGATTTTGCCATTAAGCTTGAAGAGCAAGGACAAATCGCGCACGTTGAGCGCCTGCAAGCCGAGGCTTCTTTAGATAAAGCATCCGTAGAAACACGTAAAGCTGCCAGCGATTTGAGTATCGCTCAGGCTGCATTAGGTAAATTACTCGCACAAGATGATGCCGTAGAGCCCGCTGAATCTTTGTTTATCAACGACAGTCTTCCCCCTCTTAGCGCTTTTGTCGATCAAACGTTGCTTACCTATCCGGGGTTAGAACTTCTGAGCGCTAAACACAAACAAGCCTCTAGCTTAATCAAAGCAGAAAAAGGGAAATACTACCCTGAAGTTTATCTTTACGGCGACTACAGCTTGTATGAAGACGATTCTCTCGCAAGCCAAATGAAGCCAGACTGGTTAGTTGGTGTTGGTGTCAGCATTCCACTGATTGAATCATCAGGGCGAAGCGAAAAAGTCAAAGCCGCTCAAAGCGTCGTCTCGCAGGTCGACTCATTAAAGTCCCAAGCCAAACAAGACTTATCGCTGTTAGTCCAAAAGACATACTTGGAGGCTCAGCAAGCCATTGATGAAGTACAAGGGCTCGCATCTAGCATTGAACTCGCTAACGAAAACCTGCGCTTGCGTGAAAAAGCATTTACTCAGGGTCTGTCGTCTTCTCTGGATGTTGTGGATGCACAACTTTATGTCGCGAGTATAGAAACACAACGTTCAGCGGCGCGTTTCCGCTATTTAATATCTTTAACCAAGCTACTCGCATTGAGCAGTGAAATAAACAGCTTCGAACAATATCAAAATACCGCTTATATCCCTGCTTCAACATCCAAAGAGGTGAAATAAATCATGGCAGCTAAATCACTAAAACCCGTTTTACTCTCACTTTGTGCTTTGGGTGTTGCCTCTTGGGTTGGGTATCAATTTTACCAAGCCTATCAACCAGAACCGATCCGCTTACAGGGATTAATTGAAGCCCAGCAATACAGCATTTCCTCAAAAGTCCCAGGGCGTATTGATGAGGTAATGGTACGTAAAGGCGACGATGTAGAGAAAGGTCAGCTTATTTTTACCCTTCATAGTCCTGAAATTGAAGCGAAGTTAGAACAAGCAAAAGCAGGTGAAAAAGCGGCGGACGCCTTAGCTCAAGAAGCTGAGAAAGGCGCACGTGAGCAACAAATCCAAGCAGCAAAAGATCAGTGGATGAAAGCCAAAGCCGCTGCGAATTTAATGGAAAAAACCTACAATCGTGTGAATAACCTTTATAACGATGGCGTGGTTGCAGAACAAAAACGCGATGAAGCTTTAACTCAATGGCAAGCAGCGAAATACACAGAAAGTGCCGCGTTTCAAATGTACGAAATGGCAAAAGAAGGCGCTAGAAGTGAAACCAAAGTGGCTGCGGCGGAAAAAGCGCGCATGGCATCAGGTGCCGTAGCCGAAGTAGAAGCGTACGCGAAAGATACTCAGATCTACAGCTGGTTCGACGGCGAAGTCTCTCAAGTTCTACTTCAAAGTGGTGAATTAGCACCTCAGGGCTTCCCGGTTGTTACTGTGATAGATACAGAAGATGCCTGGGCGACACTTAATGTGCGTGAAGATTACCTTCAACACTTTAAAAAAGGAGCAACCTTTGATGCCTATTTGCCTGCCTTAAACAAAAATGTTGAGTTCAAAGTAACGCATGTTGCCGTTATGGGTGACTTTGCAACGTGGAGAGCAACCGATGCTTCTCAAGGTTTTGATCTTCGTACCTTTGAAGTAGAAGCTCGTCCAGCTCAACCCGAACCTGAACTGCGTATGGGAATGAGTGTTGTCGTTGAACTTTAATCACAACCACTAGGTTAATGCTATGACGATTAAGATTTCACAGCGGCATATCTTACGACGAGACAAGTGGTTGCTTTCGTGCCTTACTTGGATACCGATTTTGCTCGCGATGATGATTTGGGGAGTGTTCTCTGCGGGCATTGCCCGGGATCTGCCAATCGGTGTGGTTGATCTACAACATTCCCAACTTTCTCGAAAGCTCATTCAATCTTTGGATGCGTCGTCGAGTCTGGCTGTTAACTATCACTACACCAGTACAAGCGAAGCAAAAAATGCGATGATTGAAGGCGATATCTACGCTTACGCGGTCATCCCATCTAAGTTCGACCAAGATATTCTCCAACACCGCCAACCTCAACTTTCTGTCTTTTACAACAGTCAGTACATTTTGGTAGCGAAACTGATCAACTCTGCCGTTGCGCAAGCACAAGGCTATTTCGACGCTCAGGTTGAAGTAATGGGAAACTTGGCTAAGGGTAACACCACAACGTTAGCAGCGGCTGGACAAGCTGTACCCGTGTCGACACAAATAACCGCATTATTTAACCGTAACAATAACTACGCACAATTTTTGGTAACGGCTATCGTGCCAGCCATTTGGCAAATATGTATTGTAGTAAGCACTATTTTGATTCTTGCCGCGCACTTTCGCATTTATGGTGGAAAGAATGGATTTGCATTTTTGGGCGAAAAGCCATACGCCAGGCTCACTACCCTATTAAGTCAGTACATTCCGGTCTTTATGGCGCAAGGTGCGTTGTTCTTGTACTGGTTTTATTCCGTGCTTGATTGGCCAATGGAAGGCAGTTTTGTGGTTATGCTACTAGCACAATTGGCGACGGTTATCGCCTGTATCATTATGGGAGCGTTGTTCTTCTTCTTGTCGATGGATCCTGCACGTGCGATGAGTTTTGCTGGCGCATTTACGGCTCCAAGCTTCGCGTTCATGGGAATTACATTCCCAGTTTCTGACATGAACACGCTCGCTTATGCATGGCGTTCATTATTGCCGATTACCCATTACATTGAAGTACAAGTCAGTCAAGCAAGCTATGGAGCATCGGCCGCGCAATCTTTAAGCTCGCTATGGCCTATGATTGGTTACGTTATGCCTCTGCTCATTACCGCAGCCTTGATGGGTAAACATCGAACAGCTTCATCAACACGCCAAGCGAAGGAGGCGGTATGACATTGTGGCAACTGATTAAAGCGGAACTTAAGGCCGTTCTAACCAATCCAGTCGTTACGTTGACCGTGTTTGGTGGTGTCGTATTTTACTCGTTTTTATACCCTTTGCCTTATGCACAACAAACGCCTCGTGAACAAACAATCGCGATTGTTAATCTAGATGGTAGTCAGACGAGTTTAAAGCTGGAACGTATGGTTGATGCCACCCCACAAGTCAACGTAGTCACTCGACTTCATACGATTGCCGATGCAAAGCAAGCATTTTTACAACGAGAGATCACCGGTTTTTTAGTCATACCAGAACACTTTTACAAAGACCTAATGCTAGGTAAAAGCCCGACTCTGGCCTACGCTGCGGACGCCTCGTATTTTCTCGTGTACGGAACCGTGGTAGAAGGATTGGCCCAAGCGGGAGGCACATTAGGGGCCCAAGTGAAAGTCAGTAAAATGGTGATAGATGGTGTGCCCATGAGTATGGCTAGCCATAATTACTCTGCTATTAAGCTTAATATGAAACCGACGTTCAACCCAACCATGGGTTACATCGAATACGTAGTGCCGGCAGTATTTGTTCTGATTTTACAACAAACGTTGATCATGGCGGTTGGATTGCAAACGGGAACACAGCGTCATGGTCGTGGCTATTGGTCACAAGTATCAACGGGATCGCTGCTGCTTGCGAGAACGTTAGTATTTGTGGCAATTTATTATTTACTCGGCGCCTATTATTTTGGTTTTAGCTTCGAACGCTTAAACGTAAACCATATCGCCAATGCGGGCGAATTGCTGGCTATGTTGTTCCCGTTCTTTTTAGGTTGTTGCGGACTAGGCTTCTGGCTAGGTTACTTATTACCTCGGCGTGAACTTGTCACCTTAGTCGTCTTAGTGAGCTCTATGCCGCTCATTTTCTTGGCTGGTTTTATTTGGCCGATTGAAGCCATACCTACTCCCTTACTATGGATTGCTGATTTAAGCCCAAGCACTTGGGCGATAAAAGCTTTCTTAGCGCTAAACCAAATGGGGGCAACCTGGCAACAAGTCGCTCTACATTGGACGGCACTTTGGGCACTCACTGTGCTTTGGGGTAGCGTTGCGTACTGGATTGCTAAGCGAAGTAACAAGCCAGTTGTAACAGAGAGCTTGGGGTGACAGCTGACATTTTCTATTACTATAAAAAAAGCCGGGTAACTAAACCCGGCTGAAAATCTGCGTCCTTGCAGCGGACATATGGTAAAAACACTTTTTGCTCTGGGCTTACCCATTGAGCGAGATTAGATTAAGCCAAAAAGTATGGATTCCATACTCTCATATAGAGGGTCATATCCTTCCAATAGACATTAGTCTTCGCTAGAAAGATAACGTTTTTCAGACACAAAAAAACAAGACTCACATTGAGTCTTGTTGTTGATAGGGATGAGCAGGATACATGTCGCCGCTAAGTCATATCACGGATTATTTTCTCTCGGTATTCTGTAACGACCTTCATGATTGAATTTTTTACATCACCGACTTGCTTAGAGGGTTGGCACCATAGGCCAAAACCAAACTTAAAACCTTCCAATAATTCAGAAGCTTCCACTGGCTCTATATGATTATTAGAAAACTCCGAATGGGCAAACGTTCTGGGGAGAATCGCCCATCCTAAACCTGCTTCAACCATTTTCACTACAAGGGCCAATTGGTCGACCTCTTCATGGTTCGAACTTACGATGACTTTTTCGCCCATTCCCTCTTCAATAAGAGACCGCAGTACAAATTGTTTACTATTCCTCAAGGCTGTCAATACTCGATCTGGTGCCATAGAAGCGAGTTCACCACCTTTCTGGACGAAAGGAACAAATTCAAAATGACCTAAAAACGTCGCATCCAGACTATGTATTGCTCGACTATCATGCACATTGACAATACCGAATTGATAATCACCATTCTGTAAACCCTCTTTAATTTCGTTGCGATTACGAACAAGAAAGTTAACTCGCATCATCGGAAAATCTGCTGCTAATTGAATACGAAGCAATACAAGAAAACGGTGTGGTATAGCGCTTGAATAGGCGATACTAACATTCTCTAACCCACCGTAAGCCAGACTTAATGCGACTTTATCGAAAGTACGTGCTTGTTCGATGGTTTGCTTAGCATAGTGGTAAAGAAGATGACCATCTTCTGTCGGTTCTACCGAGCGCCCCACTCGCTCAAACAGGTTGACCGCCAGTTGGTCTTCAAGATTGGTAATCACCTGCCCTATTGTGGTTCGGTGCTTATTGAGTTTGACCGCCGCCTTACTAAACGAAAGCTGTTCATAAACGGTTACGAACGCGAGAAGTTGTTCAAAACTAAAATTCATAGGTTGTGCTTACTTTTTAGAGTTATCTAATTAAATTACCACAAGATCGTAGAATTGCTACTTGGTAACGGAAACAATCTGCGTTTGAATTCCTTCTCGACGACACAAAAAAACCTACTAGCTTCAGTAGGTTTTCTCTAACTTAGTTGTACTCAACGACACGAGCTAAATAGTTGAATTCTCCTGAGTCACCATGGTAATCGCGGTAGACATCGACACTGAAATATTTAGGTTGATCAGCGTAAATGTGGTCAACGACTTTTTGCTCAAGTGACTCCAACGTTTCACCGACCTGAGAGTACACGAACTGCTTGTTCACTTTTTCCAATTTACGTTTTTTCGCTTCTTTGTGTGACACATAGTTATTGATCTCTTCCCACTTTCCCACGAACTCGACCGCCACGTAACTCGAGTTCTCGTCAATCATGATAAAGGCTGCACCTTCTTCTTTGATTGCAGACAGTTGCTGCATATCACTATCCACTTTTTGCTGGTCAAGATGGGCTCCACTTTGGGCGAATGCAGTCGCGGAAGCGGTAAGTATCATGAGTGTAAGAACGGCTTTTTTCATTGTATCGTTTTCCTGTATTAAGGGAGTTCAGTTACCCAAAGTTGCCCTTGGGTGGCTTTTTTGAATCCATATTCGTAAATCGTCAGCAAGTAGCGGTGATCGAACATATCTTTCGTTACTTTGGCGTATCTGAAATCTTGATCAATGTAGGTAAACTGCATCTCGATATCGTTGATTTCACTGATGTATTTCATTCGATAGAGATCACCTCGAGTTTGCGCTAGCGTAAGGCTTGAGACACTTTTCGATACCAAGTCCAAACCTTTGTCTTTTAGTGGACGATACGGCGCTTTTAACGCACCATTGCGAATCACATCCAACTGAGGCGCTTTTTCTAACCCCAAAGCATCTGAGATTTGTTGATAGTTGAAGTTAGACGGATTAAAGAACACCTGCGCTGCGAGACCACCATCTACGTGTAACTCCTCAAGAGTTTCTCCATCATGTTCAACATCGATAAATTGTGGAGGGAAAACACCAGGGATCGATGCGCTCGCAGCAAGCACCTTGTAAATAAGTTCAGATTTGTCCGCTAAATCACTGTTCGCAATCGCACCAATATTCCAAATCACCAGTTCGCCTGAATCAAAATGGGTACTGCCAATAAAGAGGCGTTTACCATTGCGGTGTTGCTGCGCCATCGCCTCGATCATGGGCTCAGGGTAAGCGTCTGCGATGAAATCATAGAGGTTCTCACCATCGGTAAACGCGTCCTTAAACAGTGTATTTAAGAAGTTCTTCTTACCCAAAATATTCTTATCATTGATGTTGAGCATGACTTCTTTCATCTTTGGCATCGCATCACCGCCAATGAAAACAAAAGGAGCGATTAGGGCACCCGCACTGACTCCAGTAATGATGGCATAATCTTTTAGCTCCCCCTTTTCCTGCAGCCCCATCAAAACGCCGGCACCGTATGCGCCGTTTACGCCACCACCCGATAAGGCCAAAATATTGAGCTGTTCACCCTCTACTTTGATCGGTGTGGTTTGATTGTGCGCTGAGTAGAGAAAATCCGGCGCTTCATTGGCCCACATTCGAAGTGGCTCATTTGGTGTCGAACTCGCGATCTCGACATCTTTATAGTTGCTTTGAGAAACACGAACATCCAGCGTATGGGGTGAACTACAAGCTACTATCAGCAGCGAAAGTACAACCGTCACACCAGAGGAAATTAAACGATTCATAATCAGTCTCATTTAATGTTCTCTGGCGTATGACCAGAGACTCAGTTTGAAGTTAATTGGGTCAAAATGAAGTCCGTTTCGTTGTGTGGAGTTACTATAGCTAGGCACGGCTAAACCCCATAATCGCGATTGTAGGATGCTATCCATCAAAGCAATTATGCCAAGTTTCTATATGCTAACTTTACGCTTCTCCGTTAATTAGGTACTGCGCTAAGCAATTTTCACGACGTTGAACTCATGCGTCGGTTCGACAAATTCGTATTGGGCATTGATCGTCTGTAGCTCCCATGTGCCATAGCCTTTGGTGATCTCCAATACACCGTAAACGGCGTTATGTGTATGACGAAAGGCTGCGACAGGAGACATCTTCTTCACCAAACAAGAAGTAAAAATCGCAGAAATCAAATCACCGACACCGACTGGCTGCATAGCAAATTCAACACTAGGGCGTTGGGCCAAATAGCTTGCTTTCGGCGTGGCTAAAATCATACTGAAGGCGTCATCTGTTAGTGCATGCAGATGTTTCACCAATACCATTTTCGGTCCCAGCTCTAGGGCTTTTTTACATGCAGTGACCGCATCATAAAGAGAGTCAATTTTCACACCTGTTAACTCGCTCAGTTCAAACTGGTTAGGAACAATCACATCAGCGATGGGCAACAAGCTATGGCTTATCGCTTCTTTGACACCGTCTGCCACAATGCAACCTTTGTCTGGATCACCCATAACTGGGTCACACACATACAGTGCACTATGGTTACGCGATTTGACTAAACTTACCGCTTCGGCCACCGCTCGACATTGCTCTGCGCTGCCTTGATAACCGGACAGTATCGCGCCACATTCGCCTAACTTCTCAATGTTATCTAAGCCTCTCATTAGAGAATGAATTTCATCTGCCCCAAACTTCTGTCCAGTCCAACCTTGCTGGTACTGAGTGTGATTTGAAAACTGAACCGTGTGAATTGGCCAGACTTCGAGGCCCATTCTCTGCATCGGGAAGACGGCAGAACTGTTTCCTGCGTGGCCATAAACCACATGAGATTGAATAGAAATAATGCTTTTCATAAGTCACTCTTAATTGAGAAGTTTGTTAGCTTGGCGACTAAATAAACACAATATCGCGCACTGTGCTTATTTGGTCGGAATAGCCTCGACAACGCCGAGGCTTATTCTTAATCAGGCTGGATTAATTAGCCTTGGAATTCAGCAAAGTACTCATCCAACACTTTGCGTGTTGCACGACCGATAAGCTCGTATTCGTGGTGAGTAAGGTTTGCTAGTGAAACTCGAACTGATGCGTGTACTACATCGAAGCCTTGGCCTGGAAGTAGGATAACGCCGGTTTCATGTGCAAGGCGGAACAGGAAGTCTTTGCCTTTCTCGCTCGCTTTGAACCATTCAACGAAGGCTGGTCCGTACAATTTGCCGCCCAGAGTGTCGAGCTCAAGCAGTGTGTAGTAGTCCACACGATCTTTGTTTTCTTCAATTTCTACACCCATGTTTTTGTACAGAGTTTTGTAACGCTCGCGGATGATGCGTTTACATGCTTCTTTGTAGTTTTGTTCCGAGTCCATCAAGCAGTTCAAAGAGAACAGCGCCATTTGAACTTGTTGAGGAAGAGACAAACCTGCTGTGTGGTTAAGCGCTACGCTGCGGCTATCTGCTACGATACGGTCAATAAACTTAATCTCACGAGGTTCCGGAGTCAGCGTTTTGTAACGATCGTCCAACTCAAGTTGACGCGCTTCAGGAAGGCTGCGCATTGCATCGTCAAACACGTTGTTGTGTTGAATTGCAATCGAGCCTAAACGCCAGCCTGTTGCACCGAAGTACTTAGAGAACGAGTACACACAAAGCGTGTTGTATGGCAGTTTCGCAAACAGTGAGACAAAGTCGTCCGCAAATGTGCCGTATACATCGTCAGTCACGATGAACAGGTCGCTACGTTCGTTGTTTACGAAGTTTGATAGGTTATCTAGAGTTTCGTCAGAGAACTTCACAGACGCTGGGTTTGCTGGGTTCACGACACAAAGCAGTTTGATGCCTGTATCTGCAAGCTTTTCGATTTCAGACATCGGCAGTTGCCATGTTGTCTCATCCAGACGTAGCTCAACGATCTCCAGTTCGTATTCACTCAGTTCTGGGATCTCTAGGTACGGCGTAAAGATTGGAGTGATTAGCGCTACCTTGTCACCTTTCTTCAATAGACCGTTGTTGAACATAGTTTGGAAGGTGTACGTCATAGACGCTGTACCGCCTTCCGTTGCAAACAGATCGAAGTCTGTTGTCATTGGCATTGGGCCGTACATCTCTTCTGCGATGTACTGCTTCACAACGGTTTCGATGTTCGTCAACATACGTGGTGGCACTGGGTAGTTACATGCAAGGTATGCATTAACCAGTTCATTCAAGAAAGCTTGCTTCTCTAGACCCAAACGGTCTTTTGCGTAGCTCAGCGACTTTTCTAAGAACTGCACACCTTGGTCTTTCTTATTGTCGCTTGCAAACGTGTTAAAGCGTTCAACAATGCCCACACCATCTGGAATGCCACCGAAACCACCATCTAGGTATGAATAAGTGCGCTCGGCTTCCAATATTGCGAACTCACCCAAACGAATGAACGCTTTACGTGGTAGTGTCGCAAGAAAATTAGGATTACCACGACCTGCATCTAATAACGCGCGGTCAGGAACAGTTTGTGCCACTTCAATTAGTTTATCTTTTAATTCAAATGGGCTTAAATCTGCAAATTTTGAAAAATCAATTGTTGTGTTTTGCGTAGTCATAATATTTACCTGAATCTATTATTTAGTAAAATTTGGATAATACTTCCCCTACCGCCTATTTAATTAGGCGATAAGCGTGTTCGAATTTATTTAAATTACATGCCTGCGTTTAAAGTAATAATGCCGACAATAATTGGACCCCATAGGGTAAGCAGTACATTGGCGACTGCATAAGTCACAGTGAATGAGAATACTGGCGTTGCGTTACCTGTTTTTTCCATTAAAGCCGCGAATGCTGGGTTCGCACTTCGTCCACCTGTCACACAGCCAAGTGCTTCAACCGGGTTCTTAATCTTCAATACAAAATATGAGAAGAAGAACGAAATAATCTGAGGGATAATCGTTACACCCATGCCAAGGAACAACAGAGACATACCGTGTTCTTTGATGGTGTCGACCGCTTGAGGCCCAGCCTCAAGGCCAACAATGCCTACAAATGCTGCCAAACCGAAATCTCGAATAAAGTTCGCGGCACCCACAGGAAACTGAGCAACATGCGGATTGCGGCTACGCAACCAACCGACGATCAAACCTGAGATCAAACAACCTGCACCAGAACCGATAGTGACGGGAATACCAGCAATCTTAAAACTGATTAGACCAATTAATAGGCCCACCACCATGCCCATACCAAGCACGATTAAGTCAGTCACGTTTGCTGAGCCCATTCGCTGACCAATGTTTTTCTCAACGCGATTGATATCTTTTGCGGTACCTGTAAGCTGGATGACGTCGTTTTTCTTCACCACAAGATCCGGCGTCATTTCAATTGAGTTGCCTTCACGAATATAGTCTGTCACATAAATACCGCGCATAGAGCCTTGGTTCGAAGCCTCTTTAATCTCTTGCAGCGACTTACCAATCAGTTTGCGGTTGTCTGCGATCAGTTGACGGTTTTCTTCAATAACTTCATAGCCTTCTGGAAGTGCAATCTCGTTGTCAGCCAAACCATCTTGCAGCTTATGTACCGCATTACGACGACCAGTTACAACAATGACATCCCCTTCTTTCAGTGTTGTGAATTTGTCCACTTCTAGCACTTTGCCATCACGTTGAATCAATTCAATACAAGCAGCTAGAGCGTGTTGGTTTAACTGAGCTAAGGTTTTGCCTGCTAGCCCAACATCTTTGCTCACTTTAAATGCTCGTGTAACCAGCGCTGTGATAGCGTTGAACTCACCCGGCGCTAGATCACGCTTACCATTTGAATTTTTCTCTTCTAGCGCAATCGCTTCTGCTCGGATATCCCACTTCATCAGTGTTGGGAATACCCATGTCACCATCAGAATTGGACCAAGCGAACCAAAGATGTACGTAACCGCGTAGCCTACTGCGACGTTGGTCTGCATTAGGTGCTTCGCTTCTTCTGTCACACCACCAAGACGTGCGATCGCATCACCCGCTGTACCGATGATTGCCGATTGAGTCAAACCACCAGCTGCAAGGCCTGCTGCCGTACCTCTGTCTAGATCAAACATCCAAGCTGCTGCTAGTACACAAAGCAGGCCAGAAACCGTCATCACTACAGCAGAAAGGAGAATGTTGATGGTTCTAAAGTTCAATGCTTTAAAGAACTGCGCACCACCTTGATACCCTACTGCGTAAATAAAGAGCGCAAAGAAAATGCTTTTTACGCCGGGATCAATATGAACACCAAATTGCCCAATAATTACACCCATTAATAATGTTCCCGCAACACCGCCAAGAACAAATCGACCAATGGTAATTTTACCTACCATATAACCGAGAGAGAGCGTAATAAAGAGAGCAACAAATGGTGCCATGTCAAAAAGGTTAGAAATAATTTCCATGACAATTTTACTCTTACTAATAAATATAAAACTCAAATAATCTAACGAATAATCTGTCACTCATATTTGTTGGATTATTTAATTTAAAAAGCATCTCGTTTGCTTCGAAGCGAATATTAGAAACAAAACCTCACAACTCGTAATCCCATTTGAAGGATGAAACCATCACTTCGCATATTCAAACGCAAACATTGAACAATAATTGTCGAAAATTTAATAATTTAGTGGTCTGAAATGAACATCAAATAAATTGGAAAATAAATTTATTTTTATTTTCACTGTCCAAAAAGCTACTTTGTTGCGCTATTCCCTCTATATAGCGCATAACACCTTTCTCTTGATGGATTAGATCCTACAAAAGCGATTATCACTGATGCCATCACTTGCCTTATCTTTACATTCATCAAGTTAATAGAGAAAAACACCATGAACTCAATGCCACATGAACTTGTGTGGGGCGAAGTTTACTTCCCTCCCTTGTTGCTGGTTATTGCATTGGCTTACATGCTCACCATTTTGGTTGGAACCGTTGCAACAAAACTGGGACTCCACAAATACGTTGCATTTCCTGCGCTCGCTGAGCTAAGCCTAATTGTGATTTTTACTGGCGTTATTGGTCGATTCATTACCATATTTTGAGGCAAATTCCGTGATAAAACGTTATCTCATCACACTGCTATTACTGTGTTCCGCTGGCACCGTGATTTTCAGCTACTACCAATCATACTCTGACAACCCTTGGACTAGAGATGGCCAAGTTAGCGCGCACATCGTTTCTATAACCCCCCGCGTAACAGGACAAATCATCCAAGTCTACGTCGAAGACAATTCGCAAGTGAAACAAGGCGATTTGCTGTTTGAGATTGACCCAAGCATCTATAAAGCGGCGTACCACAAAGCGCTAGCAGCTCAAAAGCAAGCCATTACATTACTAGCAAAGGCCAAAAATGAAGAGCAGCGAGCACTTAAGTTAGAAAAGCGCACACCTGGCGCTGTACCTGTACTGACATTGAATAACCTAGACAATGCGGTGGAGACAGCCGTTGCCAACGTAGAACTCGCGAAAGCCAATGTTGAAGAAGCCAAGCTAAACCTTGTTTACACAAAAGTTTATGCGCCAACGAATGGTTATATCACTAATTTGAACTTACGCGTCGGCTCTCAAGTCGTCGCTAACTCCCCAGTCGTGGCTTTGATTGATGAAGACAGCTTTTGGATCGAAGGATATTTCAAAGAAACGGATTTAGTTGGCGTTGATCCACAAGATAAAGCCTACGTGACCTTAATGATGCACAATGAAGCTGTGCTGGAAGGAAAAATCAAAAGCATTGGCTACGGCATTGCGAAGCAAGATGGTAGTACTGGTAACGATCTTTTGCCCAATGTGAACCCTAACTTTCAGTGGATACGCTTAGCTCAACGCATTCCAATTAAAGTTAAATTAGATCACTTACCGAAAGATTTTCAACTACGTGTTGGTATGACGGCCTCTATCAAAATCATCAAACAATAATGCGGTGGAATGTATGTTTAATGCCTCAACCAAAGAAGCAATCAAAGCTGCGCTGTCTATCGTTATCGCGATCTGCCTTGCCTTATGGTTTCAATGGGAGAAACCGTATTGGGCAGCGATCGCAGTCGCGGTAATGGCATTAAATGAAAGCTTCGCTCACTCAATAAACAAAGGTCATAATCGCTTATTAGGAACCCTCCTTGGCATCGGTTATGCCTTTTTCCTCATCACGACGTTTTCTCAAGATCGCTTTTTGTTTCTCACCTTCTTCACCTTGTTTTTAGGTGCGTGCATTTTTATGTCGAGCGACGAAAAGTATGGTTATGTGTTCTCTATCGGCTTTGCTGTGTGCTCCATCATCGCATGTATGGGAGGATTTGATAGTCAAGCAACGTTCCACTTCGCTGTTCTTCGCATGCAAGAGACGATTCTTGGTGTAATCACGTTTTCTGTTGTGTACCGATTAGTTTGGCCAGTCAGTACAGAACAAAACTTCATTCAACGTTTTGAGGCCAGCAGAGAGGCGATGCTTAACGCTATGAAATCGCCCAATGATATAGATATTGACGCTCTTGAGACCAACAGCGCCAACATAGAAAAGTTATTCCAACTGGTCGGCTTACCACTTACTGGCAGCTACCACTTGAAAGAACATCGTCAGCTATGGCGTGCACGTTTAAATGAGATGGCACAAATCCAAGACCGATTGCTAGAACAAGCAGATAAATCGCAAAGTCGTGAGATCGATTGGCCAACGCTAACGCAGCAACTTCAAAGCTTTGATATTAGAAATCCGAGTACGTCGCTCATTGGTCACGTTGCTTATGTCATGCAAAGAGAGAAAAACACGGTTTGGCATCACGAGCATCGAACGTTTATCCAGCATTTGAATGAAGACGGCAGAAAGGTACTGCAAGGTGTCTCCATGTTCGTCACTTCTTTGTTGATCTGGATTTATCTGCCCGTACCTGGAGGTTTCATTTTTCCGATGCTAGCAGGCGTGTTCTCTTCAATCGTTCCTACTATGCCACCAAGCATTATTAAAGATGCATTTTTTGGTGTGATAGGCACTGGCACGGTGATTCTATTGCAATACATTTTCATAATGCCAATGATGACCGAGCTTTGGCAGCTTGGGCTATTCTACTTCATCAACATCATCGTAATTTGGAAGGTATTTTCCACACCAAAACTGATGGTACACAGAATTCTAGGTATTAACTTATTGGTTGTCTTGACATCAGGAGCGCTCAATTTAACCCCAGCGTATCGAATTGAAACGCCCTTGCTGATGCTGGTAAACATTATGATCATTTTGATGATTACCAAGTTGTTTACTGATCTGTTTCGTGTTCGCGTTACGGTCTAAGCGTCACCTCCGTTCTTGAAACTAAAGCCCTGCATTGCTTCTGCTATGCGGGGCTGTTTGTTTGTGAGCTAGCCATTATTCCTCCGTAATCCATAAAGCGAGGATAGTATCCATCAAAAGCGATTAACGGTATTTCTCTTCACCTCATAAAATCCTCTCATTGATTCACGAAATGCAATCGAAAACTCTGCATTCACAACGTCAATCACAGCAAACACATCTATCTAACTGAACAAGAAGTTCAGTGACACATTAACTGTCTGAGTCTCGAAGGTTTGAGACTATTCAGAGTGGAAACTGTCATGAGTTTTTTTGAATTACGCGCCGGCAAGACGTATTCTCTTACTGTGCTCGCGAGCGCACTAATGCTTACTACCCCCACTTTTGGCTTCGCCGCTGAAGAGACGACGACCTACAACGAAGTAATCGAGCAAGGCCGAGCGCTGTTCGACAAATACGGTATCAGTCATGATTTACCAAAACTGGCCATCAGCTCTCTAGTTCAAGGCGAACATTTGGTCGAGCATGCCCACCGAAGTGTTAAAATCGGTGATAGCGTTCGCGATTCGTCCGTCTACTTGGTTAAGAACACCGATAACAAAGGCAACATTGATCTGCGTATCAAGTACAACCCTGAACAACTCGATGAAAATGAAAAAGTACTTGATGAGATCGAAGCTTTCACACGAACAGAATACCGCCTTCGAAACTACGCGGAGAGTTTTGATCCGTCATCAGTAAGAGCCAAAGAGGATCAGAATGGTAATGTGATCATCAGTTTTAATTACTCAAAATACGGTCTTCCTCAAGATATCGCCTACTTTCGCTTTTTAAGCGTTGATATTGAGTTGGTTAATGGTGAACCGAAACGTATGGTCATTACCAACGATAAACCGTTCACACATCACAACTACCAAGTGGATTCTTACGATCAAGAGATCCTCTTCCAGAAGTTAGCGTCAGGCAAAATTGCGATTGCCAGTAAAAACACCAAGATAGTTGGTTCAAAGAAAAATAAACCCCTCGAAATGATGAGCAGCGTAAAACCGGTAGCGATTTATGAAGATAAGCTTGGCGTGCAAGTACTAGACGAAAAACGCTTGAATGAGGTCTCTGATCCACGCATGCAAGAAGCCAGTGTTAAGCTAGACCGAGTTTTTCCTTTAATGGGTGATATGGTTCGTCGTCAAGGTATCGATTTGCCTCTGCCGTTTGGTGTGTCGCTAGCGTATCGAAATCAAGATATGAATATTCCATTTAATGATTTCACGATTGAAGGCATCGGCCTTAATGAACTGTTTGATCCAGAAGACAGTGTCGGCATCGTGAGTGCTGAGAGCATGACGCTTCGTGGCGATGTAAACATCCTGCCATTTTGGAATGTATTTGGTTACATCGGAAAAGTTAATGTCGATGCCAATGTTGATGCCGCCTACACGGGTGAAGGTGGCCAGTACATAAAAGATAAGCTGAACGATAAACTGCCAGGATTAGGTGATAAGTTTTGCGATGGTTTATCTGCACTTTGTAGTCGCGGACGCCTAGACGTGCCGCTGCATTTGGAATATGACCTTCGTGGTATAGGTACAACCCTTTCGGTTGGCTATAAAGAATTCTTTGCTTCTGTCACTGGTACCTATTCGCAAACTCGCTTAAAGGGCTTAGATGATTGGGGCGATGGTATTGTTACTGTACAGCCGATGTTGGGTTATCAACTTGTCGATTATCGCACGCAGTTTTTTGTCGGAGCAGAATATCAAGGACTGGACGCTCGAATGGACGGGCATGTAAAAAGTGGTGATATCGAATTCGATTACGACATTGGTGTAGATCTTAATCAATGGGCGTTTTTGACTGGTTTCAATAAGCAAATCGGCAAAAACTACAACCTGACCTTTCTCTATAACAAAGGGGAAACTCGAGAGTCAGTAACCTTAAATCTTGGTTACCGTTTCTAGCTCTCATAAAGAGCCCGCCCCTAGACGATGGTAGGACTGCATCCTACAAAGGCGATTACTGAAACTGTCGCCGATGTCCTACCATTTGAGCCATCAATACAACAAGCCATCCAACCATTCACGGATTAATGCCAAAGCGTCAGGACGTCGCTTGTTAGATGCCGTTTAACATTTTCGGTGTACGCACCAAATGACTTTTGGACATAACAATGACTTTACTCAATCGCTCAACTTTAGCCATTACCATCACTCTTGCCTTAGCAGCTTGCAGTGATGACTCTGGTAAACCTAGCGTTCCTAACGGCCCGAAGCCACTACAACCCTTACCACCAGAGCAAATCGCTTTGGAAATTGGCGATGCAACCATTCAAGCGACCAAAGAGTCCCTTGTCATCACGCCTCTTGATGCGGATGAAAAACTGGCAGCGGTAGAGGCGTTCAAAGGTATCCAGTTTGCGCAAGCAGACCGCTTTCAGCACAGCATTGCGGTCCCACTTGAAGGCGATGTTGATGCGACTCAGTTCGGTGATGCGTGTCCGCAATTAAAAACCACGACACAAACGCAATCAGAAAATTGTTTGAACCTAAACATTTGGCGACCTGCCGGGACAGAAGCGTACGCAGATTTGCCAGTTTATGTCTTTATTCACGGTGGAGACTTTGAATACGGCGCGGGCTCAGAACCGCTGATTCATGGTGATATGGTGGTTGCACAAGGTGCTGACGATGGTAACCCGTTTATTGCAGTTACTTTTAACTATCGTTTGGGCTTGCTAGGCAGTGTTTGGATCGATGGTTTGGACAACCCTGAGGGCGGTAACTTTGGTCTAGGCGATCAAAAACACGCGCTTGAATGGGTTCAACAAAACATAGAGGCATTCGGCGGCAATCCGCAAAACGTGACACTCATGGGTCAAGGTGCGGGTGCCATGTCGGTGGGAATTTTACAGCAATCAAAAGGCGATGCTGCAATCGCAGGTGAGCACTTTCAACGTGCCATCATGCAAAGCAACCCTTACGGCTTTGAATATAAAAGTTACGATGTTGCCAAGAGCCAAAGACCAGAGCAAAGCGTTGAAGATCTTGCGTTACTACCACTTGAAGAGATCATGAAGGTACAAAGCGAGATGCTTGATCCTATTCAACGTCTTAAGAACTGGGTACTGACCGCCGTGAATATTCCGGTTATAAGCCCAACACGCGACAACAGCCCATTAGCTACATTGATGCCATTTGCGCCTTACATCGAGCATCGCCCACCAGCGTTTCTAGTGAAAGAAGTACCAGGCTATCACTTTACTGAGCAAGCCATTGAGAGTGAATGGATCGTACCAACGGTAATTGGCTCTAACAGCGCAGAAATCAATACTCTGGGCATGCTGCCGAGCCTGACATTTTTGATCCCAACTATCATTGAAATCTTGAGCCAAGAAGCACCAGAAATCATTGAAAGTGGTGACGAAACCTTAATCGTCGAATACATGGTGGAGTGGCTAGAATCGGAAACGAACTTAAACCGTTTACGCACCGAATATCGTTCATTACTCAGCGATTCAGCTTCAATTGAACTCGATCTTTCTGACTTATTGGAACTGCTGCCTTGCACCGCTTATGAGGCGATGACTAAGTTGTTCTTCGGTTTGGGGAACTCCGATTCAACCACGGAGTTACTTGCTCTGGCTGACTTCTTCCCTAACGATGAAAGCGAACTGAATGGCGCGTCCAAAAACATGCAGCAATTCAAAACCGCGTTACATGACTTGCTCTTCACGGGTCCAAACCGTCATAAAGTTTCAACTGAAGAAGCAACAGGAGCAACGCCAAGCTTTTACTACTTTGACTACACACCTAGATTCAACGTATGGACTTACAACACAAAAGGTGAAAATGGCGATCTCGACGTTGGTGATTTACTCAAAAGCATCAGTTGTATTGTGGGCGCTTGTAATGCATCGGAATTACCATTTGTGTTTAATAAAGCATTAAAGCTTGATGGTTCAAGTGTTCGTCCAGGTAGCAAAGACAAAGCAATGATGAACGAGCTCTCTCGTATGTGGTTTAGCGAACGTTTATTTGAGGACTTCCAATACAACAGCGCGACTGATCGAGTATTGCTGATCGATAACGATGGCGGTATTCAGTCCACACAAGACTGGGACAATGCTCATCACTCAGGCATCGATCCAAAACTGCGCCAAGGTCGGCTCAACGGTCTCGAGGAACTTGGGCTGATTCTGAGTCACATGTAACTTCATCCTCAGCCACTAAAAACTCGTTACCGAATACCTAAAAGCCAGTTCGCTGGCTTTTTTCATCCTCATTCCTTGAACATCATTAGGAAGGTTTACTCATGTTTCCTAACGCCCTTCGCGCTCTGCTGATCTTTATCTTCAGCGTGCTATTGGTTGGCTGTGCCCAGCCCTACCCTCAAGTTGAACCGGATTTTGAAGCCAATTGGCAAACTACTCAGCATCAAGCCGAAGTTTACTTAATTCCTACCGCTCCAGAAGCCTTTGCTCGTCGCGTTGAACTGGTAAGAAACGCTCAGAAAAGCATCGATATGACTTACTTTTCTTGGGAGAGTGACACACTTGGTTTGATGCTACTCAATGAACTCAAGCAAGCAGCAGATCGAGGCGTGCAAGTTCGACTCACTCTCGATGATTTATTGGTGTTTAACGAGAAATGGCTTGCTGATCTCAGCGCTCACGACAACATTCAAATCCGTTTATTCAATCCGTTTGATTCACGTAAGTCAGGTTGGATTGGTCGCGCCGTCAACTTCTCTACTCACCAACAACGTTTGGACAATCGTCTGCACGAGAAGTACTTCAACGTCGACCATCAATGGATGATTCTAGGTGGACGTAACATTGGCGACGACTATTTTGGTTACAGCCGCAAAGCCAACTTCTTTGATATGGATGTCTTGTTCAAAGGCAGCATTATTCGAGCGTTCGACAAAAACTACCAACAGCTTTGGGACAGCGAGCATGTTACGCCAATAGAAAACATCGTTAACGTTACCCCAAACTATTCCGCGTTTACTAAAGCGCTTAATAAAGGTGAGAAAGACAAAAGCATCATTCTGGCTGAAGTTGAAAAACAGGTAAAACAACTGATCAGTCCCGACTTCATTGCTACGCAAGTCACCCCCGTTTTCGACTCATTAGACAAGTTAGAAAACAACAAACCCTACTTTATAAAACGTGTAGAACACCAAGTTTGGCAACAAATAACCACTGCATCCAAAGCAGTAATATCAACGCCTTACGTGGTACCGAGTGATGGTGAATTTGCCTTTATTGATACCTTGATGGAGCAAAAAGCGGACATCACGTTAATGACGAACTCGTCTGCTTCTAATGATTCTGGTTTTATTCCGGCTTATTACGAGGAGCATCGTCAAACCTTGTTGGATAAGGGCGTTCATATACTTGAGTACAAAAACCAAGCGAACAATGATGACCATTACTTCCTTGCGGATACTTATTATCACAACAAGACGGTGATACTCGATGATCGGCTGACTTATATCGGCTCATCAAACTTCGACCCAAGATCGGATTTCCTCAATGTGGAATTTGGTGTGTTGGTCCAAAGCGAAGCCTTTGCAGAATATGTCATGCACTACTTAACCCGACAACAAGATGAACTGTTTTGGCGAGTATCTCGAGATGGACAAGGCCAAACTCAGTGGCAATCAATGAATGAAACCCATACTAAGAATCCAAACTATGGTGGATGGCATAAGGCGCCTAACTGGATATTCAAGAAACTGAATGGTGAGTTCGAACTCTAAACAATCAAGACTTAAAAGGCTCTCTATCTGCAAGGATGAGAGCCTTTTTAATGTCCGCTAAAACTGCGTGCCTAGCGAAAAGTGAACGCGGAATTGGTCTCCTTGTGGGGCATCTAAACCATAAGCAAAGTCCACTTTGACAGGCACGTATTTTGAATTCCATATCAAACTCAACCCTGTACCGCTTTTCCAATCCACCCTATCGTTGAAGGCATCACCAACATCATAAAATGCCCCAAGCCACAATTGGCGGTAGACCTGATATTGATATTCCAACCCAGCAGTAAACATGTAACGAGCACCGGTTAAATCGCCATTTTCATCTCTCGGAGAGATAGACTCATAACCATAACCCCGAAGATTGCCGTCACCTCCCGCAAAGAAACGTAATGATGATGGGATATCGCTCAAAGTGTCAGCGACATTAATACCGACATTGGAACGAAAGTGAAACTTGTGTTTTTCACTAATATCCCACGACAGCACACTGTTGCCTTCAATGCGCAGCAAACGAGAATCGGAGAAAAAATTGGGGTCCGAGTATTCCAATGAGTAGACGTGACGGTGATTTACTTCTAATTGATCGTTCTTGCGATCAAGCAGTGAAAATGTCACCCCAGGTAATAACAACTGTGATTCGTTATTCTCCGACGCTTGTTGATAACTTTCTTGCAAATAACGAACGTGCATGGTGCTTTGCCAATCACTGTCTAACTGCCAGTGTTTTTCAAACGATAAATCATTAGAAAAACTCGATGTGTCTCGATAGTCGACATGCTTAGATTCAAACTGAATCCCGTAGTAATCCGTTAGAACATTTTGGGTGGGAATTTTGTAACCAAGTAATAGGGATTGTTCCGGTTTGGAAGCGTACGCTTGTGCCTCAAAACTGTGTCCACGTGCGTTATACCAAGGCTTGGTCCAGTTTAGCGAAGCGCGCAACCCCAAGTCTGTCGAATAACCTCCACCGACTTGCACAATATTGCGTGAATTCGGCTCTGCGAGTACTTCTATCGGCACCTTATAGCCATCGAATACCTCCTCGAAATCCGCTTTCACAATCACACTGCGAAACCAATCAGTACTGGAGAGATCGGCCTGATATTGACTCAATTTCAAAGTGTCAAAATCGTCGCCCCACTCAAATGTTCTCATCGCTTCTATTCGAGCCGTTTCGATACCCGACGTAAGGACAGAGAGCTCTCCAAATTGGTAACGAGAACCACTAGAGAAATGCAGATTCACATGGGCTTGATTCAAACTTGGAATGACTTCCAAAGACGATTCGATAAAACGTCCATCTAAGTAACCTTTTTGCTGAGCCAATGAAATCAAGTTTCGTTTTAGCGTGTCGTACTCAGAATGAAGCAACGGCTGCCCTTGTTTAAGTTGAGCTTGATTAATTAGTTCGATGAAATCCTGATCGTTACAGGCCTCCCCCGACACGGCAAGGTTAGATTTTGCCACCAACATCACCTCCCCAGCGTCGACCTCAAGCGTGATGAGATCATTCTCGGATCTCTGAACTCTGAGCTCGGAATGATAGTGGCCATAAGGGTTTAATGCGTTATTAACCACCTGCGTTAGTCGATTTGAGGTAATGTTTGAAACAGAGAGTTTCGTTAGTGGTGTAAGGTGATTTTCAAGATTTTTCTCTAATCTTGGCGTTAGTCCTTTGATTTTAAATTGCGCTCCGAGTACATGATGTAAAGGGATAGAAGCTAAAACTGATATACCTATTATTTGTTTAATGAGAGGAGACACACCGCTACCTAGTTTAGCAATACACTCGACAAGGTTAATGATGGAATGACATATCAGTTAATCGCGTATGTAGGATTGCTCCCTACGAAATCCTCTCGAGAATTAACGTTTCACAAGTAGATTCTTTGAACAATAAGTGGGCTCAAGCTAGGAGGTGGCAAATCATGCGGTCTGAAATAGGTATACTGTTTGCCAAAAATACAAAACCCAACGCTAAATGGATCTCATCAAGCGTTGGGTTACATTGATAATGTGTTTTTTAATCTAAAAAGCGTCTGTTAGTAAAACTAGATCGAAGAACAGTTTCCTTTTTCTGCCATGTCGACTTTTAGTACTTCTGCTTTACCTTTGCTTTCGTCTACGAGTTCTACGCCCGCACCACCAACAAATACACCCATTTTAATGTATTGATTAACGAAATAATTACGGCCCTCTTCCGTTAAGATAGTTAAGTGATTTTCAGAAAACTCAGACTCTGTACTTACTTGATGTTCTTTATTGCCTTCGACCTCATGGTAGAAGAATACACCAGGAGCGGTTTCACCAATACATTCCCCATCGACGTAAACATACTTTTTAAGCGCTGCTCCGACAAAAGCATCTTCTCGGTAAATGTAAATCCCTGCGTTCCCCTTTTGAGGTGCTTCAAATGATTTCATTTGATTTGATACTGTCGAATCAACAGTAGGAACAGAAGCACAACCTGACAAACCCAAAAGGAATGCGGAACACAGAATTACTTTATTTTTCATGTTATTAACCTAGCTACGATAAAATCGCGCCAACCATACTATAAATAAATACGTTCACTTATTGGTATTTTTGAAATTTGTGATTCAGCCTATGCAATAGCACTCACTTAGCGTATAGGTTGAGCAAACCTTAGCCATATAATAATCACGAGAATAAAATGCCCTGTATCTAACGATCACTAAATGCCACTTTACTCGCTAGACTGATAAGTAGAATACCTGAAACACCTTCAAGAGTTCTTGAATAACGCTGAGAGTGTGGACGACTAAATACCCAATTACCCACAGAGGCGTACAAAACGTTACATGTCGTCGCAAGTACGCTGAACAGCAAGCCAAGTACTAATAATTGCATTGATGTTGAGCTTGCAGACGTATCAATAAATTGAGGCAGAAACGAGAGAAAGAATAGCGCTACTTTTGGATTCAAGACGCTGACGATAACCCCCTGAACAAACACATTTTTATTATTATCAACATTTTTGTTTTCAACGATTTTACTTTCTCCACGCCACATAGACAGTAATGACTGAACACCTAAATAAACTAGGTAAGCGGCCCCTAACCATTTAACAACGCTAAAAGCCAAAGATGAACTCAGAATTATTGCTGACAAACCTAAACATGCCGCTAGTGTATGAAAAAAGTAACCAATACCAAGCCCCAGAGCCGCTTTCAGCCCAGCAGATAATTTACCTTTCATTGTATTGGAAACAATATAAATTACATCAGGTCCAGGAATCATGTTGATAGCGAGACAAGCGACAACAAATAATAATAGTGAGTTTGAATCCATTCTTTTCTCCAAATTAACGTCTTGCGGGATAACATTTCATCGAACTACAAGTAATGCAACGTCCAGGTTTCAATTGGTTATATTTAGTATTAACAACACGTTACTAATACTACAGCACTGCGCGAAGAGCACAATCATGAACAGTGATACGAATTAAATTATGGGCCTTTGTTAGCCCTTTGAATGATAATATTTAGCATCGTTTGGTTGTAAGCTTTTTCTAGCCAGCAGCTCTTATGGAAGTTAACAAATCGGCTACTTAGTATACTTAATAGACCGTCAAATCAGATAGATTATCTATTCTTATTTCTTCAAGCCTTTTGTGCTTCATTTTCCTGCCTCACTAAGCAGCAACTTAATACTTGCCGCACCAAAAAATAACGCGAACACGCCTTCAAAAACTGCTTTGGATCTGAGATAGGTTTGCCTGACCTTTTTATACGCGAAAAGAAAAGCATAGCCAAAGAAAACCAAAGCACTAACCAGCCCTACAACAAAAATGACCGACAACAATTCCAACGGACTGGCCGTAGGAGGAACCCCTATCGAATAAAGCGCACCGAAAAACAGAATAGCCTTTGGGTTAGTTAAGTGAATTAACACTCCGGTTAAGTAGTTACCCTTCTTTGTCGTTACGTATGTTTTGGGTAACTTTAGCTGCTCGATGTTGCAGGCAGAATGTACGGACTTTAAAGCCAAATATAAAAGATAAAATGCCCCACAATATCTAAGAATTTCAAAAAGCCAAACATTGCTATAGAGTATGGTTGCGAGACCAAAAGCGGCTGAGGTTGACCAAAATAAAGACCCCGTTAAAACACCTGCAGCCAAATACCCACCAAAGCGTCGACCGTGGTTCATTGACGTGCCTGCTATCGCAAGAGTCGCAGGTCCGGGGCTAGCGATGGCAGCGATAGCTGATACGACAATCAGTGAATAATTTATCTCTTCCATTTTTACTCTAAGCCTCCAAATGGAGTTTTATCAACACTTATCGCGGAATACTCTATTGAACGTACATCAGAAGCGTAATACTGATTAAAACACCAAGTGTCACGAATCGAGTTGAGATTCTTTGGTATTTTACTGCTCCAAAATAACATCAAATCCGCCATAAATGAGACGCTTTCCATCAAAGGGCATTGGGTTATTATCTGGACTCATTCGAGGATCACCCATAATCCGCAGCCACCCTGAGTCTCGAACTTCTTTTGAAGGCCAGACTACCCACGAAAACACAACGGTTTCGTTGCTTTCAGCGTTAACTGCCATGGGAAATGATGTGATCTCACCATCTGGTACTTCACTCCCCCACGTCTCAACAACCTTTAAGGCCCCAAACTCCCTGAACATTTCTGCTGCTATTTTTGCGTGTGCGATATACTTTTCTTTATTCGCTGTCGGTACTGCAGCGACAAAACCATCAATGTATGACATAAGTAAACTCCTTTCATTGGAGTTATAACCATAGCTCAATAAAAAGAATGCACATGATGCCAAACCATAGGAGCAGGTACGTAATACAGCTTGAGAGCTACATTCCTAGCTTGGACTTTATATACATATTTGAAAGGTATGTGTTTGGATCAAGCTTAGTTAGCATATTTATAATCTCCAAAACACTCGAATACTCAATACGTTCCTCTTCAGCATGCCCGATCCCACCTATTGTAAAGTGAGTAAAGCGGTAATCACGATAAACGTTTTGCAGCTGGCTAGAAATATCTTTGAGTAATCTTTTACTGAGGGCGAATGCAGGGTATTCACTACTTTCTGAAAGCTCTGCTGTAGAGCCAATAGATACAATATTGCATTTATCGTTAAGTGAACCTAAAGCGTTAAGCTCATTGACTAAATTAAGATACCCAATCGGACCAACATTCATAAACTCAATCAGTTCGTTTGTTGTCAATTCTGAAGACTCTCCCCACATCGACGCCAAATAAACTATGATGTCAAACTCTACACCTTTGAAGCACGTATAATCTGGCTTTTTACCGGGATCAACGTCAATACAAACAGAAGCGACTCCCTCCTCAACTAGCTTTGATCTAGAAATCGCATAAATTTCTGTACCCTGTAAGTTCGTAGCCAAGAACCTTCCTAGACCCTTACTACCTCCAACGATTAAAATCTGCATAACCCTATTCCTTGGTTAAGGTTGTCTTTCATATTGTCCGCCAAACTGTTCATTAGGCATCACTTTAACGTTTCTATTGCCCTACTTAGTTCTATCTTCAATTTCATCGAATGGTTCAACTGAAATACGCTCTGCAATTTCACTCATCTTCTTCATTTTTTCTGGGTTACTAGTTCCCCAAAACCGCTCCCAGTCTTCACGTGTTCGCCACTTGGCAATAGTTAAAACCTTTTCCGGTACATCGTAAGAACGAAACATAAAACTACCAAGCGCCCCTTCTACTGACTGATGAATTGAATCTGTCGTCGAACGCCATATATTTTGAAACTCATCCATTTTTTCACTTGGCACACGCCATTCATACACAACTCTAAACATAACACTTCCATTAAAATTTCTAGATTTAATACGGCAAAGTATTAAGAACACTAAGCCAGGTGAATAGCTGAATAAAGCAACATAGTAGAGCGTAGAGCAACATGAAAAGCAAAGTGTAAACGCTCTAAATCACTCCGATTCGATTAGTCATGCACACATTCAAAGATTTCGTATTGCCGTTTAACATTGGCTGTTACTTTTCCCCAATGTGAGGCTTGAACTCTTTCCTGATGTTGTTTAAAAGAGGCTTTGTCGACGAACTCCTCATAGACATCAAAACGAAACGGATTAGTCGAGCTTTGAGTCACAAGAAAACTAAGGCAGCCCGGCTCTTCTAACGTGAGCCTTTTGTGAGTTATTAACGCATGTTTTACTAATTCTAGATCCTTTTCCGGAACTAAAATAAAGCCTTTCAATGTAACTTTCGACATATCATCCTCCCGCCCCTATCGTGTAGCGTTTCGTTAAGAAGTAGCCAACACGCCCTCAATCTCAACCATCATATCGCAAATGTGAATCTCACCATGAATTAAATGCCACGTGTTAGGAATCTATTTCTAATGCCCTATCGACTTACGAGCATAAGGTTATCTCTACCCTTTCTTTGCCTTTACCGATGTTCTTGCGTTTTAATTGAATTTGGCCGACTTCTGATGTGCGCTTTAAGTGAGTGCCACCGCAAGGCACTTGCGCAAACCCATCCACTCTCCAATACCTTCTTTCACTCTCTTGATCGGAAAAGTCACTAATAATAACTGAATCAGAGTTAATCAAATCTTGCACATCAGTTTCAATTTCTTTCAATAGCGGGCCAATACTTTCAGACCACTCGAAATCTATGCGACTCTTATTTTCAGAAATATGCGCGCCTATCTTAACAATGCCTTCCCGACGCTGATAAAACATCTCGAGCACCACTTCAGCCGCAAAGTGTAGCTTCATTAAGGCGTATCTACGCTTCCAATCAATATTCGTAGTTACAATGTCACCAAGAGTAAAATTTGGAGAGGATTCCAATGTGTAAATAAGTCGAACACCTAACTTTTGAGCAATCAAAACCGGAATACCATTAATCGTTCCTTTATCACTCTCTTGGCCTCCAGACTCTGCAAAGAAGATAGTCTGGTCCAATTCAACCTTATTTCCGTCTACATTGCTCACTCTTGAGTTAAGTTCTGTTTGGTAGGGATTAACCCAAAATAATTTCTCGCTCATGCTGCTATCCTTGCAGTAAGTCCTATCTTTGATAGTACATTCAGTGACCACCAAGTCAATTCAAGAAACCTCACCGTCAAATGTAAGGCTGTGTATAGAGCACGAGCAGGCTAGACCTATTAGATGCGTTTAAGGCCGGATACTAAACGCTGCCTAGGGGTTAGCTAACAACCCGTAAATTGCGGAATCTGAGACTACTCCATTCACTTCCCAACGCTGCCTTAGGAAACCTTCCTTTATAAAACCTAACCGTTCCAAGACTTTACCTGAAGAAGCATTGTCTGGATCTATCTCAGCCTCGATTCGACGTAGATTCAGTGTTTTGAATGCGTGTTCGATTAATGCAGTTCCCGCCTCTAATACAATGCCTTTACCCCAGAAATGACGACTAACGCCAAAGCCAATTTCTGCGCGCCTAGACTCTTTCACGTGATTAAACAGCATTATCTTACCCAGAAGTTGGCCATTGCTCTTTAGGAAGATGCCTAGTGTCACTTCTGTATTGCTATTCATGGCCTGTGTACTCTTGGCTATAAATGTCCGCGCTTCTTCAATTGAAACCCAAGGGCCAGAGTTCCAATATTTCATGACCTCATGGTCTGAGAAGATGTCAAACAATTCGCTTGCATCATCTTCAACTAGCTCTCTTAGAATTAATCGTTCCGTTTCAATCTTTGTTACTAACATTTTGGGGTCAGCCTTTTGGTTTGTTATTGGTGACGAAAATCCAATAAAAGTGTGAGACACGTAATACAAATGATTTCGTATGAGACTTTTAAACAAGCTCAACGCACGACAAAAGCGCCACGTGTAACGACTCTGTATTGAAGCAAATTTTAGACATTCAAGTGCGTCAACAAGTAACCGTTGAACACATCAAAGCTTGGGGTGAGTTGATCACAAGTCCTAAACTCAGGCTCAAAATAGTCCATATACTTTATTATCACTTAGTGACGATTTCCTTCAGTACTCTGGCTGGGTCGCCACCAACAACGACATTGTCTCTAAAACTCTTTGTAACGACTGCGCCAGAGGCTACCACCACGTTGTTCCCAAGTGTTACGCCAGGGTTGATTACGGCATGGCCACCTATCCAACAATTGTCACCAATGTTTATGGGCTTTGCTAGCTCTAAACCACTGTTCCTCTCGATAGGATCTAAGGGATGAGTCGCAGTATAAATGCCAACTTGAGGCCCAAGTAAACAGTTATCACCAAACTTAACTTCCGCAACATCCAAAATCACACAACCAAAATTAGCGTAAAAATTATCTCCAACGTGAATGTTGGATCCGTAGTCGCAATTGAAAGAAGATTCAACATGAATATCGTCCCCTGTTGTGCCGAACAAGCGCTTAGTTATTTGAACTCGCTTTTGTTTATGCTCAACGGACGTGGCATTCAATTTTTCAGTTAGTAACCTAGCGCTCAACCTTAACTTTAATAACTCTTCATCACTTGGGTCATAAAGCTCACCTGCTAACATTTTCTCTTTTTCTGACATAAAACTTGGACTCCAATACCAATTTTCTTACAACGCTACATTAAGTATGTGAGTAACGCTACCTCCTAAGCGAGGCTGTTCCACCACGAAAACAAAGCCCGACTTGAACCCTAGTCCTCAGCGCTATCACAAACTAGTGCACTACCACCACCGTTCTCACTAACTTATCACCGAGACGTTGCCTCTTTTTACCAAGAATGAAAATTGAGTCAATAAAACCGAAGAATGGAGTAATAACATTTCGAAAGAGCGACTGAAAAATATTGCACTTTTTACCCGTTCTTGCACTTATAACTGCAATGCCCAAAAGTTTTTTACCCACACTTTGACCATTTGGTAAACAATCAGAAAAAAGGTAATACGATACAGTCGCAGTTACTGCTGTAGCGCGCACAAGCTCTTTTTCAATACCGATTTCTAAGCCGCCCCATAAAACGAGAGTAAAAATGCTAAAACTGACAAAAAGATCAATCATTTGTCCAACACACCTAACTCCCGGACTAGCCAAAACGTAATTTTCTAGAGTAAATTTTTCTGCATTTTTCATTCTAAAATTTGGACTAACAATTGCTTATTGGTGAACTAACATTATTGAGACAGTAACATCCCCACTAAACCTAATCCATACTTCCGCATAGTACGGTCGAATCTGATTTTTCTATCTTTTCAATATATTACCACGCTTGTTCTAAAGGCTAGATTGGTAATATTTCAACATCTCTTCTTGATTAAGCGCTTTACTTTCTAACTTTTGTTGATCTTTAAAGATTTGAGCTAATGAAGGGAGAATTGAGCGATTTACTTTATAGTCATCAGACCAAAGTTTCCCTCTCATCACCGCTTTCGCACAATGAAAGTACATACTCTCTATGACTATTTTGATAACAACCTTAGGATCTTTACTTCCATCGGGGCAAGCAGATATCAAGTTGGCGTCGGTGTGAATACTTGCGATTCCTTTAATACGGAGCACTTCATCAATACCATTTACCATCAATAACAACCCTACCTTGGGGTTACTAATGATATTTTTTAGACTATCGATACGATTGTTCCCCGAGCTATCAGGGAGCAACAATGTTGATTCATCTAAAACTTTTACGAAGCCAGGCTCCCCTCCTTTAGGAGAAAGATCGATATGCCCTTGTGAATCAGCGGTACTTAGAACTGCAAAATGGCAGTTATTAATTAATGTAATCGCATGAACATCCAGCACAGGCAGAGCTTTATTTTTAGCTCTCGCACTTGGCTCTGCGTAAATTTCTTTTAACTGCTCTATTGTTTTAATTTCACTCATTCAATGTTATTCCTTCACTATCGTATAATGCTTTGCTTGTAAGCAAGCAGTAACTCTGACTTCTTGTATAGGCACTAGACCTAACTCATCGTAAAAATACTACGAGTACAAGTTGTCTCTTTAATGCCTTGTTATCTGAAGATTTAAAGTTTTTCACTAAACTCCCCACACTGCTTACACTTATAACCATGCTTGTAAAAAAACAGTGGAAAACCCAGTAAAATAAAAACTAAGAAAGCTGGGCGTTTACCTTTTGTAAATGCAAATAGATCTTTACTACCACATTTAGGGCAAACGTCTTTTTCTTCATCAACGTCAACTTCATTTCCCAATGATTCTGAGAAATCGCTACTAAGTATTTGTTTCGCATCTTCTGCATCACTTTCGGCCACCATCAGACGGACGCCGCCTATTGCATTTGAATAAAGCCACTGAGTATTTACCGTGTGCTCGTCAGCGATGTAACTTTCTATTCCGACACTATCTAGGCTTGCTCTCGCAATATGAGCTTCATGAGGAAAAGAAAACCTTGCTACTACAATCACATATTGCTCCTTGTGGGAAAGCGCTCCCGTAAGGTATAAGAAACGCTAATTGGAAATGCTATGTGTAGTATTTCTTTTTGAACAACTTATTAGCCCACTACAGACTAGTACATATACCCTAACCAATCTATATGGCCAACAGCCCAAGTTTTGCCGCTGATAGGTTTAACATATAAATCATCTAGTTGCTCTACAGCAACACCGTAATTTTTATGTTCATGAACGCGCAACCAAGAACTTAGAGAGTTAAGGCGCTGATAACCATTAGCCACATAAAAACGCTCCAAATCGGAGACTAAAATGATGAAGTCGACATCTTTAGTGGACGCATACTCGCTGAGTTGAGACAACATTGTTGTGCCAATACCTTGTCTTTGAACTTTGCTCTCGACACAAAAGTCACTCACACCTAATACTTTATAAATTTCATCACCAACGCGAACAACTCTGTAGTCTAATCCCATGTAACCAACTAACTGATCACCTTCGTAATTCAGAACTCTCATATGCGGGAGTTGCTTATAGTAAGAGCGAGTAACTTGGTGTTCAGGAAACGACTGGTTTCTAAGCGCTTCAATTGCATTATGCTGCGCTTTAGATAATTCGATTTCTGGGTAAATATCCATATTTGACCTTTGAGTATTAATGACCTTTTGGTTACGATCCCTGTCGTTGAGTTTAACTCCGAGCGTGTCCTAACCTTGTGGAACATTGACAAATAACATAGAGTTTCTCAAAACACTACTTACAACATTTTTACTGCAAACCAATCGAAGTTGCTTAAGAACAAACACTACTTCATAGCAATGCCTACGGACCAAGCATTTGCAGCTTCTTACCCACACCCTATTCCGCCATCTGGAATTATTTTAATTACACAACGTGGGTACTCAATGTTGGTAAAAGCATTTACCGATGATTTTTCATGGCAAGTCCAAGAACAATTGGCAGATGCATATTTCGAAGCACAGAGAGTACTATCATCGGCGGATCAACTATTAAACCAAGCTAATTTGCTAGTTCAACATGACCAACGAATTAACAACTTAGAAAAGGCTCAGTTAAATACACAAGCTCACATTTCTAGAACAAATGCCGAAGTTACAAAAGCCAATCAAAAAGCCGACGATGCATTTAAAGCGGCAAATGCTGCATTAGAGCTTAAATTTGGAGATAAGGATTACTACACAGTTATCGCTTATTGTAACTCTAAAAATATCCCAATCATTCTGACCTTAGCAAAAGCTAAAGGTTTGGAAGCTAGAGCTTACACCCAAAAAATTGGAGGTAAGATCAATAAAGTTCCTGATGAACGTTGGGGACAAGTAAATGCGTATCATATTGCAGTTTTAGACCACGTTTTTAAACAGTGATTTATATCGGGAGTCCTCTGCTGAGGGCTCCAATTCCCCGTAATAAGGCTAACGCCCAGCTAAGGGGTGAGCAACGCAATACAAAAGCCGCCGCAAGCCGCCTTAATCACTAAAATCAACGCATGGTGAAAATGACACGCGTTGCGAATCCCTCTTGAACAGTTTGTTATGTGCGTACTTACGTTATGCACCAAACTGTTTTATACGCTTAGCGCCAATAAAAACTGATACTTACTTTGTTGAAGTAAGTCTAAATGGCGCTCAAACATGGGTACGCCATTGGATAAAGAAAGGGGGTAGACGAGTCCATTACCGACATACACCCCAACGTGTGCTCCGTATGAGTCAGTAGAGTCGTTGTACATCATGATATCTAGCGGCTTAAACTCAGTGACCACCTCACTCATCCCACCATTCACTAGAACGGTAGTTAGGTGGATTTAGACCGAAGTCTCTGAGCAGGTTATAAGCAAAGACCTGACAGTTAGCTCCAAGCGTTAAGTCTGAATCATCTTTGCAACCCGGAATGCGGGATGAAACGTATCTTACATTTTTGAATCTGTCGGGAATATCCATTTCCATTTTCTCCCAAAGCACATAACGCCCTGTTAAGGGGTGAGCAACGCAATACCGATGCTGCCGCATACCACCTTAATCACTTAAGCCAACGCATAGTGAAAATGCCACGCGTTGCGAATCCCTCTTGAACAGTTTGTTAACTGAGCGCCTTTCAGTTTTCGCCGTTCTTTCAGCCACTTTCGCCAAAGCTCATTTTGCTAATTAATGATTAGCAAAGCTAACCCAAATTTGTATTTAACCAAAAAATTACCGTTTATCTTTAGTTTGAAATGCGTCTCACAACACCATACTTCGGCGATGTAAGTATGCCGGACTAATCGCGAATGCCTTATATTATTAGAAGGCTTTGTGCCGCCTTTCACATCAGTAAACTTAAGTATCAAACTGAAATTAGTCACATTAGCTCAGCTAAGGAAACCGACCGAACACGCTAAATCTCTGAACCTAGAAACTGTATCATTGCGCTTTCATATTTTCTGCGCCAGTTAACGCCTTGCTAAGGTGTGAGTAACGCAATACAAAAGCTACCGCACAGCGCCTTAATCACATAAACCACCGCAAAGTAAAAATGCCACGCGTTACGAATCACTCTTAAGCAATTTGTTAGTACATGCGCTACTTCTATTTATGCGTTCCAAAATATTGAAAATTGAGATGATATGAAAGGCTTTGAACACTGAAGTGAGACGGGCAGCTACAAAACTTTACCGCCATTGATAGACGAAAGTTGGCTAGAAGAAAAACGCACTGAACTGCCCTACTTTTACTGGCTTCAAATTAGAAAAGGATTCGTTCCTCGCACTTCGACGGCAACACCAAAGAAAGACAATTCTGACTTAGTAAAAACCACGAAAGAGAAGAAGCACCAAAGAAATAGGCTAAGAGTTGGAAACCGTAAACGGTGAAATCAAAGCGAACACACCGCATATAGTGCCACCGTAAAGAACGTGAAAGGTACAAACTGTAAGGTGTAAATACGAACACCAAAACAGATAAACACCGAAACTTATGACCTTTGGTGCCAACCCCGTACTAACGCCCTGTTAAGGGGTGAGCAACGCAATGCAAAAGCCGCCGCATACCACCTTAATCACTTAAACCAACGCATAGTGAAAATGCCACGCGTTGCGAATCCCTCTTGAACAGTTTGTTATGTGCTTACTCCAGCAACCCACGAGACTACAACGACACAACAACATCCATTTGGCTATTATGCACTTTAGACTCGGAGCCACATGACTGAACCCAGAGTTTTTTGATATTGTTTTGCATGTCTGGATTTTCGTTTAGCAGCCTAACTGCCTCTAATGCATATTGTTTATTTAGAACTGATTTTGTATAGCTTCCTCTGGGCACACCAACGACAAAGCCACTTTCAACTAAACCTAGAAAAGCGTTTTTTGGACACCCTTTTTTGATGGAAGCAGCATTTTCCTTGAACTCTTTTTCTGCAGCTGTATTCCAAGCTTCAACTGGACAGACTCCAGTTTGAGCGATGTGAGTAGCTTCTACAGCAACATCACCATATTTGCTCATTTGACCTCCTGCACATAACGCCCAGTTAAGGGGTGAAGCACGCAATACCGATGTTGCCGCATAGCACTTCAACACCGAAACCAACGCATACCCAAAATGCCACGCGTGCTGAATCCCTCTTGAACTGTTTGTTATGTTCGTAGCTTTTGTAACCCTTGTATTGCTCGGTTGGTCGAATCTATTAAGTCTGTACGCTTCAGTTTCGTTCGAATAGCCAAAGCTTCAATAAACTGCTTTTCAGCGAGTTCATAGTTACCAAGCTCCACGTTTAATTTACCCAAGTGTTGTAAACTGAAACTCAAAGAAAGCACACAACCGTAATCTTGGCTTTGTAAGTATGCTCTTTCAGCACCCCCCATATCACCTGCGTATTGCAACGCAATACCCGAAATATGAGTAGACCAAAACTTGTGCTTATCGCTAGATGTCGACATTTGGACGTTGGAAGCTAGCCAATGAGCCAAACTACAAAAACCTATAACACGCAAACAATCGGCTACTAAAACTTGCTGCCACTCTAGCTTTTCTGTTTCGCCTAAAACCTTAAATTTTAAGCATTTGTAAATAGTTAAAGCAAGTTTATGGAAAACGCTGAAAGTTACCCTATCCCTTTGATAGCCCACAATTTCCTCCAAGAACATAACGCCGCATTAAGGGGTGAACAACGCATTCCACCCAAACTAAACCATTGTGCCGTAAACACTAAAGCCAACGATAGAATGAGAAATGCCAAGCGTTGGGAATCACTCTTAAATGCTTTGTTATTGCGCTAGTTATTACCGCAAGCCAAAGCACCCTTGATGCTGCTAACATTTTTCAATGTATTATCGAGCAATAAAGGAACTGATATAATGCGAGACTTGATCAAAGCAAAGTCAAAGCTTGAACTACCAGAAGGCATGCTTTCAAGCGTAATAGATGCTATGGCAGATTTGCACCCACAGCTACCTATATTTTTTTCTAGTGTCAGCTTCATATCTACTAGAGTTAGATTGTTACGGTCATAAGTATCGCTAGTATCAATAGAAACACAATTTGAAAGTGTATTCTCGAAGTCAACGAAACTACTTGCAGTCTGCTGCGCGAACGACAAAAAGGGGAGGCAACAAAATAATAAAATACAGATTCTAGCCAACATAAGTTCCACCATTAGTTTTTACATTCGGTTGGTATTTGATACTTAACATAAGCTTCCGAGCATCTGTTTTTTTGATAAACGCTCTAAGTTCATTGAAGAAGCGTCCTTCCACTTCGATACAGCCATGGCTGTATCCTTTAGTTGAATCATGAAGGTAAAAGCCACTTCTCGAAGGTCTGCATCTTTTTTTGGTAACCTCGTCGTATGGTTCAAAGCGCACCCGATTATAGCCCCAGTTAGCCCAGTAAGGATCACACTCGCCTGCGCTTTCTCCACGCGGTATTTCTTGAACCTGCCATGATGGTTTAAGCACACAAAAGCCAGAACCATCATCTTCAGCCAAAGCTCCCAATATAAGAGGAATATAGTATTTTCCCTCTGGGACAGGACCTTTATCTGGAACACACTGGTCTTCAGGGTATTGATAACCCTTCATTCCAGAAGTCGCTTTAAAGGTACCGCGCCCGTGCCACTTCAGCTCTGTTCCTGTATAAACCAAACTCTCCATGTGTAACTCCTTTTCACTTTGAAAAGGCAAATATTCACTCAAATGAATAACGAATTAAACTGTATGTTTTTAGTTTAATTTATCGCATCTTATGCCAGAGACAGGCGGTAATTGAAATTGCGATCAATGCAACACTATCGCCTAGCGCTATAACGCCCTGTTAAGGTGTGAGCAACGCAATACAAAAGCCGCAGCATACCACCTTAATCACTTAACCCAACGCATGGTAAAAATGCCACGCGTTGCGAATCACTCTTGAACAGTTTGTTATGTTGAAACTCAGCACGTGTTTTACATTAAACTTTTACCGCATTTTCAACTGCATCAAGACTTCCAGGTGTCAAAGACAGCTTCAATATTATGACCATCTGGATCATGAACGAAGCAGGCATAATAGTTCTCGGTATAGTGAGGTCGCGGTCCTGGAGCTCAGTTGTCTCGCGCTCCTGCTGAAATAGCTGAGTTATAAAACTCTCGAACCTTTTGCTGACTCGCCACACGGAAGGCAATATGAAAGCTTGTTAAAGCACCCTCAGTCTTAGCACTACAGATCTCGAATAAGAAGCCCTTACCGAGGTCGAAAGCCCAAAATTTACCTTTTTCACCAAATGCAATTTTGTACCCTAGTGGACTAAAAGCTTCTTCATAAAACTTCCGGCTTCTTTCTAAATCACTAACGGGAATTGTAACGTGAACAATCATGTATATACCTAAGATATTGTGTGGAAGAAGAGATTAGCTGAATACCTGTGGGCTTTGAAGCCCTATTCAACATAACGCCCTGCTAAGGGGTGAGGCACGCAATGTCGAAGCCTACGCATACCACCTTAATCACTAAACCCAACGCATAGTAAAAATACCACGCGTGCCGAATCACTCTTGAACAATTTGTTATGTTGAGATGTTAAGCAACGCGTTCATGACTATCTAGCATCTTCACAGGCAACTGGTTTTCAACCAGAAAATGGTAAAATCTTAGATCTTCAATTAAGTCAGGAGAAGCTAGTTCAAAGTCTTGATATGTCTGATTTTTGAAACGAAACCTTACCGTATGTTCAAACCTTTTGGTTTGCGCATACAAAATTTCATTAATATCAGCAGTATTTATACTTGTCCCTAAAAGAGATAAACTATTACCATCAAGCACAACTTCTAGCGACTGTTTCGGTTTAGCTGCTAAATACTCAGCAGCTAAAGATACAGCACAAAAAAATACGATGTATCCTAATTGTGTTAAAAATGGAGCCTTAGATATCTCGACTAAGTAGTAAGCAAACATGCCACAAATTAATACTCTAGTGATAAAGCTATACATTAATTTAAAACTGATCAATTTACTTTGTTTCAATAAAGTTTTCATAACTTCCTTCTCAACATAACGCCCAGTTAAGGGGTGAGCAACGCAATACAAAAGCCGCCGCATACCACCTTAATCACTTAAACCAACGCATAGTGAAAATGCCACGCGTTGCGAATCACTCTTAAACAGTTTGTTAGCTATCTATCAAATTGATACAGTTTTGAATGATGATTGCACTATCAGCTTTACTTTGAGTGTACATCATGCATTGTGCCATAGAGCTATAGCCGCTACTCTTACGTACTTCATGATTCAATTTATCCAGTGCAAGACGAAGAGTTGAAAGATTAAACACTCCGTTATTAACCAAATATTTTACTGTCTCAGGATAAAAACTGGCCATTTCTAAAAATTCAGCTTGCTCATTCACATCATTAAATATATTTCCCCGTTTTAAACACTTTTCGGATAATTTCATGGACAGGATACTACGCTCTTGTTCATTGAAAACTTTTCTTTGCATCAAAATAAAAGTCATCGCCAATGCTGCGTCAACATCGTAATGATCTCTTTGACCACCAACCATTTTTAAGCATTCTTCAAAGCTTTGAATCAAGTCAGGTAAGATTCCATTCATATTATTCCTCCAATTAATATTAGGAAAATTTGTCATTATAGCTAACGCCTTGCTAAGGTGTGAGTAACGCAATACAAAAGCTACCGCACAACGCCTTAATCATCATAAGCCACCGCAAA
>NZ_JAWOTH010000013.1:0-148134 GCF_033338745.1 Vibrio sp. Vb1026
AGAAATAGCCGCTGCGGTGTGAATATATCTAACAGGAGTTTTTTTTCTCAATGCTTTTTATACTTCTGGCCGCTTTCTATTCGGTTGTATCTTTGTCCTTTTGAGCCATTAGATCAGTAATTGCAGTTGCATATTCAGTTGTCCCTTGCTGATATGCCATATTTCCAACCTTACGGCTGTCTAGTGGGCTAATACCTCTTAACGTCTACGAGAATAATTTCCCTGGGTTTTGGGTTCTTCTACAAGGTAGGCCATACCGTAGTCTCCTGGTTGTAAGAAAACACGCCATTATTTTTTAGGGGACAACTCCTAGTTAAGTGACATACCGTTGAGTCTTAGCCATAAAATGCCATGTGTCACGAAACATGAACGCCAAAAATAGAGATCTAACCTATTTTTTCCAGTACCCTCTAGATGCTCGCTCTGGGATTACCAGATTCCAAACAGATTTACTGCCTATAGATTCGTAAAACTCGGCGGCCCCGATCTCTTTAGTGGACGGCTGAAACCAATGAGGTTGAGGCACTTTTTTAGAATTCCATTAGAAACTGCCATAGCAATTGCTGTTTCACAGCACTCAACGTCGGTCAAGCCTTTGAAGGGGCCCTCCTTATATAAAATAAGTTTTTTCCGAGCCACTATATTGAGCAATTACAGACGTAACTGCCTTTCTATCACCATTATTTATTTTCAAAGTAAGCCCTGACTTTCCTAGCAAGGCTTTTAAATCGCACTCATTATTAGTAACCCACTTTTTAAGAGCCATATCATTAATAATGTTATCTCTGAAATTTATGAGTATAGTCACAAGATCATCTTCAAAATTCATTTTATCCTCAACTTTGTAATGGGATAACCTAGCTATCGTCCCAACTTTTAGTTTCTCCTAGAAATTGATTAACTCCACCTTCACCGACTGCTGGGTAAAAATCGCTCGTAGGCTCCCATCCAACGCTTAATGCCCCCAAAAAGGGCGAGATACCGTTAGTTTTATTAATTCATTGACTGGAATTTTGACTAGAGCTTCTGATATGTTTTTTACCTTTTGGCTTTCGGATTTTGACTTGCGAGAGAACGCCATCTTCTCCGACGGATGACTCTTTTGCTGCCTCTAAAATCTGATCGCAAACCTCTTGGGGGAAAGTTATTTTGTGCCTGATACTCTGCCAACATTTGCTGTAAGCGTTTTTCACAGAGGAAACCTGTTGAGTCAATCCACTAGATGGAGTTGATTGAATATCGGTAAACATATAATCCACCTCGTGAAAGGTGGATTATTTACTGAATTGCTAACTAAAGGATTTATCGAGTGATCTTCCCTGCTTTTACATCTTCTAACCAATGTCCTTCGACGAGATAAGGAGGAAGCCAACTGGTTTCAATAGATAGACGGTTGCCTTTGTCATACCACATACATGCCATACCAAGCAGAGGGAAAGATATGAAGGTTTCTATAGAAATTAAGCCCTCTGGCTTATCGAGCCTCATTTGGTATTGCTCTTGGAACTGTAGGTTCTTAATGAGTACTTCTTCAAAGTCATAACCGATGTCAGTTGTCAGGGCCGCAAAAGTTTCCAAAATACCCATGGCGATTTCTAATGCCCAATCATCACCCTGAGAAACTGCCGCGTCCATCGCGGCCACCAGTTTATCAGGGTAGTCCGACGTGCGGTTATGGAACGACTGAATGACATCTACTAGCATATAAGACAGCTCACCCGCTTTGGTAGAGCTCTGTCTCATCAAAGAAACCGGAAAGTTCGCCAATACATCCATGCTAGGTTTATCACGCACAATCACCGAAGTAAAATAAGCATCAAGCCACATTGAAGGACAAATAAAGCCTGTTTTAAAAATACCTTCACCATCCCATGTCACTTCTGGATAGCCGAGTATCTGGATACTTAATTCTTCATTGGGATTCATAGCAAGTTGATGATAACAGGCTCCCATTAAAGAAGTTTCGTAAAGACGTAATGTACAAATTTGTTCGTCTTCATGCGTAGTTTGAAACCAGGTATACCAGCGAGCCTGGTCGATGGCAAAATCACCAAGACTAACCAAGTTTTCTCGCCTGACCTTAAGACCTTCTTTTCTGTTATCTAAAACCCGGTTTATAAAATTTTTTTTACTCACAATGGCTTGTGTGTCAAGTTCAGGATTTGCTTTGCGCTCTACAATCTTGATCGATTCTTTACTTTGCATTTTGACTTAATCCTTTTGAATCAATTTTAAACTCTACTACTTCTACTACTACGTCTGAGCGCTTCAAGCTATTCGAGTAAAAGGGCTTAGGTATCTTTAAAAAGGACACATAATGCCAAGTATAACGCAACAAAACGTCAGAAATGATGACCTAGCTCCCTTTAAAGCTTAGCGAATTATATTTCCGGCTTTTACATCCTCTAACCAACACCCTTCGACGAGATAGGGAGGAAGCCAACCAGTTTCGACAGATAAACGGTTGCCTTTGTCGTACCACATACAAGCCATGCCAAGCAGTGGGAAGTTAATAAAAGTGCGGATGCCTATCCTATCTGATCCTAATTCTCGAAGATGATATTTTTCTTGGAATTGTAAGTTTTTGACTAGCACTTCCTCAAAGTCATAACCAATGTTAGTAGTGAGCGCTGCGAAGGTTTCTAGGATCCCCATCGCAATTTCCGACGCCCAGTTATCCCCTTGAGTTACCGCTGCGTCCATTGCTGCAACCAGCTTATCAGGATAACCCGATGTGCGATTGTGGAACGACTGAATGACGTCTACTAGCATATAAGACAGCTCACCCGCTTTGGTAGAGCTCTGTCTCATCAAAGAAATCGGAAAGTTCGCCAATACGTCCAAGCTAGGTTTATCACGAACGATGACAGAGGTAAAATACGCATCTAGCCACATTGAAGGACAAATGAAACCTGTTTTTAAAATACCTTCGCCTTTCCAAGTTATTTCAGGATGATCAGGTACCTTAACCGTCAAAGGGCTTTCAGGTTTTTGAGCTAGTCGATGATAGCTAGCTTGCATTATCGAGGCTTCAAATAGACGCAGCGTTCCTATTCGGTCATTTAGTTCAGACACTGGAAACAAAGTATATAACCTAACTTGCTCCCAAACCCCGTCTGTTAGATATATCAAGTTTTCGCGCTTTATTGTGATACGATGTTTTCTTTTCTCTAAGTTTTTTTCTATTTGTTTTGTATAGTAATTAAGTTCCTCAGTATTCAACTCGTAGGCTGCTTTTCTATTTATCTTTTTCATACTAACTTTACTTCCCTTAACCTAATTCTTCGAGGCTAATATCAAACTCTTTTACATTCACTTTAGATACGCCATCTGAAGCATCAATTTCTGTTGTACCAGCTTTTTGTTCAGACATTAATTTAACGATTTCCGCCGCATATTTGCTTGTCCCTTGCTGATATGCTTCATTGCCAATTTTACGACTGCCGAGCGGCCTGCTGCCACCCTTAGCCTCGACGATGATGATTTCTTCAGTATCATCTGAGAGGTACACCATATTGAAATAACCTGGTTTCGATCCCTAAGTTGCAAGGTCTTTGGGATGGCTCAACTTAGCATTAGGGCGTATATTCCGAATAAAGTCATCCGCGACCAACTCACCAATTTTTGCAGACTGCTGGTTAATATTACCAATTTGAGCGTGATATCCCTCTTTGCTAGCTCGAGCGTCCATTGCCTCTTGACGCTCTTTCAAGCATTCATCAATTTTTGCTTTGTTTCTTTCTGTTAGCTCATAATCACTCGTATTGAGTTCAGACTTTTTTATACTATGCCAGTATTGGCTGCCCCAAACCTGTTGGGTCAATCCACTGGATATGGTGGACTGCATATTGGTAATGCCACCAATGATGGAGCGTTCAACAAACAACAAGCTCCCCACCTCAAACGTAAAAGCCACCCCATGAGAGATGGCTTGTATATTGATTTGCTAAAGGAGTTTATCGAATGATCTTCCCTGCTTTTACATCTTCTAGCCAACGTCCTTCGACGAGATAAGCTGGAAGCCAACCAGTTTCAACTGACAAACGGTTGCCTTTGTCGTACCACATACAGGCCATGCCAAGAAGAGGGAAAGATATGAAAGTTTCTATAGAAATCAAGTCCTCTGGCTTATCGAGCCTCATTTGGTATTTCTCTTGGAAATGTAGGTTTTTAACGAGCACTTCCTCAAAATCATAACCAATATTAGTAGTGAGCGCTGCGAAGGTTTCTAGGACCCCCATCGCAATTTCCAACGCCCAGTTATCCCCTTGAGCTACCGCTGCGTCCATTGCTGCAACCAGCTTATCAGGATAATCCGATGTGCGATTGTGGAACGACTGAATGACGTCTACTAGCATATAAGACAGCTCACCCGCTTTGGTAGAGCTCTGTCTCATCAAAGAAATCGGAAAGTTCGCCAATACGTCTAAACTTAGCCTGTCACGCACAACTGTCGATATGAAATACATATCAATCCATCTATTAGGATTTATGCACCCCGTTTTTAAAATACCTTCCCCGTCCCACTTTACTTCAGGATAGTCGAGAATCTTTATAGTTAATTCACCATTGGGATTCCTAGCAAGTCGATGATAACAAGCGCCCATTAGAGAAGTTTCGTAAAGACGTAATGTACAAATTTGTTCGTCTTCATGCGAGGTTTGAAACCAGGTATACCAGCGAACCTGGTCAATGGCGAAATCACCAAGACTGACCAGGTTTTCCCGCCGGATTTTAAGGCCTTCTTTTCTTTTATCTAATATTTTATTGATAAATTCTTTCTCAGAAGAAACCCCACTTTCACTCAACTCAGGGTTTGCTTTGCGTTCTACAACTTTACTTTGCATTTTAAATTAGCCCTTTAGAATTAATTTTAAACTCTGCCACTTTTAGTTTTACATCCGATGCATCCCCGTTCTCTTGAATGCTTGCTTGAGTATGTATATATCGAATAGGTATGCCGGATAAAGCTGCATCTTGGATTTGTCTTGCTGTTATTTTTCAGTCGTCCCTTCCTTTTTTCAGACATTAGGTTGGTGATTTCTGCAGTGTATTCGATATGCCATATTTCCAATTTTTCTGCTACCCAGCGGGCTGCTACCCCCTTTAGCCTCAACAATGATAATTTCACCTGGTGGAGACTCTTCCACATCGTAAACCATATCAAAGTCGCCCGGCTTCGAAATTGAGGTTCCAATATCTTTGGGATAAAGCAGCTTAGCATTAGGACGCTTACTCCGGACAACGTCATTTGCGGCCAACTCACCAATTTCTGCAGATTGCCGATTAATCTTGGCGATTTGAAAGTTATTATACTGAATTGCTAACTAAAGGAGTTTATCTAGTGATCTTCCCTGCTTTTACATCTTCTAGCCAACGCCCCTCGACGAGATAAGGAGGAAGCCAACCGGTTTTAATAGATAAACGGTTGCCTTTGTCGTACCACATACAGGCCATGCCAAGAAGAGGGAAGGATATGAAAGTTTCTATAGAAATCAAGTCCTCTGGCTTATCAAGCCTCATTTGGTATTTCTCTTGGAACTGTAGGTTTTTAACGAGCATTTCCTCAAAGTCATAACCAATGTCGGTAGTGAGCGCCGCGAAGGTTTCTAGGATCCCCATCGCAATTTCCAACGCCCAGTTATCCCCTTGGGCTACCGCTGCGTCCATTGCCTCTTGACGCTCTTTCAAGCATTCATCAATTTTTGCTTTGTTTCTTTCTGTTAGCTCATAATCACTCGTATTGAGTTCAGACTTTTTTATACTATGTCAGCATTGGCTGCCCCAAACCTGTTGGGTCAACCCACTGGATATGGTGGACTGCATATTGGTAATGCCACCCCATGAGAGATGGCTTATATATTGATTTGCTAAAGGAGTTTATCGAATGATCTTCCCTGCTTTTACATCTTCTAACCAACGTCCTTCGATGAGATAGTGAGGAAGCCAACCAGTTTCAACAGATAGACGGTTGCCTTTGTCGTACCACATGCAAGCCATGCCAAGCAGAGGGAAATTAATAAACGTGCGGATCCCTATTCTATCTGGTCCTAATTCTCGAAGATGATATTTCTCTTGAAACTGTAGGTTTTTAACGAGCACTTCCTCAAAATCATAACCAATGTTAGTAGTGAGCGCTGCGAAGGTTTCTAGGATCCCCATCGCAATTTCCAACGCCCAGTTATCCCCTTGAGCTACCGCTGCGTCCATTGCTGCAACCAGCTTATCAGGATAATCCGGTGTGCGGTTGTGGAACGACTGAATGACGTCTACTAGCATATAAGACAGCTCACCCGCTTTGGTAGAGCTCTGCCTCATCAAAGAAATTGGAAAGTTCGCCAATATGTCCATACTTGGCCTGTCACGCACAATTGTCGATATGAAATACATATCAAGCCATCTATTAAGATTTATGCACCCCGTTTTTAAAATGCCTTCCCCGTCCCACTTTACTTCAGGATAGTCGAGAATCTTGATAGTTAATTCATCATTGGGATTCATAGCAAGTCGATGATAACAAGCGCCCATTAGAGAAGTTTCGTAAAGACGTAATGTACAAATTTGTTCGTCTTCATGCGAGGTTTGAAACCAGGTATACCAGCGAACCTGGTCAATGGCGAAATCACCAAGACTGACCAGGTTTTCCCGCCTGAATTTAAGACCCTCTTTTCGCTGATCTAGTATCTTATTGATAAATTCTTTCTCAGAAGAAACTCCACTTTCACTCAACTCAGGGTTTGCTTTGCGTTCTACAACTTTACTTTGCATTTTAACTTAGTCCTTTGGAATCAATTTTAAATTCTGACACTTCTACTTTTACATCTGAGACATTCCCACCTTCAGGGATGTTTGCTTGAGTATGTATATATCGAATAGGTATACCGAACGAAGCTGCATGTTGAATTTTTCTTGCTGTTATTTTTTCAGTCGTCCCTTCCTTTTTTTCAGACATTAGGTTGGTGATTTCTGCAGTGTATTCCGTTGTCCCTTGCTGATATGCCATATTTCCAATTTTTCTACTACCCAAAGGACTGCTCCCCCCTTTGGCCTCAACAATGATAATTTCACCTGGTGGTGGCTCTTCCACCTCGTAAACCATATCAAAGTCGCCCGGCTTCGAAATTGAGGTTCCAATATCTTTGGGATGAAGCAGCTTAGCATTAGGACGTTTACTCCGGACAAAGTCATCCGCGGCTAACTCACCAATTTTTGCAGACTGTTGGTTAATATTGCCAATTTGAGCGTTATATCCCTCTTCGCCAGTTCGAGCGTCCATTGCCTCTTGACGCTCTTTCAAGCATTCATCAATTTTTGCTTTGTTTTTTTCTGTTAGCTCATAATCACTCATATTGAGTTCTGAGTTTTCTTTATACTCTGCTTTATTCAGCACAAGATCTTCAGTGAAGATCGTGCAACCTTCTTCCTCGCCAACTTTCTCTGAGTCAAAAACATGCGCATTTACAAATTCCTCAATCCCAACAACATACTGCACTTCGTGTCTGCTGCCATCTGAATGATTGATATGACGATAAAAAGTAATCTCGTTTCTCTCACAATGAATATGGTCTAAATCGTATTCATATCGAATATTGTTTTTACCTTTGGGTTTTCGGATTTTGACTTGCGAACGAACGCCATCTTCTCCGACAGATGACTCTTTTGCTGCTTCTAAAATCTGATCGCAAACCTCTTGGGGAACGTTGTTTTGCGCCTGATACTCAGCCAGCATTTTCTGCAAGCGTTTTAGCCCTTCTTCACAAAGAAAACCTGTTGGGTCAATCCACTGGATGGGGTTGATTGAATATCGGTAAACATATAAGCCACCTCGTGAAAGGTGGCTTATATACTGAATTTCTATATAAATGATAATTTATCGTGTGATCTTCCCTACTTTTACATCTTCTAGCCAACGCCCTTCAACGAGATAAGGAGGAAGCCAACCGGTTTCAACAGATAAACAGTTACCTTTGTCGTACCACATACAAGCCATGCCAAGCAGAGGGAAAGAGATGAAGGTTTCGATTGAAATCAATTTTTTAGGAGCATCCAAGCGCATTTGATATTGCTCCTGGAACTGCAGGTTCTTAATGAGTACCTCTTCAAAGTCATAATCAATATCGGTTGTCAGGGCGGCAAAGGTTTCTAAAATGCCCATGGCGATTTCTAATGCCCAGTCATCACCCTGAGCAACTGCAGCGTCCATTGCTGCGACTAGCTTATCGGGGTAATCCGATGTGCGGTTGTGGAATGACTGAATCACATCCACCAGCATGTAAGAAAGCTCACCAGCCTTCGTAGAACTTTGTTTCATCAGAGAAATCGGAAAGCTCGCCAATACGTCCATACTTGGCCTGTCACGCACGATCACCGAAGTGAAATAAGCATCAAGCCATCGGTTAGGGTGTAAACACCCCGTTTTTAAAATACCTTCACCTTTCCAGGTTACTTCCGGGTATCCAGGTAATTGAATACTTTGAGGCTCGTCAGGTCTCATGGCGAGCTGATGATAAAATGCACGCATTAATGATGCTTCATATAGACATAGTGTGCCGGTTCTCTCATCATCATTTAATGGAGGTAGCCATGTATACAGGCGAATTTGCTCAGACACATCATCACTCAAATAAACCAAGTTTTCTCTTTTTATCGCAATGCGCCTTTTTCGTTTATCTAAGTTCTCTTTTACTTCTTCTCTGTAAGCATCTATTGCCGCTTGAGTTAGACTAATATGAGCCAATCGCTCAATCTTTTTTAATTCCTTGGCATCAAACATTTCCAAATTCTCCCATGTCTATATCAAATTCTTTCGCTTTAATTTTCGAGACTTTACCATCTGAAGATATTTCTGCTTGTGTATGAATATAACGAATCGGAATATCATCTTTGATAGCGGATTTGATGTGATTTGCAGCAATCTTTTCCGTTGTACCTTGTTCTTGCTTAGACATCTCACCAATAATTGCTGCTGTATATTCAGTTGTCCCTTGCTGATATGCCATATTTCCAATTTTACGACTGCCGAGCGGGCTGCTGCCACCCTTAGCCTCGACGATGATGATTTCTTCAGGATCATCTGAGAGGTACACCATATCGAAATCACCTGGTTTCGATCCCGAAGTTGCAAGGTCTTTGGGATGGATCAACTTAGCATTAGGGCGTATATTCCGAACAAAGTCATCCGCGACCAACTCACCAATTTTTGCTGACTGCTGGTTAATTTTAGCAATTTGGGCGTTATGCCCTTCTTCGCCGCTACGCGCATCCATTGCCTTTTGACGTTCTGCTAAACACTCATCAACCTTTTGTTTGTATTCTTCAGAAAGTTTGTATTTCTCATCCTCATCCTTATTATTGAATTCGAATTCTGAGTTATCCTTGTAATCCGCTTTATTCAGCACTAGGTCCTCGGTGAAGATGGTGCAGGTCTTATCGCCACCGACCTTCTCTGAATCAAACACGTGAGCATTGACAAACTCCTCAATCCCAACAACATACTGCACTTCGTGTCGGCTGCCATCTGAATGATTGATATGACGATAAAAAGTAATCTCGTTTCTTTCGCAATCAATATGGTCTAAATCGTATTCATATCGAATATGATTTTTACCTTTGGGTTTTCGGATTTTGACTTGCGAGCGAACGCCATCTTCTCCGACGGATGATTCTTTTGCTGCCTCTAAAATCTGATCGCAAACCTCTTGGGGGACATCGCTTTGCGCCTGATACTCTGCCAACATTTGACCCAAGCGTTTTAGCCCTTCTTCACAAAGGAAACCTGTTGGATCAATCCACTGGATAGGGTTGACTGCATATTGGTAATGATTAATACCACCAGCAATAGATATCGGATCTTGTTGGATAAAACGTCCTAGTTTAGGATCGTAATACCGAGCGAGGTTGTAATGTAAGTTGGTTTCTTGATCGAAGTACTGTCCTTGAAAACGCAGTGGATTTGCTACATTTTCAATATGTACATGAGCAAAGCCGTTAGCATCGTAGCTGGCACTCCATACAACATTCCCCTCGCAATCGATTAGTCGCTCTGGTTTACCAACTTGATCGCACTGGTACCAATAAATAACGTCATTTTCTAGCAGTGCCACTGGCGTGTAGGTTTCTGGTTGATATAGGTACCAACGGAAAGCACCTGAAGAGCGTTCACCAATTAAACGTTCACCTTCCCACAGGAACTCCGTAACGCCTTGTTGTGTAATTTTCTTCGTCCTGCGCCCTAATGCATCATATTCATATTGACTGATGCCATCGTCGGTGTGAACTTCAATGAGCTGATTTAACGCATCAAATACGCGAGTCTGAACATGTCCTTGCCCCTCACGTTTTGTCTGGTTTCCTTGCGCGTCATATTTGAACCGGACACCATCGTGTACTTCAATACGATCAACGAATACCTCTGAAGATGGCAAAGTAGGATTGCCAAAACTATCGTATTCAAATTTAGTCACATCTCCGGAAGCATTGACTCGTTTAAGTTGCCCTAAGGCATCGTACTGATAGTGTGTTGCTCCTGCCGTATTATCAATGATTGATGAAATACGGTTTTGCGCATTGTAAACGTACTTTTTCTCTCTATCTGGCCAATGCTGTTCAACCAAACGACCAACACCATCATAAATGATGCGCTCATTAAAATATGCCGTTTCAATTTGGGAAACTCGTCCCATTTCATCGTAATGAAATTTGATTTGAGGTAAATCTAGGTTTCCAAACCGAATCGCTGAAAAACGCCCATATCGATCATAAGAGAAGTTCAGCTCCGTATTATCTGGCAGTACCTGAGATACGCGTTGGCCAACTCTGTTAAACTCCTGCGCTATCTCAAACTGGCCTTGAATGCGCTTTGTTAAATGCCCGAATGAAGAGTATTGGTATTGCAATGTGTGATGGCGATTGGATGCGAAAGTAAGTCGCCCACCAAGCGTATAATTGAAGTGGTTCTCTACAATACTGCTACCATTTCCTGCTTTGACGTGCTTGAGATAACCCGCAGCGTCATAGCGATACAGCACCGTCCTATCGGCGACTTGCTTACGATGGATCCGCCCCATATCGTCATAATCAAATTGGCTTTGTAGATTATCAAACCCGACAGTTCCTGACAGCTGGCCTTCATCGTCATACAGGAATTCGAACTCTAAGCCGTCACTCCGAACTAATTTAGTCAGGTTACGTTGTTGATCGTATTCGTAAGAAATATGGCTGCCATCGGGAAAGATGACTGCTTCTTGTTGCGCGAGTGCTCCCCATTGATATGAGGTAATGCCTGCTGGCGTTCGAATCTGAGCAACACGGCTGTGCTCATCGTAAGAATATTCTTCGCTATAACCGACTTTGTCTTCGTCGTTAAAATAACGAACTGATGTACGCCTGCCAAATTGATCATAAGCGAGTTGAGCAATACACCCATCGGGATAAGCAACGCCATTCACTAAATCTTCTTCATTGTAGCTATAACGAAGTAATGTACCGTCTATTTCATTCGCGATAAGTCTTTGTTGTTCATCCCACCACCACTGACTTTTCTTACCATCTTCAGACTCTTTTTTGACGACTTGCCCGTGTTTATCGTAATCATATTCCGTGACACAGCCAAACTGGTCGGTATCCCAAACTCTTTGACCGAGGCTATTGTAGTAAGCCTTCTCGATATCCCCATCTGGCGAAACCGTTTTAACTAACTTACCTAAGCCGTCATAACCATATTGAATTTCTTTGCCAGAGGAATGAAACTTAGAAACTAATTGACCATGCTGATTATATTGATAATTGACCGTTGACTGATCAGGATAGATAGCTTGCGCTTTTCGCCCTAATTCATCATATTGCCATCGCCAAGTTTTACCTGTGGGGCTTATTTTCTCGAGTAAGTTACCCTGCTCGTCATGCAAGAAAGACCATTGATGATCTAACGAGTCAGAATAAGAAGAGTGATTTCCTTGATAATGGAAGCGATAGTCATAAATTCCTGCGTCCCCAACGTTTCTGATGCATTTCGCTTTTGCACCTTCGCCATCCCATTCAAAATAATGAGTAAAGCCAGTTGGTCGTACACGTTTAACAATTAAATGCCCGCGGTATTGATACTGTTCCTTTAAGCCTAAATGATTAGTTGCACTGACCAAATCATCGTGCTCATCATAGGTATAAGTTGTCAGAACTTTTTGGGACTTTGCATTTAGCAGTTCTACAAGGCGTCCTTGCTTATCATATTGACATTCAAGAACCGGACGCTTGTTGTATGCAATCTCGATCAATCGATGGTTTCGAGAATACTGCAGTTGAAACGTTGAAAACGTGCCATTTCTGACTTGTTTAACAACCCAACGATCATCTTTCTGTTCAAATCGATATTGATGCCCATTCGCGAGCGTTACAATCCGAGTTGTTGAGCTCAGGAAATAACAGCTCGCACCAGCGTATATTTGATAACTTGTTGCTCCAATATCTACTGGCTCAAATTCTGTGATATCGGCCTTATCGTCAACAAACTCCCAAGCGATAACATTGTCTTTCTCGTTCGTCTTTTCGCGTAATTCAAACTGAAATGCATGTCGCCAACCAAAGCCCATTCCATGATTTACATCCGACTGCGAAGAGCGGTAAGTACGCTGCCAAGTAGTACCTTGTTGTAGCTCGATATCATAGAGTTCGAGAATTTCTTCACCCGTCACAAGTGATACAGGATCACCGGCTTTCTCATGTTTTTCGCTGCTTTGTTGCTGAGGCTTGGCGGATGCGGCACTTCTGCCACTCTTTTTATTCGACTTCCCCTTTCCCTTCGATGGTTTTGCATTGACGGTATTTTGAGTCGGTGGAGGCGTAACCGCTGACGAGAGTGCGTAGTTTTCGCCGGTAGGTACAATTCGAGCGACATGCAAATCACCGTTCACCAAAGCATTGGCAAACGTTGAATTATAGTGTTGGGAAGTAAGCTCACCGTCAGGTATGTTTGGCTTGAATTGACCAATCGCATAGAACAAGTCCTCGACAGAGCGAAGGTCAAGCTCACCAAAGCTCTCAAGAAACTCTATTGCCTCTTGTTTGGTCACGAATGTTTTAGGTTCGCCGCTAGTAAGTAACTGACCAGAGAAGTGATAACTTTCGCCAAAGCGATTCGTGATAGGAATGACGAATTGAGGGATCATAGCCGTAACGTGTTTGTCCTTTTCTTACCTTGCCGCATCATTTAATGCTCGTTTCGCTCTTTTTATTTGTGAGAGCAAGATGCCTTAATCAAACATCCTCCGATAGAGATTCCTCTGTATGCGTAGACTGAATGTATTGATGGCAATTTTCACGTATGCAACTCTTTGAATTTCTGAGCGCAGCGTACTTTAACGGGACGATGAATCCTGAGTAAATGAACAATAGCGTGAGTGAGACTAATGTCTCATCGTGACGCGATTTTTTTACATGTTTCTTACTTAACTATGATTTTCTGCCCAGTTACGTAAATTCACTCAATAAGTTGCATCAAGTATCACCACTGCGACTAAGTGCTTCATATTTGAGACAAAACAGCAACAAAAAAACCGCCTATTACGGCGGTTTTGCTTAAAGAATACTGATTAAAGGTTTGGACCTGTCGATGGTCTGTGTGGTTGGTTATTGAGCAGTTGCTGCATCCCTTGAAACATTCGCATAAACCACACCAAGATGGCTAATGCAGCAAACAGCATACCAATCCAAGGGATAAAGTACGCAACAGAGTCTAGCAACGTACTATGCATCCAGTAGTCACTCACACCAATCAATACACCGTTTGATGTTGCTACCGTAACGATAAGTACAACAAAGAACGTTAGGTATAGGAAGAAAGTACGAATCAAGCCGTAGTAATGTGAGTTCACTACGTCGCTGTCTTCGCCTTTATCCAAACGGTACCCAGCGTAAATGATTGCGACAACGCCTGAGATCAAGAACGTAAACGGGGTCAAACAACTCAGGATGTACGCAACCCAAATCCCGTTACGAGGTTTGTTCATTCGTCTTCGCTCCTTTTACTTCCGTTTGTGCTGTGTCTGTTTCGCCCATCGCCTCTTTGGATTTCACTTCTTCATACCAAAGATCGTGGTGCTCTTTCGCCCATGTCTCATCAACTTCACCGGTAACCATGCCTTCTAGTGCACCTTCCATACCGAATAGACCGATGTAGATGTGGAAGATAAAGCCACAGATTAGAATCAGTGCCGAAATCGCGTGAACAAGGTTAGACAATTCCATATCGCGACGAGTTTGGCCGAAAATTGGGAAATCCAGAATTAAGCCACTCACTGCAGCGATAGCACCGAAGAAGATCAACAACCAGTAGATCGCCTTTTCACCACCGTTCGAGAAACCAGCCGATGGGTGCGTACCTTTATGTTTACCAACCATGCCGCCCATTTTCATGAACCAACGGATGTCTGTCATGTTAGGGATAGATTTGCGCCACCATTTCAGCAGAACAAACATCAGCAAGATGAAGAACAGCGGACCCATGTAGTTATGGTACTGCTTCGCCAACATGACGATGAAGCCCCAGAACTCAGTGGGTACGTACGGTTTTAAGAAGTGCTTACCGTAAACCAGCATCAAACCACTGAATGCCAACGTTAAGAAGGTAAACGCCATGCTCCAGTGTAGTGCACGGTCTAGTCGAGACCAGCGTTTCATCTTCTTGCCAGTACGTGGCTTGCTTAGCATCAGAGGGCCAACGAATACGTAAGCCATGATAACCATTGCGATACTGCCGAAAATCGCGACAGCACCCGCAGGAGACATCCATTTCTCTTTAAGAATGTACCAAGTCTCACCCGGAGTACTGATCAGCACACCGTGTTCTGCTGATTTCGACGTGGTATAGCCTTCTTGCCCCTCTTTGACCTGACGCCAGAAGTCTGCACCTGCAAGTTGTGTCATCTCCTGTTGTACCACTGGAGAAGTGTCTTCTTGCGCAGACGCTGGCATCGCGAAGGTCAGCAGTAATGCTGTCATCATTGACAGCATTACAAGAGACGCACGTTTAAGAGTATTTAACATGTGTCTCTCCTACTTAGCTTTTGGTTGCGTCGTAAGAAAGATCGTTACCGTCTGTCCAACCTGCGTTTTTCGCACCGCGCTCAACCACACGTTGACGGAAGATGTCAGAAACTTTCTCTGCATCACCCGCTAGCAGTGCTTTTGTTGAACATAGTGACGCACACATAGGTAGCTTACCTTCAGCAATACGGTTCGCACCGTACTTCTCACGCTCTTCTAGAGAACCTGGTTCTGTGTTTGGACCACCTGCACAGAAAGTACATTTGTCCATTTTGCCACGTTCACCGAATGACGCTTGTTTCGGGAACTGAGGCGCACCGAATGGACAAGCAAACAGACAGTAACCACAACCGATACAAAGATCTTTGTTGTGAAGAACGATGCCGTCTTCTGTGTGCTCGAAACAGTCAGCTGGACAAACTGCCATACAAGGCGCATCTGTACAGTGCATACAAGCAACAGAGATTGAGTTTTCACCTGGTTCACCGTCGTTCAGTGTTACCACGCGACGACGTTGAATACCCCACTCAAGCGCATCATCGTTTTCGTTCTTACATGCAGTGACACAGCCGTTACACTCGATACAGCGTTTGGTGTCACATAGGAATTTCATTCGTGCCATTGTCAGACTCCTTACGCTTTACGAATGTTACATAGGGTTACTTTAGTTTCCTGCATCAAAGTAACAGGGTCGTAACCGTAAGTGGTTGCCGTGTTGGCTGCTTCACCAACAACGTAAGGCTGTGTACCTTCTGGGTATTTAGGACGTAGGTCTTCACCTTCGAACTTACCGCCAAAGTGGAACGGAATGAACGCCAAACCAGGTTTCACACGACGCGTTACCATTGCTTTCACCTTGATTCGTCCCTTCTCTGCACCTTCAACCCAAACATCATCACCATCTCTGAAGCCAAGATCGTTCGCGTCTTTCGGGTTCACTTCAACAAACATTTCTTGTTGAAGCTCGGCAAGCCAAGGGTTTGAACGCGTCTCTTCACCACCACCTTCGTATTCAACCAGACGGCCAGAAGTCAGAACGATTGGGTACTCGCCCGATTTGTCTTGTTCTTGAATGGATTTATACAACGTAGGTACACGGAAGATGGCATCTTTGTCTTCCCAAGTTGGGTAATCCGTTACAAGGTCACGACGTGGTGTGTAAAGTGGTTCACGATGCAGTGGCACACGGTCTGGGAACGTCCAAACAATCGCACGCGCTTTCGCGTTACCAAATGGAATACAACCGTGCTTTATCGCGACACGCTGAATACCGCCAGAAAGGTCAGTCTTCCAGTTTTTACCCTCTGCTGCCACTTTCTCTTCAGCAGTTAGATCGTCCCACCAACCAAGTTGTTTCAATAACTTGTCAGTGAACTCTGGGTAACCGTCTTTGATCTCACAGCCTTTCGAGTAACTGTCTTCAGCAAGTAGGCTCTTGCCTTCAAATTCCACACCAAAGCGCGTACGGAAGTTACCGCCACCTTCTGCAACCGTCTTAGACGTATCGTACAGAATGTGCGTGCCTGGGTGTTTCATTTCTGGTGTACCCCAACATGGCCAAGGTAGACCGTAGGTTTCACCGTTGACAGGGCCACCTTCCGCTTCCAATGTGGTTTTGTGGAACGTATGCCAGTTTTGTTGGTGCGCTTTCAAACGCTCTGGGCTTTGGCCTGTGTAACCAATCGTCCACATGCCTTTGTTGAATTCACGCGTTAGGTCTTCAATCACCGGCTGGTTGTTTTCAACACGGATGTTTTTGAACAGAAGATCGGAATAGCCCAGTTTCTTCGAAAGCAAGTACATGATTTCATGGTCAGGTTTTGATTCGAACAAAGGTTCAATCACCTGATCACGCCATTGTAGAGAGCGGTTAGAAGCGGTAACACTGCCGTATGTTTCAAACTGCGTTGTTGCAGGAAGCAGGTAAACGCCGTCGGTACGGTCGTTCATTACCGCAGCAACAGTTGGGTATGGGTCCACAATCACCATCATGTCCAACTTCTGCATCGCTTTTTTCATCTCAACACCACGTGTTTGAGAGTTCACTGCGTGACCCCAGTAGAACATTGCACGGATGTTTTCGCGTTGACGAATGTTGTCTTTGTTTTCCAGTACGCCATCCACCCAACGAGATACAGGAATACCTGCACTGTTCATTGGTTTTTGACCACCGTAAGCATTGTCATCGAAACGACCTTTAATCCATTCGTAATCGATTTCCCACACTTTTGACCAGTGACGCCAAGCACCTTCAGAAAGGCCGTAGTAGCCCGGTAGCGTGTCAGAAAGTACGCCTAGGTCGGTCGCGCCTTGTACGTTATCGTGACCACGGAAGATGTTTGCGCCGCCGCCTGATTTACCAATGTTACCAAGCGCTAGCTCAAGCACACAGTAAGCACGTGTGTTGTTGTTACCAGTAGTATGCTGAGTACCACCCATACACCAAACAATACAGCCTGGGCGATTTTCAGAAAGCAGTTTTGCTGTTTGGTAAACGTCTTCTTCGCTTACGCCTGTTACACGCTCAACTTCTGCTGGCGTCCACTTCGCTACTTCAGCACGGATTTCATCCATACCGAATACACGTTGACGGATGAACTCTTTATCTTCCCATTGGTTTTCGAAGATTTGCCACAACACACCCCAAATGAATGCTACGTCAGAACCAGGACGAAGTGAGACATAGTGATCCGATTTTGCTGCCGTACGTGTACGACGAGGATCCGCTACGACGATCTTACAGTTGTTCTTCTCTTTCGCGATCAGAATGTGCTGCATCGCTACTGGGTGTGCTTCAGCTGGGTTTGAACCAATGAACAGCATCGACTTACAGTTGTGCATGTCATTGAAAGAGTTGGTCATCGCACCGTAACCCCAAGTGTTCGCTACACCCGCCACGGTTGTTGAGTGACAAATACGCGCTTGGTGGTCAACGTTGTTAGTGCCCCAAAGTGATGCCATTTTGCGGAACAAGTACGCTTGTTCGTTGCTGTGCTTTGCGCTTCCCAAGAAGTAAACCGAATCAGGGCCAGACTCTTTGCGGATGTCCATCACCTTGTTACCGATTTCTTCGATCGCTTGATCCCAAGAAAGCTTTTTCCACTTACCGTTTTCAAGCTTCATTGGGTATTTAAGACGGCGCTCACCGTGGCCATGTTCACGCAGTGCTGCGCCTTTTGCACAGTGTCCACCGGCGTTAAATGGGTGGTCGAATGCAGGCTCTTGACCAGTCCAAACACCATTTTGAACTTCTGCGTAAATACCACAACCCACTGAACAGTGAGAACAGATAGTACGTTTTACTTCTGTTTTCGCTTCTGGATCGACTGATTTTGCTTGCGCCTTTTTCATCATTCCCGGTGCGAATAGACTAGCACCAACCACTGCGCCACCAGCGGCAAGCGAAGTGTTTTTCATGAATGCACGACGAGATACGCCAAGCTGGTTCGTTTCTTTGCTCACACTGTCGGAGCGTTTGACAAGTTTCATCCGTTATCTCCTAAAGTGTGTCGTAGTAATCGCGAATGTGTTGAGTTTCACGATACCCTTTTTTCTTCACGTCTTTTTCAGAAGGCTCAACCGTTTCTGAAGCAACGGCCACTTTCGTGGTTCCCGCAACAACAGCACCAGCAACGGCAGCGGTTGTGAAGCCTTTTAGGAGATCCCTACGGCTTGTGTTTATTTCTTTATTATCTTTCATCATTGCTTCCTTACCTTACGGTAGATCTTTGGAGACTCATGCCTCTCTATCGATATGACCAAGTACTGCTCGATTACTCGTAATCAGTGACGTTTTTCACATCAATTTTTAATTTGCTCTTACTGCTTTTGGTGTTCACGCTAAAGCGCACTTGCTCTAACGTTAAAAATGCATCGCAAAGCTGCGCAGCTGGCTTGTAGAAGTTCACGCTTTCTGCGTTCTCTAGTTGGCGCGTAAAAGATTGGAACCAAGGCGCGATGTGTTTGTTAAACACCGCTTGTTGAAGTTCTTCCTCTTCACCCGTCAGCATTGCCATCACTTCGCACAGTGCAGAAATATGGTCTTCAGGCTCTTTCACGTTCTCTTCCCGTTCGATGCCTAAAAGTTCCAAATCGCGACGAATTTCCGCTAACGGTTTTTCCATCATCGAGCCCGTACGATGCCAAGACCCGAATGGCACAACTTCACCACGTCCAATGCCAATAAACAGATCTTGATATTCTTCTTCTAACGCTTCTCGTTGCGCTTCGTTCGAGGCTTGTTGCAGTGCGAGCCAAGCTTTTTGCATCGCGCTCTCAGACGGTTCAATTTCTAGCGATTTCAGGAACGCCAGCATTTCATCACTTGGCGCACTACGAAAAAGTGTGGATAGAACGAGATAAATGTCTGTTCTCAGTGTTTGTTCTTGTTGTGTATCCACTGCGAGCTCCTAGTATTTCAATTGATTCATTGGATCAGCAGCCATCGACTCAAACATGTCGATCACACGACAGTCCTCACACATGGCGATACGATTAATGGCGGCTTCATCAGAGAAATGAGAATGACCACGAAGCTTGTTTTGCAGCATGTCGATCATCGATTGCGGAGCAAAAGGCTTGTGACAACGAATGCACTCGGCTGCCTTTTCTTCATGAATCACAACCGCTTTCTGGCGTTCTTCTTTCACCCAGTTCATACGAGGAGTAAGCGTCAGCACTTTCTCTGGACACGCTTTCTCGCACAGCCCACATTGAATGCAGTCTTGCTCGACGAATTTAAGCGACGGAGATTGGCCGTCCGTATGCAATGCACGTGTTGGACACACCGCCACACAGCTCATGCACAACGTACAATCTTTGCTTTCACAAGAAACAGTGCCGTAAGGTGCGTTCGCTGGAAGCTCAACAATGTTCTCAACTGGAATACGTGATGCTGACAACGCATCCAACGCCGTAAATAGACGCTGACGTTTGTTGCCTTGCAAGTCTCCTAATGCCAAATCAAAAGACTCGGTACAAAGTGTCGGAGCACCTTCACGTAGTGACTCTAGATACAGAATGTCGATGGTTTCTTTGGCGATACCAAGCTGACCGAGCAGCTCTTGAGCAATACCTACTTCGCTATTAAGCACACGAATAATGGTTTGAGGCATAAAACGTGAAGCCGCAAACAGCACCTGAGTAGCACCATTCACAAGCGCGGCGAACCAAGTATCAATACCAACCGAAGGCAGTTCTTCCACCACAATTGGAATCACATTATCTGGCAGTGCTTTTAGTGCCATCACGTTGTAGCTCTCGTGGCGAGAACTACAAATCAATACGATAGGATCTAAACCACCCGCTTGCTCATAGTTGGCGAGCGTACGTTCAATAAACTTTTGCGTATCTTCAGGGTTTGGCAGTGCGTAATGAATCGCTTCTGTCGGACACGCTGTAGCACAAGTACCCACGCCTTGACATAGGTATGGGTTGATCTCGATGCGATGGCCCGTTTTGTCGCTGCCTTCACTCGATAGTGCCCCTGCCGGACAAGCATCCACACACCGTTCGCAACCTTTTACGCCACGAGAGCTGTGTGCACATAAATCGGTATCTAAACGGAAGAATTTCGGTTTATCGAACGTCCCCATTAAGGTTGGAATCTCTTCCAACGCTTCAGCCAGTTTCGGATAGCCACGACCTACTGGGTAGTAGCCCGGTACTGGGACTTCTTCCGACATGCAGCTGTTAAGGCAAAGATCGAGTACGATATCGAAACAATCGCTATTGATCGCGACCTTGGCAAGATTGTTGGTCGAACCATGATTTTCAATCAGAACTTCAAACGTACCTAAGAACCCTGAAACCTGAACCGAATTGGCGTAATAAAGCTCGGGATTTGTGCCCTTTTCGCCATCGGTAGAAAGCAGCGTTAGGCTGTTCATTTGCGACAATTGCGCTGCCGCACTTTCGATGATTGCTGTTGGGCCCACAATCAAAGTATTACCACCGCTTTCATAGCTTACGGTTGGTGGAATAAGATTGGTCAACTCTACGGTATTTTCGAAAGCGTACAGCCTCGCTTTACCGTTATTGGAAGTTGCTTGTTCTAATAATTGTTTCAGCATTGCTCAATTCCATTTATGAACATGGATAGTCTTTTCCATCTCTTAGTGTAGTTAGCGCCGGAGATTCTGCTGATTAACTTATCAATGAGCATTCTTATTCCGCCATCTATAGGCGATGAATACTACGCAGTGCGTCCGTACTAACTTCAACCAGATTGGTATTGAGCAACAGATAGCAAGTGTCATGCCAATAAAATATCAACTAAAAATCAATAGGTTATCACTTTTACTGACAAATAGTAGGGATAAAAAAACCGGTTGAGACATTTTGTCTCAGCCGGCTCATTGAGTGTTTAGTCAAAATGTACCTATTCTTTGTGTGGTATATTTTGTCTCACCTCGTTAGGCTGTGATTCTTCAGCAAAAGTATCACTTTCGCCAGGAACTGTATTTATATACAGTTCATTTTCATATTGAGTAATTTGGCCACTTTTGTCGGTGTTTGACTCTGCGTCTTCAACTACCCCAGATGCGATATCGTTAACGTTAAGCTCAGACCCTTGCGCAGTTTCAGCGTCTGGTTCGTCTTCCACTTTGTCTTTAACCCAATCACGCAGCGTCTCAGCGACGTCTTGAGAAAGTGACTTTAAGTTACTGTAATCATCATCGTAATCGTCTAGGCCGTCACGCACGTTAAATTCTTCGGACAAGAACATTTTGCGCAGCGCAGCTTTCTTGACGCTTTCTGAGGCTTCAGAAACCAGCAGTTGCGCCACAGACATTTCTTCGGTTTTTTCAGTCTCTACACTCGCGGTAATGTCTGGAGCCTGACTATCCTCATTGACGTTCAAAGCATCTGAGCTTTCGTCAGCGTTTGAAAGCGCTGTGACACTATCTTCGGATTGCGCCGTCTCTGCTATCGGCGTGATCTCTTCATCATGTTGGGAAGATTCTTCTAGTTTACGTTTCGACCAACGGCTTAAAAAACTAGTTGCCATTTGCTCTGCCTGCTCCTTTGCGTTTCTTGCGTCTTACTTCTAACAACTCACCGTGACGACCAATAAAGGCTTCCATCCAAGCCTGAACGGCTAACGGCATATCGTTAGATAGTACAAGGTTATCACCATCCATATATTGCGCCGCAACAGATTGTGAAGCCGTCAGTAACTGTATCGCTGGTTTTTCACCAGACTCGACGTTATCCATCACTAAAAAGAGTTTAGGTTGCTGAGAGCTTAAGTTAAAACGGTAGTCTGTACGCTCGTCTTTATGTAATTGCAACGGACAAACATCTGGAGTCTCTTCCGTCGGATTCAGCGCAAATCCTGTCAACTGCCATTGGGTTGTCACCCAAATCCCTGTACTGATCTCGTGCTCAACAAGCTCTACGCCGATTGGCCATGTATCCTTAGTCTTTTCGTAATTTTTTTCGAAATCTTTCTTATCCGACATAACTCACCCAGTCTTTCTATTTTTGGTCTGAAAACACACAGGACATTTTGCCCCCGTTTTCGACCATTTTTATTGTCTTCGAAGCAATAAACGCGCCAAGCTGATATAACTTAGTCTATATACTCCCTCAGGCTATAAGTACCAAACTAGACGAAACTCAAATGTATTGATGTGTCATTACTGCGAACTCGCAGTTTTAATGCATTGTTGACATAAAACCTCGCAATTTCTGTGGGAACCGCTATTTTGGAATGAGATTTGCTAGCCACTTAAAAAGCTAAAATGCGTAGCAACCTAACGCTCTTAATCACTAGGACACGACTGTGCTGAAACCAAATATTATTAAAACCAGTGAAAATCCCCTGCAAACCATTGAAGTCGATGTGTACGACGAGTACGGCGAAAAGCTCACGAAGCAAATCGCTTGCGAGCGTCCTCTTACGGTCATGCTGAACTGGAAAGAAGTGGTCACGCTCATGACGCTAGGTTCGCGTCCAGAAGCACTAGTACTGGGTTATTTAAAAAACCAAAGCTTCCTGTCCGATCCAGCCGCGATTGAATCCGTTATTATTGACTGGGAAACGCATTCCGCAGCGGTGATTACTAAAGAAAACACTGAGCACTTAGAAGGCGCCCTGAAAAAGAAAACCGTCACCTCAGGTTGTGGCCAAGGCACTATGTATGGCAACGTGATGAAGCAGCTTGAAAATTATCAAGTGCCTCAAGTTCCTCTTAAGCAGTCAGAAATTTATTCTGCGCTGGAAGCGTTAACCCATTACAACGACACCTACAAAAAAGCGGGCGCAGTACACGGCTGTGCGGTTTGCAAAGGTAATGAGGTGTTATCATTTGTGGAAGATGTCGGCCGTCACAACGCAGTGGATACACTTGCAGGTGAGATGTGGCTCAAAGAAGAAACAGGTGAAGATAAAATTTTCTACACAACTGGTCGCCTTACATCAGAGATGGTGATTAAAGTGGCTCAAATGGGCATTCCTGTTCTGCTTTCTCGCTCTGGCGTTACTCAAATGGGGTTAGATCTAGCGAAGCAATTTGGTATTACAACCATTGCGCGTGCGAAAGGTTTGCGCTTCCAAGTGTTTACAGGAGCCGACAAGGTTGAATTTGATGTAAAAGGCAACCAATAACACCTTTTCAGTGTAAACTAAAACCAATAATGCGGATTCACAGAGGATGTGGACTATGAATAATGACCAATTGTGGAATTTTCTGCTTACGCCCAGCGGTATCATGCTTTCTATGATTATTACCTTTGGCGTGGTCGGGCTCTATGCGTATATAACAGGTCAGTTTAAGGATTAAGGCCAAATATCAAAAAAGCCTCGCTAAATAGCGAGGCTTTTGCTTTTTAAACGCTTTGCGAGTAATTACGCGTCAACACCACGAGATTTTAGGAACTCAGAGTAAGTGCCTTTAAAGTCTGTGATTTTACCATCGCGGATTTCGATAATACGCGTTGCTAGTGAGTCTACGAATACACGGTCGTGAGATACGAAGAACAACGTGCCTTTGTATTGCTCAAGCGCAGTGTTCAAAGATTCAATTGATTCCATGTCCATGTGGTTGGTTGGTTCGTCCATTAGCAGCATGTTTGGCTTGTGCATCATTAGCTTACCAAGCAGCATACGACCTTGCTCACCACCAGACAGTACTTTTACTGACTTCTTAATGTCATCTTGACCAAACAGCATACGACCAAGGAAACCACGAACGACTTGCTCGTCATCACCTTCTTGACGCCATTGACCCATCCAATCCGTTAGATTCATATCTTCTGCAAAGTCATGCGCGTGGTCTTGCGCGTAGTAACCGATGTTTGCATTTTCAGACCATTTGAACTCACCAGCACGCGGTTCAAGTACACCAGCAAGCGTGTTTAGAAGTGTTGTTTTACCCACACCATTTTCACCGATGATAGCAACGCGCTCTCCCACTTCAAAAATTGCATTGAAGTCTGAGAACAAGTCCTCTTCAAAACCTTGGCTCAGGTTTTCTACAATCAGAGCGTTACGGAACAGCTCTTTAGACTGTTCAAAACGAATGAATGGGTTTTGACGGCTAGACGCTTTCACTTCGTCCAGTTTGATCTTGTCAATTTGCTTCGCACGAGATGTCGCTTGTTTTGCTTTCGAGGCGTTTGCAGAGAAACGCGCAACGAAAGTTTGTAGCTCAGCGATTTGTGCTTTCTTCTTCGCGTTGTCGTTTAGTAGACGTTCGCGAGCTTGAGAAGCCGCCGTCATGTACTCGTCGTAGTTACCAGGGTAAACGCGTAGCTCACCGTAGTCCAAGTCAGCCATGTGTGTACATACTGAGTTTAGGAAGTGACGGTCGTGCGAAATGATGATCATTGTGCAGTTACGCGCGTTTAGCGTATCTTCCAACCAACGGATTGTGTCCATGTCCAAGTTGTTGGTAGGTTCGTCAAGAAGCATCACATCTGGGTCTGCGAATAGAACCTGCGCTAGAAGCACACGAAGTTTCCAGCCTGGTGCTACTTCACTCATTAGACCGAAGTGTTGCTCCATTGGGATACCTACAGCAAGAAGAAGCTCGCCCGCTTTGGCTTCTGCCATGTAGCCGTCCATTTCAGCAAACTGAACTTCTAAGTCAGCCACTTTCATGCCGTCTTCTTCGCTCATTTCAGCAAGTGAGTAGATGCGGTCACGCTCTTTCTTCACTTCCCATAGCTCTTTATGACCCATGATAACGGTATCGATTACAGTAAATTCTTCGTAAGCGAACTGGTCCTGGTTCAGTTTTGCAACGCGCTCGTTTGGATCGTAGCTTACGTTACCACTGGTTTGCTCAAGCTCGCCGCTGAGGATCTTCATAAAGGTTGATTTACCACAACCGTTAGCTCCAATTAAGCCATAGCGATTGCCTTCGCCGAACTTAACTGAAATGTTTTCGAATAGCGGCTTAGCGCCGAATTGTTGAGTAATATTCGCTGTGGAGATCAAAACCTTTACCTTAGCAATTGGGGTGTATTTAGAAAAACCGGGCAACGGTACTTGTTCATGCTACATACTGCAAGTGTTGTTTTTATTAATTCACTCCAAGTGAAATCATTGTAAGGTTTCTAAGAAGCAAAAGCGTAAACATAAATGCGTCATTAAATACAAAAAAGAGCCACTATCGTCAGTGGCTCTTTTTCCATTAATACTTCAAAAAAGTGACTAAGCGATGTTCGTCACCTCTAGGATCAGTTCGGCTTTTTTAGGTAAATAAATACTGAATTTACTGCCTTTTCCCCATTCAGACTCTGCTTTTAACTCACCACCCGTTTGGCTGAGAATACTTTGGGAGACCGATAGCCCTAACCCTGTGCCTTCTCGTTTAGTTGTGTAAAATGGCGAGAAGATTCGACTCAAGTTTTCTGGTTTAATACCGCAGCCCTCATCGATAACATGAATCGCGGCTCCTTTCACTTCGCCCTCTTCAATCCAGTCTTCACTGACTACTGTTAAAGTTCCTTTACCGCTCATTGCGTGAATGGCGTTCATTTGCAAATTAACTAAGATTTGTAGCAAGTGGTGACGGTTTATCTCAACGGACGTATGCGCTTGTAGGTCAGTCACAAACTCAACGTCGCGTTTCTTGGTGCCAGTTTTAACCAAGGTGATGCTTTCATCAATGATAGGATTGACATGTTGCCAAGTGATTTCATCTTGAACACCGCCTTGGCGACTGTATTGCAATAAACTGCGCGTGATATTGCGGATACGATCAATTTGCGCGTGAATCGCATCAATCTCCTCTTGTACTCGACTTGCATCGTCACCCAATTCAAAATGGATCAATTCTACGTTGCCAAGAATCACGGCGGTTGGGTTATTAATTTCGTGAGCAATCCCCGCGGTGAGTTCTCCCAATGCTGCCAGTTTTTCATGAACAACGAGTTTGTCGCGGGTTTGGTTGAGCAATTGAATATGCAGTTCAAGATCTTGGGTTTTTTCTCTCAGGCTTGCCGTACGCTCTTGAACTTTGCATTCAAGTTGAGCTGCGGAGTTTTTCAGTTCAATTTTGCGCTCTTCTAGCGCGTCTAACATATCATCAAACTGTCTGGCTAACTGCGCAAGTTCATGATCGGCATCTAATCCTAACGGGCCAATCCGTTTTTCTTTACCTTGTTGGACCTGCTTCACCACTTTATGAATGCGTTCGATCGGTCGAAACAGATCATAAGAACCGCGATATACCATCACGCCGGAAACCAGCAATAACATAACCGTAATCAAGCTGATTTCGGCAATGTTCGTCATGTAGGCTTTAACGAATGGCCACATTAGGTAACCGGTATAAAGCATACCAATGACGTTGTCGTATTGGTCTTTGATCGGTTGATACGCCGTAATATACCAAGCGTCATACACATATGCTCGGTCAACCCACTGTTCACCCTTCGAAAGTACTTGGTTATACACTTCTGCGCTCACGCGAGTGCCTATGGCGCGCCCTAGTCTATGATCGCTGTCTAGAGGAACGTTGGTGCTCACACGCAAATCATCGAGAAATACCGTCAACGTACCCACAGGGCGAAGGCGGTCATTATCACTTAAGTAAATGAGATCGCGGATTTGATCCACCAGCACTGTGCTGTTGTTAAGGAGCAAACCACCATCAAGAAAGCCGATCAAATCGTTCGCTTGGCTGTATACCGGAATCACGGTTCGACTGACTAACCCACGCACTTCCCTGTCACCATCAGCAAGAATAGGCACTTCAGCTCGTTTGGCGAGTTCAGGATCGAGGCGTTCGAGTTCTTCTTTATTGAGTACATCAAAAAACGATTCGCGCTTGGTGAGATCCATAAAGCGGAATTTGTTTTCCATGGAATTAACGCGTTGGAAAGAGAGAAAATCTAAAGCATATCTTTTCTTCTGCTCTGTGACCCACTTTTGCAGGTCACCTTGTGGCGTTCCTTGATTAATGCGAATACGGAAATCGTACGAATCGGCAAACGCCCGCACGTAATTGGCTTGCTTTTGCTGTAACAACGTTACGCTGTTATTTGCAACACCAAGACGCTCCGAGACATCAAGCAGCGCATTTTGCCACGTGTAATGAATAGACCAATAAATGGTAATGCCGATCAGAGCTAACAATGTGAGGAAAATCGGCGCAGAGGTTAAGAATAACAAGCGATAACGCACCATGGTTTTAAAACGGTGCGTCCATTTTGACAATCCTTTGTACTGTGGGCCGTTAGTCGGCATATTCCTCATCCTCAGAATCCCATTCTTTGTATTTACGTTCTAAGGTCTTGCGAGCTACGCCCAAGTCACGAGCAGCAGCAGACTTATTGCCTTCATGCAAGTTAACGACTTGTTTAATATGTGCTTTCTCGACTTCTTTTAACGTCCAGCTGTTTGGATAGCCTTCGCCAGTAAATTCTTTGCCTTCTCTAAAGGTTGGTAACTCAGCAGAGTGAGAAACAGTAATCGATACATTAGGCAGTGAATGCCCGCCATTCAGCTCTCGCCAATAGTGTGCAGGTGGTTTGCCAAGCAAGATACAACGCTCAATCAAGTTTTTCAGCTCACGAATGTTTCCCGGCCAATCGTACTCACTCATGGCTTCCATGTCCTCGTGCGCCCATTTGGGCGCAGGCATACCGAGCTCGCGCGTCAGCATGTTGCTGAAAAATGGCACCAACTCAAATAAGTCGGTTTTGCGCTCTCGCAGCGGACACACTTCAATTTTCAGAACGTTTAAACGGTAATAGAGGTCACTGCGGAAATTACCTTGATTGACCTCTTCTTGCAGGTTTCGGTTGGTTGCCGCTACGATACGGACATCAATACTGATCTCTCTTTCTGAACCGACAGGGCGAATCGTACGCTGCTCTAACACACGTAATAATGATGCCTGCATTGCAAGTGGCATCTCCCCGATTTCGTCAAGAAATAAGGTGCCACCGTTAGCAACACGGAACAAACCTTCACGCGATTTTTTTGCACCGGTAAACGCGCCCGATGTATGACCAAACAACTCACTCTCTAAAAGCTCAGGTGCAATCGCGCCGCAGTTGATTGGCACAAACGGGCCCGTTCGCCCACTCGCCTGGTGGATACCTCGTGCAACTAGTTCTTTCCCCGTACCCGACTCACCTTCCACCAAAACAGAAGCGCGTGATGGTGCAAATTGGTTAATAAGTTGCTTAAGCAGACGCGTTTTTTCTGAGCCGCCGATGATCTCTGAGGTATTGTGACGTTGGTAATCGCGTGTCATGGCGTACTGCATGCGTTCGTTCAAACGGCGATCCATACAGCGACTGACCGCTTTTAACATCTGCTCAAGGTTGAATGGTTTGAGGATAAAGTCGGAAGCACCGAGCTGTAGCGCTCGAATGGCAATTTCTAAATCCGCATAACCCGTCATAAAAATCACATCGGCACGTTTGTCATCATCTTCAAACGCTTCTTCCCACTCAATTCCAGAACGCCCTGGCAGATTAATATCCAGTAAGATCAGATCATAATGTCGAGAATTACGCAGTTGTTCTGCTTCTTCGATGCTACCAGCTGTATCGACATGTGAAAAAAGCTTACTCAATGCCTTTTTCAAGATGGCTTGCATGCCTAATTCATCATCGACGACCAGTACGGAAAAGGCGCTATATTGTTGGTTTGTACTAAGATGGGATTGAGTAGACATATTTACCCCAGATGGATTTCGATGGGACAGAGTGTACCAAGTTTAAACAGAGATACCCTACAAAAAGTGCGACATTTTGTACCAACGCAAACTTTTATGCAAATAACCCCATGATTTAGTGCATAAACCAAGCACTTTAAGCTTGTAAAAGGTTGGCATCTTGTTTGCTATAAGGTGGATACGGAGCGCATTTAAGTGATCTAAGGATGTTGATGTTTGCTTATTCCAACACCCTGAGACAACTTGCGTATTACGCTAATCGCTCTCGTCCAAAAAGGCTTCTCCCTAAAACCTGGAGAGATTCCAAAGAATCATTGGAAAGGAACACATAAAAATGAAAAAAATTGCGCTAACTCTGGCTGCAACGTCAATCACGCTTGTAAGTTACTCTGCGTTTTCTGCTCAAGACGGAGAACACGTTCGCCTTGCAACCACAACCAGTACTTACCATTCAGGTTTACTTGATTACCTGCTTCCACAATTTGAAAAAGACACGGGCTACAAAGTCGATGTTATTGCTGCAGGTACGGGTAAAGCCTTAAAAATGGGCGAAAACGGTGACGTAGATTTGGTGATGACACATGCACCAAAAGCTGAAGGCGCATTTGTTGAGAAAGGCTACGGCGTTTTACCTCGCAAGCTAATGTACAACGACTTTGTGATTGTAGGCCCGAAAGCTGACCCAGCAACAATCAAAAATGACGAAGGCGTGTTAGATGTATTCAAAGAGATCGCAAACAAAAACGCAACGTTCATCTCTCGCGGCGATGATTCTGGTACGCACAAAAAAGAAATGGGCTTCTGGGCTCAAACTAAAATCGAACCGAACTTTGGTGGCTACCGTAGCGTAGGTCAAGGTATGGGCCCAACTCTAAACATGGCGTCTGAAATGCAAGGCTACACCATGACGGATCGCGGCACATGGCTGGCTTACCAAAACAAATTGGATCTAGAAATTCTGTTCCAAGGCGATGAAAAACTGTTTAACCCGTACCAAGTTATTCTTGTTAACCCTGAGCGTTACCCAACGATCAACTACCAAGGTGCGAAGGCATTCAGTGATTGGTTGGTAAACCCTCGCGGACAGGAACTTATCAATGGTTTCCGCCTAAACGGTAAACAACTGTTTGTTGCGAATGCTGAGAGCAAATAACGCAATATGAATCTTGCTGATACAACACTGGAAGCGCTTCGCTTACTGGTGAATTTTGATGCAGACCTATGGGAGATCGTTGCGGTCTCCTTTAGTGTTTCTATCACGGCAATATCCCTAGTGGTATTGCCGGCTATTTTGATGTCCTTTGTACTGGCGTATACCGACTTTCGCGGTAAATGGTTTTTGTTGTCGATCGTAAATACGCTGCAAGCGGTCCCTACCGTGGTGATTGGCCTGTTGCTGTACATGTTGCTGTCGCGTGCTGGCCCTTGGGGAGACTGGCAAATGCTGTTCACTCAGAAGGCAATGATCTTCGGCCAAATGGTGATCTGCTTCCCTGTTTTGGTATCGATGATGCATGGTGCATTACAATCTAGCGACCGTCGTGCAGTGGAAACTGCCATCACGCTGGGTGTCTCCATTCCGCGCTTGGCAGCTACGATGATTTGGGAAACCCGCTTTCCTCTACTTGCGGCTATCATTGCAGGGTTTTCACGTATCGTGACCGAGGTGGGCTGCTCAATGATGGTTGGTGGGAACATTATGGGCGTGACGCGAAATATTCCCACGGCTATCGCAATGGAAAGCAGTAAAGGTGCTTTTGCGCAAGGAGTTGCATTAGGAATTGTATTACTATCTTTAGCGTTGGCTCTAAACTTCTTCTTATCAAGCATGAGAGGCAAAGGCTACCTCAGAACATAGAACATGAAGCAAACAAACGACTCACCATTAACCCCATGTCGAGGCGAATTATGACTATAAAAATCACCGCCGAACAGTTATCCATGCGCTTTAAAGAGCGTGTGCTTTTCCACATCCCTGAGTTAGCCATCGGCCCAAATGATGCCATTTATCTCAAGGGTGACAATGGTGTGGGCAAAACTACCCTACTCAAAATCCTTGCTGGCTTGCTCAAACCCTCTACTGGCGATGTTGTTGCGCCAAAAGATACGTGGCTGAAAAGACTGACGTGTCGCAATGGTCGTGTCGATGTGATTTATCTCCATCAATCCCCTTACCTTTTTGACGGCACTGTATATGAAAACGTAGTCTATGGAGTGAAATATCAACAAGACACGCAAAAAGATAAGCGAGCTCAAGTTATTCACGCGCTGCGCATGGTAGGTTTAGAAACCTTAGCGGACGAACATATTTCCGTGTTGTCCGGCGGTGAAAAACAGCGCGTTGCCATGGCAAGGGCTTGGATTTTAAAACCGTCGATTTTATTGATGGATGAGCCAAGTGCGTCTTTAGACCAAGAATCCATTGAACGATTGGTAGTGATGGCGAAAGATCTTTTGGATCGTGGTTCCAGTATCGTGGTGACAAGCCATCAGGCCAACGCACTGACCGACTTATGTAAAAAACAGTGGTGGATTAAAGACAAGACTTTGATAGAGTCTCCTCTGTTGTATGTCATACCAAAAGAAACATCCCAAGAGAATGCATATGCTTCAACCAACACAAACTAGTTGGGTCATTTTGGCTGGTGGCCAAGCCAGCCGTATGGGTGGAAAAGATAAAGGTCTGATTGAGTTAAATCAGAAGCCACTCATCGAGCACGTTATTGAACGTTTATCTCCACAAACTCCACGCATTTTAATTAATGCCAACCGAAACCAAGATGCGTACAGCAAATTTGGTTTCGTATTTAGTGATCAATTCAAAGATTTCCCTGGGCCTATGGGCGGTATTCACGCGGGTTTGATGCATTCTGAAACCGACTGGGTCGGATTTGTACCTTGCGATAGTCCACAAATTAACACCGACCTTGTCGAGCGTTTCTGCCAGGCCGTCAAAGAAGACAGCGATATTTTGGTCGCGCATGATGGTGACCATCAGCAACCTGTTTTTACGCTCTACCACAAGCGCGTACTGCCAAAACTCACCGCGTTTTTAGAACGTGGCGACCGCAAAATCATTCTGCTCTACAAAGAGTGCAACACCAGTTACGTTGACTTTAGCGACTCACCAAACTGTTTCGTCAACTTGAACACTCCGGAAGAACTGGCGCAATTTGGACAATTAGAATCATGAAACACACGCTAAACATTCCTATTCTTGGTTTTGCAGCTTATTCAGGCACAGGCAAAACCACGCTACTTGAAGCCCTATTGCCAAAGCTGACCGAAGCAGGTTTACGCATTGGCATGCTAAAACATGCGCACCACAACTTCGATGTCGATAAGCCGGGTAAAGACAGCTACCGTTTACGCAAAGCTGGCGCATCTCAAATGCTGATTGCTTCTCGCAACCGTTTTGCGTTAATGACAGAAACGCCAGAAGCCGAAGCGGAGTTTGAATACCTATTAACACGTTTTGATGAAGACATGCTTGATGTGGTTTTGGTCGAAGGCTGCAAAAACATCGCGTTTCCTAAAATTGAATTGCATCGTGAAGAAGTGGGTAAACCTTGGCTTTATCCAAACGATGAAAACATCATTGCTATCGCTTCCGACAGTGCGGAGTTAGATTCTGAGCTCCCTCAAATGAACATCAATGATTTGGATGCCATCGCTCAATTTGTTCTTCAATACGTTCAAGAAGCGAAAGCGCCAAAAAACAAAGAGAAAGAAGCCGCATGTTGCGACACACTTTCTCCTGCTTTCCTTTCTGTGGTTCAAGGCCAAGAGAAAATCCTTTCTTTGGTGAACACGGTTTCGGAAATAGAAGCATGCAAGATTGAAAACGCCTATGGCCGCGTTCTTGCGGAACATATCGTTTCACCAGTAAATGTGCCGCAATACACCAACTCCGCGATGGACGGTTATGCCATCCGTAGTGATGATGTTGACCGTGATAGCTACCAAGTGGTTGCTGAAGTGATGGCGGGCCATGCTTACGATCAGCCTCTGGAAGTTGGTCAAGCAGTTAAGATCATGACTGGCGCACCAACACCACGTAACGGCGATACAGTGGTCATGCGTGAGCAAGCCATTCAAGAAGGTGACAAGGTCACTTTTAACGGTGCGAATATCAAAGCAGGCCAAAACGTTCGTCAAGCAGGTGAAGATCTCGCTATCGGCAGTGACGTCTTTACCGCAGGCACTCGCCTCGCCTCTCCAGAAATGGGCATGATCGCTTCGCTTGGCTTTGGTGAAGCGAATGTATTCCGAAAATTGAAAGTTGCCGTGTTCTCCATCGGTGACGAAGTACAAGCGCCGGGAACAGAGCAAAAAGCGAATTCTATCTACGATTCCAACCGTTTTACCATCATGGGTATGCTTGAAAAGCTCGGCTGCGAGATCTTAGACTTCGGTATTCTGGAAGACAACGAACAGTTAATGATTGAAGCATTGGAAAACGCATCGGCGCAAGCGGACGTGGTTATGACTTCTGGTGGCGTATCCGTTGGTGATGCGGATTACATCAAACTTGCCTTGGATAAACTTGGTCAAATCGATTTTTGGCGAATCAACATGCGTCCGGGACGTCCATTAGCGTTTGGTCAAATCAACAACAAGCCGTTCTTTGGTCTGCCGGGCAACCCTGTTGCCGTGATGGTTTCATTCATCAACTTTGTTGAGCCTGCACTGCGTAAGATGCAAGGCGAACAAGGCTGGAAGCCTCTGAAAGTGAATGCCATCGCGACTGAAAACCTTCGCTCTCGCCAAGGTCGTACCGAGTTTAGCCGTGGCGTCTATGAACTGGATGCAACTGGCCGTTTAACCGTTCGTACAACAGGCAAGCAAGGCTCTGGTATTTTACGCTCAATGAGTGAGGCAAACTGTTTGATCGAAATCTCCCCAGCTATTGATACAGTAAAAGCGGGAGAAAGCGTGACAATTATCCCACTTCAAGGCAGAATCTAGCTCAAACTAGAAATTCAAAGGTCAGCGAGTCTGGCCTTTTTGTTTAATATACAGAAACCTTTTCAGAGAGACAGCTATGGCTCGCACCATTCTTTACACTTACAAAGACCAAGACAAAGAACTGACGTTCTCATACCAGCAACACCGCAACATTCAAGAAGCAGTTGCAGAAGCCGAAGGTATCGATATCACTGAGTTCCTAAAGATGGAGCAACAAATCGAAGCAGTGTCTGACACTAAAGCGGTGCGAAACTACCGCGACAACTACTTCAGAAAATTAGGCTTTAGCAAAATCACCCTAGCTCAAAAAGAAAACCTGGGCGTAGGCAAAAAGAACAAATAAGCTTAGCTGCAAACAGAAAACTCACGATTCGTCGTGAGTTTTTTATGCATGCTACTTTTGTTCATGATCCATACCCGAGCATACCGAAATTACTTAGGTATATGAGTTACTTGGGTATACAAGTTACTTCGGTATATAAGTTACTTCGGTATATAAGTAAAAGCCCCGTTTAACCTTGAAAGTCTAAACGGGGCTTTAAATTTCTTCTTACTTTATACCGAGTAAGGTTTAAGTCATTACTTGATGTTTAAGAACGCAGCGCCGCGTACACCACCTGAATCACCGTGTTTTGCTTTGATGATCTTAGGACACTTAGCCACAGACAATAAGTGTTTAGGGATGCGTTTTGGCATCTCTTCGTAAATCAATTCGAAGTTAGATAAGCCGCCACCAAGTACAACGGTGTGTGGGTCTGTTGCAGTAAACAGGTTTGCAAAGCAGATCGCTAGCAGCTCCATAAAGCGCTCGACGTGCTCTACTGCTTTCTCTTCACCCTCTGCGTGCGCTTTAATAATGTCGATCGCTTTCTTCTCTTCGCCGTAGTAATGCGCGTAAAGAAGCTCGAAACCACGACCAGATAGGTAACTATCTAAACAGCCTTTGTTGCCACAGCCACAACCCAGTAATGGTGCGTTTTCGCCTAGGTGGAACCATGCGTCGATAGGAAGACGTGTGTGACCCACCTCACCCGCTACGTGGTTGCGGCCAGAGAATACTTTGCCTTCGTAGATAAAGCCGCCACCAAAACCAGTACCAAGGATCAAACCTAGTACAGATGGTTCATCTTGAAGATCTTCGTCCCAGGCTTCAGAAAGCGCGAAACAGTTTGCATCGTTTTCAATTTTTACGCTGCGACCGATTTTAGCTTCTAGATCAGCACGAAGTGGTTTGCCTTTTGCCGCAGGAACGTTAACTGTTAGTACCGTTGCATCATCGGCGTCTTCCATACCTGGTAGGCCAAGACCAATCGTACCTTCGCAGCCAAACTCTGTATCGTATTTATTCACCAATTCCGCAATGGTATCAACCAGCAGCTCGTAGTTGTCTGTTGGTGTAGGTACACGTTCCGTCGCTACACGCTCAAGCTTCTCGTTAAATGCACCAAATTCAATTTTAGTGCCACCGACATCAAAGCCGTAATACATGTATTTCTCTCCTAAAAAATGCTTCAAACGACTCTCAAAATGGCTAGAGTCAAAAGTATAAACTGATGGCATTATCCATATCTGTACGCCTGCAAACCGTGACCGAATGCAGATTTATCCCCTCACCGAAGCCAGTTGAACAACATACCATCAACAAAAGCTCATTCCTTAGAGTCAGCTCTCGGTTTTCATCCACTCTTTGAAACGTTTCAAGTGTGGCTGGTTAGGGTCGTTTTTGACTCGAGTCTTGCTCAGCATGTAAGTTTCTCTGAAGGCTTCAAACCACAGTTGAAGGCATTCCGCAGCTTTCGGCTCACCAGCTTGTTTTAAAACTAATGTCGCGACTTCGGCGGTTGAAAGATGCTGCTCATTCTCGGAGCGGCGCATGATGTATTCAGACAGAGATTCCGGCTCAATGGAAAGCACAGGCAAAGATTTAAGAAAATCAGAACGACGGAATATCTTTCGTGCCTCACGCCAGCTACCATCAATAAAGATCAGCAACCATTTTTTGTTCTCGACATCTTCTTTTACCAATCGCCCTGGCTCTAGATCTTCAATTAAACGAGAGGGATCATCCACATAGTCTGCAGGAAATACAATCACCGGTTGGTAACTGTCATCCTGTAGTAGCGCTAGCATCTCTTCAGACGGTTCTGTTCGGTTCCATTGATACACGTAAGTCTCTTGAATCGTATCAGCGATTAGACGACCGGTATTACTTGGCTTAAACACTTCGTTTTCAGAAACAATCAACATACATGCAATATTGGCCTTGATGTTTGGCTGAAGGTCGCACAAACAGTGTTGCTCAGAAACCTGGCAATATTGGCAACGAACCACTTTACATCCACGCGCGTTGAAAGGCTTGGTTGAGATAGATTGTCGGTACTGATATAAACGGTGGAAAGCGTGAATTCTCATGGTAAGTAATGCCAAGTAAAAAGTAGAGCGCGATTCTACTGATATTATGGTTTCGCCTCAAGATAAGCCCATCAGCAGTGTGTTGAAATAATTTCACTCTTATCTCGGTCATAGATAAAGAAATAAATAAGGGAATGACAGTGACAGAAACGACATTTCAAGAACCCTCATGGCTCAGATTAGGCTTTTTCCTTGGCGTATTATTGCTTTGTGCCATTTGGGAGAACAAATTGCCTAGAAAAACACTGACCGCTTCGCGCAGGTTTCGCTGGGTCAATAACTTGTCATTGGTTGCTTTTAACAGCCTAGTTATTGCTTTAATCATGCCTATCGCCGCCTTTCAAGCTGCGGTCATAGCTCAGGAGCAACAATGGGGGCTGCTGAATATTCTGTCCCTCCCCGCTTGGTTAAATATTTTTCTAACCGTCATTTTGCTTGATTTCGTCATTTACGCTCAGCATGTTGTCTTTCATCATGTAAAACCGCTGTGGAAGATTCACCGAATGCATCACGCCGATCTCGACATAGACGTCACCACAGGCGCACGCTTTCATCCCTTCGAAATAATCATTTCAATGGGAGTAAAAATTGCAGCCGTGTTTATCTTAGGTGTTTCACCTATCGGAATTGTGGTATTTGAAATTGTGCTTAATGCGAGCGCGATGTTTAATCACAGTAATGCAAAACTGGCTTTATCTATGGACCAAAAACTGCGAAACGTCATCGTTACACCAGACATGCATCGCGTGCACCATTCAGTGATAGTAAAAGAGACCCACTCAAACTTTGGTTTTTTCCTTTCAGTTTGGGACCGCTTTTTTGGGACATACCGAGCTCAGCCTAAGTTGGGTCATGAAGATGTTGTTATTGGTGTGCCGGAAATTAGAGACGAAGAAGAGCAAAGATTAGATAAGCTGTTAACGCAGCCCTTTCGCTACAATAAAGAGAAGAAGTAATGGTTGAAAAAATATTGTTGGATGAAGTATGTCAACAAAACGAATAGACCAAGCCTAAACCCCTGTTAAACACTACTTCATCCTCATGATGTGTAAGAACAGATTAGTTTTCTGCTAGCTGACGCTTTTTGTTTAACTGAGTAATACCAACAAATAAACCAACAACACCAAGCACTGCACATGCCAAAGCATTGGTGTTCATTACTTGCTGTGCCTCTATTGAGCTGTATAGAAAAGCAAGGCTGAAGAAAGTGGTGGCAAAGCTCAAACCTGTCAGTACGCTGAAACCAGCAAAACTGGCCAAGTCTTTAAAATCGTTCATAACGAGTCCCTGTTTACAATCCTTAATCGAGTGTTGTGAAAATAATAATTAACGAAATATTTGGCGCGATTGACTATGTTTTCGCGCATTCCATAACCAGATAGATACCCCAAATGAGAACCCTAAAAACAGTGTCTTCATTTGTAGGGCGACGTTGTTATCTAATATTTCTAATGTATAGTGAGCGTGGGAACTAAAGATAACATTGGTTATAAGAATCAATAACATAACGACTAGGCCAGAGCGGCGATGCTTGACCAATAGATACGCTGCTAATAAGTCTAACAGCCCCAACGAGCTCCAATACATATTCAACCAGCGTGGCGCAAAATCGTAAGGTAAAAAGCCACCAACAATGTTGTCATAAAGATGAACCACTCCGCCAACTGTCATAAAAAGGCATAAGAGAAACACGACGAATTTATCCATTACCGTTTCCTTATCTGAATGAATGAGCAAAGCATATAGAAGTCACTTAAACATTTGTAATCCCATCGCCATTTTTGAGATCGACAGTGCCATTATCAACACGATGAGAACAGTAACGGCTGCTCTACCTTCTTTATTTAGCATAGTGTTTGCTTTGTCATTGTCCCAAATCCGCCAATGCAACGACAGAATCCTCCTTTAAATCACGCCTTGGTTTATCAACTCTCGTACCTTTTCCAGCCCGCGCTGAAACACAGTATGTGCATTCGCGGGAAGGCCGCTCTCGACATCGTGCCAGAAGAACGCGAAATCATGTCCACCATCGTCTTGCGTATGAAACAGCCATGAATTAGCGAGGTCAGCACACTCACACAAAACAAAATGCCATACTTGATTTTGAAAGCCACTGTCCCATGAGCATAAATATCGTGCGGAACGAACATGTGTGATACCAGACTCCTCAGCGAGCTCCCGCTTGGCCGCTATGATGTAACTTTCATCAAACACTTCAACAGTGCCCTTGACGAGCTGAACACCCGCCAACGGATGTTTAAAAAGTAGGATCTCTTGATTTTGATTACGTAGAACGACGGGGCAAACTTTATCGATCACAAAACCACTCCTTATGGTTCAAGCAAAAGGCTTTAGCTTTCTCTGGATATAAAGAAATCGAGTGAAGTTGCTCTACACGCACCCACTTCAAATGGTACTGATTAACATCTGATTTTCTGATTTGCTCTGGCCCACTCCCTAGTTTCACTTTTAAGTTCCCTACATAAGAAAGAAAATAGGTTTCTAAGCGACCTTGATTTTCGAGTTCCAAAACTTTCTTAACCGAACCAAGTTCTATTGAGGTTTCTTCCCGCGCTTCTCTTTTAGCAGCTTCAACAGGTTCCTCACCTGCTTCAACACTGCCTCCAGGGAAAACCCAATACTGTCTGTCGTTTCGAACGCGATGGATAAGCAAAAGTTCTTGGTGATGATTAACTAGTATGAGGCTGGCTCTTTGTGATAACTGCATGATTCATTCCTTTGAATTCTGGCGACATTCTAGTCAACGAGTCCCTCGAACAAAGCATTAACATCACGTTGTGATAACTAAACCCTTTAGAAATGAACGAGATGAGATGTAACTCACTTTTGCAATGCAAATAGGAGCCATTAAATGAGTAGCCGTAACAAAAAAGCAGAACCGAGGTTCTGCTTTTAGTCGGTGGAAACATCTCATTTACTTAGTCTGATGAAGCTCATACTTGTGCAGCATTGCTTGCTGGTGCCCAGCAATTTCCGCCACTTGCTCAGAACTCTCAACCATAGACTCAAGCTGCAGCTTTGTGCGTTCGCCAAGATCAGAAATATGTGTGATGGATTGAGATACATCTGCCGTCGCTCGTTCTTGTTCTTCTGTAGCAACTGAGATTTGCTCAACACGTTCTTGAATGTACTTAACCGCGAGGTTGATATCAGAGAATGTCGATTTCACTTCATTGCTGGACTTTAGCGCGTGGGTCATTTCTTCTCTTGAATCATTAACTGCTTGGCGCGAACGCTCTGCGGCAGTAATAAGCTCGCTCATCATTTCTCGGATGTTCGTAGTTTGTTGAGAGGTATCACTTGCAAGTTTGCGAACTTCATCAGCGACAACCGCAAATCCACGCCCTTGCTCACCAGCACGGGCAGCCTCTATTGCTGCGTTGAGAGCAAGTAAGTTGGTGTTGTCCGCGATCCCACTGATCATATCGACCATTTCACGAATCTGTTTTACACGCTGGTCTAGCTCTAACATTGACTGTTCATTTACATCCAAAGAGCTTTCTAATGACTCCAAACGTTCGCGGTTTTGTTCCACGACTTGAACCCCTTTTTCAGTGTGCTGGGTTGCAAGGAGCGAGTCCTGTGAAGATGCATTTGTCACCATTGCTATTTCACGAATAGAGGCTTCAAGCTGCGTTATGGTCGTGATCATACTAGACAACGCTTCATTTTGTGTTGCCAACCCATCACTTGTTTGTTCGGCTGCACTGTGACTTACTTCTGCTGTCTGATAAAGCGTTTCACAATTGCGCGTCACCGTTTGAATGGAGTCGTGTGTGGAATCGATTACTTGATTCAACTTTCGTGCTACTTCTTTCAGCTCATAAGGGCCGACTTCTTCTGCCTTGTCACGAAAATCATGTTCGGTAAGTGCTGAAAGACGCGTTAGTACATTCCTTAACCCTCGGTTTGTCCATGACTTGAGACTAAACCAAGTAACCAGAATAATAAAAGAAATCACACACGCCGCAAACACGAGCACAACGCTCACCGATTCAATGGTCTCGTTGACCACCTGCTCTTTTTCATCGATCAACTGACCAGCGGTTTGGGAGATTTGATCAAGTAACCGCATGGTTTCATCCGCAAGCATCGAAGCCTGTTTAAACTCTGAACGTTGCAATTCCCCTTGTTCTAGTTTGGCGAGGATCAAACGCAGCACGCCCTTTTCACTAAAGCCTTGTTTCACCATCTCATATGGTGCGGTTAAGCTTGCATATTCACTTACTTCAGGATGAAAAGATTGGAAGTCTTCATAGGCGAGTTTAATACCTGCTATGCGATTTCGCATTTCTCGGTATTCTTTTTCGGCTTTGTTTAATTCTGAGTGCATCATCATGACTAAGAACGTACTTTCCATTGAGCTTGCAGAAGCAATGAAACGGTTAGCGGCATCGCTCGACTCAGGATTATCAGCACTAAGGAACGAACTGATTCGATTCATTTCCGGGCCGATAGAGCTAAGCCCATAGCGAAAACCACCAACAGCGGCATCAATATCCATTTGAATTTGTATCACCGAAGATTGCTTCAACAAAATGGACTGCGTGATGTTATGTAAACGCGCTAGTTTGGTGTCTAACTCCTCCGAGAGTTGCTGAGCTACACCAGACGCTTTCACAACCAAAGTTGTGCTTTGAGTTGCAAGAGAGTCGATTTGCTCTTTTATGAGAGGCAACTCTTTCGGCTCAGTAATCTGCATACCATGGTTGAGTAGCTTAACCATCTCCAATACATTCCTGGTTAACTTTGCGTTTGCCATCGCGATTGGTAATGCTTTTTGCGACAAGTCTTCAAATTGTTCCCCTACCTGTTCCATTCCTTTGAAACTTGAGACAGAAAGGGCTATAACAAGAGCAATGATAGTTAAAAATGTTGCACTGACAGCCTGAATCAGTGAAAGTGATGTGCGTGAGCGTTTTCGCTTTGCCATAATCAATTTTTATTCTTTCTTAAGGTTGAATCGGTTCTGCAGTGATTCCGTCACATTTGTGAGACAAAACCGTGATTTGCAGCCCATACTATGGATTGGTTATGACACTAATATTTCAGTTGTGAGTCATAGAGATGACAGGTGGTGATTTGCGTCGAGTATATTTTCCTTTGATAATCAGTGTGCTACTAAGCGCCTGCTCTTCTGGGCCTGAGCCTAGTGAGCAAGCACAGGTGACAACACCTACAAATCAGCTATTGTCGGACAACCCTGACTTGTTCGACTTTTACACAGAGTGGCACGGCACGCCTTATCGCTTAGGCGGGACACAGAAATCTGGAATTGATTGCTCAGCATTTGTACAAAAAGCGTTTATTGAGGCTTATCAGCTCTCGTTACCAAGGACAACGAAGCAGCAATCAAAGCAAGGTGTGGAGTTAAGTTGGACGGATGCCAAGCAAGGGGATCTAGTGTTTTTTAAAACAAGACGTACAACTTATCATGTCGGAATTTACTTGGGTAACAAGCAGTTCATGCATGCATCGACGTCTAGAGGTGTGATTATTTCAAGAATCGACAACCCATACTGGGCATCTAAGTTTTGGCAAATAAGAAGAGTTACAATGTAACTCTTCTTACTCTTAACCGGACATTGCTGTAAGTTAAAACAATATCAGTCGTAAGTCGCAACAGCATTATCGAACAGATTTTTGACCAGAGCGATGTATTCATCAAGGAACGTGATCTGTTCATTGGTCGCTTTTTTATGCCATACCCCAGCCAATATCTCACCAAGATCTTCAACAACTGCATCAGCCTCTTTCAACAATTTGAAGCGTACGCTCGAGTGAAGTTCTGGATTTTGCTCAAAAATCGCCATGATGTTTGAAGCCACCATATCGGTGACAACATCTTCGATGCTTTCGGATCCAGTGTCGCCAATTTCGGTCGTAAAAATATCTAGATTTAGAGACAAGTGCTCGATAAGAGCGAGATATCCATCGGTTTCTAAAACCACTGTTTTTCTCCGTTTATTGCAAGCCTTCGAAGCTGAAAGCAGAATAGTTTCAATAGTAAGACATGCCGAGAAAATTTCATTAACTTATTTCATATTAACAAACATTCACGAACCAACTGGATGATTTTCAAACAATTGAGCTTTGCTTCACTGAATTCGGATACAGGGTTTCTTCAAACCTTTTTATATTTCAGCCATTTTCATGCAAACAGGTTTGGTTACGACCATTTTCTTTTGCACGATACAGCGCAGCATCGGCACTCTTTAACCATTGAGTGTGAGTTTCAAAATAAGGCTTATACTCGCAAACACCAATACTTATCGTGTAATTAATCAAAAAATCTTCCACTTTCACGATCTCTTGCTCAATTCTTTTGCGCAAACGCTCTGCGAAATAGCAAGCTTGCTCCTGGTTTGTGTGAGGAAGTAGTACCGTAAACTCTTCACCACCAAAACGACCGCAGATATCACTGCTCCTTGCTGTTTTTCTCAACAATGCAGAGGTTCGACGAATGACTTCGTCCCCTGTCGGGTGACCATAAGTATCATTCACCTTCTTAAAGTGGTCGATATCGAATATTACTAATGAGCATGGTCCGTCGATAACTTTTAAGTGAGCAAACTCATCTTTCAATGATTGCTCCCAATAAGCGCGATTAAATAAACCTGTTAAACCATCTTTGCGACTGATTTCCGACAAATGTTGATTTGTTTCTTTCAAATGAATGCGATTTCTCGCAGTTTCAGAAACATCATTGACTTGAATCGCTATGTGGCTGACCTCTCCTGAGAGCCCAATTAACGGCGTGATCACGATATCTTGATACATAAAATCACTGCTGTTTGAAACCGGAGAAAAATTGTTGAACTTAAAAAGGTACGGTCGGTTTTCCCAGCTAGAAAAAGAACGAGTTTCCAGATCGGCGGCTGCTTTTATCTTGGTTTCTAGCCAAGTTCTTGGCAGCTCTTCAAAATGCTCAAATAAACATTCACCAAGAATTTCTTGTGATAGAACGCCACTGTATGACTGCATAAAACTGTTCCACACACATACTTTATACTCTTGATCCAAAACAATAAGCCCTGAATCCATCGTATCGAGAATTTGTGTGACCCAATGAAAGTCTGCTATGTCCAGCGTGATATCGGACATTAGATTAGCTCCATGATTTCATAGATAATTTCTACGGATGGCTTATCAATTAAAAACAGTACCTCGCACTCGAAATCGAGCGCTTCTGCCATGTAGGTGTATTCGATAGTAAAGAGCTCACCCAACTCGCCTTGCTCTTCACAATAAGGTGTTAAGGTATCCACAATGCCTGGCTGACGAAGTGAGAACTGCTTGTCGAGTTGATCGCCTAACGACGTGAGAAATGACGAAACCAGTAGGTTAGAGATATTCAAGATGATTTCATTATGAGGCGTAAACTCAAGGAGGTAACCTAATTTTTCCCCAATCTGATTGATATCCCTACCACGTAAGCACACCAGTGCCTCCCCGTGAATACCGCCACCGACAAACCTCTGCGCTACCGCAACGGAACTGTCACGCCCAACCACATCAACCAGTGTCATATGAAGCTCGCCGTAGGACAAAGGTCCAACATGAGGAACAGGAAGTTGGATGAACTCATGTAAATGGTCAGCCATAATCGCAGCCCCTTTACCAAGGGCAATGTTCGCAATTTCACGGAATTTGGCTAGTAAGGAAAGCTCTTCGCAACCCTGGTTTTTAGAATCAACCGAATGACTAGGTTTGAACGCATAATGCAGCCCTAATTGTTCGTATAGTGGGAGCACCTGCTCTTCTGTCAGAGGCTTAGCGATAAAAGTTTGAGCACCAAGATCGAGACAGCGCTGTTTTGCCTCTTGTTGAACATCTCCAGAAATAATGACGATTTTGGTCGGGTACTGACTAACAGGTAATGATTCGAGGACCTCAAAACCATCCATTATGGGCATCGTTAAATCGAGAAACAAAATATCGATATTTTGCTCAGCAAGAATATTAAGCGCCTCATAACCATCTTGCGCTTCAATAAGATGCAATGATGTATCTTGTACGATAGAACGCGCAATAAGCTTTCTTGCAACAGCTGAGTCATCACATATCAGTATTTTCATGCCACCAATGGAACTAACGTCAAAAAAATCATAATACCTGTTGTAAACGTTCATCTCCATATGCTAAGCCAACAAATCAGAGGCTTATAAGCGATTTGATTCACATTTATACAAATTGACTACACTAAGAGGAAGGTTTCTTTACTAAGTATGCTCAACATAGCGCCAACTCCCTGCTATTTATCCTAAACTATTGGTGGTCAAATAGATTCGCGAGGTTTTGTATGTGGCAAGCAATATCGCAACAGCTTTCTGATACTTTATTGTTCGATTACCAGATCACGGAAAAAGTAAGGCTGTCTGGTGGGGATATCAGTGAAAGCTACATGATCAATGATGGCGAGCAACGTTATTTTGTGAAAATTAACGATCGCGAGTTTTTGTCGAAATTTGAGGTAGAAGCTGAAAGCCTGCATCTTTTGCGTGAAACATCCACCCTATTTGTACCTGAGGTGGTATTGGTCGGTAAAACCAAAAATGCCTCATTCCTAATTCTTAACTACCTTCCAACGAAACCATTAGAAGATGGTCACAACAGCTTTAAATTTGGGCAGCAATTAGCTCACCTACACCAGTGGGGCGAGCAAAAAGAGTTTGGTTTTGATACCGACAACTATCTCGGTTCGACTCTACAGCCCAACAAATGGCACAAGAAATGGTGTGTATTCTTTGCTGAGCAACGCATAGGTTGGCAATTACAGCTCCTTAAAGAAAAAGGCGTCACCTTGGTTGATATCGATGACTTTATCGACGTCGTAAAACAGCGGCTAGCAAACCATGCTCCGGAACCTTCTTTGTTGCATGGCGATTTATGGAATGGAAATGCGGCACTCACTGCATTCGGTCCTATCTGTTACGATCCTGCGTGCTATTGGGGGGACAGGGAGTGTGATATTGCGATGACAGAGCTTTTTGGTGGATTTCAACCAGAATTTTATCAAGGCTACGAATCGGTTATGCCACTTTCTTCAAGCTATGAGGAACGTAAAGATATCTATAACCTTTACCATGTTCTCAACCATTGTAATTTGTTTGGCGGCCATTACTTGGAACAGGCTCAACTGGTTATTAATAAAATCATTTCTTATTAATTTGGAAGCCACTGCATATTTCAAGATGTAAAATCTCGAGGCACATCACTACAGAAAATCACCCTAAGCTCAAGGTTGAGTTTGGGGTCAAGTTTTGTACTTATTTCGACTCAATTAGCAACAACTCGACCTAATATCAAAGGAGACTTAACTTTGGATTGTGCCTATTTTCCTTGTAGGCAAAGTAAGTAAAGGGCTGTGCTTCCTTGATGAATAGTGTGTTTAAAAGCCCTGCGAGATTAGGAGTTGTTGTATGAAAAATTATACCGAAAGGTATGTAAAGTGCCCGCATTGCGGACACTCTATCGGCATTACATTGGATGCAAGTAATGGTGACCAAGAGTTTTATGATGATTGCCCAGCTTGTTGCCACGCTATCCACCTAAATATGCGAGTGGATGAGTTACAAGATAAGGTCGAACTATTTATCGATGACAATTACGAATAGCAGCTCGAGCATGTGAACATCAGAAATATAAAAACGCTTAAATGAAAAAGGAGCACTAGGCTCCTTTTTCTCATTCTAAAGCTGTTTTGCTGCAAGAACGCGCTCAACAGTATCAACAATTGCTTGAGTCTGAGGATCAAACTCAATATTAACACGCTCCCCTACTTGTCTCACTCCGAAAAGCGTTCGCTGCAAGGTTTCTGGAATTAGGTGTACCGAAAAACGACACGCTTCAACTTCACCAATAGTTAGCGAGCAGCCATCTAAACCAATGTAACCTTTCGCTAATACATATTTCATTGATTCTTGCGGCAGTTGAAACCAAATCGTGCGGTTATTGGGCGTATCGATGATATCGACAATATCTGCCGTCAAACTAATATGACCAGACATGCTATGCCCGCCTATTTCGTCACCAAACTTAGCCGCGCGCTCAATGTTTACGCTATCCCCTTCCAGCAGCCGACCTAAATTAGTAAGAGCCAATGTCGCTTGCATTAAATCAAAACTGATAAGGTTGCCTTCGATCTTAGTCACAGTTAGACAACATCCGTTGTGTGCAACGGATGCACCAATTTCTAACCCTTTACAAAGTTCATCGCTTAACTCGACAACGTGCGTTTGAAAGCGTTCTTTTTTATCAATTTTAACGACCTTCGCCGTACCCTGAACTATTCCTGTAAACATTTCTTTTTACCTATTGATTTAATACCAACTGTAGTCGAAGACTAAGCCCTAAACACTGCGCTACAGGTCGGAAATAAAGACCGCAGACGATAAAGCCATGGCTTAATGAACACTGGTTTGTTCTCATGCATGCTTCAACATTACCATGATTCGCTGCTGTTCTCAGTAAAAGCGTATCCTTAGCGTGGAGAGCGTCCAGTCAGTGTTATCGACTATTAGCTACCTAGCTATGGAATATAAACATACAATTGTTTATCATTTGCGCGGAGTTTCTCCGAGGCATTTTTTCACCTTATCGTGACTAAAATCAACCATCAGATCCGTTCACCACATCTTTTGCCCTCGAGTACTCTCATTCTTTCAACTTATTGTTCCGCTCTGGAGTATTTTTCGTGCATCGCTATAAAGAAGAAGCATCAAGTCTTATCAAATTGGCGACCCCGGTATTGATCGCATCTGTCGCTCAAACTGGTATGGGGTTTGTTGATACCGTAATGGCTGGCGGCGTTAGCGCCACCGACATGGCTGCGGTTTCTGTCGCTTCAAGTATTTGGCTACCATCCATTTTGTTTGGGGTGGGTTTATTAATGGCATTGGTCCCTGTTGTCGCACAGTTAAATGGCTCTGGTCGTCGAGTGAAAATCCCGTTTGAAATTCAGCAAGGCGTCGTTTTGGCATTGCTGATCAGTGTGCCGATAATTGCAGTCCTGCTTCAAACCCAGTTTATTCTCGGGCTGATGGATGTTGAAGCACTGATGGCTGAAAAAACGGTGGGATACATTCATGCCGTTATATTAGCAGTACCCGCTTTTTTACTTTTCCAAACGCTTAGAAGCTTTACGGATGGTATGTCATTGACGAAGCCGGCAATGGTGATTGGCTTTATCGGTTTGCTGCTCAACATTCCTCTAAACTGGATTTTCGTGTACGGCAAGTTTGGTGCACCTGAATTAGGCGGTGTTGGCTGTGGTGTAGCAACCACGATTGTTTACTGGGTCATGTTTGCCATGCTATTGCTGTATGTGATGACATCAGAGCGATTGAAAAGCATTAACCTATTTGGAGAATGGCACCGCCCACAATGGAAAGCGCAAGTTCGTCTATTCAAGCTCGGCTTTCCTGTTGCAGCAGCGCTGTTTTTTGAAGTGACACTGTTTGCTGTTGTTGCACTGCTCGTTTCACCACTGGGTCCTATCATTGTGGCAGCGCATCAAGTCGCGATTAACTTCTCCTCGTTGGTATTTATGCTACCAATGAGTATTGGTGCAGCAGTAAGCATTCGTGTCGGCCATCGACTTGGTGAAGAAAACGTCGATGGCGCGCGCGTAGCGTCACGAGTCGGCATTATGGTTGGTCTAGCTTTGTCCGTTCTCACAGCGATTTTAACCGTCTTGTCTCGTGAGTGGATCGCCGAGCTTTACACTAGCAACCCAGAGGTAATCACTCTAGCGATGCACCTGCTCGTGTTTGCCGCTGTTTATCAATGTACGGATGCGGTTCAAGTGATCGCAGCTGGTGCATTACGCGGCTATAAAGACATGCGAGCCATCTTCAACCGTACTTTTATTGCTTATTGGATTCTTGGGCTGCCAATTGGTTACGTCCTTGGCCGTACAGACTGGATTGTCGAGCCAATGGGAGCACAAGGCTTCTGGCTTGGTTTTATCATCGGCCTATCTTCTGCGGCCTTTATGTTAGGCGTCAGAATGCGTTGGATGCATCGCCAAGAGCCAGAAGTGCAATTGAACTTTTCAGTTCAATAAAAAGTAAAAAAAGCCAGCATCCGCTGGCTTTTTTGATCGAATAATTACACGGTTGAGTATACTTATAACAAGATTGCGAAGTGGTTGATTTTGCTCTCTAGACAACGGATACGAAGTTATAAAAAAGGATATTTGTGCGGTCTATTTTATTGTTCTTAATCTTGATTCTTAATGGTTGTGATAACTGGTTCAATCCAGAGAACGCCATGTTTGATAAGTATCATCAACGTGTAGCCAATGTATTGGACGTTCCTGCTATTCCAATAGAATTACAGTCTACGGTAACGATTCCTGCGAAACGCGTTTTGTTCGAGCCATTGCCAAGGCTATCTATTGGCCTGCTAGAGAGCTATCAATTACGACAATGCGGACTCTTTAATTTACTTGCCGAGAAAAACTCACAACTTGGAAAGGTGCAGGATGCCTTTCATGATTTTGATTATCAAACTGCCCTTTTAAGAGTCATAAATCGATGTTTATCCGAATTTCCACTTAGCGATGAAGAACGCGCGACATTGACAGAGCTTTACTCAACCAAGTGGCAGCATTTAGACATTCATCTCGACAACTTACTACTCGTAAGTGATGCCATGCAAAAGCAACTAACTGCCTCTGATTGGCTATCTCAAAATACGACGAATGATATTGCACGCATTAACGATGTCTATCGTATTTTCAGCGAAATGTATGATTTACCCCACCGCGCGGTCTCACGTCTACCCGATGTGGAAGTTACTCAATATCAAGAAGAGTTAGAGAAATCTCGTTTACTCGGACGACTTTACTATTCAATGGTAAACACATCCCTTTGGTTAAAAGCAACAACTCAGCTACTTGAGCAGAACCAGAGCAACGTATTGTGCGGGCCGAACAGAGACACCACCCAGTTCCGCTACTTAAGAAATGTCTTTCAATCCATTTACGTTGAAGAAGTGCAACCTTATTTGGCTTATTTAGACAGTACCTATCAACAACTTAATGATGGTGCCACTTTGGTGGAGAACCGTATGCAACTCCATGGTCACCAGTATGGCATCATTGAGGCACATAGGACATTTAGGCAAGAAACCCTAAACCACGTTCAGTTTTGGCAGGGTCTCTTCAAACGATGTGGCGTAACCGTTGGCAACTAGTAAGTGCAGGGCGTTCTATTCCTTCAACCTTTCACGCAAGAATCGAGCAAAACGTGGTTTACCAGTATGTGTAAAACCGTTATATCTAAATGTAATGGTTGAACCAATTTTCGGAGGCTGGCGACGTACTTCATCGGTAAATCCGCTACCGATGTAAAACTCAATGCCATTTGGTAAGCGAACTAACATTGCTCCCATCATACCTAATAAGCGCCCTGTTCCTGGCTTATAACCCACAACTAACGCTTCATCATCTGCGTATCGTTTTAGTTTAAGCAAATCACTACCGCGTCCAGCCTGATAGCGGCTTGATACCTTCCGCAACATCACCCCTTCACCGTCGGATATTGAAATTTTATCCAACTGTGTGAACAGATGAGCTTCATTTTGAATGGCTCGGTGCTCGACATATTTGATATGAGGCTGGTCGACTTCAAGCACTAAATCTTTGATGTTGTAATAACGCTTCCGATAATCACCAGCGGAATATGGCATATCAAAGATCATAAAGTCGATGTGTCGCCAAGCAGACTCAACAGGAGTTTTATCTAATACCGTTTGCTGAACAAGATGGAAGTTACCTCTCCCAGCCCAAAGTTCACCGTCCAACGGATAATCAGGCAAAGGTCCTGTAAACCAGTCTGGGGCGTAGATTCGATTACCATTTCTCGTCACGAGATGTTGCCCAGTCCAATAAGCGCGAACACCATCAAGTTTTTCGCTATACCAATATTCAGACACATCAATACCATCCTGATAGCTTTGTGCAAGAGAAACTGGTGGTGCGAGAGAAGTATCCGCTTGAAGCTGTGAAGACGCTGCCATAACAGCCAGCGCAATTAATGTCATTTTTAATGGCATAAGAAGACCTTGTACAAAAAATCGCCTTTATTGAAACGTAAGTCCTCTCGATGACCTATTTATTACTAGTTATTCTTCGACTCATAACAATCAACATTAGTAATAATTTGCAAAGATAATCATAAACTTTAGACAGGTTTTGCATTTAGTCGTTACACGTTATTCACTTAAGGCGGATGGTTCGTCAATCGAGTTGGAATCTAATCATGACGAGATCCCCCGCTCTAATGACTTCTTTAGGTTCAACACCTCTTATAAGCAAACCATTTCTCTGTGCATTTTTGATTCTCAATTTGAGAATCAGTCCTTTCTCAAATTGAACAATATCATCAACAGCGCTTAAACTTTTGATTTTTAAATAGTTTAAAATTGGCACGTTACCTGCTCTATATCCAATTAGAAAAACAAACGGAGACAGAGTCATGGAATTACGCAAACTAGAAATCAATCAAGACAAGTTAGCCATTGAGTTTTTTGGTGACTTAGACGCAAGCGGCTGTCGACAAGCACAACATCACATTGATGAAGTAATTCACAACAATCATCACAAAGAAGTCGAAATTAACCTACAGCACGTCCAATTTCTTGATTCTTCAGGGATTGGTGCCATTGTTTACTTATATAAGCGTCTAGTTGAACGTGAAAGAAGCATGAGTATTGAAAACGTATCAGGCCAACCTTTAGAAATCATGAGCTTGCTTCGTATCAACCATGCCATTCCCGTTAACTCAAAAGGACACTAAAAATACCGGTTTAAACGGAGGTTGGCATGGTAAATCTTTTACGACGATATGCAGTAAGCGGTCTTGTTGTCGGCATGTTTGGTTGTTCGTCGTTTGACTACCCAGAACACGGGAAAGGTGGCTTGGCGGAAAGCTATCAAGATATCTCGATCGAGAATTATCAGTTTTCCCCAGTAATGCCTGACGAGCCTTTAGGTCCAGAACATGGGTTAAGGTTTGATTGGCAATTGACCAAGTTACATCTAGACGCACTAATCCAAGAGGGCGCGCGCTGGTGTTTTCCTGCGGCAGTTGTTCAGGCCCTTGAAAAACAAAATAGAATTGCGCGCGAGTTAGAAGGTGGGCTTTTACTCGACGCTGCCAACGACCTTGTGATTCAGCGTCGACGCTTAAACCAGCTCGAACAACAACTCGACTACGTACTGAGCCAAACAACTTGCACACCGCCCGATGATATTGAAGCACTACGTAGCGACCTAAACATAGTCTCGGATATCTATGCACTACTTAATATCGACAACCAGTTTGCTGTCGATTCAGCAGAAATCAACCCGAAGTACATGGGACATTTGGCAGAAGCAGCCTACATTTTACGTGACCACCCCAACCTATCTCTTGTAGTAACGGGGCATGCGGATGCAACTGGAACACCCGATTACAACCAGAAACTTGCTCAAGCGCGTGCGGAACAAGTAAAGCGTTACCTAACCGTATTTGGTATCACTTCAGAGAGAGTCACTACCAAATCTGTCGGAGACAACCTGCCACTCTATGAAGGTGAAACATCCGCCGTGCGTTTAACTAATCGTCGAGTAAGCATCGAGGTTATTAGCCCTAATTCAGATAGCGATACCTCAATAAACCGCAACCCAACGGCAGGAGGCGTGCTATGAACACGATGAAACCATTTATCCTCTTAATGTTGTTGTGTCTGGTCGCGTGGGTACCTTCTTCCATAGCGGATGAGAGCAATACTGTTAAGGTCGGTGATTTAATACAGATTAACTTACCTGGAGAGGCGTCGTTAAACCAAGGGTTTCAGGTTGATCGTCGTGGACGAATTAATTTACCAGAAGTCGGCCCTGTGTTAGTGGCCGGCTACAATGAACAACAACTCCAAGACGTGATTATCGACAGGCTAAAGACCGTGTATCGTGACGTTAACAACGCTCGAGTTTTTATTAAACAGCAACAGTTGTTAGTGTCCGTTCAAGGCTACGTGGTCAAACCCGGTGAATATACCTTACCTTCTGGGTCCAACATTCAAATGTTTGTGTACGAAGCTGGCGGCCTGCGCGCTGGGGCTCAGCTTGATAAAATGATCGTGAAACGTGGAAATAAAAACATTGAATTTGACTACAAACGCTTCCTTGATACGGGTGACAATAGCCAACTGCCAAAACTAGAATCACTGGATGTCTTATTTGTCCCCGCTTCCCCACTCGTAGGGAATATTGAGCAAGAGTTTGATGCAGCAAAACTCGCGAATTCAGGTGACAGCGCAGATTCCGCTCGTGCAATCAAAGTCTTTGGTGAAGTCAACGCACCTGGCTCGTTCTCATACAAGCCAAACACCACGCTAGTTGATGTCGTAATGCGAGCTGGCGGCGTGACACGATATGCCAGTGTTGAGCAAATTCGCGTGATAACAAACAATAACCCAACCATGTTTAACCTGAAAAAGTACCTTGATACTGGAGACCAAAGCCTACTGCCGGAGATCCTGCCAGGTGCCACCATCTTTGTCCCAAAACAGGAAGAAGAAATCAAAGCAGGTGCAAATGTGGTTTACGTGATGGGTGAAGTCGCCCATCCTGGGGCATACGAAGGCAAGCAAGGCGCTAGCTTCATGGATATCCTCGCCAACGCTGGCGGGCCCACTCGCTACGCAGAATCTCGCCAAATTCGCGTTATAAAAGCCGATGGCAAAGTCATCAAATTCGATCTTACCGCGCATACAGAAGGACTATCTTCAGCCAGACCACCAAATGTTGGATCAGGAGACGCGATTTTCGTACCGGAGAAAACCGATTTCAATGAGAAGTCTTGGTTAAAAGTAGCACCTAGTCGAGCGGTCGCAGTGATGGGAGAAGTTGTTCGCCCTGGACGCATCGAGTGGTCAGACGAAATGGATTTGATTGATCTGCTTGCACACGTTGGAGGCCCAACTCGACGAGCTGATACCACCAAAATTGAAGTCGCCAATAACGGTCAAATGACACAATTTGACTTAGACCAATACATTCTGGATGGCTCACCAACATCAAGCCTACCTCAAGTTTCCGCTGGTACAGTCGTAAGGGTACATGCATTGCCTGACGACCCATCCGATAATAAATCGCAATGGGTAAGCCAAAGCTCTGACGCATCGATATACGTTTTCGGGCAAATCAATGCACCTGGGCGCTATCGTTTCACTGAAGATATGCATTTTCTGGATATTTTGTCTGCCGCCGATGGACCGACAATGGATGCAGATATTCACAACATCCGTGTCACACACCGAGGCCTAGGTTATGCCAAAGTGAGTAAATTGAATTTATCGATGTACTTTGAAACAGGCGATGAGTCAATTCTGCCCCACGTTCGTCCTGGTGATACCATTTACATTCCAGAAAAAAACAAAAACTGGTTAGATCGTTCAAAAGAGTCCACGGTACGCGTATTAGGTGAAGTAAGAGACCCAGGGCGATACGTATTCAATGACAACATGACTGTGCTTGATCTGTTAGCGGAAGCAGGAGGACCAACTGATAATGCCTACCTTGAAAAGATCAGTGTGGTCAATATGTCTTGCTGCCAAGGCCAAGCCCGAACATTTGATTTGGTTAACTTTAGTAAAACAGCCAACATTTATGAGCTGCCAGTCATTCGCGCAGGCGACACGATTTACATTCCCCATAAAGACGAAAGCTTTGTTGAAAAAGCGAGGGCCGGATTAAGAGATATTTTACAAATCACAACAACCATCGTGTTAATAGGAGCGTTGTAATGACTATTCCTGCAACTCACGCTGAGGTTGAGCAAATTTATCTTCAGAGCGAACAGAAAGGCCACAAAACGATTTGTGTTGTGGGTTGTAAATCTGAAGATGGTGTCACTTCCGTGGCTTCATCTCTAGCAGAGCGTCTGGTTTTAGCAGGCCACAATACTTTGTATGTAGACCTTAACTTATTCAAACCCGCTTATCACACTGTTCACGAATTTGATGATGACGAGAAGGTTGGCCATTTGATCACACGAGAGAATACACATCAAACTTTAGTCGGCCTCCCTGCTCCGTCTCTCGCCAGCACTCAGTTAGCGTACCGAGACCCAACAACGCTGAAACGAAACATTGCACAATGGTTAACGCAGTACGAGCGCGTCGTGATAGATACATCACCACTTCTTAGTGTCAACCGAAGCAATATTGCGCCTCAAGTGATTGCTGGCGTATGTGATGCTACTTTGTTAGTAGCGCATTATGGCTCTACGACTGCAACCCAGCTCGAGCAAGCCAAAAAGCTACTTGATGCTAGCGATGCGAACTTGATTGGTTCTGTATTGAACATGAAGCACACACCAAGCCTGAAAGATGAGTTAATCCGCCAAGTTTCCAAGCTGCGTTTCTTACCAAAAAAGTGGAAAGAAAAACTGTCTCAGCAAATTAAAAAAAGCGAACTGTTTATGTTATAGGGAGCGCTATTATGACGATAAATAACACATTGACTATCGAGCAAGAATTAGTGGATGAGCATATTCTTCAGCAAATGATCAAAGATACGTGCGCCGAAATCATCCCTACCTTGATTGATCACTATGTCGAAGAGTCACGCGATCGCATGGAGAAAATAGAGCAAGCATTAAGCACAAAAGACCTTCAAACATTGGAGTTCGAGGTTCACACACTGGGCAGTTCTGCTCTCGCTCTAGGCAATCGAACGCTTTCAAGACAAGCAAGAATGATTGAGAAGTACTGTGTCGAAGGAAAAATACCAAAAGCATTGGAGCTTTGTGAAACACTTCCTCAACTCGCCAATGAATCGTTTGATGCGTTAGAAAAGCGAAAAGCTCAAGGGTTTGAGTAGTATCAGTGTCTTACTCCCTAGCGAAGCATCGCGTTTGATAAAGCGCGATGCCGACATCATCTCAGAAATTTAGGCTCCAAATTCAGTCATCCTCGCCAAGCCACACACCTTGAAATTATTTGGGCATAACTTAATCAATTAAAAAGTATGGATTTTTCGCAAATTTCCTACCTTGTGCTAATACTTAAATAACGCTTTTCTCAAATTGAGAATTTTCAGCACTAGAGAGCTATAAACCACTCATAATGCCAAATAGTAGTGCTGACAAAAATCATAAAAAATGAAACAAACTACGTTGGGATGGGACTATGAGACCAAGGGTATTACTGGTAGAGGACTCTACTTCACTAGCCATACTTTATAAGCAGTATGTGAAAGACGAACCTTATGACATTTTTCATGTCGAGACAGGTCGCGAAGCGATTCAATTTATTGAAAGAAGCAAACCTCAGCTCATCATTCTCGATTTGAAACTGCCCGACATGTCTGGCGAAGACGTGCTGGATTGGATCAACCAGAATGACATTCCTACGTCCGTTATTATTGCTACGGCACACGGCAGCGTCGACTTAGCCGTTAATCTAATTCAAAAAGGTGCGGAAGATTTCTTAGAAAAGCCCATAAACGCTGATCGCCTAAAAACGTCAGTTGCATTGCACCTTAAACGCGCCAAATTGGAAGATTTGGTGGAAAATATTCAGTCCAAGTTTGATCGCCACAACTATCACGGATTCATCGGTTCAAGCCTCCCGATGCAGGCGGTATACAAGACCATTGATGCTGTTGCGCCAACTTCTGCCAGTGTGTTTATTGTGGGAGAAAGCGGCACAGGTAAAGAAGTTTGTGCTGAAGCTGTCCACCGCCAGAGTGACCGTAAAGACAAGCCTTTTATTGCAATTAACTGTGGGGCTATTCCACGAGATTTGATGGAAAGTGAGATTTTTGGTCACGTTAAAGGGGCCTTTACTGGAGCAACAACAGATCGAAAAGGTGCGGCGACGCTGGCACATGGTGGCACGCTTTTTCTTGATGAGCTGTGTGAAATGGAACTTGAGATGCAAAAGAAGTTGCTCCGCTTTCTACAAACGGGCACTTACACCCCTCTTGGTGGCACTCGAGAAATGAAAGTGGATGTGAGAATCATTTGTGCCACTAACCGAGATCCATTAACAGAAGTAGAAGAAGGTCGTTTTCGTGAAGACTTATACTACCGTGTGCACGTTATACCTATCGATATGCCCCCATTACGTGAACGAGGAAGTGACATCGTCACGCTTGCCAAGCACTTCTTGACCACTTACGCCAAACAGGACAAAAAGAAATTCTCAACAATCGACAGTGAAGCTCAACATATCATCAAGCATTACGAATGGCCGGGTAATGTAAGGCAACTACAAAACATCATACGTAACATTGTGGTGCTTAATAACGACGAAAAAGTCACGGTGAGCCACCTACCCGCTCAACTCACTAAAAAGTCAAAAGTTACGAAAACAACGACACCTGCGCATGTTGCTCAAGAGTCAGCAAACATTGCACCAATCACACCACCACCTGTTTATACTGAGGAACCTTCACCTTCTGCGGTCGAACCGTCGATTACCGCAGCGGAGCTGCCTGGTACACCGTCCTCTGCTGCTACCTCACCGTACTTTAACTCTGATGGAACCATTCGCCCTATGTGGCAAGTAGAGCGTGAAGCAATTCAAAACGCAATTGCGTACTGTGATGGCAACGTCCTCAACGCCGCTGTCATGCTGGAGTTAAGCCCATCTACGGTTTACCGAAAAAAACAAGCGTGGGAAGCGGATGAAATTAATCTCGAACAATCTTGATAAACCTGCCATTGGTGAAATTTGGATCTTGCTTGATAGCCGTCTATTCGGTGGCATTGAAAGTCACGTTATCGAGCTAGCTCGGGGATTAATAGCCTTTGGACACAAAGCTCGAGTTGTGCTAACCACTGAGTATTCACCAGCTGCTCAGATTGTACAGAAGGCAAAAGAAGCCGCGATCCCTGTGAGTTACTTAAACTATTTGTCTGGCGAGCCCAATAAAGCTTTAAAAATTAAACACCTAACAAGCGCCGTCGCCAATCACCAACCCTCAGTGGTTCACTCCCATGGTTATAAAGCGTCGATTTTGTCGCGCTGCGCCAAACTGCTCACCCGTACGTTTCCTCGTTTGATTTCAACTTATCATGCTGGTGAATCGTCCTCAGGGAAGCTATGGCTATACGATTGGCTTGATAGAAGCTCAGGCAGCCTATCTGACTATTGCTTTGCTGTCAGTCCAAGTATTCAGCGCAAAGTTTTTTGTTCTTCAGAACTGCTGAATAACTTTGTTTCGATTCCCAACAGTCAACTCAACTATCAGGAGATCGCTTTTGTCGGCCGATTGAGTCAGGAAAAAGGCGCCGATCAATTTATTGAGGTAGCGAGGCTCTGTCCAACATTACAGTTTAGTGTGTACGGTGATGGCCCAGAAAAAGAATCGCTTAATCAAACTGCCCCTCCAAATGTGACTTTCTTCGGCCATCAAACCGATATGGAAGGTGTTTGGGAAAATATCAGCGTACTTATCATCTCTTCTCGTTATGAGGGTCTTCCAATGGCGGCGCTTGAAGCCATGTCGAGAGGCATTGCCGTCATGAGCTTACGTGTAGGTCGTCTTCCAGATATTATCCAAACGGGTAAAAATGGTTTTATCGTCGAAGACATTCCCTCTCTTGCTAAATGTCTTCATGACTGGATGTCGATTGGTGAAGCGCAACAATCACTCATTCGCCAGAATGCTCGACAAACCATCATTGATGATTTCTCAGCGCAAAGTGTGATTCCCGTATTGCTACAAAAATATCAAATTGAAACGGATCACTAATCCATATTGGTTCTCAATATGAGAATGATGAGTTCCAAACATAAATATCATATAAGATTCAATCACATAAACTAATGGCATATTTTGGCATCTCTATTGCAGCTCAGCAGTTAACGCAGATTAATGATGAGACAGAGGTGACTTATGACTACGCCAAAACGCATTCTATATGTTCATTATGGTGATAATTGGATTCGCGGCAGTGAAGTGGTGCTTCTGGATCTCATTTCAGGAATCGACCGCGATAAGTTTGAGCCATTCGTATGGTCCAACTGCCAACCATTAATCGATAAGTGCCAATCGCTCGGAATTGAAGCGGAACATTCAGCCTTCAATTTGGTGGGTGGTTGGAGCGCTCCGCGCTGGGATATTAGCGGTTGGAATAGCCTTATCAAACAAGGCTCAGATTTGATCGAAAAGCACAACATCGACTTGGTACACGTCAATAGCGGCGGCCCTTGTCAATGGATGTGTTTGGCTGCTCGCATGAATCATATACCACTTGTCACGCAACTTCATTGCCATTATACATTGCGCGATCGCTTCTCTCTCGGACTTCACCTCTCTCCAAAATTGATTTGCGTTAGCAAAGATGTTGGACGCGAAATTCTTCAGGACGGCTACCCACAAAACCAACTTCATGTCGTACACAACGGCGTGTCACTTCAAGGCGTGGATACACCCATAGACATTAAAGATCGCCTCGGAATCCCATCACAGGCCTTTACCTTTCTGTCGGTGGGTTCGCTGATTAAGCGCAAAGGGTTTGACCGCCTTATTCGGGCAATGCGCATGCACAACTACCACCACCACAACCCTCACCTTGTTATTGTTGGTGACGGCGAAGAAAGAGAAGCACTGCAACAGCTTGCCGCAGATCTTGGTATCCAAGAACGAGTGCACTTTGTCGGAGAGCAACACAATGCCGGAGCGTGGATGTGTGGTAATGCAGACGCTTTTATTAGCGGCGCCTATGAAGAGGCTTTTGGTCTCGTGCTCGGGGAAGCGGCTTTAGCTCAACTGCCTATCGTGGCTCCTAAAACGGGAGGCATTCCTGAGTTGTTCGAGCATAATCACTCTGCATTGCTGTACCAGAACAGTGGAATGGCGAGCCTGTTAAACGCGATTCAACAAGTCATGCAAGACGCGGCATTAAGAAACAAGCTGGCGGAAAACGCTTACCTACATGCTAGCCAGCACTTAACGACGACTGCATCTATCAACGCTATTGAACGTATTTACGAAGGTGAACTTAATAACAACGCCATTACACCAATGCCAATGACTCACTGCATGAAGCCTCTTTCACGCTGGTTGAGCATCAATTGAGGAGCCCGGTCATGAAACGTGTATTGATGTTCGACGCCATCCCAATGCAAGGTGGATCCAAAATCGCGAATGCAGAGCTCCTTAAGCAGTGCGATAAGCTGAGCGTGATTGGTTACCTACTCACTACAAATCCAGAGCATTGGGCGTCACTGCTTAGTGATACACCGCGTGTGCAAGTTATAAAAATAAAACCGTCACCATTTAACTCGACTCATGGCCTGACCTACTGGTTGATGAACGCTTACTACTTTCTCCAACTTCTCTACGCGTGCATGAAGCTTCCAAAGATAGATAGCTTTTTGGGCCTATCTTGCCCAAGTAATGATATGCCTTTGTACTTACTACGATTAATTAGCAAAAAGCCTGTGGTACAGATGGTTCATGGCCCTATTGGACGATCGAGATCTGCTGGCTACTGCTTAGTAAAAGCATCGGCAATTTACTACTTGGCAAACACCCGCGAATCAATGGTAGAAGCATTACAGGCCTACCTCAAAACAGAGAAGCCAGCCACCGAACGCTATTGGTGTGGTTTGAATACATCTACGTTTGTTAATGGATTATCGAAAGATCGCTGGCCAAAACAAGCGAATCCGATTTCAAGCCGCGTTTTCTGGGCAGCTAGCTTACTAAAATGGAAGAACATCGATCTTTTGCTTGATGCTTTAACACTTGATGAGTCGAAAAAGATCAAATCCACCGTGTGTTACATCAAACCTAACGTGGCAGGTGTGGAATATTCAACACCGGACTTCAACACACAAGGTGTTGAATGGCATGAATGCCCAAACAACTTAGATGAATTGCGTTCACAGTGTGGTGTGTTTGTTTCCACCAGTCTCAACGAACCTTTTGGGTTATCTATTTTGGAGGCTCTCGCTGCAGGTATGTGTGTCGTCATTCCACATGATGATAGTTATTGGGACCGCGTGTTAACTCACGGCCGAAATTGTATTAAATACACGCCTAACAATGTGGCTTCGCTACACAACGCAATTCGCCTTTTGAATGAATCGCCGTGGATGAAAGTAACGATGGGTATCGAAGCACTCAATGTTTCTCAACTATACACAGCCGAACGTTGTTATTTGCCAATCGCCCAGCACCTTGCTGCCGAAATTGCTACCAACAATGATTGCACACTCAAGACACCGCGAGACATCAAAGGATATGATCATGTCTAAAGCAATGACCAACATGACGCTATTTGCTATCGCCTTAGTGATCAATAAAAGCATCAGCCTAATCATGCTGCCTGTATTGCCCCACTTTCTCTCACCAGAACAAATGGGCAAGCTTGAGCTTCTAACAACCTTTGGTGTTGTTACGACCTTGTTTGTCAGTTTCGCTTTGCATGAAGCGCTTTATCGATTCGTCGGCGTTGAAAAGGATCAAAATACGCGCACAAGCCTACTAAACCAGCTGTACTCACTTGCTTTACTCATCGCTGGCGTCGTCGCTCTTAGCTTGCTCACTATCATTTTAATCGCCCCCATTCCCGCGCCTTTTACGCGAGTCGAATTTGCTATTGTTATGTTTGCCATCGTTCTAGAAGGCAGTATTGCAATCGGCACTGCCTGGTTAAGAACACAAGACGACAAAGCAAGAACACTGCTTAACGTCATGGTCACTACCACCATTTTTCAGGTCATTTTTATCGTCGCGGCGCTGTCTGTTCATCCCCATGTTATTTCTGTTTTGTGGGGGGGCTTGTTGGCTGCTATTACTCAATTTGTTTGGCTGCACATCGTTAACCGTTACAATGTCACCCTTCCTAAGCTGACATTGGCAAAACAATACCTAAACTACTGCCTACCAATGATGATGGCCGGTTTAGTAGCATTTTGTCTCAATGGCGCTGAACGCTGGTTCATTGGTGCCAACACTTCTCTTGCGACGTTAGGGATTTACGCGATAGCGGTAAAATTTGCAGTGGGCATGTGTATTTTAGTGCAGCCGTTTGGCATGTGGTGGATGCCACGTCGATTTAACTACTTAGAAGGGCGCAAGAGCACTGAAGCAGTGCGCATCACACACTTAGGTATGATTTACATTACAGGTTTGAGTGTAGTGGTCGGCACATTAGCAATGGTGATGATCACCTACTTACTGCCAGAAACCTATCATGAGGCGGTACTATTCAGCTTATTCTTGCTACCTATCGCCATGTTAAAAGAATGGAGTGAGTTGATTAACATCTCCATTTTGTACAAGCGTCGTACTCGCTGGCTACTGGGTATAAATGTCGTCTCTGCGTGCGTTGCGATTGCTTTGCTGTTTGGCTTATCTTCTCTGGGTATTTATGGGGTGTTCATTGCGCTTTATTACGCACAACTGTGTAAGTTGGGCCTGACTTATGTAGTAGGCCAACAATGTATGACGTTGCCTTTTCACCTCAGTCTGATGGTTTTATTACAGATTATATCCGGTGTGGCACTGTTCCTGCTTCACTCTTCACAATCAATAGGAATCGCCATCGCAATTTGCATTTTGACATGCAGTTTGCTGGCAGGGATAGCCACTCGCTACATGAGTAAAGAGACGCTCAATGCTCTCACTCGATACATAGTGAAACGGCGTGGACAGGTGAAGAGATACTCGTTATGAATGAAACCAAGGTGAGAACAAAACAGTCCATCGCAGCACTGACGATTACAGTCTGTATCGGCCTGCTTTGGATTGTTATGCCTCATCCCATTTTGATTGTTGCGTTGTGTTTCGCACCACTCGCGTTACTGTTTGTTCTCAATCAAACGTTTTGGCTTGTCACACTGTTCGTTATTTTTTCATTCTTTCGTATTCACGAAGCCTTTCCTGTTATCTATAACTTCAAGATCCCATTACTCTTATCACTGGGGGCACTCGCCGCACTCTCTTTTCACCTTCTTATAAGCCGCCAGATTACAGCTTTTTGGCACCCTTCATTAAAGTGGCTGTGTATATTTTGGGGTCTGGTGATCATCGGAATCATATTCGCTTCCAGTCGTGATATCGCAATAACGGTGTTCAAAAACACCTATTGGAAAATCATCATTATGACGTTGGCCATCACCTGGCTTATTACTAAACCTTCACAGCTCGCTCAGATGTCAAAAGCAATTATTTTCGCCGGATTATTGATTGGTCTAGTGGCATTACAAAACGCAGCGAATGGCATTGATTTAGTCGAAGGAACGCGCGTGTCGATAGGACGATCCATAGGTTCCGTACTTGGCGATCCTAACGATTTGGCACTAGTGCTGATGTTTCCCCTTGCCTTTACCGTTAGTCAATTGATGGAGAAGCATTCCCCCAAGCATCTCAGGCTCTTTGCCCTTATCACCTGTTTGGTTTTGTTCTTTGCGATCATTGAGACGCAGAGCCGCGGTGGGTTACTAGGTTCACTGTCTGTATTTGCCTACTTTGCTTTTAAACACATCAAAAGCAAAACATTAGTCTTGGTACTAGGCGCCATCGCAGCGATCGTACTCTACGCATTCGCTGGTATTTCAGGACGAGAATCGGGGGGAGCCGCTGAGGATGGTATAGATGCCTCTGCGATGGGGCGACTTTATGCGTGGGAAGCGGCATTTAAAATGGCACTGCATCACCCGTTGACTGGCGTAGGTCTAGATAACTTCTACTTTAATTACTATTTCTACAGCCCACACTGGGATGGTATCAACCACGCCGTCCATAGTACTTGGTTTGGCGTGTTAGCAGAAACGGGTTTTGTCGGGCTCGCGGTGTTCATTACTTTAATTGTGTCATTGATCCGCACCTCTTTGCATTCCATCTCATTGCTGACACCAAAATCAGATTACACCCTCTCTGTAGGAGCAAACGCCGTGTTAAGTGGGCTTATCGGTACCATCGTATCAGGCACGTTTCTGACTCAAGGTTTCACTTGGCCAATTTACATTCTAGCGGCATTAACAGTTGTCGTTAGCCGAATTGTTCAAAGTGACTGTCAAAATGAGAAATCCTAGTTTCAAACATAAACAAAACCCATAAATCACTGTTTTAAAATGGCTAATTCCTTGGCACGCATTGTGATTACTCACTTAATTAGTAATCAAATAACCAAGACTCAAGGAGAGCCACATGACGGACATCGTAGTATTTGGAGAAGATTTTGGTGGGTTACCCTCTTCCACTCAGCATATTGTCAAGCGACTAGCAGCGAACCATCGAATCCTTTGGGTTAACTCCATTGGCCTTCGTCAACCTAAGCTGGATTCTAAAGACATACAGCGTGCGTTAAACAAACTCACTCGTGTATTTCATAACGTAGGCTCACACAAGCCAACATTGGACTCTGAAACAAACCCAAACATTCACATCATCAACTTGCTCACCATTCCTGCCCCTAATTCTGCATTAGCAAGAAAAGTGGCCGCTAAGATGATGAAACACCAACTCAACAAACAATTACAAGCTCTTGGTTTTGATAAGCCTGTATTTTGGACGTCGCTCCCGACTGCTGCCGATGTTTGTGCAGAAATGAACCCACGTGGACTGATTTACTATTGTGGCGATGACTTTAGCGCTTTAGCTGGTGTTGACCACGACACGGTAACAAAGCACGAACGTACTCTTGTTAATGCGGCCAACGTTATCTTTACGGCAAGCGAAACACTCTCCACCAAGTTTCCATCACATAAAACCGTCACTTTGCCTCATGGTGTCAACGTTAGTCTGTTTTCTGAGCCAGCACCGAAGGCCAAAGACTTGCCTGACAACGGCCGCAAAGTGCTGGGCTTTTATGGTAGTTTGTCTGAATGGTTAGACTACGACTTAATTGCCCAAGTCGCAGACCAAGCGCCTGACTGGGATCTCGTGTTCATCGGCCCCAACGAGTTCAGTGACAATCCACTTCCACAAAGAAGCAACATATACTACCTGGGCCCGAGAGCGCATCACACTCTGCCACGTTACTCTCAACACTGGGATGCCAGTTGGTTGCCCTTTGTTGATAACGCTCAAATCAAAGCGTGTAATCCGCTTAAACTTCTTGAGTACTTGGCAACAGGAACCCCCGTTATTAGCACGTCGTTTCCTGCATTAATGCCGTACAAGCATATGCTCCACATAGTTCAAAATGTCGAAGATGTATGCGCCAGTCTCGATCACCTGATCCCACCCCCGGCAAACTCAAAGCAATATGTTCAACAGCAAAGCTGGGAAGCAAGAGCCAACCAAGTTGATAAATTAGTGAGGGCGCTATGAACGATTTAAGAGAAAACCTCAGCGTACTGTTACATGGAGCTTGGAGACGTCGCTACATGCTCGTTATTCCTATGCTTGTCTTGCCGGTGCTGGGTTTCATCGTAAGTAAACTGGTTCCGACGACTTATGTTGCTCATACCAGCATGCTTATTCAAGAGACAGCGAAAATGAACCCGTTCCTTCAAGACCTTGCCGTCTCAACAATGCTGAAAGACCGATTGAGCGCACTCAGTACTCTGCTAAAAAGCCGACACGTTTTGTATTCAGTCGCAAAAGAACAATCGTTGATCAATGACGAGATGAGTGCAAAAGAGCAAGAGTTCATCATAAAAGATCTCGCGTCGCGCCTGTCTGTTCAGCCACTCGGTAAAGACTTCATTCAAATTCAATTGCAAAGTGGTAAATCAGAAGGAATGGAGTCGATGCTGCTGTCTGTCAGAGAGCATTTTGTCGAACAGCTTTTGGCTCCTGAGCGTTCTTCGATTAAAGATTCGAGCCATTTTTTGACTATCCATATCAACAAACGCAGGGAAGAACTAGACAAGGCTGAACAAGCCTTTGCAGAATATAAAAATACTTACTCAGACGCGACGCCCGAAATGCAAGCTCAAAGCCTTACTCGCCTTGCTAGCCTCAAACAAACGTTAGCCGAAAAGGAGGCGGAGCTTGCTGGTGTTTCACGAAGTCTAGGCAGTTTGGATCAACAACTATCCAAAACGAACCCGGTTATCGGTAAACTGGAAGAGCAAATCATCGACATTCGTAGTGAACTTACCCTGCTTCGCGCTAAATACACAGAGGCGCATAGTTTAGTGCAAGGTAAGTTGCGAGAATTAAACCGGTTGGAGCAGGAACGCTCGGTACTCTTGAACTCTAAACAACCAGAACTAAACAGTGCTCAACTATGGGATATCGCGAGCAATACCACAGTAAACAGTCTTGGCGAAGCACAGCCTCTACTTGTCTCCCAACTACATCAATTACAAATGATGCGCGGACGTTTTGAAGCACTTACGGAAGAAACCAACAGCTTGCGAGACATGATCCAAGAATTAGAGCGAAATACGCACCAATTTGGGAGCACAGCGACAGAAATCAACCGCTTAGCTCGTGACGTCGCAGTGAAGAGAGAAATGTATGATGAACTCGTCGAACGCTATGAGATGGCCCAACTAACGGGTTCTTTGGGAGAATTTGAAGAGAATAAGCGCGTAAAAATCATTGATGAACCGTTCACGCCAACGATCCCAACTAACTTACCTAGTTTTGTATTTGTCATTTTAGGATTTATTGGTGGCGCTGGTTTAGGCATTGGATTAGCGACGATACTAGAGTTAGCCGATAACTCTATCCGCTCTAAAAGAGCATTAGAAAAACACCTTGGTGTTCCTGTCATCACCACTTTACCTAACGTAGTGTACGGAAACTAACCGCCATAAGAACTCATTTACAAGCACTCGGTCGGCGAGTGCTTTTCTTTTACTACTGCCTTATACAGCCTCATAGCATGTCCACTAATATGAATCTCAAATTGAGAATAAACATAAAGTCTCATAAACATCAATATTAACCTATTGTTTTTAAATGATTAATTTTTTGGCACGCAGTCTGCAACTCCTAAATAAACAAAGAACTCAACGAGGGTTTGAAAATGGAATTCAGACAAAAACACAATAACACTAAGCACAGCAAAAAAGTGATATTACACGTCGTGCAACACTTAGCTCCTGGTGGTTTAGAAACGCTCGTACTAGAAATGCTTCGTTTTGCGCAGCCAAACCATTCCGTTTTTGTCGTGAGCTTAGAAGGAAGCAAAGAACATGCACTACAAGGCTGGCAAAAACTATTGCCCTACCAAGGCCAACTGCACTTTCTTAATAAGAAACCTGGATTCAGCGGAAAAACCATCAGTACGCTGACTTCCATGCTCAAAGGACTTAAGCCTGACGTGGTCCACACCCATCATATCGGCCCACTTCTGTATGGTGGTATTGCTGCACGTTTAGCGCACGTACCTGTAGTGATTCATACCGAGCACGACGCATGGCACCTTAATAACAAAAAATCAGCTCGACTACAGTCCCTTTTGCTAACGATGATTCGCCCGCAAGTAGTTGCGGATGCTAACTTTGTCGCCCATCAAATACAGACTAAGTTAAAGTATCGCAAAATTTGTACTATCCATAACGGGATTGACTGTCAGAAGTTTAAAAGCGGTGACCAAACGGCAACAAGACACTTGTTTGAACTTCCAACCGACAAAATCGTGATTGGCGTTGCCGGGCGTCTAGAAGCAGTTAAAGGCCATAAAGTGCTTATCGAAGCATTCTCTCATCTTACGCCAAACACACACCTAGCCATTGCTGGAGATGGTTCTCAGCGAGTTCAATTGGAAGCACAAGTTAGAACGTTAAAACTTGAAGATCGAGTAACCTTTTTAGGCTTGGTCGACGATATGCCCAGCTTTTACCAAAGCCTAGACTTGTTTTGCTTACCATCACTTCAAGAGGGATTTCCTCTCTCAACCCTCGAGGCTCAAGCATGTGACATTCCTTGCGTCGCGACGGATGTTGGCGGCGTGAAAGAGACGCTCTGTCCGAACAACAGCACACTGGTTGAAGCAAATCGCGTGTTTTCGTTGGCCGAAGCGTTATCACAGCAACTGGAATCATCACACCATTCTCCTCGAACTTTTATTCTCAAACACTTTGATATCAGAGACATGGTGAGTCGCTACTCACGTTTGGCCAAGGAGGCTAGTTATGAATGATTTACTTTGGATTATAGGGTTTGGTTTATCCGCGTTTTTGATTGTCTATCATCACGTTGGGTACCCACTGCTCCTTAAGTGGCTTCCTTTAAAACAGCAAGACGAAGCCAAAGCACCATTTGTAGAGCGAGCTTACAAAGCCTCCAAAACAGACAGCCAGCTACCCTCTATTACTGTCATCGTGCCCGCCTACAATGAAGAACAATGGATAGCAGAGAAGATCCGTAACCTTGCGAGCCTAGACTACCCGAGGGATAAATTAAGAGTAGTGATCGCATGTGATGGCTGCACAGATAACACAGCCGAGATTGCTCAAGCGACAATTCAAGAAGCAATCTGCTCTGATACTCTGTTCATTATTAATGATCACCAAGTCAATCGTGGTAAAGTTGCCCTACTCAACGAAGAAATGCGTCATGTTAGCTCGGACATTACCGCACTGAGTGACACGTCGGCATTGATTTCTTGCGATTCTCTATTGCTAGCTAGTCAGCATTATCAAAATGAGAACGTTGGAGTGGTTAACGCAACATATCAAATAATGAGCACTGATAACCAAGGTGAAGCGGCGTATTGGCAATACCAGTCTCGAGTAAAGCACCAAGAATCTTTGTTAGGTTCAACGATTGGTTCCCACGGTGCGTTTTACACTTTCAGAACTCACTTATTTGAACCACTGGAAGTTAGCACCATTAATGACGACTTTATTCTCCCTATGAGAATCGTTTTGCGAGGCTATAGCGCTATTTACGAGCCAAACATGCTGGCTCTTGAACTAGAACAGAGCTCAGACAACGCAGATTTCAAGCGGCGCCTAAGAATTTCAGCGGGTAACATGCAGCAGCTCATGCAATTAAAGAAATTACTGCTACCTCGTTATCGTGGCACTGCCTTTGCATTTCTATCGGGAAAGGTTCTGCGCTTAGCAACACCCTATTTGATGATTGTTTGCTTTATTTGCTCACTACTACTGGCACACAATCCGCTGTTTCAAGTAATGCTGTCCGCACAAGTTGGTATTTATAGCATCGCGCTTATCACTTACTTGATGCCAGCACTTAACACAATTAAACCTTTTAAGCTGATTAGCTACATCGTCATTGGTCATCTCGCCAACTTTATCGGCGGTATGAAGTATTTACTCGGAATGGAAAATGGACGTTGGAAACGCGTCAACCAATAAGGAAAGCATCATGAAAAACTCACGCTACGATTCAAATGTATGCCACGCGAAAAGAACGTTTGATGTACTGGTTGCAATGCTTATTTTGGTCGTCACTGCACCGCTATTCCCATTTATCGCGCTAGCTATAAAAATCACATCGAAAGGCCCAGTGATCTATCGTCAACTGCGTGTTGGGCGCTGTACACCAGAAAAAATGGATCTTTTTCAAATCATGAAGTTTCGCACCATGTATATTGATGCAGAGCAACGCTCTGGCGCAGTATGGGCAACTGAAAATGATCCCCGCATCACGCCAGTAGGACGCTTTTTACGCAAAACGCGTTTAGATGAACTACCTCAACTGTTTAATGTGTTGAGAGGTGAAATGTCGATGATTGGGCCGCGCCCAGAACGCCCAGCTTTCTACCAGAAATTAGAAGATGAAATCCCCTATTTTGTAGAGCGCACATATGGCGTGTTACCGGGTATCACAGGCTTAGCTCAGGTTAACCAAGGCTATGATGCATGCATTGAAGATGTAAGACGCAAAGTTGGGTTTGACCACAGTTACGCACTAAGCTTAGGTTCGTTTTACTCTTGGATTTCAATGGACCTTTCAATCATGAGCAAAACATTCGTTGTGATGATTGACGGACGAGGTCAATAACTTCCGGTTCTGGTAACGGTCACTCTTGCCACTGGCGTCGCATCTTTTCTATCGTCGCTGGTGGCACATCATGAATGCTTTGATACGCTCCGTGGCACACTTTAATTTCCACCTCGATGCGCTTCTTCATGCAGTAGTCCATGTAACGCTTCATCTCCCAATGTCGAACAAACGTATTGCTGACAATCACGACTCTCCCTTTGTTCAACCACTTTCTAGTTTGCTGAAAACACCACTCATGCGCTTGAGGTAATTGAACTGGTTCAAAGTGATAATCACCTTCATCATTTTCAAAATACATGTCAGCTTCAAAATGCTTAGCACCAAGCTCTATCGCTAGTTGTTTTGCTAAGGTTGTTTTACCTGAACCCGGAAGTCCACGAATAAGAATGAGTTTAGCCAGTGACATAATGCAGTTTAATGAGGTGGGAATAAGCCTAAACTGTAACGAAATTATTGGAAAAGAAAAGTAGAAATAAAAAATGCCGAGCACATTAGGCTCGGCATTTAAACTCAATCATGGATCGCGTTGTATTTATTTGTAAGCTGGCAGTTCAGTTCTTAACCCTTTCACCAAACTGACACACATCAACAGCAGAACAAAAGTAAACGGTAATCCTGTTGCAACAACGCCTGATTGCAATGCTTGCAGGGCTTCTTTACCACCAACCCAAAGCATTACGGCTGCAATTGCACCTTCAATACACGCCCAGAAAATGCGTTGCGGTACTGGTGCATCAATCTTACCACCGGCGGTAATACTATCGATAACCAGCGAGCCAGAGTCTGACGATGTAATAAAGAATACCAGAATCAGCACGATAGAAAGCATTGAAATCACTGAGCTATACGGAAGCGCATCGTAAACATGGAACAGAGTCAATGAAATATCAGTTAGGCCATTTGCACCTAGCTCACCAACTTTATTCACCACTTGGTCAAGCGCGATACCACCAAACACAGACATCCAAATCAAAGTAACAACTGTAGGAATAACGATGACTGCGAATAAGAATTCTCGAACCGTACGACCTTTAGACACACGCGCGATAAACATACCAACAAACGGTGACCAAGATACCCACCAAGCCCAGTAGAATACCGTCCAGCCGTGCATCCAAGTTTCATCTTCACGACCGTGAGGGTTACTCAATGGAATAATATTTTCAATGTAAGCCATTGTTGTGTCGCGTAGCGAGCTCCACGCCGTATCAAACGTGATGAAGGTAATGAAAATAAGCAGCGCAAACGCAACCACCATATTGACGTTACTCAGTAGCTTAACACCACCATCAATACCACGAATCACTGATAGCACCGCGATAAAGGTAACGAAGGTGATCACAATCATTTGTGTACCAATGCCACCTTCTAGACCAAAGACATGATTAATACCACTGGTCGCCTGCTGAGCACCCAGACCTAGCGACGTTGCAAGACCAAATAGCGTCGACAAAACGGCAAGGATATCAATAACGTGACCTAACCAGCCCCATGCACGGTCACCAAAAATTGGATAGAACGCCGCGCGCAATGAAAGTGGTAAACCTTTGTTAAATGCAAAAAACGCTAATGCTAGTGCAACGAGTGCGTAAATACTCCAACCATGCACACCCCAGTGGAACATAGTGGCACCCATCGCGAGGGATTTTGCTTCTTCGGTGTATGGTACTGCGTTCAGTGGCATTCCCCACCAATCAGTGAAATACGCGGTCGGCTCAGCCACACTCCAGAACAGAAGACCAATACCCATACCCGCGGCGAAAAGCATCGACAACCAAGAAACGGTTGAGTGATCCGGCGTTGCTTCTTTGCCTCCTAAGCGGATTTTACCTAGCGGAGAAAAAAGAAGAGCAACGGCGAACAATAAGAAGAAGTTTGTCGACCACATAAAGAACGCATCAAACTGTTCGATAATTCCGTTTTTTAGACCGTTTAATACGTCACGAGCAGTGGTTGGCTCAACAAGAAGAAGTGAAATCAGGCAGAAAACAACGAGCCCCGCACTAATGCCAAAAACCGGGTTATGTATATCGAATCCCCACTTTTGAACGTTATCCTGTCCAACCTGATAATCGGTTGTATCAATACTATATTTTTTAAATGCATTATCCATAAATACAAATTTAACGTGAATTTGAAACGCCCCTCAGGTGAGAAGAACTCCAATACCGCCCTCCATTAATTTGAACTCTAAAGTTTTAAAGCGGGACGAATTTTAGCAGCAATCACATATTTTTGCAAAAAGTCGTGATTTATTGCATTTTAAGCTCAATTCAAGACAGATGAAGGGGAAATAATATCAACACAAAAATTATGAGGTCTAACGATTGATTTTGTCGTAGGTTGTAGACTAGAAAAGACACAAGAAATACTTAAGTTCATAGCCAGTCACTGCGCAAATAGAGAAGACCTGCGCTGATTTGGTTTCACAATTAACGACGAAACCAAATCAGCAAACCTTTCATCCAGCGAGCGTTATAAGAAATGGAAGGTGATGTTCCCTGTTACGCTGCTAACGGTATCGCTATCGCCTTCAATATCCACGCCAAACGCTTGATAACTCGCGCCCACAGACACATTGTCAAGCAAGAAGTATTCGGCACCAACACCATACATGTAAGAGACGCCATCATCTTTGTCTAAGTTTCTCAGTCCGCCGTCATAATCAACGTTGAATGCATTGATGCCGCCTTTTGCGTAAACGTGTAACGGGCCGAAGTCGATACTAGGTTTCGCCGCTAAATAGAATGAATCAAAATCAGCACTACCCCTGCTGCCACTCAAAGATAAATCCACTTTGCCGTGATTAAAGTAGCCTGCTTCAATGCCAATGAACGGCAAAATACCAGTACCAACATGAATACCGTAGGTTGTATCATTTTCGCTGTCGATATCGGACTGACCAATTTGGCCACCAGCGTAAATCCAAGAGTCAGCCATAGCTGATGTTGAGCACAACGTTAGAGCGAATAACGAGAGTGTTTTTTTCATACTATCCCTTCCTGATCGATTCCTAAGCGAAACATTACGCAAATATGCGCATTTAATCGCCACTATATATTGGAAAGCATAGGCATTTTAAGACTCTAAAAGTGAATAATTTATGTTCAACTTTTGTTTTGTGACTTCCAGACAAAAAAACACCGGCATAAAGCCGGTGTGTTTCATATGGTGTTAGAAAGCTTGACGCTTATAGGAAATGTAGTGTTGCGTTAACAGAGAACGTGCTGATATCGTCTTTACCAGCAGTGTAGTTCATGTAGCTAGCACCAACAGACATTGGGCCAAAAATGAAGTACTCAGCACCCACACCGTACATTAGGTCCAAATCGTCATCGTCTTTGCCGCCTTTCACTTTTTTGTCCCACTGATGGAAACCACCTTTTGCGTACACGTGTAGCGGACCGAAGTCGATACTTGGCTTAAGTGCTGCGTAGTAAGAAGTTAGCTTAGTGTCTTGACCATTTACGTTGAACTCACCGTGCTGTGTTACACCAGCTTCAACACCAATGATAGGTAGAATGCCTGTACCAACGTGAACAGAGTATGATGTGTCCGTCTCACCTTTGTAGTCAGACTGACCTACTGTTGCACCACCGTAAATCCAAGAATCCGCCATTGCCGCAGAAGATGCGCCAAGTAGCGCCACTGCTAATAGAGTTTTTTTCATCATCTACCTTTACTCTTTATTATTCCCACGTCTGCATAACTCAGTCGTTGGTACTACAAATAAAGGGAGGCGAACTATTGCCTCCCAGAACTAAAAAATAATGCTTATTGAGTTACTAGCAATTAGTGTACCAGCAACTTCTTAAGCGATAATTACAAATCTGACACTATTTTACTGGTTGATTAGCAAGCATCAATCGCGTTTTTGACTCGTTTATCAGAAACAGGATAAGGAGTGCCTAATTGTTGAGCAAAGTAACTCACGCGAAGCTCTTCAATCATCCAACGCACTTCTTTTACATTTTCAGGAATGGCCACACCTTTCGGGATCTTGTTCAGCAACTCTTTATAGTCTTGAGTCACAGATTCAATCTTCAGCATATGTAAACGATCTTTGTTTGGATCGATTGGCAACTTCTCCATACGACGCTCTATCGCGCGCATGTAGCGAAGAATATCCGGCAAGCGTTTCCAGCCACATTCCGTTGCAAAGCCTTTGAAGATCAAGCCTTCAATTTGTGCTTTGATATCGGACAGAGCAAACGCCATTGTGAAGTCGATCTTGCCTTTTAGCTTCTTATTGATGCTAAACGCCGTGGTCAGAATAGTCTCAACCTGTTGAGCAATCTCTACAACGGTGTCACCCAATTCAGCACGAACGTGTTCTTTCAACGCTTCGAACTTCTCTGGCTCCCAAACTAAACCACCCTGCTCTTCAATAAGCTTATCGACACCACAGGCAATGCAGTCATCTATCAGATCAAGCACTTTGCCGTATGGATTAAAGTACAGACCCAGCTTCGATTTGTTCGGTAAGTTGGCGTGCAAATATTTAATTGGCGACGGTACGTTCAATAAAATTAGGCGACGCTGACCAGCACGCATTGCCGTTATCTGCTCGTACTCCGTTTCGTAGAGTTTGATTTCAACGCTGTCTTTGGTATCAACAAGCGCCGGATACGCTTTTACATCGTAGCCGCCACGTTTTTGTTGATACACTTTCGGCAATTCTCCAAAACTCCACGTATGCAGACCTTGCTGTTCGATATCGTCATCCGCAACTTTGGAAAGCGTTTCTTGAACTTTGTCTTTCAAACTTTCTTTCAGTTCATGAAGGTCTTTGTTTTCCTTCAGTTTACGATTTCGGTGATCAACCGCACGAAACGTGACTTTCAAGTGCTCAGGTACTTGTTCCAAGTTCCAGTCTTCACGCAGCACTTCTACGCCCGTCATGCGTCGCAACTCTTTCTCCAATGAATCTAACAGCGGCGCTTCCATTGGCGTAACGCGTGCTAAGAATGCATCGGCATAGTTCGGCGCAGGTACAAAGTTCTTACGAATTGTCTTTGGCAACGATTTAATCAAGCTAACCACAAGCTCATGGCGTAAACCTGGGATCTGCCAATCAAAGCCCGCTGGTTCAACTTGGTTTAAAATCGGCAACGGCAAATGCACTGTGACACCGTCACTATCATCGCCTGGTTCAAATTGGTAACTCAATTTGAGCTTCAAACCATTTTGATGCCAGAAGTTCGGGTAATCCAAATCGGTCACATGGCTAGCATCACCCTTGAACAGCATCTCTTTTTCAAAGTTCAGCAGTTCCGGGTTTTCTTTAGATGCTTTTTTCCACCACGTATCGAAATGCTTACCAGACACCACTTCGGTGCCAACGCGTTGGTCATAGAAATCAAACAGCTCATCATCATCCACCAAGATGTCTCGACGACGAGATTTATGCTCAAGCTCTTCCACTTCTTGTAAAAGCTTACGGTTTTGCTTAAAGAACGCGTGTTTGGTTTCCCATTCACCCTCAACCAATGCACTACGAATGAAGATTTCGCGACTTACGGTCGAATCGATACTGCCGTAGTTGACCAAGCGTTTCGGTACGATTGGTACGCCGTAAAGCATCACTTTTTCGTGCGCCATCACCGCAGCGCGTTTCTTCGACCAATGTGGTTCGCTGTAACTGCGCTTAATAAGGTGTTTAGCTAACGGCTCAATCCATTCTGGCTGAATCTTTGCGATGATACGACCCCAAAGTTTTGAGGTTTCCACCAACTCAGCAGACATGATCCACTTAGGCTGTTTCTTGAATAGACCTGATGCAGGGAAGATATGGAAACGAGCATTACGCGCGCCTTGATATTCATTCTTTTCTTGGTCTTTCATGCCGATGTGCGACAGCAAACCAACCAAAATGGCACTGTGTACGCCATGGTAAGAAGCGGGCTCGTCGTTAAGCTTGAACTCCATCTCACGCATCGACTGATGAATTTGGAAGTACACGTCTTGCCACTCGCGAACACGTAAGTAGTTCAAATAGTCTTGCTTACACTGTTTGCGGAACTGATTGCTAGACAAGGCTTTTTGCTGCTTTTGGATGTATTCCCACAAATTCACAAATGTCAGGAAGTCCGACTCTTCATGGAAGAAGCGACGATGTTTATCGTCTGAAGATTGTTGTTTGTCGGAAGGACGCTCGCGTGGATCTTGAATCGACAAGGCAGCTGCGATGATCATCACTTCTTTAAGCGCACCATATTTTGGCGCTTCCAATACCATACGCGCCAAGCGCGGATCGATTGGCAAACGCGCTAATTGGCGACCAATGGAAGTCAGGCGTTTTTTCGGATCTTTTACCTCAGAGTTAATCGCACCAAGCTCTTCCAGCAAACGCACGCCGTCTTGGATGTTACGTTTATCCGGTGCTTCCACAAACGGAAACGCTTGAATATCACCCAAACCAAGTGCCGTCATTTGCAAGATAACCGACGCTAGATTGGTACGTAGGATTTCAGGATCAGTAAACTCTGGGCGTGACTCAAAATCTTCCTCTGAGTACAGACGAATACAGATACCCTCTTCCACACGACCACAACGACCTTTACGCTGGTTCGCACTCGCCTGAGAAACTGGCTCGATTGGAAGACGCTGAACCTTAGTACGGTAACTGTATCGACTGATACGCGCCGTACCCGGGTCGATAACGTACTTAATGCCCGGAACAGTTAGCGAGGTTTCTGCCACGTTGGTTGCCAGTACAATTCGGCGACCAGTGTGAGGTTGGAAAATCTTATTCTGCTCACCTGCCGACAAACGCGCGTAAAGCGGCACAATTTCCGTGCTCTTCAGATTACGCTTGGACAATGCATCTGCGGTATCACGGATTTCACGTTCACCGTTCATGAAAATCAGGATGTCACCTAAACCTTCATCGCACAGTTCATCTACCGCTTCGAAGATGCCTTCAAGCTGGTCACGATCATTGTCGTCATCACCGCTTAGTGGGCGGTAACGTGTTTCTACTGGGTAAGTACGACCCGATACTTCTATGATTGGTGCATTGTTGAAGTGTTTTGAGAAGCGTTCTGGGTCGATGGTTGCCGACGTGATGATCACTTTCAAATCAGGACGACGTGGCAGCAACTCTTTCAAGTAACCCAAGATGAAATCGATGTTGAGGCTGCGCTCGTGCGCTTCATCGATAATGATGGTGTCGTATTGATTCAAGAAACGGTCATGCTGAATTTCAGCCAACAAGATACCGTCCGTCATCAATTTGATTTGTGTATTTTCAGAGATCTGATCGTTGAATCGAACCTTGTAACCAACAAACTCACCAAGCTTGGTTTCCATCTCTTCGGCAATACGGTTAGCAACCGAACGCGCTGCAAGACGACGAGGCTGAGTATGGCCAATCAGACCAAATTTACCGCGACCAAGCTCAGCACAGATTTTTGGTAGCTGAGTGGTTTTACCAGAACCGGTTTCACCCGCGACGATAACCACTTGGTTTTCTTCGATCGCTTTCGCAATATCGTCGCGTTTTTGGCTTACAGGCAGGATTTCTGGGTATTCAATCGTTGGTTTGTAGTTGCTGCGCTGCTCTGCAACCATCATGGATTTTGCGATGTCTAATGCGATTTCGTCGAACACAGCATTACGCGCTGCGTCCTTCTTAATTTTGCTTGCACCAGAAATACGTTTACTCAAGCGGAAACGGTCGCGCATCATACACTGATTCAGCGCTTTACGCAGAGATGCCACGCTATTCACTTGAGCCTGAGGTGTTTGAGCTTGTTTCGCTGTCGCTTTTTGCGCACCATTTGACGGTGTCGCTTGCTCTTCAGCTAGATTCTTTTTTGGGGGCTGTGACGAAGTCAAAGCGTTTCCTATTCTTTTCATTACAAAAACTGCGCGGATTGTATCACACAAGATCTGTAACAAGATAACCGAAAGCTCATTCAATTTTTTCGAACATGTTCAGCGAATCGCTAGGCTTTTGAACTCACTTACGTTGCTTATAATGGCTCCCATAGTCGAAAGCACTTATTTAAGGAATAACCATTATGTCTCGTGTACTAGCTCTAAAATCAAGCATCCTTGGCGATTACTCTCAATCAAACAAACTGGTTGAAGACTTCATCAAAAATGTAGACCAAGACAAGCTTACTGTTCGTGATTTGGCTGCAAACCCGCTACCTGTTTTGGACTTCGCCGTTGCGACTGCACTGCGCGCTACGGAAGATCTTTCACAAGAACAGCAAGCGGTGGTCGACTTGTCTGACACCCTTATTGAAGAAGTAAAGGCCGCAGACACTTTGGTTATTGCCGCTCCAATGTACAACTTTACCATCCCGACTCAGCTTAAAAACTGGATTGATTTGATTGCTCGTGCAGGCGTGACATTCAAATACACAGAAAACGGCGTTCAAGGTTTGATTGAAGGTAAAAAGGCGATTGTAGTAACGACTCGTGGTGGTATTCATAAAGATTCACCAACTGACAACGTTACGCCATACCTACGCACTGTACTGGGTTTTGTAGGAATCACTGATGTAGAATTTGTTTACGCAGAAGCGCTAAACATGGGTGAAGATGCAGCTGCAAAAGGCATTTCAGAAGCGCAAAGCCAACTTGCAACAATGGCGTAAGTTAGAATAAACCAGAATACAAAAGGGATTGGTTCGCGCCAATCCCTTTTTGGATCCTGATGCCTTGATCGTATTTATAGGGTCTCTTACATCGTCAAAGACGATTCACTTTCTCCAAGTTGCGTATTGCATCGAGGTAGACTTTTTCTAAAGACCGCTCAGCTTCGCTTATCATATTCTCGATCATCGCATTAAGCGCGACATCGCTACGGATTTCTATATTGTCTCCCGCCTTAATGTCAAGAGAGTTGACGTACAACACCAACCATTCATCGCCCTCCAAGTGCCCTTCTCCGTGAATGGCAAAAAAGCGTTTGGCAAATTCAGCGTTGGTACAATTTATCGCTTCAATTTGAAGATTGAATGAGGAGTCGATACTCATGGTGCTTATGCCATCCGATTCATCAGATGCATCACAAACAGCCTTAACTCTGGCACGATATACGAAATTTCTCGTTGAAAGCAGCATAGTATTATTCATCATTACTCATAATGGGCGATAAATAAGTCAGTTGCAAATCCGACCTATATGCATCTCGCGATGCGCTAAAACTCGAACTGGAAATAAATAGTATTGTAGTTGCTCCCACCTTTAATTCGCCCAAACTGGGAAGCGCTTTCAAAAATCGCCGAGCGGTGATGCAATGAATAGCCCACCCACATATTGTTCCAGCTCTTTTGGTTGAAGAGATCGCCTACATTGACATCAAACGAGAAATCTAGGTAGTTGAGCAACTTGCTTGGTGTATAACCCTTGTCTTCCATTTCTGTGCCTTCAATATAGGTAATGCTATCAATATATGACACACCTTCCGCTACACCAAATCGCCAAGTCGTAGGCCAATTAACCGTATAATAAGCCTTAATCGCCATGACGTATTCTGTGCTCGCAGACTGAACACTGGACGACCAGTGATGAACCAACCCTGGCGTTAAATAAATATCAAGAGGAAAACCAAACAGCTCATCCGTTAATGGATGCCCATAAAACAATGAAGTAAGTTGATTGTCGTATGGGTCTTTTTCTCTCTCAAAGCTAAATATTTCACCGATGTTCGAAGGCGTCGCCCAACCATGCGCAATACGTAGATATGCTTTATTGCTCAGTGTCGGTTTCGGAACTTTGCTTTTATCGTTGAAAAAGCCAAAACCGACAAACACTTCTCCCTGATATCGATCTTCTACAAGCTGACTGTTGTAGGCGTTATCATCTAAGCGAGTAACACTCGTCTCACCCAATAAATACAAATTTGAAGTTACATGGTAACGCGCTTTAATACCAAGATTGGTGTCAAGCCCAGCTCCAATTCTCTCGCCAGTAATATCCTTAAAGGAATAATATTCACTATTGAAATCAGCGTCTTTGTATCGAATCGTAATCGATGGCTCTAATTCCCAATCCCCAAATACATAATTGGCAGCAAGGCGGTAATTAGAGTGAAACTGGAGTTCGTCGTCCGTCATCAACTCTACTTCTGCGCGCCAATTGTCGTTAATGCTATAACGCACTTGCCCACCGAAATCGACTCTGTCCCCTTCATTAGCATTTTGTAGCGACATGGGAATATCGACAAATCTCAATCGCATGAGTGCGCTCGCGCGCCAGTCGGAATCACTCTCGTTATACAAAAAAGCGCCACCTTCAATGCCATTGATATACACATGTTGGTTTTCAAAGAACATCATTGGTACAAATGTACTCACCGTAGAGTCATTATCGGCGGTATAAAACGGAATCGATGCTGTGCGATACATCGCAGCAATCCCCCACGTTTGTTCTTCTGCACCATGCGCAGAAGAAACTGCCGCAGCTAAAGGTAAAGCGAGTGTTGTTAGAATTAATCTCTTCATGAGTTCGAAAAATGTTGGTTGAGAAGCAGGCAAACATCAATGATTTGCCATTAAAAGCTTATGTTCTGCTGATGATAGCCGTTACAATGGCAAATGTTGTCATCCTCGTGACAGTTTGAGTCCCAAGATCATATTAATATTGCACGACTAGGTGAGCTTGTTTGCGAATATTTTACCATTACAACAAGCGCTTAAACTCTAGCTTAGTTCTAAATCAAACATAATGAAGTAAAAAGTGAAAGCATCAGAACTCATCTCTACCTTGAATCATTTACCCGCAGACACAGACCCAGACATTGTGATGGGAGAAGCATGGCTGCCAGAGAGGTTGATAGGGACTCAACTCGATGGTGACATGTTGTTTTTGCACTTTGATAATGCACCAGAAGATGGTCAAGGTGACGAAGAAGGGCGTGGCTTCGTCGAACACGAAATCGACCTAATTAGAACTCGGCTTCAGCAAATTTTGGATGAAGACAGTGATAACGCGTCAAAAGCCGATGCGATGCTTGGTTTGTTCCTTATGGGACATGAACTTAGTAGCTCGCAAGTTATCGAAATATTAGAAGAAGAAGCTGACACATAAGGAGCCGTTTTGCCAGCATTGATGAACACGACTGAAATTTCTTCACTTCCTCTTGTCGTTGCAGGTCCGATCCTACGTAAAGTGACCGCAACTGAAATCAATATTTGGCTAGTCACCACCCAACGCTTGGAGGGTATGGTGCAAATTACGGATGAAAATGCCTCCATCCTTTATCAAGCCCCTTTAAGTGAACAAAAAGAACAGCTTCAAATCGGCCTCAATGCGTGGTGTTGCTTACTTAAATTAGAAGGCGAGTTTCCAACCCATCAAGCGTTACGCTATCAAATAAAAACGCAATATGGCTTAGTGACGGAACTGCTCCCTCACCTAACTTATGAGCGAGATAATACGCCAAACTTGGGTATTGAGTTCCTCGTTAGTGAAAAAGCGGATTATCTCTTACATGGCTCTTGCCGTAATCCCCATCACTTCAGTGATGATACATTGGTCGCTGCGGATCATAAAATCGCGTCTCAATCCATTGAAGAGAGACCAGATATGCTCATCATGAGTGGTGATCAAATCTATGCAGACCATGTTGCAGGCCCCACTCTCGATGCCATTGAGCAAGTCATAGCTTTATTGGGTTTGCCAGGCGAAGAATTCGATCAAGCTCCGATAAAAAATACCAATGAGCTCTACCAACACCCTGCTTGCTATTATGGTCGAGATAAATTGTTGCCTCATTATGTGAGTGATGACAGTTTACTAAGTAAGTTTTTTCCACACCGAGGGACACCAATATTCAGCGCCAAAGAGTGTGAGAATCACCTAATAAGCTTTGCTGAGTGCTTTGCAATGTACTTATTGGTTTGGTCTCCGACCTTGTGGAAGCTTGTTCGAACGGATCGTTTGTTAGAAAACGAATTTACTGTCGGCGGAGAAGTTCTTGAACCCAAATGGCAGCAGCAATGGCGCGAAGAAAAAAAACAAATTGATAAATTCGTCGCAGGTCTGGACAAGGTTCAACGCTTACTCGCTCACATTCCAACCTATATGATTTTTGATGATCACGATGTCACCGACGATTGGAATCTCACCATAGGCTGGGAACAAGCCGCATACAGCAACACGTTTGCAAAATGCATTATCGGTAATAGCTTGATTGCTTACTGGCTTTGCCAAGGTTGGGGAAATGCGCCAGAAAAATTCAATGATGAATTTATGAGCCTCGCTCAACGCTTTATCGATGAGCGAACCTCGCAAACCCAAGATGCATTTATTCAATATTTGTATCGCTTTGAGAATTGGCACTACACCATTCCTACGACACCAAAAGTTGTCGTGCTAGATACACGAACCAGACGCTGGCGTTCTGAGTCTAAAATGAACAAACCTTCTGGCTTAATGGACTGGGAAGCGATGATTGAGTTCCATCAGGAGCTCGTGCATCAAGACAAGGTTGTTATTGTTTCTGCCGCGCCAATGTTTGGTGTGAAATTTATCGAAGCACTACAACGTGTGGTGACCATGCTTGGTAAACCATTGATGGTTGATGCTGAAAACTGGATGGCTCACCCCGGAAGTGCGAATACTCTTATTAGTATTTTCACACACACAAAGACACCAACTAACTTTGTTATTCTCTCTGGCGACGTACACTACTCTTTTGCATACGATATTAAGCTCCGCTATCGAAAAAACAGTCCGAATATCTATCAAATCACCTGTAGTGGAATTAAAAATCAGTTCCCTACACAACTGCTCAATATTTGTGATGGCCTAGATAGACTGCTATACAGCCCTCGCTCACCTTTAAACTGGTTCACAAAACGTAAACGACTCAAGATTTACAAACGCGCACCAAGTACGCACAACTTTTATCGCTTGGTTAACCATAGTGCCATTGGTGAGCTACGCCTTGATGATGAAGGCAAACCAAGTCAAATTAGTATTCTGACGAGTGATGGTGACGAAGTTCATTTTCCACCGACACGTGCTGAAAGCTGAGTATCAATCCCAAAATGACTTGCCCTTTGTAAGAGGCAAGTCACCGTGAACTAACTCAGGAGTTTAGGTTTTTTGGGGAGAAAGTGGCCGTTCTTAAATGTCAACGGCGTGCTAAATTTGGTATCGCACCTTGAGATCTTCCGTATTTATTACCATGTTAACCAAATAAACAATAGCTCGGTGTTCATTATGTTTAATTCTCTCACATCATTATTTAAACAACTCATTGATGGCTCTGATTTAAGCCAAACCAACACACTTTCCCCTAACATGGCTATCGCGTGTTTGCTTTGTGAAGTTTCTGGCGCAGACCATAGTGTCGATGATAGAGAACAAGAAACAAAGCGCTCTTTATTGATGAAACTGCTTTCGTTAAATGAAGAAGAATCAAATACTTTGTTAGAGCAAGCGCAACAGAAAATAAAAGATTCCGCTTCGCTGTACGACTTTACCTCTCAACTAAGAGAACTGACTCAAGAAACTCGTTACAACTTAATCAAAAGCATGTGGGAAGTCGCTTACGCAGACGGCGAAATTGACCCGCTAGAAGACGCGGTGATCCGTAAAACAGCAGAGCTACTCTATGTTGATCACAGCGAGTTCATTCGAGCGAAGTTACAGTCTCAGTAAAGTGACGAGATGAGTATATAAGTCGCTGGCTAACTCTAAGCTCCCCCTATAATGACAACAGATATCGCTTCTGTAGCCATAAAAAAACGCGCACTCTGCGCGTTTTTCAATAAGCCAACGACATTGTTATTAAAATACTGGTCAAGGTATGTGTTTAGCTCTTTCCACACTAAACAGACTGCATGACAAAACAACAATGGTTGGATGATTATTTAATTACAAGCTAGCTAGGTTCGAATAACTAAAACATGGTCAAAGCAAGCTTAGCTAAGTTATATGCATCTACATAGCCAGAGTGTTGACGCCCTTCCCAGTCTATTCCTTTTGCTTCTTGAGCGGCTCGATGGCCTATACGTTTATCTTTAAGACGATTTTGAATACGGTAGAGTGTCGCTAAGTTGATGAACTCTGTGAACGGTGCTTCAATACCTTTTTGCTTACACTCTTCTAGAAGAATGACGTCATCTCGCCCCCAAGATGCAAAGATTTTGTTGCGACCACCGAAGTTCTTAACCATGGATTTAAGCACTTCTTCTAGTGGGCGTCCTTGTTTTTCAATCTTACGTGGTGTGATGCCCGTTAACTCAGCGCAAAATAGAGAGACTTCATCGTGTTCTGGTTTCACGTAGTATTGAGCACGCTTGACTATCTCACCTTTAGACAAATCTATTTCAGCTAACCCCACTTCGATAATTTCACCCGTGCTGCCGACGCCATTTTCGTTCCAGCAACACATTTCTAAATCGAAGCATACAATACGGTTATGGTTCATAGTTTGCCTTGGTTCCTAACATAAAAATTTAAAGCGTGCGATTCTATCGTAACACGGCGTAAAACTCGAATTTGTGCGCCCATTTAATCGCCGATCGACACATTATTACGGCCGTTTTTTTTACTCAAATAGAGTTGACTATCCATTTTGTGATACAAGCTCTCAGGATCTTCTTCTTTATGGATAACCGCACCGATACTCAACGTACAGATAATTGACGCATCACCATAATCAAAAGCCGTACTTGCCACAACACTCCGTAATTTTTCTAGGTAAGCTTCTAGCACTGCTCTATCAATGACTTTAGAAATAATACAAAACTCGTCACCACCAGCTCGGTAAAACTTATCTCCCGGTTTTAAATTAGCACTGACCAGCTTAGTGACATGTTGTAACGCTTCATCTCCACCTAAATGGCCGTGTTTGTCATTAATCACTTTGAAGTGGTCGATATCAAAACCAACCAAGGCGAAGTTAACACCTTTGTTTATCTGATTAAGCAAATGATCGTTGAATGCTCGGCGATTCAGTAGTTGAGTTAGAGGGTCTCGCTCTGCCATTCTTTTTAATTCAACGGTTTTGAGCTCCAACATGACCGCTAAGCGCTCTTTTTCTCGAGACTGTAAATTCACAATCCAACTGATCAAAAAGGCGATTACCAATCCGGCTAGTGTCGTGCCCGCTAAAATAGAACGCTCCCAAGCTGAGACTGCGTCAGAAAGCTTAAAGTCAATACGCCATTCACGGTTAGGCAGTTGAATGGTCCGGCTTATAACCGTTCCTCGAATGTTGTCCCAGCTCGCACTTTGAAAGAGAACAGGGTCATCTGCTGCGTCGAATCCCAAATCTTCTACGCGCACCGACATATCGAGCTCCGTCGCGGTTTTCGTAATCAAATCCTCAAAGTAAACCGTACTTCGGATAACACCGGTCACTACTCCTAATAAATATTTGTTCTCGAAGTCGAACACTGGATGGAACACCAGCAACCCAGTCTTAGGTATGGACTTGTCATAACCATCTTGCAGTAAGCGAACTTTATCCGAGACATTCGCTCGCCCATTTTCGGAAATATCATCCAAGATTAAATCGAAGCGTTTGCGCGAAAAATAGAAACCCAATAGAGAAAGGTTTTCCGGTGTTCTTGGGTAGATATCCGACGCGATGAAAATTGGCTCATTGTGTTCAAAAATGTACCCGTAGGTTTTGGGACCATCTTTAGGAACGGTAAACGGTTGGAAGTTTGGAAATTTTTGACGGGTCTTTAAAATATGTTCATCAAGATCTTCAAATTCGACCTTTTGCATCCATTGAAGTCCAATGAGACTTCGCGAGCTATTAATCACTTGTTCCGCATACATGGGAAACGATGGCCAATAGCTTCGCTCAATCGAATGGAAAAAGTTTGCGCCCGCACCAATGAACTTTAGATCATTCTCGACGTTTGCTTTAAGTGATTCTGCTTGTCGGTCGGCTAAAGTATCAAACGTCGTCTGTGTATACCGTTGCTGCATTGTATAAGCAGCACCGACTACACCAGCAGTGACACATAAAGTCGCCAAAAAAGCTAAAATAGAGTCTGAATGTCGTTTTATAAAGCTCTTATGAGCGGTGCTTTGTGTCATATCGTAATTTTTGATACTTCCGTAAGTTAAACTTCGGGATCTATTGAAATACTGCGTTAGCAATGCACAAACATCAAGCAACAACCTATATTGGGGAGTCTGATCGTCGATTTTTCACTCTGTTCGTACGGTATAGTCACGAATTATTACAGCCTTAAGCCTTGAATATGCTACCATCCGTCATCATTTTAATGTCTAAACTTGGTGCAAGATCGCAAAGACGATCGTTTTAGTGAACAAATATGAGCCAATACTGAGCACCAATAAATCAATAGAAAGAGAAAAAACGTCATGAACATTGATTTGAACCTAATTCCTCAAACGTTCGATATGCTTCACGCAGGCCTAACCGCATCGAGCGTTTTGCTTCTTCTAGTTGCAGTGTCGCGCAAATCAAAAGTGGTCGAGAAAGTGGTAGAAAAACCAGTCGAGAAAATCGTCGAGGTTGAGAAACCAGTTGAGAAGATCGTTGAAGTAGAAAAAGTAGTGGAAGTAGAGAAAGTCGTAGAGCGTGTTGTAGAAGTTGAATCAAAACTTGCAACCGCATCAACGGACTCTGCAATGCAGCTGCTTTCTATCATGCAACAAGAAGCACGTCTGATTGACTTCCTAAAAGAAGACCTAACGTCATTCTCTGATGAAGAAGTAGGCGCAGCCGCTCGCGTAATCCACACTGGCGGTCAGAAAGTACTGAACGACTACGTGACGCTAGCGCACGTTCGTAACGAAGACGAAGAAACTCGCATTACGGTTGAAGAAGGCTTCAACCCACAAGAAATCCGCCTAACTGGCAACGTAACAGGCAGCGCGCCATTCAACGGCACGCTAGTTCACAAAGGTTGGAAAGCAACATCAATGACGTTGCCTAAACTGGCTGAGAACTACGATGCATCTGTGATCGCTCCAGCTGAGGTTGAGCTGTAATGGAACACATGAACCAAGAAAACCATTCTCAAGAAGCGTCTGTTGAAACTCAACAGACACCTAAATTCAGTGTTGGTATCGACTTAGGTACAACACACTGTGTCATGTCTTTTGTTGATACACACAACGAAGACGCTCGCGTTGAAGTGATGCCAATCCCGCAGTTAACTGCGCCGGGTACGGTAGAGACTCGTAGCCAATTAGGCTCTTTCCTTTACCAACCACACGAACACGAAATGAACCCGCAATCACGCGTTCTTCCGTGGTCGAGCGAGCCAAAAGCTCTGGTTGGTGCGATTGCACGTAACCTAGGTTCGAAAACGCCAATTCGTCTTGTTGCAAGTGCGAAATCTTGGCTTTGCCACGCTGGTGTAAACCGTCGTGATGCTTTCCTGCCAGCAGGTAGCCCAGAAGAAGTGGAAAAAGTATCCCCTCTTCGCGCGACAGAGCTTTACCTAGAGCATCTAAAAGACGCTTGGAATCACGCGAATCCAAATCACAACCTTGCCGATCAAGACGTAACTATTACGGTTCCTGCTTCTTTTGATCCTGCTGCTCGCGATCTAACTGCAGAAGCTGCACGCAACGTTGGTTTTGTGCACCTAACGCTTCTAGAAGAGCCACAAGCTGCGCTTTACAACTGGATTGATAACAGCAACGACAAATGGCGCGACGAAGTTGAAGTTGGCGACATCGTGCTTGTGGTCGATATCGGTGGTGGTACAACCGACCTTTCTTTGGTTGAAGTAACTGAAGACGACGGCAACCTAACTCTGAACCGCATCGCGGTAGGTGAACACATCCTACTTGGCGGTGACAACATGGATCTTGCACTTGCGTACCGCTTGAAAATGAAGCTAGCGCAAGAAGGCAAAGAGCTACAGCCATGGCAAGTTCAGGCAATGACACACGCATGTCGTGACGCGAAAGAAGCGTTATTGAACGACAGCGAACTTCAGTCAGTGCCAATCGTAGTACCAAGCCGTGGTTCTAAACTGCTTGGCGCAACGCTGAAAACAGAACTGACTCAAGAAGAAGTACAACAAACACTGGTTGATGGCTTCTTCCCTCAAGTTGCAATTACTGACCACCCTGTTCAACGTAACCGTGGTGCACTAACGCAAATGGGTCTGCCTTACGCACAAGATGCAGGCATTACTCGTCACATTGCAGCGTTCTTGTCTAAGCAAGCCAATGCTCTTTCTGCTTCAGGAAATGGCGCAGAAGCAGCCACTCAAGATTTCAACCCATTCGCTAACATGCCTGGTATGCCAGGTTCGGATGCAGCGCAATCGGCTGACTTCATCAAGCCAACGGCAATCCTATTCAACGGTGGTGTTCTGAAATCGAAACTTCTAGCAACTCGTCTAGAAGACACGATCAACGAATGGCTAATTGAAGCAGATGCGGAAATGGCAAAACGCCTAACAGGTGTAGACCTAGACCTTGCGGTTGCTAGCGGTGCGGCTTACTACGGCTCTGTACGTCGTGGTCAAGGCGTTCGTATCCGTGGTGGTATTGCTTCGGCGTACTACGTGGGTATCGAAAGTGCGATGCCAGCGATTCCTGGCATGGCGCCTCCAATGGAAGCACTGTGTGTTGCACCATTTGGTATGGAAGAAGGTTCAAGCGTTGACGTACCAAGCCAAGAGTTTGGTTTGATCATCGGTCAGCCGGTTAACTTCCAATTCTTCGGCTCAACGGTTCGTCGTGATGACCTAGCAGGTACTCACCTAGACTACTGGGCACCAGAAGAGCTTGAAGAGCTTCCAGAAATCCAAGTAACGCTGCCTGTATCTGAAGGTCGCCGTGAAGGTGAAGTGGTTCCAGTAACCCTAGCTTCTCGCGTGACAGAGCTTGGTACGCTTTACTTAGAAGCCATTGCCGCTGATAACGGTCAAATATGGCATGTTGAGTTCGATGTGCGCGAAGACGCGCAAAGCAACTCAAACGAAGAAGAATAAATAGAAATCAAACGGCATCCAATCGGGTGCCGTTTTTAAATACACGAAGGTTTGTATGGCATCTCCTCGTTTTCTTGTTGGTATTGACCTTGGCACCACAAACACTGTGGTGGCGTATTGTGAAATCACCGACAACCTTGAACAATCCGAAGTATCCCTATTCGACATCGACCAATTGATTGGTCCGGGTGAAGTGGTTCGTAAACCATTGCTGCCCTCTTTCCGCTATCACCCTGCGGTTGGTCAAATCTCCCCTTCTGACCTAACACTCCCTTGGGAAAACGAACCTGTATCTGGCGACATTAGTAATGTGATCGTGGGGGAATGGGCTCGTGAATTAGGCGCAAAGGTGGAAGGACGTCAGGTATCCAGTGCTAAAAGCTGGCTATCACACCAAGCAGTGGATCGTAGCTCTGATATTCTTCCTTGGGCTGGTGCGCAAGACGTAGATAAAGTCTCACCCGTTATTGCCAGCGCAAGCTACCTCAACCACATTCGTCAAGCATGGAACTACCGTCACCCTAGCAATAAGCTAGAAGACCAAGATGTGGTTGTGACCGTTCCAGCGTCGTTCGATGAAACCGCTCGTAAGCTTACGCTTGAAGCCGCGGAGTTGGCAGGTTTAAAGAAAATCGTCCTGCTCGAAGAGCCACAAGCCGTATGTTACGACTGGTACGCACGCCACCAGCAAACCGCAGCTGATGAGCTCAAAGAGTTACCGCTGATTCTGGTGTGTGATGTGGGCGGTGGTACTACCGACTTGAGCTTGATTGAAGCAAGTTTCTCTTCTCAAGATGAACTAGCCCTTGATCGTATTGGTGTTGGCGAACACTTGATGCTGGGTGGTGATAACCTCGACTTAGCATTAGCGCACCTTGCGGAGAGCCGCCTTTCTCAAAATAAAGGGGAACAAAGTAAGAAACTCACTGCAGCAAGCCTGACTAAGCTGATTCAGCAAACGCGTAAAGCGAAAGAGAACCTGCTTTCAGCGAGCGCACCTGACGAAGTGAAGATCACCATGTTAGGTAGCGGCTCTAAGCTACTTGGGGGCACAAAGAGTATTGCTCTAAGCAAACAAGAAATGCACCAAATCGCATTAGATGGCTTCTTCCCGCTTTCTGATTTCAGTGACGTACCAGACAAACGTCGTAGCGCGGTTGTCGAGTTTGGCCTTCCATACGTTGCTGACCCAGCGGTGAGCAAGCACGTTGCCGAGTTCTTAACTCAGCATCAGCAAGTCGCTCGTGCCGCTCTTGGCCTTGAAGACGACAAACAAAATGCCATTCCAATCGGTTTGCTACTTAACGGTGGTGTGTTCAATAGTGAACTTGTGACTGAGCGAGTCACTACCCTACTTTCCGATTGGCGCGGCGCACCAGTTACGGTATTAGACAACCCACATCCAGATTGGTCGGTTGCACTGGGTGCTGTTGCATTTGGTAAAGCGCGTCGTGGCGCACAACTTAAAATTGGTGGTGGCGCAGCGCGTTCTTACTTCTTGCATCTTCAAGAAAAGAACAAGATGGGCAAAGCGCTCTGTTTGCTTGCAAAAGGCACAGAAGAAGGACACGAGATCCGATTAAGTGGTCGTCGCTTCTCACTTACCCTAGGTGAGCCCGTTCGCTTTAACCTGCTGACTTCTACCCACGACACCTTAACCAATAACACCGCCATTCAAAACGGTGTAATGGTTGACGTTGATCCGGACTTGTTTGCTCCCCTGCCGCCTTATATCACCACCCTTGAAGGTGAAGGTGCCGAACTGCAAGCCAACCAGAAAGAGCGCGTAGAAGTGCAACTGGCGTGTCAGTTGACTGAAGTCGGCACGCTTAAGATGGAATGTGTCAGCGCAGAAGACGACAACAAACGTTGGGAGCTAGAATTCGAAGTTCGTAACAAGCAAACCGATGACAGCGAGCAAGTTAAGCTTCACCCTAAACTGAACGAATGTAAGGAGCTGATCGCTCGCCTTTACAGCGGTAATAAGAAAAGCGCGGAAAGCAAAGAGATCAAAACCTTAGCCAAAGATCTTGAGAAGAAACTTGGCAAACGCGATGAATGGGATTTCACGACCCTACGTCAACTGTTCGATACCTTTGCACAAGGTCGTAAGCGTCGCCGCCGTTCAGAACAACACGAGAAAAACTGGCTTCGTTTGGCTGGCTTTGCACTGCGTCCGGGCTTTGGCGATCCAACCGACTCATGGCGTATTGAGCAAGTTTGGGGTCTCTACCAACAAAACATTCAGTTTAAGAACCATCAAGGTTGGACCGACTGGTGGGTGTTCTGGCGTCGTATTGCCGGTGGTTTAAGCCAAGAGCAACAAGAGACCATCTTGGCGGACATCGCGAAATACCTACATCCTGGTGCGATGAAAAACCCACAATCCGCCAAAGCGGCACAAGATATGGGTTACGAGTCGATGGTGCGCTTGTCTGCCTCTCTGGAGCATTTAGAAGTCGAAGACAAAGTTCTATTGGCAACGTGGTTCTTGAGCAAAGCCATCAACCATAACCAGTTCGAACAAGCACACTGGTGGGCAATGGGTCGCTTGGCATCACGTACGCCTTTATATGGCAGTCAGCATAACGTCGTTCCTCGTGAACAAGCGGAACAGTGGTTGCCTAAGCTGCTAGAGCAGAACTGGCAGAAAGAGCCAATGATCGCTTTCGCAGCCGTAATGATTTGTCGTAAGACGGGCGACCGCCTATTCGATATCTCAGACGACTACCGTGAGCAGGTACTGGCTAAGTTGAAGCAAAGCAAGGTACCTGAATCTTGGGTATCACTGGTTGAAGAAGTCAAAGAGCTATCTGAGAGCGAATCGAAACGTATCTTCGGTGATGCACTCCCAAGCGGTCTGACACTGGTAAATAACTAGGCTCTCACGCTTATAAACGCAACAAAGCCCTTCTCGTGAAGGGCTTTGTTTTATCTGATTCTAATAGCTGACGAAAGACGACTCGTTAGTTCATTTCCGTATTGATCACCACATCACGCGTTTCATTATCCATATCACTAATGCCGACAACTGAGATTTCACGGTCAGATAAATTCTCAATCATGCTGTCTTCTAACCCACCGTCCGTCATCCACGCATAGAATTTTTCTGCAATACGATCCGAACCTTCCCCGACAAACGTTAATGTGACCTTCTTCATTTGTGAAACTCCATCAATTTACGATTCAGCCACTTAAGCGTAGTATGTTTCACAAATATCGACATAAACTAGGACTAACTTCTTTTATGAGTATCGAAAAATTTGACGCGATTTATCAGCGCGCTGCCGAGCGTAAAGGTGGTGAAGATCAACTTGAAGCGCTTTTGTCTCATCCACTAAGCAAAGAAGAATTGGCAGCGATTCCCGACGACCGTTGGCTAGCCGCTTTTTCGATGAAGGTATTCCAAAGTGGGATTTCGTGGAGCGTGGTTCGCAACAAGTGGCCGAACTTCGAAGAAGTGTTCTTTGGGTTTAAGATTGAGCCGCTATTGATGCTGTCAGATGAGCAATGGGAAACCAAAGCAACCGACAAACGCATCATTCGCCACCTCACTAAAGTCATGTCGATTCCTGCCAACGCTCGTATGATCCACGAAGCAAAAATCGAATATGGCTCGTTTGGCAAAATGGTTGCCGATTGGCCGCAAGAGAAAATCACCGACCTATGGGCGTATTTGAAGAAACGCGGCAATCGCCTAGGCGGAAATACTGGCCCTTACACACTTCGTCAAATGGGCGTTGATACCTTTATCTTGTCTAGCGACGTGGAAGCTTACCTGCGTAATTGCAAGATCATTGAAGGTGGCAAAGATACGAAAAAATCGCTCGATGCAACCAACAAAGCGTTTGTTCAATGGCAGCAAGAAAGTGGTAGAAGCCTGTCTGAGATCAGCCAAATCATTGCGTTCAGTACCGGCGATAATCGCATTTAATCCAGACTGAACCCAAAATACAAACGGCGCACTGATCATTGGATTTAGTGCGCCGTTTTTATGTTCATTGGTTCAAGTACACACTTACTTTGAAGCCAGTGATTCCCACTCAGTCAGTAGCTGCATAATACGGTGAGAGTCTTCCCATGTTGCACAAGGGTTTTCTAACGAGGTACGCCCCTCTTCAACCGCTTGGCGAATATTGCGCACTTGATAGAAGAAAGCGTCCCCAGTTGCCGGTACAGACACCTCGCGCTTCGACGTCTCGTAAATTTCCACACTAAACTGGTTATCTTGCGTTGGTAGCCATGGGTTTGAATCTAAGGTAATACAGCCTTTGCTACCCAGAATGGTGAACTGGTGTTTCAATCCATGATCTTCGGCAGTATGTACGCTCACCGTTTGTTGCTCACCAAATTGCATCATCAAGCTCGACTCGCAGATATTCCCATCATTACCTCGTCGGCCAATCGCTTTCATTGAACGGTTCTCAAAGGTTTGTTCACCCAACATGGTTTTAACCACCAAATACACTAATGACATTGGATAGCAACCTAAGTTATACAAAGCACCTTTGCTGTCTGGATTAACAAACTGCGCAATCGACGCAATATAAGACGTATGGATGGAGCGAAGTTCACCAATCTCTCCCGATTTAAGCACCGAAACCAACTCACTGATAAATGGGTGATGCAAGTACATTAAGCCTTCAGCAAAGAATACCTTGTGCGCTTCTACGGCTTGAAGTGCCAGCTCGGTTTTTTCCATATCTACCGAAAGTGACTTTTCACACAGGATCGCTTTGCCCTGCTCAGCCGCTTTGACGATAAAGTCATGATGAAGGTGATTTGGCAATGCGATATAAATAATGTCGACTTGCTCATCAGCAATCAACTCATCGTAATCGTTGAACGTATTCTCGATGCCATATTGCTCAGCGAATGCCTGTAAGTTCTGCTCCGAACGCCCAGCAACCGCGTACAGTTCACTCTTGTCATCGCCTTGGATTGCCTCAGCCATGACTCCTGAGATAAAGCTTGTGCCTAAAATGCCCCATTTCATGTTCACGTCTCCTATTGAGCTTGGGTTTCGAATGCTTGAACTAACTCTGCCATTTCAGCCGCAATAAACGCTTGTGTATGCGGCATAGCAAAATGCGCTTCAATCGCGGCGCGGTTTTCATATCGCTCCCAAAGAATCACACGTTGTGGAGCTTTAGAATCGTAGGTCGCATTCGCTTGCAAGCACCCCGCTTCGCTTTGCATATCAAGGCAAAATTGTTCAATGGCTTCAACCACTTGTTGTCTTGGCTTATCGGCATTCATTTTCAGTTCGGCGGTAACAAAAATCGTCTCGCTCATGATGGCTCTCTTTCTCCATTCTTAATCATACGCCCACTGTAATTAACCTCATTTGATTGATAAACTCTGCTTTAGTTATTTCTTTATCAACTCTGGGTGTGCAATGGATAAATTAACAAGCATGAAAGTTTTCGCTTACGTGGTCGAACACGGCAGCTTTCGTAATGCAGCACACCACTTTGATATTTCACCGACCATGGTTGGCAAGCACATGAGCTTTCTTGAGCAAAGCTTAGGTACGCAGCTGATTCATCGCACCACGCGCAAACAGTCCTTGACCGAAGCTGGCAGACTCTACTATCAAGAGTGCCACCGCATTATTGAAGACATCACCAACGCAGAGAACCTAATCCAGACGCTGATCAACCGCCCAACTGGAACAGTAAAAGTTAACTGCCCAGTTACCTATGGTAAAAAGGTGATTGCGCCCATCGTGGCTGACTTCTTAGCAGAATTTCCCGAACTGAACGTTGAGTTAATGTTGGATAACAGTTTGATTGACCCATATCGAAGCGAAGCAGACGTGATTATTCGTATTGGTGAGTTGGTCGATTCATCGTTAGTTGCAAGAAAACTCGGGCAATACGACATGACTTACTGCGCCTCACCCTCTTACCTTGAGCAACATGCCCCTATCCAATCGCTTGATGACCTTGAACACCATCATTGTTTGGGGTTTCAGTATCACCAAGGAGAAAGCCAACAAGTGGTGAACATGCCATCTAATACCTTTGGAAACAGCAACACTCGATTAACGTCTAACAATGGTGATGTGCTTAAGTTTGCCGCGTTAAAAGGCTCTGGCGTTCTTCTACAACCAAAGATCTTAGTTGAGCAGGAAGTCCAATCTGGTGCCTTGGTAGAAATTCTCCAGCAACATGCCCCCAAGCCAAAACCGATACATCTGCTTTACCGTTCAAAACAGCTTTCCCTTAAAAACCGCACCTTGGTTGATTTTGTTCTTTCGCATGTGAATCCGTAACGCCACACCATAAATCGGCGACAATTTAACCACTCAATCAACTTTTGTTGTCGATACAACAAATATTATTTCTTGATAATTATCTTTATTTTTCAGGTCGTTAGTAAAGAACGCTCATTTAGTGAACATCATTTGTTGATTCCCATCAATTGCATTGCTCTGACAAAGTGACTAGGATTGCCGCCTTTCCTGAGTGAACTATCAAAATAACATCGAGAAATTTAATCTAATTTCTCTTCAAGTTCGTGCGCAATCACGACATTTGCACTCATTTCAAACTGCATAAGCACATTCCTTTGCTTATGAAAACGACATTGATTTCTCAACACTTTTGGTCACGTATGTGACTTTTTTCGTTGGGAGTGATTTTTCAATCAAGGTTGGTCACAAGGACGCTACCCCTTGACTGCATTTACTGGAGGATAAGATGCCTAAAGGTCTAATGCTGACTGACTTAGCCATTGCTGGCTTACTATTGATTTTGGCAAAAGTCATTCGCGTTCACACGCCATTACTGCAACGTATGTACATTCCATCGGCGGTTCTCGCGGGATTATTCGGTCTAATTTTTGGACCAGCCCTGCTAGACGTACTGCCTTGGACCGACACCTTTACCGCTAACGCAAGCCTGTTAACTGCTGCACTTTTTTCTGCGTTAGGTCTGGCAACGGATGTTCCATCACCTAAAACCGTCGCACAGCGCGCTGGCTCATTGTGGGCATTCAACCAAATCGCTTCTGTTTCTCAGTGGTTATTTGCAGCAATGTTTGGTCTCGCGATCACTACCTTCTTCTGGCCAGAGATTAATCCCGGCTTTGGTGTGACAATGTCAGCAGGCTTTATGGGCGGACATGGTTCAGCCTCTGTTGTTGGTGAAATCTTCACGGGGCTTGGCTGGGAAGATGGCTTCACACTTGGCTTAACGTTCGCAACCGTGGGTATTTTCATTTCAATTTCTGTCGGCATGCTCATGCTGCAATTCGCATTGAAGATGGGTTGGATTCGTAGCTTTACGACCTTCGACAGCATGGACGAACACGAACGCAAAGGCCTTGTTAAGCCTGTTGATCAAGAACCGGTAATGAAAGACACCATGTCTTCCCTGTCAGTCGATTCTTTCGCGATTCACGCGGCGTTGGTTGTAGTGGTAACGGCTTTCTCGTATGTAGCGGCTAACTACTTATCTTCTTTCCACGATAAGGTACAAATTCCTACGTTCGTAACTGGCTTCCTTGGCGGCATGCTTGTGCGAATCATCGCGAAACAAACGAAGGCTTCACGCTATCTTTGTGACGGTGCATTCAAACACGCTGCGGGCATCAGTACCGATTATTTGATTATCTTTGGTATCTCAGCCATCAAGATTACCGTCTTAGCCCAGTATTTAATGCCGATGGTAGTGCTTGCAATCGGCGGTATCGCCTTCACACTATGGCTAATCTTCTGGGTTGCCCCACGTATCATGGGAGAAGATTGGTTCGAGAAAGGCATTTTCTCTTGGGGTTGGTTAACCGGTACAGTTGCCATGGGTATTGCGTTGCTTCGCATTGTTGATCCAAAAATGCGTAGCAAGGTGCTTGATGATTACGCCATCGCTTATGTCCCTGGCTCAATCACTGACATCTTCATCATCTCTTTGATGCCAATCGCGATGTATAACGGCATGCACTGGCAAGCGCTTGGTGTAGGATTAGGTTACATCGCAATTGTCTTATTTATTTGGCGATTCATTTTTAAACGTAACAGCAGTGCTCTGACACACGAATCTTAGTCGCTTTACTCGGGAGGATTTTATCCTCTCGAGTTCATTCCTTGGTTTTTATCAAAATCACTCCTCATCTCGAAAATAAGCAACTTGTTTTATATTTGAGATTTGCAATCCCGATCTCTTACTATCATTCTTTTTTAATACTTGACCTGAAAGTTTCTATATCAGAATAGCCGCCTATTCGTTTCTAAAACATGGAGAAAGGCTGTGCGTCGCTCTCAAGGATTTACTCTTATTGAACTCATTGTGTGCATCATCATTCTTGGTATTGTAAGCGTCGTTGCATTTCCTAAATTTCTTGGCTTACAAAAAGATGCCAGAGTGGCGGTTCTATATGGAGCCAGAGAAGCACTCATGACCGCCAACAACTTTGTCTACACCAAAGCAGTGATTCAATCTCAAGAGACAGTAGATGGCGGCATACAATATAACATTGATCTAGATAATGACGGCCATAACGACCTAATTGGTTACTTTGGATTTATCAAAAATGTTATTCCAGCAAAAGAGCTAGCAGGCTTTGATCCGCAACTCACTATCAACACTTGGTATGGGGTAGCCAGCCCAGACGAGCCCTACTTCCTTATTGGTTTTGCAAACAAGCCTGTTGGTCCAGAACATATGTGTTATGTCGAAGTTTACTACCCAGAAACTCCTGGTGGCCAAGTGAAATACAAAATACAAACTGACGATTGCTAATTCCCATATAGAGTAGCAGTAACACTTTTACTTTTGGTGTCTTCATCGTTATTGCGAGGTAATGGCTCCAAAACCACCATTAACAACTATTTCACATAATGTCGTCGCACAGTTAGCTCATAGAGATAAAACCAGTAATTTGCGCCGACACATGGCTATAATTGAAACAATCTATCGTTTTTAAACCCGCCTATAACTTGTGCTTGTAAACTCATCATTTCGCTCAATAATAGTTCTATAACAAATTCAATAATTTAAAGCGGGAGGCGTAATGAGAATATTCTGGCAGCTACGTTGGTATTTCCAACAAAAGTGGAGGCACTATGTCGGATCCATTCTGCTTTTCGCTGTGATATCAGCACTACAGCTTGTTCCGCCCAAAGCAGTTGGCATCATAGTTGATGGCGTCGTAGACAACACTTTAGATACAAATACGCTGATTCTATGGCTCTCAGGGTTAACTGTACTGATCTTTACTATTTATGGGTGTCGCATCTTATGGCGAATTTGGCTTTTCGGCGCAAGCTGGGAGCTCGGGACCATTCTACGTAACCGTCTATATAGGCATTTATCGACACAGCCACCTCGTTTTTTTGAACGTTACAAGACGGGGGATCTGATGGCTCGTGGCACTAATGATGTGCGTAATATCGTTATGACTGCCGGCGAAGGGGTTTTAACCGCCGCAGACTCTTTGATCACTGGTATTGCGGTTTTAATCATTATGGTAACGCAAGTAAGCTGGAAGCTCACCGTAATGGCACTTCTTCCAATGCCATTTCTTGCCATCATCATCTTCTTTATTGTGCGTATCCTACATCAACGCTTTCGTGTCGCTCAGGAAGCCTTTTCTACCATGTCAGACATAACACAAGAGTCACTTAATGGCGTGCGAATGCTGCGTGCTTTCGGATTAGAAAACCAAGAGCAGCAACGTTTTGAAGAGGTTGTGGATGATACTGGCGAAAAGAACATCGCTGTCGCAAGAGTCGATGCTAGATTTGACCCGGCAATTCAGTTAACCATCGGTCTTTCTTTCCTTCTTAGTGTCGCTGCTGGTGCTTACCTTGTTGATAAAGGTGAGATCACGCTTGGTGATCTGACCGCATTTACGATGTATTTAGGGTTGATGATATGGCCGATGTTGGCATTCGCATTCCTATTTAACATTTTAGAAAGAGGCTCTGCTGCATGGAACCGATTACAAGAGATCTTTGATGAAAAGCCAGAAATTATCAGTGGCAATAAGCCAATAGAAAATAAACCACTTCCGTTAAAAATTGATATCGACGATTTCCATTGGTCTAGTGATTTACCGCCCGCTTTGACGGAAGTAAACATCGAACTGGAACCCGGAAAAATGTTGGGAGTTGCAGGGCCGGTAGGAAGCGGAAAATCGACCCTGTTAACACTACTTTTGCGTCAACATGATTTAGAAAACGGCTCAATTAAATTCGGTGATGTCAAGATCAAGGATGCCCTACTTCCACAATGGCGCAACCGTTTTGCTGTAGTTAATCAAAGTCCGTTTCTATTCTCCAAATCTATCTTCGACAATATTGCCTTAGGCAACCCTAATGCAGAGAAAGAAGAAGTCTATAGAGCAGCAAAGTTAGCCTGTATACATGACGATATTGAAAAGTTTCCTGAAGGCTACCAAACAGAAGTTGGTGAAAAAGGCATTACACTCTCCGGCGGGCAAAAACAACGTATTGCGATAGCACGCGCTATGCTGCTGAATGCCCAAGTGTTGGTTTTGGACGATGCACTTTCCGCTGTTGATGGACGGACCGAACATCAAATCCTTAAGAATTTGGAAACACACTACCGTGATCAAGCCCTAATCGTTATTGCGCACCGCCTCACCGCATTGGAAGCAGCAGACGAGATCATTGTCTTGAATCACGGCCACATTACTGAACGTGGGCAACATAGCGCTTTATTAGCGCATCAGGGATGGTACGCCGAAATGTTCGAGTACCAAAAACTAGAACAGGCGATGGAGGAATAATGAATGAACCAGACCAGCACGTTTAAACGGTTAATGTCTTACCCATTATCTCAACCAAAGCCAATGATTAAAGGACTCGCCTTGCTGTTTATTGCAGCGTTAGCTAGCGCCGGCGGCCCTTGGTTGATTCAATATTTCATTGATGAGCACATCGCTAAAGGTGACTATTCACAAAATGTTCTGATTTCGCTAGCAGTAGGTTATATCGCTCTTCAGATCGTATCGGCAACATTCCAGTATTTTCAGTCATTGCAATTTAGCATTGTCGCGGCTAACACGATCAAAGCGATTCGTAAGCAAGTATTTTCTGGCGTGATTAAGCAGCCGTTATCTGCGTTTGATTACACTCCTGCTGGAAAATTGGTGTCGCGAATCACCAACGATACGGAATCTTTACAGCAATTTTATGAGCTTTTGATCGCGACCGTGGTGAAAAACGTGGTCATGATTGTCGTAATGCTTGGCGTTATGTTTTTCATGAGTTGGAAGCTCACACTCGTTGTGCTTGTATTGCTGCCGATCGTCATCGGCTTTATGTACTTGTTTAAGCAGCTAAGTACAGAAAGCTACCGAAAGATGCGTGACCTATTGACCGATATAAATGCGAATCTGAGTGAATCCATTCAAGGGATGAGTGTCATTCAATTAATGCAACAAGAAGAGCGTTTTAATAAACAGTTCAACGAGCTAACCGCAGAGCATCTGGTGGCATCTAAACGAGTGATTCGGCTAAACGGCTATCTGCTAAGACCATTAATGGACTTACTCGCTGGTCTTGCGTTGCTTTGCTTGGTTGCGATCTTTGGTTTTAATGGTATTGAGTTGATTGGTGTGGGGGTACTGTATGCATTTATCAGTTATCTTGCGCGAGTTACTGAACCACTAATTGAGATGACTCAGCAACTTGCTCTACTTCAGCAGGCGTTAGTATCAAGCGAACGTGTTTTTGAATTAATTGACGCGAAAGAACAAACTTACGGGGACAATCATCAACCATTAAGGTCAGGTGCTATCGAACTTAGAGATCTCACATTTAGCTACGATGGTAAACAGGACGTCCTAAAAGACATTTCGTTGAAGGCCAACCACCAAGACTTTATCGCGCTTGTCGGGCATACAGGAAGCGGTAAAAGCACATTAGCGTCACTGTTAATGGGCTTTTATCCAACGCAATGTGGCGAACTGCTCATAGATGGTCGTCCACTTAAAACATTAGGGAAAGACGTACTTCGCAAAGATGTGGCAATGGTCCAACAAGATCCACATATTCTCCCTGCTTCAGTCAGAGAAAACATCTCTCTCAGTCGGGCGGTTGATGACAATCAAATATGGGATGCGTTAGACAAGGTAGGTTTGGCAGAACAAATTCATCGTTACCCTAACGGGCTAGACACGCAGTTAGGTCAAGGCGAAACTAATTTATCTGCGGGTCAGAAACAGCTTTTGGCGTTAGCACGTGTGCTTGTGGTAAAACCTAAGATATTGATATTAGATGAAGCAACCGCAAATATTGACTCAGGAACAGAGGCTTTAATCCAAAAGAGCTTGGCGGTACTCAGACAAGACATGACGCTCGTTGTTATTGCTCATCGGCTTTCAACTATCCTAGATGCAGACCAAATCATTGTTCTTCATCATGGGGAGTTAGTTGAGAAAGGCACACACAAAGCACTCTTAACGCAAAATGGTCGTTATGCTCAAATGTATCAGTTACAGCAAGCAAACCGACATCTACAACAGATTGAAGAAGACACCAAGCAACTCGAAGAAGCGGTGTGATTTTATGCCCGTGCCTTCTTTTTATTTAGTTGGTATGGGCATAATTGGTGTAACTTCAAAATTTAGCCTTGTTAGCTTCCAATTTCTTCATAATGTGAACTAATTTTCTATTTCTTACCTATTATTGACATAACCCCTCGCTATATCACGCAAGGTCGTTGTAAAATCGTACGGTACTTAAGTCTACTGCCTGTGGCATTGGGCTGAATTCCGCTTTCTAATTATGCACATTAATCTCATGACACAAGTCCATGGACAAAGATAAGTTTACTAACATCTATCGCTTGCCTGGTTCGATTCAAATTCGTATCGGTAAATGGCAAAAGACGTTCCGCGGCACCTCTGATTTAGTTTTACATCAGGCGCTAATGGAGCGTAATAAGCAATTTAAGAAGCCAGACTTTTTACCTAAAGGCTGGTGTGTCACTCCTATTGATGAAAACGACATTACCATTACGCATCACGGTAAATATATCCAAACCGTTATGCGCACAATGCTGGACAGAAAGGTCTCATACAAGCGACTGTTCCTATCTCGGATGAGTCTCGAAGATGGTGAAAAAGTGCTCCACAATTACAAGCTGGAGTGGGTAAGAAAACATAACCAGATCGCCAAAAAGTACAATCAAATTAAAAAGAAACAATATATGAACTTTGCAAGAGAAGAAGAGGAAACCCTCTACCCTTCGATTCCAAAGGGTGAGTTTGACAAAACATTATGGAACAAACTTGTCGTATCATCGTTTGGTCCGCAGAAAAAGTACAAAAACCCGCACTTTGTCCGTAAAGCCGATTTCTAAATAAACACCCCTAAAGTTAGGGGTGTTTATTTATACGTTAACTCACCAGTCGTAAGTTAAACTTGCAATAACATTTTGTCGGTCGCCATACCAACAAAAGCCATCACATGTCGCTATGTACTTTTTATCCGCGATGTTTTTAGCTGCGACTTGTAACTTGTAATCGCCGATTCGATAACTGACCGTCGCATCCATTAAGAAATAACTTGGTACTTTTAGTCCCTCTTCATTGTCTCCGTATGACTCACCTGTATAGCGCGCGCCTAAGCCAACAGCAAAGCCATCAAGAGGTCCATCAAAGAAACGATAATGTGCCCAAGCTGATGATACGGTATTCGCCACTTGGGAAGGTGTTTTGCCAACCCATGCCTTATTGATGTCTTCTTTTATCTCTGCATCAACGTACGCAATGTTCCCGATCAATGTTAAGGATGGTGTCACATTAGCTACAGCTTCAAACTCAACGCCGTTATTTTCTATTTTTCCTATTTGCGTTAATTCACTCAAGTAGATACGAGCCAAGTTTTCTTTTGTTGCCCGATACGTTGCAATATTGAAATAACCATCAAATGAATCCGGTTGGTATTTCATACCGATTTCAAATTGATCACCGCTTTCAGGCTTCGCTGGCTTACCATTGCTGTCTTCTTGAATAATTGGATCAAAGTACTGAGAGTAACTAAAGTATGGCGTGAAGCCAGAATCAGAAATATAAGCCGTTCCCACGCTAAACGTCCACTCTCCATTATCGACTTTCGTGCGAGCACCCGTGGTAACATTATGTACTTCATTACTTGTATCGTCGTAACGTGCGCCCAATAACATCGCCCATTTATCGTTGATCAGCATATGATCTTGAAAGTAGACGCCGAGCTGCTGATTATCGATTTTCGTTCTTTGCTTATCGGTTTCGCTCAATGGTTGTAGCGTATTCGGATCGAGTAACATTATGTTATCCGAATAAGTAGGATTAAATACATTAAACCTAGGATCGGGCAAAGCTCCCATTGGTGTGTTTAATAATGCATTACCATTAGCAACGATAGGGTCATTGGCAAAATCTTTACCATCGATACTGATCATTTGAAAATCTATGCCCAACATCAAGTTATGCTCAACACTTCCCCAATTTACTTGGTGCATCAAACGATTATCGATATTAAAAGCATCAGATGACCCATCTTCTGTTGAAGCACCCCGAAGTATGGTTTTGCGTTCATTTGATGGGTCCAAAGCCGGCCCCAACGCAGGCACGTCAGCCGAGTAAACGTACGAATACATTTGTCTTAGCTTAACATCCATTTCGCTGTAACGAGCTGCTTGAACAAATGAAGTGGTATCATTAAATGCATGAGAAAACTCATAGCCTAAAGACACCTGCTCACGCTCAAACGTCTCCCAGTTAGGATTGCCTATCGCTAAACTATCACTGATCTTTCCATTTTTGTTTGGCGTTAACGTTCCTTCAACTGGCAAAAATTGCAGATAAGGATCTGAGTCGTCTTTTTGATAGCTCGTTAGAAAGGTAATTTCAGACGTCTCATTAAATTTGTACGTCATCGATGGAGAGAGAAGAATGCGCTCTGCTTCTACCCCACTAATTCTCGTCCCATTTTTTCTCGCTAACCCTTGAAAGCGGAAAGCTAGCTGCTCACTCACCTCAGAGTTTACGTCAAGAGAAAGTTGTTTACGGTCTTCAGAACCGTACTCCAAAGATACAAGTCCTGACCCCCCATCAAATTGAGGTCGCTTACTGACAACATTGATAACCCCACCTGGAGGGTTTTGCCCATAAAGAACAGACGCTGCACCACGTAAAACCTCAACCCTCTCTAACGCAAACGGATCTATTTGCCAACTATAGAAGCCAGAAGAATATAAACGGGTACCATCTTGATACAACCCGCTGTTCGCCTGTTTAAAACCACGAATAATAAACCAATCTTGCTTGTTATCTTCGCCAAAATAGTTAGTTTGAATGCTTGGTGTGTACTGTAGCGCGTCAGAAATGCTAATAGAGGCACGATCATCCATTTGCTCTCGCGTAACAACAGACACCGCTCTTGGAGTCTCATTGATGGCAATATCAGTTTTCGTCGCTGCCCGACTCTTCGCTCCAAGATAACTAAAATCAGGACCAACTGCACTGTCTTGCTGCTGTCCAATCACAACTATATTTTCATCTTCCTGAGCCAAGACATTTGGCGTTGATAAAGCTAATACAACCGCCATCGACGTTGGTGTCAGCATAAACTGCCGAGTCATATTCTTCTCCTTTTTGTCGGCAGCCAAACCAACCCTTCATGACTTCAGCGACCGCTGAAAGAAAAGCGAGTTACGGCATCGCCAGTTGTTTCCGTAAAAGACAAACCAGAGGTTTTGCATAAAGCACTCGCATAGGTTACGAATGCCACTACGAGTGCTTATTTGTATAAGTACTTTCTTGGTTGAGGCTTAGCTCATCTCTATAAGCGGCGTAAACCCCACATTAAATACAAACCGCCAATGAGAGACGCCATAAGCCCTGTTGGTATTTCTTGCGGGTAAAGGACCTGTCGTCCCAACCAATCAGCCAACAACATCACCCCTGCCCCCAGTATCGCGGCGCATAACATGTGTTGTGACGCTTTGTTAAAACCAAATAAGCGAGCTAAATGCGGAGCCAACAACCCAACAAAGCTAATCGGACCAACAACCAATGTCGCACTGACCGTGAGACAAGCAACTAAAAGAAGCAGTATTGCGCGTGAGCGATCAACTCGAACTCCAAGTGCTTTAGAGGAAGCGGCACCGACAGGAAGAATATCTAGCCATCTTACGCAGAGAAAACTCAACCCTATAAAGACAAGCGCAGATAAAGACAATGGGAGTAACGTTTCAACCGAGACATAGTAGGTAGACCCAGACAACCAAGCTAATGCTTGATAACTTCTTGGGTCACCAGTGGCTAGAATAAAGCTCTGTATTGCATTCATCAGTGCGGTAATCGCAATACCAGTCAACAAAATACGCTCCGGCTGAAAGCCTGACTTACGGTTTAGCAGCACAATGACTGATACCGTCGCTAATGCGCCTACGAGCCCGCCTAGAGAAAGAGTGAAAATTGACGAACCAAACCCAGTAAACATCGCGATGATCAATCCCATCGCTGTCCCTGAACTGATACCGATCACTTCAGGACTTGCCATTGGGTTTCCACTTAGGCGTTGAATCATGGTTCCAGCAATCGCCAACATTGCCCCCGCAATTGCTGCTGCAAATAACCTAGGTGCGCGCCATTCCAAAAAAATCCAATTTTGGCTAGCAAATAAGTTTGTCCACCCTTCATTTTGCACAGCAACCGTGGCAAAAAGAACAACAGAAATTAACGTACCGATCAACGCCAATGAGATCGCTTTAGGGTTTAGCTTGTAAACATGTTGACGGTGTCGAGTTAACACTGTTTGAGTATGGCCCTGCGTCTTTTGTGATAAACGAGGTAACAGCCATAACAGTAACGGAGCGCCCAATGCAGCCGTTGCTGCTCCCGTTGGTATAAAACTCGCCATTAGCCCTGGCAGTTGCTGAATAACCAAATCGGTTAAAGTCAATAACATGGCACCAATCAGCATTGATACCCAAAGCTTATGCTGGACTTTATTGATACCTATCAATCGAGTAATCGCTGGCGCCGCTAACCCGATGAAACCGATGATTCCTACGGCAGAAACCACCCAAGAAGTGATTAACACCGCAAGCCCAAGACAGACAAAACGCAACTTAGCTAGCGAGACACCTAAACTCTTGGCACCTTGCTCGGAGAGTTCCAACAGACTTAACGGCTTTGCAATCACAAATGCAACGACCGTAGCAAGTGCGATTCGAGGGGCAAGATACGAGAAATCTCCCCATCCACTCTGAACAAGCGAACCGGCTCCCCATATCATTAACCCATTCAGCTTTTCGGTATTCATCATCAGAATAACCGTACTTAATGATGCAAAGTACAGGTTTATCACTAACCCAGAAACGACGACAACCGTTGGAGATAACGCTCGTCGCCATGACAACAGCATCACCAACCCCATCGATATCACACCGCCGATGAGAGCAACCAAATTAGGCGCGATATCCAACATCCAAGGTGCGAATAGCGTTGCTAACATCAAAGCAAAACTTGAACCGCTCGCTACACCAAGTGTCGTGGGTGAAGCGAGAGGGTTACGCAGCACTTGCTGCATCAATACCCCAGCAACCGCTAATCCAGCACCAGATATAATCGTGGTGAAGACTCGAGGCCACCAGCTAAAGTGAAGTAAAACAGAATCGATAGATTGAAAGTTAGGCTCCCATAAACTGCTTAGAGCTAACGAAAATGAGCTTACTTGGTACAATTGGAAAGCACCAATAGAAAAGGTAAATGCCGAAAGTAACACCACAAAGCTTAAAGGCATCGTTTTCATTGTGTTAACTCCTCGACCTTACTCGCCGTAACTAACTCTGCGAAACGGAGGGCTGAAGGCATAGAACCAAAACTCCAAACGGGCGCGACTTGCATGACCTTTTCACCAGATTGTTGAACAACATATTGCCAAAATGGGTCTTGAGAGAGCTGCTCCGCTCCACCATAAGGTAATGGCTCTACGATAACGATTTGAGCTTTTATGCCAGCTAACTTGTCGATGCCAACTAGGCTGAAGCCCCAGCTATTCGTCTTTTCATTCCATGCATTACTCAGCCCAATCTTTTCGATAGCCTGGGAGTAAAGACTATTTTGACCAAAAACACGTACGTGCTTTGTATCCATAAACTGAATCATTAGAAGTGGCGGCTGGCCTTTATTTATACGCTGTTTTAATAAAGACAAACGTTTTTCATATTGTTGGATAAGCGCCTCTGCTTCCGCCTCTCTTCCCAGCTCTTCACCAAACCTCCGAGTGAAACTGGTAAGTACCGACCAATCCGTAATCCCGCTTTCATATAAGTCAATGGTGGTAACCGGGGCGATATCAACTAAGCGATGCTTCATTGAGGAGAAGTACGGGGCAATAAAAATACGATCAGGTCTGAGCTCGTAAATGCGCTCTATATTGGGTTGAGTTCTTAACCCTACATCCTTCGTTTGAGGTGGTAACGGTGGCGATTTTACCCAAGCATCGTAATCTTGCCCTTGAGCAACGCCTACAGGTACGACCCCTAACGCCAACATCGTTTCAGTTTGTGTCCAATCAACCGACATCACCCGAGGTGATGCGTCAGCTAGTGCTTGAAAAGAACTGACCAAAAGCGCACTAAGTGAGAGAGCGAAAGAGAAATGTTTAAGTCGAGTGTTTGTACTGCTCATTATTCCAACCTTTAGCTTGGCATCGCCACCGGATAACCCGCAGGGTGGTCAGAGATCATCATCTCTATCCCATATATGTCCCTCAACTTAGGTTCAGTAAACACCTGTTCAACATTGCCTTGTGCAATCAAATCACCTTGATGTAATGCAACGATGTAGTCGCAAAATCGTGCAGCCAAGTTGATATCGTGTAATACGATAATAACGCCCAAACCCAGTTCTTGACTGAGTTTAGAGATAAGCTTCAACATATCTACTTGATGGCTGATATCTAGCGCAGACAAAGGCTCATCAAGAAGCAAATACTCGGTTTTTTGGGCTAACAGCATAGCTAGCCACACACGTTGACGCTCTCCTCCAGATAACGTGTCCACTAAGCGATCTGCGTATTTTAGTGTGCCTGTCATCGCCATTGCTTCTTCAACAATGTCGTGATCTTTCTTACTCAAACGTCCAAGTAAACCATGCCATGGATAACGACCAAAACCGACTAAATCTCGACCTAAAATACTGTCGGTCACCGGAAGATGCTGAGGCAAGTAGGCAATATGTTGGGCGAATTTTTTCGCTGAGAGATCGTTAATGCTCGTTCCATGCAGAACCACGTCACCAGCTGTGTATTGCTGTTGCTGTGCCAGCAACTTTAACAATGTGGATTTTCCTGAACCATTGTGTCCAACAAGGGCGTATGTTTTTCCGGGTTCAAATGTCACATCAAACGCTTTTAGCAATGACTTGCCTTCAATCTCAAACTGGAGTGCTTTAGCTTCCAACATCCCTACTTCACCTAATAGCCATTTACGAATAACAGTTATTCAAAGCTCTCATTCGTTGATCACGTTTGCCGTTCTTATTCAACAGAACGATTAATAAGGGAGGTTTTATATAACAACAAAGATACAAATGCAAACCGTTGTCATTATCATTACATAAACAAGATCATTGAGAGAATTGCTAAGTGTTAGTGATAATTTGCTCTGCTGAACTTCATTAGTAAATTATAGGCAGGTCAACGAGAGCAGCGGTCTCCCACTGCTCTCGCATAAATTTGAACGAATACTGCAGCGTATGAAGAAATGAAAAATGCCGCAGTGAATACATTAATGACGAGCGTCAGCGCCAAACTCTACTTCTTTATAGATATCGGCCAGCGACTTTTTACCTTGTTTATCTTTGGCTGAACGCTTTTTCTTAGTTTGATAATGGTATTCTTGCTCCTGAAGTGCTTGTTCGTGCTCTTTTGCTGACTCAACAAACTCAGGATTTGCAAGTGCTTGTTGGCGTAAGCGGTTTACTCTTTCAAGGGTTTCCCACAACATACTTCACCTCCAAACTTGTTACTGTATATAAAAACAGTATTGTTTAAATATTCCTCCTCGTCAACATTTCAACTTTGTTACTGCTCTTCACATTAACCCCAAGCCTGTATAGTGCTCGGGATATTTGTGGATGATTTGCTTTATATAACCTTGATGCTCTCGCAGAGCATCAACACATTCTCGAGATAACCACCCCTGATATACCCATTTTTCAAGTTCTAACAATGCGTATGGGATGGACCACGCTTGTCTATACGGATGGTGCGTTGTCATAAAATCAAAGGCATTCGCGGCAGCCGTAATTTGGGCGACTATTGGTATATCATCATTGGTTAAACCATACGGATAACCAGTGCCATTTAAATTTTCGTACTGATAAATAATCATCTGCAAAAACAAAGTCACACTCGGGTGAACCGGATTTCCGATACGGGCAACTATGTCATCCGCTGAATCGATACAACGCTCAATATGTTGAATCAATATCGCCTCTTGTTCTTGAGAGTAATTTGTTCGGCGGCTAGCAATTTCAACTGGCAGCTGACTATCACCGAGCGCATGGAACTGAGCAAAAATACCAATATCTTCGACCATTTCGTCATTCAGGTGATAACGATCCGCTAACTGCGTTGCGATAATTTGACTGTAGTACTTCATGCGTTTGGTATGCGCGTAATACTCAGGTGAATAGCCTGGCATCATACATTGCATTCGGTTCGCTAGCGTTTCTATCGCATTGACTACTTGAGTTTCTGATTCAACCGCAAATCGAATCATTTCGAAATAAGGTTTAAGACCATTCAGCGCTTCTAAACTAAACGCATCACGTTGAGTGGAGTTCAAAAATACAAAACCAGTAAAAGCTTTATTGTCATAACAAGGAATAGCAGCCGACGACTGATATCCGTGTTTGAGTAAAATTTGAACCCGAGGACAGTGATTAATATCATGAAGGTCTTCGACGATACGAGGAACCGCGTTTTTAGAGGCAATATTGAGGTGGTGGAGTTTACGGAATGCTGATTCGTGATGGGCTAGACACCAAGTGTCGAACTCACTTTCTGCAAATGATTTGAGCACATCTTGGTCTGGGTGATATTTTGCAAATGACACCCTATCAATACATGGCAAGTGCGCCTGCATCCTGCCTTTTAGCGTTTGCAGTTGCTCGTTAAGCGGTTTTGCAAACGGGTAAAAACTCCGGTGCGCCATGCTTCACCTCCACACCAAAGCAGAGAAACAAGAAAAGCTCATTGTGTTGCAAATTCAATGGTATTTTGAGCGGTTTTCTCCACTTAAACTATCGATATACCACAACTTAAGTGTACGAAATAAAAGCACATTTCTACCAATTTTTTCACCGGATATCTTACGGTAATTTGATCCAGATTAAAAAAGCCAACGAGCAAAACTCGTTGGCTTAACAATACTGATTGATTACGATGGATTCAGTAACTAGAGGTTATTCAAAGAACGTTCTGAACAACTAGCCTAGAGCAGGAAGCACACCCAGCGTAATTAACACCTGAGCGAATACGATGCCAGTGCCAGCGATGCCCGTTATCACTAGCGCACCATGACCACCTGCGACGCGGTACTCCCCAGTAAAATCATCCGATTTACGAACCTTGATCACCATAACCAAAGGCAAAAAGATGGCTAAAATCGCTAAGGCAATCGCTGCATAGCCCAAAGCCATAATAAAGCCTTGAGGATAGAAAAGTGCGAAGCCTAGCGGTGGAGTAAACGTCACTAGTGCCGCAATCAAACGATTAGGCTTATCGTTACTTCCTTTGATGGTATCACCCAAAAATTCGAATAGACCCAAACTCACGCCAAGGAACGATGTCAACAATGCCAAGTCAGCAAACACACCAACAATGCTACCCAAATTTGATTGGTGTACTGTCTGAGATAGTTGACCAATCAGTGCGCTCAACCCTCCGTTCTCAACAAGCGTACTTTGGCTAACCACACCCAACGTCACGATTTGCCAAAAGATATAAATAACGAGTGGAATCGTCGAACCAATAATAACGGCTTTGCGTAAAGAAGAAGTGTCACCGTCTAAGTAATTCACAATTGCAGGTATACTTCCGTGGAAACCAAACGAAGTAAAGATCACCGGAATCGCCGCTACAACAAGGCCTTGTTCGATTGGCATACTTAACAAGTAAGATTCCGTAACGTTTGGAGCAAGAAAAGAAAGCACCGCAACCATCGCAATGAGCTTCATCGCGAACAGAACTCGGTTTACTTTATCGACCGTACCGGTACCCACTGTCACAACTAAAGTCACAATCAAGGTAAAGATTATCGTTGATGTAGGCCCTGAAATATCGAGGTCAAACCATTGTGCAAGGCGGTCTCCGAACTGAGCACCACCGCCAGCGATATACGCTGCACATAATGAGTAGAAAAGAAACAACATCGCAAAACTTGCCACCCACTTGCCTTTTTGACCTAGGATCTGTTTCGCCAAAGTATGAAGTGTAGCACTACTCTCCGCATGTTGATGAAGCTCAAGCATAAGCAAGGCAGTGAAAGCCATCAGAGCCCATAAACCTAGCATGATGATAATAGAAGTTGAAAAACCAATGCCGGCAGAGGCAAGTGGAAGCGCTAGCATACCAGCGCCTATTGTAGTGCCCGCAATAATTAGCGTACTACCGAATACTTTAGAACGACTCATTGTATATTAATCTTTACAATTTATTAGAAATTATCAGTATTAGATCGGGCAACGGCGGACCGAAACCAACACCATATTTGTATTGCCGTCGATATTGTAGGATCTTTAGCAGAAGATCAAGCAAAGTGTAAGGATAAAAAACCACACATGTAAACTATAACTTACACCTTACTGATATTTAACAATAACTGTGTGCATTCTTCCCTGTTCATGAACTTGGGAACAGGGTAATTCCAGTGCGCCTCTTTCAGAATTAAATCAACAAGCGCATCAGCATCTTCACGTTGAATGAGCGCACTGGTTTGCTCAATATCAATAGTTGAAAACAAGGACTCCAGATTCGCCAAAAAATGCTGAGCACTTGCGTTACCTAACTGCCCCTCGGCCGTCAACTTATCGAGCTTTCTTAGTTGAGGCTCAATCTCTGATAATGAAAAGCGCAGCACAGGCAACAAGGCTAATCCGTTTGCCATACCATGAGGTATTCCATATCTCGCACCGAATGTGTGAGCAAAGGCATGAACATAACCCAAACTCGCTTTGGTAAATGCTAAACCCGCGTAATAGGATGCCATAGCCATTTTATGACGAGCTTCGACATCATCCCCTTGCATCACAGCCCTAGGAAGATATTTAAAAATGAGTTTAATAGCGGCAACCGAATAAGCCATCGTTTCTTGAGTAGCGTTTTTCGATACATAGGCCTCAATAGCGTGGGTTAATGCATCAACGCCAGTATCAGCCGTGATCTTAGGAGGTAAACCAATCATTAAATTCGCATCTAAAGCTGCCATTAGTGGCACCAACTTTGGATCCATTAAAGGGGTTTTAATGTGTGAGGAGGGATCTGACACGACCGCAGCGATAGTAACTTCACTTCCGGTTCCAGCCGTTGTTGGAATAGCAAAAAGCGGCGCTGGCATTCGCCATACCTTCAATAGTCCAGCTAATTTTTTTATTGGCCGTTTATTGGTAACTTTCGCAGCGATGACTTTTGCACAATCCATTGCAGAGCCGCCACCCAAAGCTAATATGCCCTCACAATGAAAACGATGATAAGCCTCTAGACCGCTCTCAACCTGATCATAGGTAGGATCGGGCTTAACTTGCGAGAAAACATCTAACTGTAAATCGAGTTGTGCTGCTGCCTCAAGCACCTTATCTACAATACCGACTTGGACTAACCCTTCGTCGGTAACTAACAAAACGCGTTTAAATCCCAGCTCGGTCATCGATTCTAATAGCTCATTCATCGAACCAGGGCCGGAAAACAAGGTTGGTCTCGGCATAGGAAGGATATGGGCTGCAATTTTTAACCCAGCGGTGTAACTCCGGTATAAACGATGCTTCAACATACGAAATCCTTTTCATTTAGAGCTATCATTCTAGCTACTTTTACTACCTATGCTTACTTTGCAATCACACATTTTCAATAAACTTATCTCACTAAAAGGGCTAGCATCACTGGGAAACCGTACCATTTTATTATCTTTCCTCAACGACATGAGCTACAGAGAAAATGTTTTCAACGACGCTCTATTGTCATGTAGTTAACAAGCTTCTTTCCCTATTACTCTGTTAGTTACAGAACGAGCCTCGAAGAAGTCTTCTTATTTTTTGCCTTCAAAAGCAACAATATGAATTCTGTTAATCACACATCAATACCGTGTGTCTCTGGTTGAGCCCGAGCACGATTTACAAAAATAAAAATAAGAATGCGTTACATCATGATTTATTGTCGTTTTCAAATAAGTCAACAAGAGCAACAATAATCTTTCAAAACTTATACTTAGTTCAAATATCTGACTCTTAACCATGAGCTTCAGGTGATATTATTATGCAACTAGGATTATTATCCCGCCCATAATCAAAACTATGTCTAAACGCCCACCTTTTTGGGGTCTATTCGCTGTCGTACCCAATTTTTCCTATCACCTTCTGATTTGGGTTTAGCGTGGGCTAATTAGCAATGTCGGTATAAACCATGAATCATTCTTGCCATTCCCATACGGACATGGGCTTTGAAGTCGATCTGAAACAAGCACTTATCTGGGTTGCTCGAGCACTCGACTATGTAGGTGTTGATGATACGCACCATAGCCACCGTGTCGCTTACATCGCTTACCAATGTGCTCGGGTCATGAACTGGGAACCAGAAAAAGCGGAGTTTTGCTACTTCGCAGGGATGATCCACGATTGTGGGGTCTCCGAAACACAAGAACATAAAATGTTACTTGAGGAGTTGGTGCCACAAGATGTAAAAACACATTGCTTAAGAGGATACCGAAGCCTCAAGCAGTGTCGTTTGTTGCGTCAGTTTGCGACACCTGTTCTTTACCACCATACACATTGGAGTGAACTAAAATATCTTGATTTACCGCCTTTTGAAAAAGAGGTCGCTGCCCTACTCTATTTAGCCGATCGTCTCGATTTTATGCGTTCCAAATACGTCATGAACTGCCACTGTGACATTGTCACACTTCATGAAGAACTAATTGCAGAATGCATCATGGCAAACGCTGGAACTTTGTTTAATCCAGACATGGCTAAGGCAATGGTTAAGCTCGTTATGACCGACGCATTTTGGTTCGCGATGGAGTCTGAAAATATAGAAACCATCGGATTAAACTTTAAAAGCATTGATTGGCTTCAAAAACAGCTCACCATCCAAGATATGAATAGTTTGGGCATGTTTATCGCTCGAATTGTTGACGCAAAAAGCCCATTTACTTATCAACATTCGCAAAAAGTGGCGGAGTTATCTCGGTATCTAGCCATCAAGCTTGGGTTCTGTGAGCACGACCAAGAGATGTTATTTATTGCTGGGTTGGTGCATGATATCGGAAAGTTAAAAACACCAGATGAGATTCTTCATAAAGAAGGCTCTCTTAATAAACAAGAGTATACGCGTATTAAACGCCATACAATTGATACTCAGCTCGCATTACACAAAGTGTTTCCCAACGCTAAAATAGCGGAGTGGGCCTCTAATCATCACGAGCGTTTGGACGGTTCTGGCTATCCTTATCATAAAACAGGAGACGAACTCGATGTACCATCACGTATTGTCGCGGTTGCCGATGTTTTTCAAGCTCTGTCTCAGGACCGTCCCTACCGAGGACGAATGGCTCAAGCACAAATCGCCGCGATTATGGGCGAGCAAGTCGCTAAACAAGAACTTTGTTCTGACGTCTATGCAGTGCTAGAGCGAAACATGACCGAGTGTTACGAGCTATCAACTAATGTTTAATCGATAAAGGGCGTATCTACGCCCTATGCTGATTTTGTGCAGGTTGCAAACCAATCATTTTGCAATATCAAGTACATTGTCTCGCACACCATTGATTCTGAACCAACCTGCAATACTGAAACGCTCAGCATTGGTCGGTAAAACCTCATGCGGGAATTGCTCAGATAAGAATAAAAGTAAGCGTCCTGATTGAGGAGGGATGGTAGCTATCTTATTATCATTTAGATCGTAAACCACCAATTCACCTGCATCCTTTTCCGTCCAAGATTCGTTCATGTAAAAAACGGTTGTCAATCGACGGTTTTCATTGCCCTTAAAACAATCTAGATGCTTTTGGTAGAAATCCCCTTCCTCGTACTTGGCAAAGTGAGCTTCATACTCAAAAAGTCCCAGAAACAAGTGACGGTTCACTTCTTGGCGTATTTCTTCCATCTTATCTAAGTAAGAAGTAACCGCGTGCCCCATATTGGGCGATAACCATTGAATTTTGTCACTTCGAATTGACTCAATACGAGTCACATCGTCATTACGACCAATACGCGCTTTTTTCCAGTTACTTGGAATGCAGTCTCGTAATTGAGCCACTTCTTGTTCAGAAAGAAAATCATCCCAGATGTAGTAGCCATGGGTTGCTAACGCATCGATCATTTTATCCATTATTGCCGTTCACTCATATTAGTTGGGCGGTCTATATAAAAAATCTTCAACCCCACAACAAATGCGATTTTTTGTCGAAACGACAACAAAATAAAAAGAGAGTAAAAATAGGTGATGACGAATATAAAAATGCCGCTCATATAAGCGGCAATATCTTTTATTATTGACGAGCTTCTAATCTCGTTGGATGAACTCGCAACGGACTAAGACGTTTAATAGTCGGGCGTTGTTTGTTTTTTAACTGGATATGACAAAGTTCCAGAATTAAGCCGAATGCCATCGCAAAGTACACATAACCTTTGTTGATATGAATTTCGAAGCCTTCTGCCATCAATAAACCACCTAACAAAACGAGGAATAACAAAGCAAGTGTCTTAAAACCAGGGTAACACGACACCAGGTTATTGATTTTTTCGGCTGTCATGACCATCACGATAGCAGACGAAACAATCGCTGCGACCATAAGTGGGACATCACTTGTCAAACCAACGGCGGTTATCACCGAGTCCATCGAGAATACAGCATCCACGGCAACAATCTGCAACAGAACTACCGTTAAACCAGTACGGGCGTGAGTTGAGTGAGCCGACTCGTTGTGATTTAACCAACTCCACAACTCTTTCAGGCTTTTAGCCAAGAGGAATGCACCACCCGCAATCATGATGACGTCTCTTCCGGTAAGCGCATGGTTCGCCAAAGAAAATAGCGGTTGAGTCAGTTGCATGATCCAAGAGATTGAAAACACTAAACCAATACGAGCAATAACAGCAAGACCAATACCAAGGTTTCTTGCCAGCTTACGTTGGTGCAGCGGCAGTCTTTCACATAAGACAGAGATAAAAACGACGTTATCAACGCCTAAGACAACTTCAAGCGCAAACAAAGTGGCGAAAATAGCCCAAGCTTCTGGTTGCATAAAAAGTTCTAGCATGAGCATGTCTCCAATAATAAGAAGACATATGGTGAAGGGTTTTGTCGACTAAAGGGGTCGTCCATTAATTATTTATACCTTTGTTACTGAGGGATCATGAGTAAATCACCAAACAATCAACAAAACAATATCTATTTTAATTAACAAGGAACAAGTTTAATTCGTGTACAAATCAATCAACTCCTCCAAATTGATTAAAATTACATAGAAGCTTTAGAATTGAATAAATGAAAGCATTAAAGTCCAACAAAACTAAGATAAATTTCTAGACTTATAAGCACCATCAATCCTTATGCAACCCATTAAATGCATTGAGCTCAAAGAGAAACAGGCGTGTTTCCGAGATAAACAATAGTAAAAATTTGTTTCATGCTGATATACTGCCAAAAATCATAAGAAACCATGCTATTTATGGACTACATTGCTCTTTCGCGTATAAGCCTTAAACATCTAACTGTTTTACATATGTTGTTAACCACTCACAGCGTCACACTTGCGGCAGAACGCTTGTGTGTAACACCATCGAGCGTCAGTAAAACGCTCGGACAGTTGCGCGAAACGCTAAAGGATGACCTTTTTTACCGTGATGGCACTCGCTTAGTGCCGACAGCATTTGCGCTACATATAGGCCCGTCAATCCATGGCATACTCTCCAGTATGAATGGGTTATTACATCAAGGCTCTTTTAATCCGGCTTACTATCAAGGTAGTTTTTCATTAGCAATGCGTGAAAGTTCATTTGAGCTCTTTGCGCCAGTTCTACAGCACTTGTCCCAGCAACTGAGCAATCACGCGCACTTGAATGTCCATGCGAAAGAGGAAATGAGCTTCGATGCATTAGCAAGAGGTCAAGTAGATTTTTTGTTGCTTCCTCACGATCTCAGCCAACCACCCACACAAAATAAAGACTTGGTCTGGAAAACCATTTTGAAAGACGAAATGGTTTGCTTAATGAGAGCATCGAACCCACTCGCTGAGCAACCCTTATCTGTTGAAAGTTACCTTTGTGCAAGACACATCGGTATTCATGATAAAGATCTGTCACAACCTTATTTTGAGCAAAATCTCACCCAAAGGCATTCAAAACGAAACTTGGCCATGCGTGTAGCCGACTTTGGTTCAGCTGCGGTGATGTGTCAGCACTCGGATTACTTGTTCACATGCTCCAAGCTTTGGGCAAGAGCGGCAATGCAAGCAAAAGGTTTGGTAGAGCAAGCTCTTCCATTCGATTACGGGCAAGTAGCCTACAGCCTCGTTTGGAACAAAGCGAGCTTAAACGATCCCGCTTTAAAATGGTTACAGCAACAATTACTCGACGCCTGCGCCATGTTAGATGCCTGTGATGCGTAAGCATAGATAAACAACGGTACTACGTGAGTACTGTCGGCACTGTGATAGGGTTACTCACGTAGCATCGAAGCTCTGATTTTAAGCGTTCGATATCATGATGAGAGCACATATCCCAAGTTAACGCCTCCCCCACTACTCCGTGATGCTGAAAGGCATTTAAACGGATAAGCACCGATTCAGGAAGAGTACTCAAGTAACGTCCAATTGCTACGATTTCTATATCTAAATCACTTTTTTGGGGAATATGCAGTAAGCGGACCTCGTACAATTTTTCGTGCTCAACAAGGTACTGAAGGGTTTTAAATACACGATGATTATCACGCCCAGTTAGCCACTGATGCGTCTCCGTCTGCCACGCTTTCAAATCGATCATTGCGCCATCCAGAAAAGGTAGAATACGCTGCCAACCAGCAACCGCTAAAGAACCGTTACTGTCGATGAAACAAGAGAGGTGCCGTAATTCAGGATCTTGTTTTATCCCTTTAAACAGCTCAATAATGAAAGGAAGTTGTAAGGTAGATTCCCCACCGGATACAGTAACACCACTGATGAAAAAGCGATGTTTGCGTATCAAATCGAGCATTGTTACTACAGAGTAGTCAGTAATTTTTGGAGTAGATTGGTTCTGACATATCTCTATACAATGATCGCAGTGGGTGCACTCCTCTTTAAGCCAAACAACGTTGTTGTTTTCGTCGAACTTCAATGCGCCTGCTGAACATTCACTCACACACTCACCACAATGATTACAATGGTTTATCGTGTGAGGATTGTGGCAGTTCAAACACTGATAGTTACAACCCTGTAGAAAGATGACTAGACGATTTCCTGGCCCATCAACACAAGAGAAAGGAAGGATACGAGTGACTTTTGCCAAAAGGCTTCCACTTCGTCTAGACATCTTGTTCTTTCCTAAACCGAACTTATGCCTGCGTGTAAGTCGGTGTTACTTCATGACTCACCACACGTGGCGAGCGTTCTAAAATTTTGGTATTTTTTGCTGCTTCTGCACCTAGAAACGTCGTGTTGGTTCTCGAACCTTCTTTATCATATTTCGCGACATCTGAAAGTTTGATCATGTAGCCTGTCACGCGAATTAAGTCATTTGAAGTGACATTCGCGGTAAACTCACGATAACCAGCATTTAGTGCCCCTTTACATAAATTGAACATCGCTTCTGGGTTAGATTTCACCGTTTCATCAATCGTCAAAATATCGCTGATACCCGCACGATAATACTGATGATGCTTCGCCGTTGCTTGTACATAAGTGACAGGGTCTGGCTCTGCACCATAAGGCAGACGTACACCTGGCGTAACATCATGATCTAAGCTAATGCCGCCTTGTGCATGTAAGAGCGCTTTGCCATCTAAACCATATTTCACCGGGGTTGAGTCCACCAGTTTAGCCAGTGTTGCTGAAACATCATGAGCAAAAGTATTTGCTCGATCATTTTTTCCGTATCGCCCTATTTGCCCTTCTTTTTCAAATAGAAGGTTTACCGCTTCGGCCATTCCGTAAACGCCATACATTGGCGCGAAATAGGACTCTTTTATCAACCCTTCTTGCGTCAAAAAGCCTTGAAAGAAGTTCGATTTTTCATGCAAGTGCGTGCTTCTTGCGTTTATGAGCTCGACCATTAATCGATGGTAAGAAGGCAACGCATTTAAGAAGTCGTTACAGTCTGATGCTCGTTTTGCAACTTCTTTTAAATTCATTCGCACCAATGTGTTCGAGCCACCTGCTAATGGAAGCGAGTTGTAGCAACTTACAATACCAAAGCGTGAGCCGTTGTAGGCTTTCGCGTGCATTGGGTAATTGGCGATATGCGGTTTACTGCATTCACAAATGTTCTGTGTCGCTTGACGAAGTAAATCATCAGGTGTAACTGTCTCGTCGTACATAAAGGTGAGATTCGGTGCGATCTGCTTGAGCTCCGCATCTACTTTTAAAACAGTGCGACAAATAATGTTGTCTGTCGGTCCGACATTCACATGCATAAACGCATCTGGCAATGTGCGATCCAGCATGATCCAAAAATGTTTTAACTTTTTGTAAATCTGGCTCTCTGTTAGGTCGCCTATGTAAGGCAACAAGACATCATCTAACTGGCCTAAGTAAACCGGAATGTTCGTTACCGAAGGAACATGATGGTAAATGATGGTCAGCATGTTCAACGCATCATCGAAATCATCAGCCGGAGACAACTCTAAATAGTCTGAGCCTTGCGATAGAAATTTAGCGTAATCAGGCAACACATAGCGAGGTTTAAACGGTGCATGACCTTCAAACATATCGCAGATGATGCCTTCATCCATTGCTTGTCTCAGTGATGGAGATACGGTCATGTAAGGAATGCACGCTTCCGCCTCTAAAGCTAAAAAACTCGACTTCTGTTTTGGAGAAAGACGGACGTCGGTCGCGATATCTAGAAAACGTTGTTGTAGTTTAGAAAGGCTTGTCATCTAAGATATTCCTACAAAGTAACCACAAGCCCACAAGACAAAATACGAGCTCTACCCCTAAAGAGTAACGTGATTTTACTCCTGCTTGGCTGTTGCCACTAATGAAAATAAACAAAACGTCTATTTCCATTCTGGAAATAAGACAAAGCTAAATTAGCGCATTCCAACTTACTATATGGGAAAACCTAACTGCGTACCGAAGTCTGTCTTATTTATCGGTTTGCCGTCGACAACATCACGCCAGCACCAATAAATACTCCACCAGTCAAACGATTGAACAACTTCGCTCTTCCAGCGACAAACAACCAATCAGAGGCTTTTACCCCTAACAATGCATAAAATGTTAGCCAGCTAAGCTCAAAAACCACAAATGTAGACGCGAAAATCGCGTATTGAGCCAGTAGCGGTGCGGAAGGTTCAATGAATTGAGGAAACAAAGCGGTGAAAAAGACTATCGCTTTGGGGTTACTAGCGCCAACAATGAAACCACTAGTGAACGCGCTGAACGCTGTCGCGGAACTTTGAGTCGTTGCCGTTTTATTAAAATCTGTCTGAGATGAGCGCAACGCTTGAATACCTAACCAGATTAAATAAGCGGCACCACACCATTTGATAATATTAAAAACTAACTCAGATGAAACAATGACAACTCCCAGCCCGGTAAATGAGAGCGTAAGGATGATCGTAATCGCAGACAAACTGCCAAGTGCAGTCATGAAAGCAATACGAAACCCACTACTCACTCCTTTACTCAAACACAACAGTGAGCTTGGTCCTGGTGAAGCAGTGAGCACGAGAATGGCAAGAGTGTAAAAAATCCATGTATCTATTTGCATTGGCATCCCTTCCAGAAAAAAGAGGTTTATAGCCCATTGTGTATAGAACTATTTTATCGCCCGGTTTCTATCCATGAAGCCGAGGTCTTAAGAACCATCTTGCATCTAAATAACTTAGAAAAAATTAATAGATAGTTATGCAAATAAAATACGATCTACATGCAAGGATGTAAAGCCTGTTGTATAAGCTTATCCATTTCTCTTAATCATAAAAAGGCTTAGGATCGATCTCTAACGATGAAGGCGCTATCGCTCTTTCAATTTTGTACGCACTCGTTTTTAAATCCACCATCGTGACATCAATGTATCGTTTATACTTGCGGGAGTAGAAACATTTCACTTCTGGCTTTAATGCTTGAGATTCATTTGAAGACCAAACAATACCAACACGCCCATCGTTCAACTCGACAATAGAGCCTACGGGGTACATCCCAATGCAATTAATGAATTTGTAAACTAAGTCGGCGTCTAAATGAAATGGCGTTAGACTCAACAAGATTTTAAACGCTTCGGCAGAACTCATGCCTTTTTTGTAACAGCGATCAGCCGTTAGCGCATCGTAGATATCTACAATACAGCTCATACGGCCGTGAATTGGAATCTCCTCCCCCTTCAAGCCTCTAGGATAACCATTGCCATCTAACTTCTCGTGGTGCATCAAACAAACATCACGGCTTACGTCACTAAGTCCTTTTACGTGAAGGATAATCTCACCTGCGAACACTTGATGTAGCTTCATATGTTCAAATTCTTCAGGCGTTAGCTTCGCTGGCTTGTGCAAGATCTTATCATCGACTTTAATTTTACCTACATCATGAATAATGCCACCTACAGCAAGCTGTTTTAGCGTTGGCTTATCCAAGCCCAAGTACTTACCGAATGACACTAAAAGACAAGCGACATTGACGGAATGTTCCAATAAGTAAGAGTCTTTTTTTCGGAGTGCAGAGACACACTGCAACGCATCTGAGTCAATCAAAACACTTTCAATGACATCGTCAGCCCAAGCTTCTACTTCATCAACTTCAATGATTTTTCCTTCAAAAGTTTGATTCAATAGTTTCTGCGCCAAATCTTTTGCTTCGGCGATCAGCTTTTTGGCTCGCTTGTGTTGGATGTCTCTCGAACGATAAGTTCGTTGACCCCTCTTAAAATCTGAGTGTTTCTGCTCTCTCGTCTCTTTAGTGGCATCAGTTGATTCATCTACAGGCTTGAAGACACACTGCTGCGAAGATAATGTTTGATCTACCCAAACATACTTTACGCCACTTGTAGCAAGCTTCTTAATGCCTTCAGGGCTAGATATCCGCCCTGCATTGGCTAAATTGACGCGCTTGTTGTGCTCTATCGCGGTAACAAACATACCAACGCCGATATCAGCGAGCGCAATTTTGATTGAATTTTTCGGATCGTACTGCATATAAAGAAGGCTTACTCGATATTAACGTCCGCATTATAAGAGATTTGATTACTTGGCGTGATAATAAATTTGAATTGATTACAATTAATGAGCATCCTGTCAATTAATAATCGGTCGCGCTCATTAAGTCCTTTTTGTTATTATGGTTTTATCCAAGATAACATATATACAAATGACGTTAGAAAACAGCACATTGATACCGACACAACTGAAAATAACTTTAGGATAATTATTCATAAATATTTATAGATTGCGGACGGCATCAATAACTGTATTTTATAAATGATTTTTACTGTTGACTATTTTTTATAAATGTCGATGATTAGCCGCCTAATCTTAGTATGTTATTAACCTAGTAGCGCATAAAATGATAGCCAAACAATTTGAACTGACACTTTTGTGATTGTAATGTACGCCAGCAGATCAACTCTATGTTATCAACCCCAACACTCATCTCTGATGCTAAAAGGCTCGAGGAGGAAATATCTTGACCACCATATTTGACCAACAAGTCTCAGATAGTGACCGAGAGTTCCTAAAAATCGTCGAAGAACGATTCATTCATATCTTCGATGTGTTTAACGAAGGCCTCTTTTACATGGATGAGTTTGGAACCATGGTATTTTATAACAAGGGCTTTTATGAGCAGCTTGGTATCAACGCTGGTCGAATCAGCTTAGAGCAATGGTTAGACCTTGTTCACCCTCTCGATCGAGAAAGACTCTCCACTCGGGTCGATGCTCACATCATTACCAACAACACGAGGGTCACAACGACCTACCGCGTGCGTAAACCCAATGGACAGTACGTCTGGATTGAAGGCGTAGCCATGACCAAAGAAACAGAACATGGTCATTATATGGTTGGTAGCCACCGTGATATTTCTGAACGCAAGCTGATGGAAAGCTACATTCATCAAGTCGCATTTCATGACAATGCGTCAGGTATGGCTAATCGCGCCCATCTCTTGCTGGATATTGAAGATAGTGTGCGAGCCACCGATTCTTGTGCATCTATCTGTTACATTCAGATAGAAGAGATTAAATCTTACTTAAATCAATATGGCAGCGAGTTGGTCGATGGGTTAGTGGAAAAATTGCTACAAACTCTCAGTCACCTACCTTCTCCAAATAGTTCTGTATATCGCGTACATGATGATGACTTTGCGATTTTGATTCACGATGAATGCTCGGTAGAAACGCTGCAAAGTTATGCCGAAAGTTTAAAGGAAACCTACCACGAGGCAGTGATTGAAGAGGGCCAATACTTAGGAAGTAACATTAGTATTGGTTTGTATCCTTGCATAGATCCAAGTCACTCAGCAGAGGAAATATTACGTAAAGCAGCACGAACTTGTCAGTACGCAAGCGAGCAGAATAAAGACCGTGTTGCGGTTTACAGTGAGAAAACTCAGCATGCCGTAGACCGTTATTTCTTTATTGAACAAGGTCTAAAAAGTGCACTAGAAAAACAGACATTAAGCGTTAAGTTTCAGCCAATTATTGACGCCAAAAGCTCAAAAGTGGTGAGCTTCGAATCTCTGGTTCGCTGGCGTAGCAAAGAGTTTGGCGAAATTTATCCAGACGAATTCATCCCCGTCGCAGAGAACAAAGGTTTGATTGTCGAACTCGGATATCAAGTCTTTGCCAAAGCGTGTGAATTTATCAAAAACTACCGTGAGCGTTACCAAAACCAAGTTCGTGTCAACGTGAATGTTTCTGTACTTCAGTTAATGAATAGTGAATTCCCTGCGCGAATTAAAGCCATGGCGGATGAGGTTGGTGTCGTTCCTGAGTCTATTGTGTTGGAACTAACAGAAACATTTATTTTGGATAATAATCAGACAGCCATTGCCCCTCTGAATACCCTCAGGGAACTAGGATTTGCACTCTCTCTGGATGACTTTGGATCTGGTTACAGTTCATTAAATAGCTTCTTCGACCTTCCGATGACACAAATCAAAATTGATAGGTCGATGGCGTGGAAAACACTAACCAACCGCTCTTCACAAGAATATCTGAAGTTTCTTATCACTATGTGCCAGGAAAATAATATTGAAGTAGTGATTGAGGGAATTGAAGACGCCAAAATGTGTGAATTTTTTACCGAAATGGGCGTCGATTATCTGCAAGGTTATTGGTTCTCTAAGCCACTTTCTGTTGCCAGTGCAAGCCGCTATTCGTTGAGTTAAGCATACTAGAGCAATATTCCGCACGGCCACGTTAAACATGCTGAACTATTCACTATAGATTTCAGACACTAACTGGCCGTGACGAAAACAAAGCTTAATGCCCCCTATTAACGTAGGCGTTCAAACACCACACTCTGATCTAAATGTTCGTGATACTGAGTGTAATCTAAGCCCACATCAAAGATATATTGGGTCACCAGGTTTCTAACGCACTCTATTAATTGGCTTGCTTGCCATGGTTTTTCAAAGTAGCGGTCAATGCCTGCGGAGTTGATCGCATTAATCGTATCGGTGTGCGTCGCTTGCCCGGTAAGAAGCACTTTCCTCGTAAAGCCAAAACGACCGTCTTTTGATACATCGGTCAGCAGCTCTACTCCCGTTTTACCTGGCATCACATGATCGGAAATAATCAATGCGATCATCTCGCCTTCTGCATCAAATTCATCCATCAGTTCTAGAGCCTCACCTGCTGATTCGCAGTCTTCGATATTCAACCACTGATTTAACGGCTCTAAATCTTGTAGAACCGCGCTTAGTACCTCTCGTTGGTCATCAACGCAAATTACATTAAGCTTCTCCATGTTCACCCTCTACTGGTAACTTGATTCTAAAAATCGTTTTTTCACTGTCGCTCTTTACTACAATAGAGCCGTTATATCCGGCGATAATGCGCTTCACAATCGACAGACCTAACCCTAAACCAAACGACAATCCCCCCTTTTTAGTGGTGAAGTTTGGCCGGAAAATTTTTCTACGTGTCGCTTCATCAATTTCTGGTCCGTTGTTAGCAATCGTGACCAAAATTTTACCCTTACTCTCCCGAGTATGTATTTCGATACCGGGTTTCTCCGTTTCACCAAGTGCATCGCACGCATTCTTTAATATATTTACCCAAACTTGGACGAGTTCGGTTTGAGAACCAATAAAAGCAGGTAAATCCGCAGGGCTAAAACGAACACTCACTCGTCTTAAGTCACTTTGCAATAGAGCCAATGCGCGATTGATTGAATCATTGATGTTAATCGCTTCATCCAAGTCGATATCCGTGCGCCCCAATTGTTTTACGGATCGCACAATGCCAACGGTATGTTTAGAGGCGATGCGTAAGTCATGGAGATCTCGCCCCATTTGCCAGAAACGTATCGCTTCTTCTGGTCTTTTTAGCCAATGTTCCGAAAGGAAATTATTTGGAACGGCTCGCGCAAGATCACGAGCAACCTCCTTGGTTAAACCGTAGTATTTTTCGAAGTGGCGCCCCCGCTTTCTCGCTTCGCTAGAAGAGACTTTCTGCCCTTGCATTAAACCAAAATCAAAAAATTGACTCGCTTCCGGATGAACTTCTTCAAGCAGTTCCATGATAACTGTCTCTAGCCGTTCTGATTTACTGCTTACAACGCCTATCGCATTGTTCAACTCATGAGCAATACCCGCTGCAAGCTGCCCCAACGTTGTCATTTGCTCTGCGGTATGAAGCTTTTGTAGTGCTTTTTCTTTAGCCAATGCCTCTTGCATTGCGCGCCGTTGACGACGAGATAATTCGTTAACCATCACAGGCATAAATTGTGTCGTCAATGGTCCGTATGTCGCCTCTTCCACGGCGGGCGTATCGCGCTGTATCCAAGCCAATTCAACATCGGTTTGAGCAATCACTGTCGAAGAGGCAGTCCACGTACCAGAAAAGAAACTATGTACGCCAATAAACGCACCTTGAGACGCAGAAAATACCTGAATCGGTTTCTTGTCATCTTCCGCGTAATAGCCCGCCAGTTCTCCCGACAGCACATAGTACAAGCGATCATTGTAGCCAGCTTGCTCAATAAGCACCGACCCGGATAAAACCGTTAATCGGCGTTCAAGGTGATTAAAGTAGCGTTGTACTAACGCGTCTAACTTCGTTTCGTACATGGGTTATCCAATATGCCCAACAGTATGTAAAATCCACACCATCACAAAGCTGAGTAATACGCCAATCACGCCTAGCACGGCACCGATACGAGCCATTTGGCCGCTCTCGACATGCCCTGTTGCATGAGCTAACGCGTTTGGTGGCGTACTAATTGGTAACGACATACCGAGTGAAGCGGCAAATGTCACGACCAAGATCAGAGTAACTTCACCGCCGAGAGGCGTTAGCGAAGCCATAGAAGTACCCAGCGCAGCCATAATCGGCATCAGCAAGTTTGCTGTGGCTGTATGCGACATAAAGTTTGCCATTAACAAGCACAAGAAAGCCGCACCAAACAAGACAACATATGGCGAGAACTGATCAAACGGAATGCTGTGTACCACCAGCTTCGCAAGCCCGGTTTTATCTAGAGCAAGGCCCAGAGCAATACCGCCTGACACCAACCAAAGCACATCCCAAGAGATTTTCTTCAAGTCTTCTTTGTTGATGATGCCCGTCAGTGAGAACACTGCGACCGGAATTAATGCTACTGTGTAAGAATTCATTCCATGTGCAGAACCCATCAACCAAAGAATAATCGTGCCGGCAAAGGTGACGTAAACCATTATTGCTTTGGGTGTTTTCAAAAACTTGCTTTTAATGTTCAGATCGATGGTGGTTTGTTCGGCTTTATACAAAAAGCCAATCAGAAACCAGGCTAACGCCATCATCACAATAACGAATGGCACACCAAATACCATCCATTCACCAAACGTAATTAAGTTGTCACCAACCAAATATTTTAGGGCGATGGCATTCGGTGGCGTGCCGATTGGAGTACCAATGCCACCAATGTTGGCCGCAACAGGAATACACAAAGCGAATGCAATTCGACCTGGGTCTTTAGGCCCGAAAACCGCTATCACAGGGGTTAAAATGGACAACATCATCGCTGTTGTTGCGGTGTTTGACATAAACATGGAAAAAACAGCGGTGATCAGCATCAACCCCAGCATAACGAACTTTGGTTTTTGTCCAAATGGTTTGAGTAACACTCGGGCTAAGTTGACATCTAACCTGTACTTTGTCGCCGCCATAGCCAAAAAGAAACCGCCGAGGAAGAGCATGATAATCGGACTAGCGAAGGTCGCCATTATCTCGTTATATTGTAATAGCTCACCAAAATGTGGCTGCCCTTCTTGCAAACGAAAGAGCACAATACCTTTATTTGATACAAGCAATAGCTCTAGGACAATGATCACAACCGAAGTGGCATAGATTGGAATTGGCTCGAATACCCAGCAAAGTGCGGCAAGCAAGAAGATTGCAATCATTCTTTGCTGGACGATAGTAATGCCATCAAATGGGAACGCAGAGAGAGGCATTAACCAAACAAGCAATGGTATCAATGTTGGAACAACGTATTTGAGATAAGGGCGCATAGTACTACTTCTCTTCCTGAGATGGTTAGCCAGACACATTTGGCGTTTGGAACGCTACTACCCGCCGCAAAACCAAAACTTTCAGACTGTTTTTAAGCCTTCAGAGACGAAATGCGGTAATGGCGTTCCAGAGAAGATTATGTACACTGTTTTCAAACAAAACGTTGGTGCGAGATCAATGAACTCGTTTTCACATTGGAAAACATTTTATATCTGTGTTCAAGCTCACTAAATGCTCACTATTTAAGTTAAATATACTTTTCCATCATAAAGTTAGTTAAGGTTTCTCCCCTAACCTCAACACGTTGTCGAGACTTAACTGTGAAACCCATTTTCTCGTAAAAAGGTCGGGCGGTAATACTCACTTCAGAATACAGTCGTTTTATCCCCTGTACTTTCGCCTGTGAAAAAAGAAAAGACATCAAATCACGACCAACACCTTGTCCTTGGTATTCATGATGGCAAAAGAAATGATCAATCAAGCCGTCACCTTGCAAATCACAATAGCCAACGACCTGCCCTTCTATCTCCGCGACGTAGGGTTGAATATCGTCCATTTTGCGTTGCCACACATCGAGGTCAAAATCTGATGGTGCCCAAGCGGAAACTTGTGATTCAGTGTAATCGCGACGATTAATGACTCGCACAGTATGGTAAAAGAGTGCCCACAGTGTTGGGGCATCCTCGGTGCGATAGCAGCGTATTGAGAGCATCAATTTCCTCATTCCTATTCAATAAATACTAAGCATTAACGCAAAGTGATACTAGTGAACTCATCATTTTCAATGCCAATCACTAAAGGCTTCCCAATCTGATCACTGTTCATCAATACGGTAGTATTCAGCTCACGGCTTGATCTGCGTATATTGCTTTTTCTTATGATATGAATATTCACAATATAATCGGAATACTCCTTTGTGATTCCGCCGGAAAATTCTACGTGCTCACTTTCATTGTCTCGGACAACATGAAATTTTCGATTGGCTTGAATATCAGTACTGATGGAGGAGTCGCCATAGCTCAGCACAACGGACGTTGGTTCGCTATCTTGATTGGCAAAACAGCCAAATGCGAACATGCTTAATGCGAGTATACTTTTTGATTTAAACATTAATTATTCTATTTCTAGTTATTTTTCTGCTATTTGCATGACCAAACAGCACTTGTTCTGTGAGCGCCTATTGTGCCATAGCTGAACGCTGACTCTAAACGCGCAAAAAGATGAGCGATGAAAATTCCGCCCAAAACAAGCAAATGTGAGACAATGTGAGGGTCCCAAACTCACTCAACCAGTCAAAATCCACTGTAAACCTCTGTTTTTTAATGCTTTTAATTCATGTGACCGTGTAAGGAACACATACAACCTCTTACTTTTTCATACGCAACTAGACGAATCGTTCGAGAAATACGGCATCGTCTATGCCACATGTTACAAATCGGCTTACCTTATTATTACGTATGAACTGGAATTATGGCACTAACTTCCCTCTCTCTTTTAATAAGGAGAGGATTTCAACAATCAGACTTGCCACGTTTTTATAGCTAAAATCAATAGAGCGTTACCAGCATCGGTTGGTCTAGGAGCAATAAATGAAAGACCCTCTCAACTTTACTCACCTTGTAAAAATTGGGTTCATGTCAATCGCGGTTATGCTGGGTGGATGCACTCAAGGAGATTGGCGTACCGCAAGCAGAGAACCTGCGGGTATCGCACCCGATCCTTCTAATGTTAAGCATGCTGTGATTGAGTTTTATGCCGCAGATGCGTTTGGTTGGCGAGGCTGGTTTGCCGTTCATACATGGTTTGCAATAAAGCCTGAAAATGCGAACGAATATACAGTGTATGAAGTAGTCGGCTGGAGAGTGAATCGCGGACAACCCGCTCTATATCAGTACCAAACTGGGACGCCAGATCGATATTGGTATGGTGCAAAACCAGAAAAGATCCTCTCCATACAAGGTGAAAAGGCCCGCCAGCTTATCCCTAAAATACAAAGTGTGATTAACCAATACCCTTGGGCTGAAGAATATACGCTGTTTCCAGGGCCAAATAGCAATACATTTCCGGCTTGGGTGGGTAAACAAATTCCAGAATTAGAGCTGAACTTGCCGTTTCGCGCAATTGGTAGCGGTTACGCCAGCGATTAACAGCAAAGGTTAGTCACTGGCTCGTTTTATGTTCAGCCTAAAGCGCAATATCTATTGTGCGTCGTCACCCAACTCCGTTCTATTTCTTCCATTATGTTTCGCTTTATACAGTGCATTATCGGCGTCTTTCATTACCGCTTCAATTGGTGTGTCATTGCCTTTCCAGTGAGAAACGCCCAACGAAACCGTGACCTTACCAACCACCTGAAAGTCATGTTGTTCCACGTTGTGTCTAATACGCTCTGCAACATCCATAGCGTGGTTTACGTCTGTTTTTTCCAAAAACATCATAAACTCTTCACCGCCAGAACGACACAGGTGATCATTAGAGCGAGCTTGGTCTTTCATTAACTGCGCAAACTCTCTAAGTAAGTTGTCACCCACGTCATGGCCATAGTTATCGTTTACGCTCTTAAAGTGGTCAATATCTAGCGCCAAAACAGAGAACGCGGTATTTTCCTGCTTAAACAAACCAAGAACTTTATCTAATCCACGTCGATTCAATAATCCAGTCATCGAATCTGTTAATGTATCCAGTTGCAGCTTATCAATGGTTTTTGACACGATACCAAATGCTTTAAGAAAGCTAAGCTTCAAATGTGAGACCTCAAAATACCAAGACTTAACCAGTTTGAGATCATCGATAGAGGATGAATGTTCTTCGACACCTCGCACAGCACCCGCTAACTGCCAAAGTGGTCTAGAAATAAGAAGGGACAAGAACCAAATTAGCAACAAAGTTAATAAACCAATTGGAATCGACTTAAGGAAAACATTCCACATCTGTTCATCTAGCACAGATAACGTCATCGATTTCGGGCGCTGAGCAACAATTCCCCATCCTGATGACTTTACTGGTGCATAACCAGCAAGCATTTCGACGCCGCGAGAGTTAACAATTTCTTTGTTACCGCTCTGCCCCATCGTCACCGCTTTGATTGCCTCATTATCGTCGATTACTTCACCAACTCTCGATTGATCTGGGTGATAAATCAGAGTGTTACTCTCATCGACAACGTAAAGGAAAGAACCATCTTTGTATGCGTGCTGGCTGAGTAACTCTGCAAGAATATTTTCTTTTTCTAGATAAATAGTGCCGCCGATATAACCTAAATATTCATTAGAGTGAGAAAATATAGGGTATGAGATGGTTAACAAGTAATTTCCAGCTGGCGATATAAATGGTTCAGTAACAACCGGTGCTTGAGCGTTTAAAGACTGGCGTTTTCTTTCACCCACTAACCTTACACCTTTCACCTGAAGTGTTTCAGGGGATACAGAAATAATAACCCCTTTTGCATTAACGACAACCACAGAGTTAAATGATTTGGTTTGCGTTCTTAATCTCTCAGCCTCTTTATCAAGAAGCTGAGCGTCATGCATCTTGTCTTTTAGCACGTTCGCACTGTATTTTAGCTGCGACATTGAGCTTTCTATGAAAGAGTCTGTCATTTCAGACATTTTTTGGGCGTAAACACGGTTTGATTCTAACGTGTTATTGATGATGAGATCCCTTTGAACACGATAAATCGAGTAGAATGCGTTGATCAAAGTGACAAGCACACTGAACACACATAGGGTGACAATAAGATTTCTAAGATTGAGTTTTTCTTTTCTTCTAAAAGACATTGCCAATGGCCAACTTTGAAGGCTTTCTATATGAATGAGCGTATAGGTTATATGAAATTGATTTGATTTTCAGGTAGTAAGTTGGGATCAATGTTAATATTTGCTCACATTAAAGAACACTTTATGAGCTAAAAAGAGAATTCAGTAGCACGATAAAGAAACCGTGCTACTTTCATATTTGGCGTTTAAGAGGGTTTTGTCTCTGTCATCGTTTTTAATATATCCACAACTAGCTGATGATCATCTAACTGCGGTAAACCCGATACCGTCACAACCCCAACCAAACCAGACCCAGAAAGCCGAATTGGGAACGCGCCACCATGAGCACAGTACTCACGAGCATCGAGATGAGGCTGATTTTCGAAATCACGTTGCTTTTGCTTGTTGTACAGAGAAAGATAGTAAGAGCTGTGGTCATACCTTAATACTGAGTTTCGCTTCCTACGGACCCAATCTACATGATCAGCGCAGGTTCCTGCCATCGCGTATTGAAATAGCGTTTGTCCAAAGCCGTAAACCTCAATAGCAACAGCCGCGCCGCGAGCTTCAGCCTCTTCTTTTAGAGCGAGGCCGATAGACCACGCAATATGGTGATTAAATTCCGCCAACTGAAGTTCATGCTCTTGCAGGGCCACGAGTTCAAGCGTCAAACTCATGGTTTCACCTGAATCGTTTTACCCGTTTTACTGCTTTCCAATGCCATCTCAATCAGAGCGATATTCTGTACTGCTTGAGCGGCAGGAACCGGGTTATCAGTGCCCAAACGAATGGCGTCTGCCACACCAACAAAGTAAGCTTGGTACGCGCCTCTCTCCGTTTTGATAGTTTGCGCACCGTCTTCGTCGTAACGGACGCCGTATAACGCCTCATCTTCTTCCGACCAAGCATCGTTTTCCGGCAAACGGCCTTCTTTTAAGTAGCCCTCTTGAGGATCTAATCCGAACTTTTCATATTTAGCTTCCGTACCCAATACTTTGTAGCGGAGATTCGGCTCTGGGCTATACAAGTTTGAATGCAAGTGCACAATATGCTCAGGGTAATGAAGTATCAAGTTGTAATAATCAATCGTTGTCGCACCCGGGCGCATCATTCGACATTGTGCGTCTATCGCATCTGGCAAGCCAAACAACACCAATGCTTGATCGAGAAGATGAGGAGCAAGGTCGAATAGAATACCACCGCCATCTTGAGCCTGCTCTCGCCATCGTTGACGAACTTCAGGGCGGTAACGGTCAAAGTGTGACTCAAACAGCTTTATATCACCTAACTTACCTTGTTCGATAAGAGATTTAACCGTGAGAAAATCTCCATCCCAACGTCTATTGTGAAAAACGCTCAGCACTAGACCTTTCTCTTCCGCCAAGGCGATAAGTTCATTACCGTCTTCTATACGAGTAACAAACGGTTTCTCGACGATGACGTGTTTCCCATTGTTCAACGCACGCTTTGCAAGTTCGTAATGTACGTCATTTGGCGCAGTAATGATTACGAGCTCTGCATCACTATCATCGAGTAAAGTATTCGCATCAGAAAACCACTTAGCATCTGGCCAATCATTTTGAACCGCCTCCTGTTGACGAGAGCTTATCGCGCTCAGCGTTAAATTTGGTAGCGCTTTAATGAAGGGGAAATGAAACGTTTTTGCTGAATATCCGTAACCAATCACAGCGGTTTTTACGGGATCGTAAGCCATTCTAAGATTCCTTATTTCGGTGACACAACAATACATTCAATATCATTGTGATCGAGGAGTTGTTGAAAATCTGATTGAGGGGGATGATCGGTAATAATGATGTCGATCTTTGACAAATCACATACGTGGTGGAAATTGTCGCTACCAATTTTTCGGGATTCACAAACGACGATGACCTGCTGAGCTTGAGCAATCATCGCTTGTTTCATTGTTGCTTCTAACAAACTATTTGTTGTCAGCCCTCGGGATGTCAATGCACACACGCCAATGAACGCTTTGTTCACGTGATACTGCTGCATTTGCTGCTCTGCTTGCGCCCCTAAAACTGCTCTGGCATAAGGGTCAAAGTGTCCGCCTAAGAAATAAACGTCCATTGTGTCGTTTGTTTCAGCAGCGGTCAGTACATCAATGCTGTTAGTGACGACGTTGAGCTTGTTTTCTCCACAATGTGCTTTTCCTGCATAGAGTGGGAGCAGAGACAAAATGGTGCTGGTATCAATAACAAGATGGTCGCGCTCATCCAACAACGCTGCGGCAGCTTGAGCTAGTCGATGTTTAACGTCACTCACGGGTCGACTCGCGTATGCCTCGGTATGGGAAGAGATCGGCGCAAGCATGACACCACCTCGTATTCTTTGTAACCCAGGTTGCTGACTCAACTTAACTAAGTCTCGACGAGCTGAATCTCGCGAGATACCAAAGTACTCACAAACTTCAGACAACGTTACTTTGTTTTGCTGCTCCAGCTTCGCTCTGAGTGCTACGAGTCTTTCTTCTTGTGTCATAACTTAAATTCACTTAAGTGGTTTTAAGTAAACTTGCCACAATAATAGAAAAATTACCAACAAAACCACTTACAACCAACTCAATTGACCAAAGGTTAACCAAAGATAAATGAGCAGCAAGGCAAAACTTCCTAGGACGGTACGTTCACTCAAGCCCACATAGTTAGGCGTATGAAGTTTATTTATACCCATTTAAAACAACTGGCTCATCTAGCCCTAACTTCACTCTATTTCTTTTAATAAGCGCTTTTGGTAGTGGAATAAACCCAGCATTTCGTACCTGTTGTGTATTGTGGTCGGTTGTAAGGAGTTCAAATAGCTTTGATTTTTTGATCTTCTGATTAGTGTCGAATTGTTTATTTATATAAACGTAATAGACCACGGAAAATGGATAGCGAAGAGAATAGATGCAATCTGTGCTCAAAGAGCATGAGTCATCATTATGATGAACAGAGAGAGCCTTGTAGCTCGACCACTGTTCTGAGTATTTAAAATCGGAGTATCGCATATAAGCTTTGGCTGACAAGTCGTCACTTAAAGCCCGTTTCAATCGGTCTTCATCAAGCATTTGAATCGATGATTGACAACCATTAGAGCTCACATCTGGGTTACTTAAACGCATCTCCCCGAAAGCATACGTATTTGCATCACAGCGTTTCAATTCACTAACGGAAACACTATCTACCGTACTCTTTTGACTATTGATTACGACAATAGCGTTTGCCATTAAAAACAAACGTGTAGGCCTGTGGCCTCTTTCTCGTTGAAATCGGGAGATGTTTTCATCTGACCATTTCTTAGATGTGATCGCAATAGAGGTTCCGTCATTTAGCATGTCGTTAAAACCACCAGACTGAGATGCAAGCGCTACATTTACATTTGGCTCATCTATCAATGTTTCTATCGTTTCTAGTATCTCTGGCTCGACAAAAATCGATGTTCGAGCCTCAGAGTCAGAAAATGCCAGCGGTGAAATCAAACATGAAGTTAGAGCAAGGAAAGGCAAGACTTTAATTTTCATAATTCAACTCCAACTTCGAATTAGGTGTCAACTCGCTGTCCGAACTAAATATAGTCCACGCTTGTTCAGTACTTTCAGCTTTCGTGTTTACAACAGCAATTGTGCGCCTTTCCCGTTTTTTTAGTTGTACCGTCAATGCCGTATTCTGATAAAACTCTTGCTCTTCAATTCGATTATCTTGAATGCCGTTTCTCACTAGCAATTTTCGTATAGCTGCCGTTCTTTTCTTTGCCAACGCTTTGTTGTATTCGAGTGACGCTTCAGGGCTTGTGTCTCCTATCAGTATGACTTGCGCATTTGGGTTACTCTGAAGCAATGCTTTCAACTCGCTTAGCGGCATATCATGAGATGACGTTACCTGATGCTCATCCATCGCAAAGAAAAAACTGATCAGGTGTGTCTGCGAGTCGTTGACCCAATTCGCACAGCCTTCACTGTCAACAACGACACCTTTTGGCGTATCTGCGCAGTTATCTCGTTGGTTTATCACGCCATCACTATCATTGTCTTTAAGGTCGTTGTACTGGTAAGTGGTCAACGTCGTATTCGGTGATTCAGCACAGCCTGCTAACATAAAAACTAGAAGACTCGTCACTGCGAATTTATCCATTATTGTTCTCCTTCCAGTTCTCTGGATACTCAACTCGCAACGCATAAGTCAGAATCCCCATCGAGTTGAATAAACGGTAAGTGGCAACCAAATGATCGTACTTTGTTCGGGTGTAGTTCCGTCTCGCAACAAACGTTTCAACTTTGGCATCTAATACATCTAACAAACTGCGTCGCCCTACATTGAACTGCTGGATGTACCCTAATTCAGTTACTTTCGCCGCATCAACGTTGACTTTTAAAAACTCCATTTGCTGTTGAAGCAATGTATGTGCGTCCCATGCCAGCCTTACACCTTCATTCGCATCTAGTTCTGCATTTGCTCGAATAGCCCTCGCCTCCTCTACTCTCCAGGCGGATGACTCCACTCGGGAGTCTGTAGAAAAGCCGTTAAAAAGATCGTAGTTGACCGTCAGCATAACCTTTGCATCTTCGTTAATGCCTTCAATATTATCCACGTTGTCTGTTTTGTTGGCTGACAGCTCAAGCTTGAGCTCTGGGTAGTAATCCCCCTTTTCTCTTTTTACTTCATGTCGAGCCGCCTCTAAATCTTTCATCGCCGACTGTATGGATGGGTGCAACCTAACCGCTTGTTTAAGTGCTTCGTCAAGCTTATTCGGAAGCAATTCCTGCGGGTAAACAGGCTCAACTAAGTTTTGCGGCGCTCGACCAACTAAACGTACAAATCTTGTTCTAGCATCGGAAAGATTGTTTTGGGCGGCAATCAATGAGGACTGTGTTGTCGCGACACGCGAAGAAACCTGTGCTAAATCGGAGTTGCTGGTTAAACCTTTTTCTTTTTTATCTAGAATGAAACGGTAGATCTCTTGGTGTTCACTTAGGTTTCTTTCTGTCAGTTTCATCAACTCTCGGGCATGTAAAACGTCCACATACGCTCTGACAGTATCTAATGCAACATTTTCCGCAGATGCCAATAAGTCCAAGCGTTCAGCTTCAGCCTCGTAAGATAGGCGATCAACATCAGCACTTGTTTTAAATCCATCAAATAACAGTTGGGAGATTCTTACGCCCATCTCCGTTCTTTCTAATGTTCTATCTTCACTGTCGATGTAGTTTCCGTTGTTATATCGAGTACCTTCGTACCCTGCTGCTGCATACAAATTAACCTGAGGAAGAAATGAACCATTTATGGCATTTCGGTCTCGTACCATCGACTCATAGCGAGAATAGCGAGCAAGCAAACTGGGGGAGCTATCGAGAGATAACGTAACTGACTCTTCTAAAGTCAAAGCGTTTGGCGACGATGATACTGCAAACAAGACCAATAACGTTGATTTAAGCCGCATCTTATATCCTTATGTCTATCTTTCTCTGAGCGAATTCTCTTTCGCACGTAATATAGGTTTTAACCAATAATTCAGTACTGTTTTTTCTCCTGTAAGAATGTCTACCACAACCTGCATTCCCGGGATGATCGTAAACTTATCATCAACCTTGAAAGTAACGTTGGCACGGTAGTAGGCATTGCCCTCTTCATTTTGAAGTGCATCGGCGCTTACGTAGGTCACTTCTCCTTCTAGGCCTCCGTAAATGACAAAGTCATAGGCAGACAACTTTACCGTTGCTGGCAGGCCAGGCCTTATGAAGGCGATATTCTGAGGAGAAATTCTCGCTTCAACGATTAACGTGCTATTACGAGGGACTATTTCTAAAATAGGCTCACCCGGCTTAACCACACCTCCGATGGTTCTGACAAAAACATCTTTGATGGTTCCATCGACCGGAGAAAGTAACTGCGTTCGATTCAACTGATCCGCAATCGCCTGACGACTTTCATTGAGCTGCGCTAGTTGCGTCACAACTTCATTGAGCTGCCCTTGTGCCTCTGCCCTAAAAGCAAGCGCAGTACCACGATAATCTGCGATGGATTCAGAATACACAGCCCTTTGCTTTTGGGCAGCAGCTTGTGAACTCGCGATGTCTCCTTTGAGCTTTATAACGTCTCTATTCAGTTTTAATAATTCCACTTCAGCCACCGCGCCACTAGAAACCACCTCTCTCAACATATCTCGCTCTTTCGAGACAATAACCAGACTGCTTTTTAGTGTTTGAATGGTATTCAAGGTATCTAGATAAGCTTGCGATTGTTGCTCAATTCGCAATTTAGCCTCCTCCAGCTCAGACTCCAGTTGGCTCAACCGCTCAAGATAGTTTGCTTTGGCATTCAGATAGGCAGAGTGGCCGGTCATCGAAATATCAAATGGCTGAGGCTCGATACTCACTTGTTGTTTCCAATCCAGTTGGAGGCTATTCACTTTTACCGTTTCTAATTCAATTTGAAGCCTCTGCTTTCTGGCGAGCAAAGATTCAACTTGTTCAGAGGTCTCCGAATAGGTCGACTTAAACCTTGTATCATCCAGAATGGCGATGGTTTGCCCCTTAGTGACGCTTTCACCAGGCATGACAAGTAACTCCTTTAGAATGCCTCCCTCTAAGCTCTGAATCGTCTGAACAGACAAAGTAGGAACAACTTTTCCTTCGCCGACAACCACTTCGTCTAACCTCGCCCACGAGGCCCAAATAATCACACTCAGCACTAACGCGGCAGACAACCAAATCAACGTTCTCGAACGGTTTGCTAAATGAGCATTACTCCAACGAACTGTGCTCATCATTGACCTCCTTCGCGTACAATTGATACTGCGCGTACTCTGTTCGTTTTCGCGTTAGACTGTTGTTTAGCAAAAATTTCTTGGGGCGCTCCTTCCCTCAAAATTGTGCCTTTATCAAGCACAACAATTCGATCACAAAGCGATAATAAGGAATGTTTATGAGAGCTAATAATCATCGTCGTCGAGTGCGGCAACGATTTGAGAGCATTAAACAATGCATTCTCAGCAGGCTGGTCTAAGGAACTGGTTGGCTCGTCTAAAATTAATGCTGCTGGGTTTCGATAAAAAGCTCTTGAAATCGCCACAGCTTGCCTTTGCCCCCCCGACAAATAACGCCCTCCTTCTCCGACTTGCGTTTCTAGACCATGAGGAAGGCGACTCATGTACTGGTTCAAACCCGATAATTCTATCGCACGGCGTAAACGTTCTTGATCAATAACATGATGTCCTAATACTATGTTTTCCATAATGCTGCCGTATATAAGATGCGAATCTTGGCCAACCCAACCCGTTTTCTCTCTTATCAATTCGGCGGGCCAAAGCTGACTGTCAATGTCATCAAAATAAACGCTACCCTGTAAGGCACTGAGTTGATTGGTAATAATAGAAAGGAGTGTAGACTTTCCTGCTCCTGCACTACCAATAACGCCAACGCGTTCGCCTTGCTTGATAGTAAGATTAATATCTCTCAAACATGGCATATCAACATCTGGGTATTGGAAGCTCACGTTTTCTAAACGTATATTCCCTGTAAATTCGGCAGACGTAATGACCTGACTGCGTTGCGCCTCCTGAGGTAAAGACATGATAGAATTTAAGCCTTCAACCGCTGTTTTTGTCTGTTGATAGCGAAGTAACAGCATAGCTAACTGGTTAATCGCCCCTGCAGCACGACCGCTAAGCATGACAATAGCAATGAGCCCCCCCATGCTTAGCAATCCCTCAGAAATTCTGTACACGCCTGTTACAAGTAACATTACGGTAATTATCTGCTGGCTAGATTGAATGGAGTAAGCAACGATATTCGAACAGTTTCGCGATTGATTTTGCCAATCAGAAAGCATGGATACCGTTTGCTCCCAACGCTTTTGTGCTTCTCCCGTAGCGTTATTTTGCTTAATCTCTTTTAAAGAGGACAATGAATCAAACAAGTGAGCTTGTCGCTTCATGGATAGTGCAGCACTTTCCGTATGTGATTGTTCTATTTTTGCTTTTACCGCAAAGCCAAGGATCAGCAGGGTAAACATGACGGCAATAGGTATGAACATCATTGCCCCACCTAGCCAACCTATTAAGACTAAAAATAACAACGTAAATGGGAGATCAACTAAGGTCACAAGAGATGCAGAAGTAAAAAAATCGCGAACACTATCAAAATCTTGTAGTTGTCGAGCGAATGCACCGACTGATGCAGGACGGTGTTCAAGTTTCATCCCCATAACTTTAGAAAAAAGTATCGAAGAAAGCTTGTTATCGATGTACTTACCCGCGGTATCAGTGACAACTCCCCTTGCTTTACGCAATAGCCAATCAAAAATAATGATGACGGAGACACCAGCGACCAAAACCCATAATGTACTGAAAGCTTGATTAGGCACTACACGATCGTAAACGTTCATAGTGAAAAGCGGAATAACTAGCGCTAGCGTATTGATAAGGAAAGAGGCAATCAAAAGATCTCGATACCACGGAGACATTTCTTTCACTACGGCGAAAAGCCAATGTTCATTATAATCCGCTTGAATAGAACTTATCCGTTTGTCCAGCTCTGGACGCATAGAAACTTGCCATGCTTGAGGCTGGAATTGATTATGCAGTTCCTCGCTCGTGACGTATTGCGTTTCACCTTGATCTTCACTAAATAACGTGATTTGATAATCGCTGTTATGTCGCTCAGATATAATAGCGGGTTGTAACGTCTTCCTATTGATTACCACCAATGGAAAGCTCAACATTGCGGTGGATTTTAAATCGATTAATGTGAGTTCAAGATCGGCTCGCTCAGCGGCTCTGATGAATAAGTCACTATCCAATCTACCCTCAACAAGAGGTAATCCAGAAAGCACCTTTTTTGTATGGTGTCTAACCTCAAAATAACGCATCAACCAAGTTAACGATTGCCCCCAAGGATCGTTAGTCAGCTCACTTGATGAGGATGAGTGATGCTTCATGACATACCACCTACTAGCAAGTTGTTGTCATCAATCATCTTCTGTAAGACATTTTCTTCGGCTACGCCAGTCGAATCACCTTTGTAAAGCTGATCGAGAGTGACGCCCTGCATAAGAATCTGTTGTTTTGCCCCCGCCTCTTCTGGTTTTATGTGAAGCGTTACGCCATCATCATTCTCTGTTAAATCGAGCTTATTATCGACTTCTGTTATCGAGGTAGCGGTGATTATAGAGGCAATGTCAATTGTGTCATTATCATCACCAATAGCGGATATTTGGAAATCGTTGATCACATCGTACGAGGGCTTTAACTCGTTACCGAGCCCTGAACTATCAAACTGGAATACATCGCTGCCACTTCCTCCAATAAGCAAATCATTAGCATCTGTCGCAAGTAATGTTTGGCCCCCCTCTTCCACTAAGGCAACATTGACTACCTGAGCAGCACCTTCTGCGACAGTGGCGCCCAGTGTTGCAATCGGTTTTATCGACAACGTAAAATCACTTGCACCGCTAAACCCGCCAACGATGGAAAGATCAGCGACATCCTCTTGATCAACAGTATAAATGCCGTTCAATCTTTCACCATGACTCAACTCTAGATCTGTTGGTAATCCGCGAATCTCCACACTTCCAAACTCTTCGGGTGCAGGGTTGACTAAATTCATGCTCAACCCTAAAGGAATACTCCCAGACGCTTCAGACACAATAGACTGATAATCGGCCGTTAGTGTTGGCTCATCAGCTTCAGGGGTAACAACAATGGTTAGATCGGTGGTTTGCACATCTCCAAAATCGGTTTCGAGTGTCCCTGACACTATCGCTTGATCAAACGTTCTAACATTGAGAGCAACATCCATCGTTCCAAATGCATCCTTCGGAACGAACTCCAAACCTGACACTTCATTTGCTCGCACTAATACCGTCGCCACGGCATTGCCCGCGTCATCGAAAGTAAAGGATGAGAATTGAGTTCCAATACGAATCCTACCTAAGCCTTCCAATGCAGAGGGTTCAGAGCTTGCTTTGATCAACATCGACACTTCTATATATTCGTTGCTATTTGTTTCAAAACCGCTCGCTAAAAAGTCAATCGAAATGGAATCACCTTCATCTCCAGTGAACGTGTTAGAGGTTGTATTCAACGATACATCATCGCCAATCGGTTTTACGCCGACGTTGAACTGAGAAGTGGTATAGTTATAGTCGTTTGATCCAGACTCTTGGGTAATAGCTTGCAGTGTTAGTGAAATATCCCCACTAAAATCTAGTGGCGGTAGAAAGTAAACCTTATCAAGTTGTGCTTGAGTTAGCTGCCACTCCTTGCTCTCACCATCCGTTGAACCGTTATCAGGGAGTAATTCGAACGTCCCATTATTGTCCCAAACCAACACGGCTCCGTCTGGCACTCCTGTCATGACCAAAGACATCGACTCAGAACCATCTTGATCGATTAATGATGCAGATAAGTTTCCTAAATAAATATAATTATCTTCATTACCAACTACGTCTTCTGTTTCCAGAACCGCTTTATCAACCACTGGGGCAATGGTAACGGTAACTTCTGTTGATTTAGTTTGAGTATCTTTCGCACTGTCAGTACTTAAACAACTTCCCGTGACTTCATCAGTAATGTTTACGTCAACGGAAATAACAAGCTCTCCACTGTAGTTTTCAGGTGGGATTAGCTGAATTTCGTTTAGACGCGTAACATCTGTCACTACCCATGTTCCATCACCGTTGTCAATGAGTAGGCTCGGGTCCACGGCAGTAAACCGCGCATTCTCGTCAGACACAGATAAAGAAACCCAATTGACACTTTCAAGGCCAGTCGCTGCGTCACCTTCTCCAGTAATGGACTGCATTGGCCCTTCACTATCGCCCAATACAAGAGCAAGATTCAGGTTGGTTATAGTATCTTCTTGAACCGTAACTTGGCTTGGTGCTATCGCGATATCATCGACAGCAGGAGAGATTTGTACCGTAATGGTCTGAGAGGTTGTTTTCGAGTCACCATCGCATGGGGCCGTTTCTGTCACTTCTAAATTGAAAGTAATGCAACCAGCAAAGTCCTCATCCACGCCAGTAAGCGTCAAGGAAGACAATCCAGCGCTAGAAATTGAATAACCCAACAGATTGCCCGCATTATCATAAGCAGGTATCACACCTTCGCCAGTAAGCTCGACTCCTTCAGGTAAAGAATCTGCGGCGACAAAGAAGGAAACTAAGTTACCATCACTACTCGCTACATCAGGGTTTAAAAACGCCCCAATTGAGACATCTTCACCTTCTTTACCTACAATATCCCCACTTTGAACGCTTCCTGGTTCACCAGGATCAGCACACTGGTCTCCATCTCCTTCATGGCCAGTAATTTGAATTTGGAACTGACCTGTGATGTATTGAGCATCCGTTCCATCTCGAACATACGCTAACACATTCACATCAAGTATCTCTGTATTAGATGGGCTATAAATCGATGCGCCAGCAAGCAAATCTTGAGCGGTTTCCAACACGCTATCACTTGTGATTCCTTCCATTGGAATCAGCCAGTTCCCATCGGCATCTTGAGAAGCACCATTCGGATGAGTAACAATGAGGTCTTGGCCCTGCGGTATCTGTAAAACGATGTAATCGAGATACTCTGAACCATCAATATCCGCTTCTGTAAATGTAATGCCTCCACTCACGTCAACAGCAGACCCATCCGTACTTGTGAATACTTCAGTCGCGCCTTCTAAACGTGTTTTGTCAATATCTTCATTACCAATATCCACTTTTCCAGAAACCACGACGCTCAAAGAACCGTTGATTGCCTTTACATCAGTCTCCAGCGTAGGAGACGTGTCTGTCACTTCGTACTGAACTTCCAGGCTAAACGTCCCACTTAGGTCTTCATTAGCTTTTACAGTGATTCGTCCACTGTTTAACAACTCAGATAATGTTGCCGAGCTACCATCGAGTAGTTCATTGAGTTCTAACGGTAAATTACTTTCCTCTACTGCATTACCATCAAAGTAAAGTGTTAAGCCATCTGGAATGGATACAATGGTGTATCCTGTCAAGGACTCACTAGAATCTATATCTTGATTAACGACAGGCTCAAGATTTAGTGTGATGAAATTGTCCTCAATACCATTGCTTTGTAATTCTTGACCGTCAGTTTGATCAACAATAGGTGAGATTTCCATTTCCACTTTAAGAGGGGTTTCAGCAGAATCACCATCCGGCTCTGTTGAAACGACGATAACATCCATGCTCAGTGTTCCACTAAAATCTTGCTCTGTTTTGAGGTAAGTGTTTTCAAGAACAGCGTTTGAGACCTGATAAACTGGCCCCGTTATTGGGTCCACGTAAGCAATTGGAAGAACAATAGGGTCACCATTTACATCTGTCAGTTGTGTTCCCACAGGGATGTTCTGAAGCAAGATATTAATTTCTTCTGATAGATCGTCGTCTGATGTCTGGATGATAAAATCCAGTTGTATCAGGTTATCTTCGTCTAACGTAGAGAGATTACTAATTACTTTAGTCGCTTGATCATATTGCCAATTCCCCTGTCCACCATCTAGAACAATTGGTTCATCGACCACGCCTTTTAGCTTAATGTCAATGGTTGCAGATTGGCTCTCGGCGGTTTCATTAAGAGGTGCTAAGTCATCAATAGTCGACTCTGTTGAAATGGCGGTTACTTGAAGGGATAGAGATTCAGTAAATGAGCTGATATCCGATTTTGGTTGAAGTAACGCCTCCGAATTGGCTAGAGCATTGGAGGTCACTAGGTAGGTATTAATACCGATAAGCGTAATCCCAGCTCCGACAGGCAATGTCCAACCATCTTGAACTTCTATGCGATAAGACAGAGACTCCGAGCCATCTGTGTCAGTGAGCCGCCCTAAGATGTACTCTTTTAAGTCAATCGCTTGGTCTTCAAGCCCCTGAATGTTTTTAACGGTCAGCGCAGGCACATCGGCATCTGGAGATATATCGATAACAACTTGCTCAGTGATCTCCGCTGTTTTATCTTGCTCATCGGCAAACACACTACCCGACTCAGTCGTTACTGCCGTTACATCAAAAGTAAATCTTCCGGCTAAGTTTTCGTTAGATGTGATTTCAATTTGATCTAACTCGGATTGGCTATACGATTTCCCTTCCTCAATAGCACTTCCGTTAAGTGTTAATATAAGTCCATCTGGAATATTCGAAACTTGGTAGTGGAGCGTTTCAGAACCGTCTTGGTCAAACTTTTCAGCGACAATATTGAGCGAAAGTGATTCAGCGGAATCTTCAACACTTTGATAAGAAAAGTCCGAATCATTAGACCACTCTGGCAAATCTGCAACCGGTAAGACGTTAACATTTAACGTGTTATTGCCTTGTAATACAAAACCATCTGGTTCGACATCAGATACGATTAATGCAGACACTGCTAACGAAACTTTGATAGTGTTGCCCGACAGGTTTAGCGCTGGTTGATAAGTGAGATCACCATTTGGAACGGTGAATATACCCACCCCCATTAGCTCTGTACCAGAAAGACTAATAAATCCGTCATTATCATCATCTTCAAGGCGCACTCCGTCTAAAAACAGAGCCCCTCCTTGTAGAGATTCAACAGAGATCCTTATCGCTTCAACACGCTCATTATTCTCCGTATCCCCAGGAGAAACTCTAATCGGTAACGCGACTGGCGTGGGGTCTCCACTATTATTCGCGCCATTATCTTCTAACGTATCTACATTAACGGTTCGAATAAAGCCCCTGGCATCATCAAGAATTAATTGAGCTTCACTGCTTGCTTGGTCACCGTCTGCATCCGTCACAGTTATCGTTAGATCATCAAGCAAACCACCTACAGGCGTATTAACAATAAGCTCGGTAGTTAGCGTAAATGTCCCATCTTGAGCAATAGTCAGCGTTCCATATTTTAAGTTACCATCACTACTATTGATTAAATCGATGGTCCAAGCATCATTGCTAAATACCGAACTCGCCGTATCGTATGTTTCACCTGCATAGGTCAAACTTGAAATCAACGTGCCATCTGAACTGATTAAGTCGGCATTATTGCTAAACCAGTTTCCCGAAAACTCATCCCCCTCGGTAAGTTCAATTTCTATTGGTGAGCTTGTGTCTTCAGGGATATCATCTACTACACTAACGGTATATGTCTCAGCTTCAGACTGGTCGCCATCCTTATCAACGGCATAAATTGAAAAACTGAGTTCTAATGTGTTCTCGTCCGCTGGAACACCGTCAGGTTCATCGTGTTCAAGTGCACGGTATAGATCAAACTCGACAGTCCCATCGGTATTAAATCTAATTCTAAAGACGTCTTGCTCGCTTTCATCTCTTGCATATAACCAACCATTCGAGTCCGGTGAATCAAGCGAAACCAAGCTACCACTACTTGTTTTATAGCCGAGCACATTGAACATATCGATATTCACGCTCACACTGGCGATAGAGTCTGAACCTTGTAATAGCGTAATGGATGGTGACGAGCCCTCGATGCCAGAATCAAGCGAATCATCATTCAACCCACTTTCATTGACTGTGATTCCCTCTGTAATTACTAGTTCCGGAAACAAGCCATCATAGACCAGTATGTTGGACTCCGTAGAGATCTCGCTTCCATCAGAATCTCTCGCCACGATGGGCATAGAGATCGACAATTGCGTCCCATCACCTAAAACATGGTCAAGCGAGTGATAAAGCTCTACAGTTACATTAACGGTAGACGTATCATTTGATGGCAAAGAGAAGTCACTAGGTAACGTGACCCTAAATACAACGTCTCCAGTGTCTGAAATTGCGTCAAAGCTTCCATCATTGTTATCGTACCAAGTGACAGCCTCTCCGTTATAAGTAACAGCATCACCAAGTGTAGTTTTGACAGTATCTCCATCATTTATGTCAACACCCAGATACACAATCGGATCGAATGATGACGTAACTATCACATCCGTATTCGCTATGGCTGAAACCCCATCAGGAGCAATGTTTGTATCGACAGGTGTTTCGGTTAACTCGACATTGCCACTATTGATTAGCGCTTGTCCATTGTCGTTATCTATAACATTAATGTCTAAAACGACCGACGTGTTATCTTGGTCTGAGTCGATTGCAGTAACAACGAGAGGTACGTTTGGATCAGTATTTTCTTGTTGGTCGAGAGCCTGAAAAAGCTCAAAGGAGTAGGTAATGTCGCTATTTGCATCAATAGGTAATGAAGCATTGAGGGTAGCTTGAAAGATGGGAATCTGAGTTTGCCCATCTTCGTCAAGAATATAACCATCAAGTGTTTTGCCATCCGCAGAGACTTGATAAAGCACAACTTGTTCACCACTCGTCAACAAGGGTTGTTCAAAGACGATGAACGACAAAGATTCGAGGTAATCACTGCCAACCTCAACTTGAAAATTCCCTGAGCTCAACACACTTCCATTTGCGAGATCAGATTCTTTTACTTCTACCCCATTCAAATTATTTAAAGTTGGGTCTGCACCATCCTTTAGAACATAATCAATTTCATTCTCTACAAGCGGTGTGGCATCTAAATCTACGCCGCCAATGGTCAACGGGAAGGTTACCGTATCACTGCTATTGAATTGATCGATAGGGTGCTCAAGAGTAAGTGAAATTGAAGCTAATACATCGTTACCCGACTCAACGCCACTCAATGTTAACGTAAATACAGTGACACCATTCGCAAATGCTGTAATTTGCTTTCCACTGGAACTTAACGTGTAGCTAAGCTCATTATCAGAGACTGAGCTTGTAAGCCCTAATGCTTCTAACTTAGTAATAGATGACCCACCGAAATACAAACTACTCGGATCCGGATTGTCAGATCCCGCGACAATATTGACAGTTCCTTCAAAGTTCAATATCGGGCCATCCAAAGGGACTTCTGTTACGTCTATAGTCGCATTGCCTACGTAACCTGCTTGTCCATCAGTAATGTCAATGGTCGCGTTAGCCAAGCCATAGTCTTGGGAGTCATCTGCAGCTAAATAGCTGAAAGAAACACTTTGCTCGACCGAATGATCTAGGTTTCGACCTGCATCAAACTGCCAAGAGCCATCAGAAAATACGGTTAATTCGCCTTTTTCTAAACTAAAACTTACGGATCCCCCCTCTAGAATTGACTTCTGCTCCCCGCCAGCCTCTACAAATTTCACATAAAGTGTTCCATCAAGATCAATATCATTTTCAAGTACATTGCCCGTAATTGTTTGATCTTCTACGACTGAGTATGTGTCATCTCTAATCACCGGATCAGAGTCATAAATAGTAATCGTTAACGGTGCCACAACCGTCTCTTGTGTACCGTCAGCATCACTTTGAATGCTTTCAACCAATACGTTAGTCACCAGCTCATCTTGACCTACACCATGATCAATCGCTTCATAAAAAGTAATTTGAACCGTACCATCATCATTGACTTCTGCTGAGAAAACTAATCGGTCGTCGGTCGATGTTCCTTGTAAGCTCAACCCATCTTCTGCAACAACAACATTAATAGATTGACCGACCGATGTAAGCGCGCTCAAACTTGGCTGCTCTGCATGCAGTGCTGGCACACCATTTTCTATGTTGATGGCTGCCGAGCTGCTTTGCTCACCAAAAAATCCAACGATGTTTTCAGAAAATACCGTTGAACCGGGTAGCACTATTGTTGGCATGGTATCGACCGCATGGTTGCCGGCGGCATCCAACACTTCAGCTTCAATGGTCCACGTGCTGTTTAGATTGAGAGTGTTTACGTCAATTCCGGTTACTGTCCACGAACCTGATGCATCAACAAGGCCAGTAAAATTCAGCGTGCTGTCTCCGTCACTTACCCGAATCGTCACCGCCAGACCTTGCTCTACACCATTGGTTGTCCCTCTCATTTCCGTGACTATACCCTCACGGAAATCATCAATGGCAAGACCACCGCTAATATAAAAATCC
>NZ_JAWOTH010000014.1:0-144933 GCF_033338745.1 Vibrio sp. Vb1026
GCTTGATGCTTCTGCAACACCAGTTGACGGCCTTACATCACAAGGGGTGGCAGTCACGCTGACTGAAACCGCAAACGCTGATGGCAGCTTTACTTACCAAGCGACAGCGGGGACTAAAGCGGTCTTTACGCTGACAGTGAATACCGATGGCTCTTATAACTTCACGCTAGAAGGTCCAATCGACCACGCGGTAGATAGTGACGAGCTGACACTGAACTTCCCAATCATCGCAACCGACTTTGATGGCGACACGTCTGCTGAGACAATTCCTGTCAAGATCGTTGATGACAAACCGACACTTGGTGGCATCGAAGCAACAAGTGTGCAAACGGTTGACGAGGACGATATCCCAACAGTCGGATCTGATGGTACGCAGTCGAACAGCATTGCAGGTAACTTCATCGCGACTGATGGTTCTGATGGCATTTTGGAGTACAGCGTTTCTGACCTGACGACGCCAGTACAAGGCCTGACCTCTGGTGGTCAATCTCTGGTTATGGTTGAAGTATCAAACGCAGGTGGCGTTTCAGTTTACGAAGCTCGTATTGATGGCACGACGACACCAGTATTCCGTGTGACCCTTGATGCCTCTGATGACAGCTACACGTTCGATTTGCTTGCTCCTCTCGATCATCCAAATGCTGATGGCCAAAATGAACTGGTCATCAATTTACCGATAAACGCGACTGACTTTGATGGAGACGTGTCGAACAACATCACCTTACCAATTACGGTTGTGGATGATGTTCCGACCATTGATGGTTTGCTAGCAGGCAGCGAACAAACCGTTGATGAAGATGACCTACCAGCAGGTACGGATGCTGCAAGTGCAGAAGATACTGTTATTTCAGGTACTTTTGATATCACCGAAGGTGCTGACCAAGTTGCTTCTATTCAGCTGAGTGACCTGACCACGCCTGTTGCGTCACTGACTTCAGATGGTGAAGCTATCACCTTAGTTCTGTCTTCTAGCGCAAATGGCGTGAACGTATACCAAGGTGTTGCTGGCAATCCTGCTGAAGTGGTTTTCGAACTGACGCTGGATGCAACGAACAACTCCTATGAGTTCGATTTACAGAAGCCGCTTGATCATCCCGATGGTAATCAGCAAAACGAGATTGTTATTAACCTCCCTGTGACGGCGACAGATAATGATGGTGATACTTCACCAGCCTTCACATTGCCAATTACCGTTGTGGATGATGTTCCAGTTGTTACCAATATTGAAAGTCTACGTGTCGACGAAGATGACTTACCTCTTGGTTCTGATGGAACGAAAGAGCCATTAACGGTATCAGGTGAGTTCGAAGTCACTAGCGCAGATGGTATTGATGCTTTCGAATTGGATCTAAGCTCAAATCCTATCCCGAATCTGAAATCGGGTGGAGAAGAGGTAACACTTTCTCAAGACGTTGGCGCTTCAACTGCTGACGCGCTTGTATACGTGGGACAAACTCAGGGTGGAGTGACGGTCTTCACGTTGACACTTCATCAAGATGGTAAATACGACTTTGAGTTATCTGGTCAGTTAGATCACGCGGTTAACTCTGATGAGATTTTGTTGAATCTACCTGTGAAGATCACGGATGGCGACAACGATACCATCACTGCGACCTTGCCAGTGACCATCGTAGATGACAAGCCAACCATTGATGCTATTAGCTCTGGTAGTACCTTGTCTGTGGATGAGGATGATATTCCAAGCCAAGGTTCGGACGACACGCCAGAATCCAATATCATTGGTGGCAACTTTGACGTTACTGATGGTGCCGACTCTATCGTTAGCTTCCAGTTGGATAGCTTAACGTCGCCTGTTTCTGGACTTACCTCAGGTGGTCAACCGCTTGAGTTGGTTGAGTTTTCAAATTCAAACGGTGTGATTGAGTACCGAGCTTATGTACAAGGTACGACGGACACCGTCTTTAAACTGACGCTAAATGGTTCAGCAGACAGTTATGAATTTGAACTGTTGGGTGCACTTGATCATCCTGCGGGTAACGATGAAAACTCGTTAGTCATCAACTTCCCAGTCAACGCGACCGATTTTGACGGCGATGTGTCCAATAACATCACCTTGCCGATCACCGTGGTGGACGATGTTCCAGCGATTGTGAAAGTGACAGACTCTAGCCAACAAACCGTTGATGAAGATGATCTTTCCGGTGGCTCTGACACGACAAGTAATGATTCTACGGTATTGAACGGCGGATTTGAGGTCGTTGCTGGTGCAGACAAGATTGTCAGCTACCAAGTTTCAGACCTCGATGCCGTCGTGTCAGGCTTAACGTCGAACGGCAGCAGCATCGAGTTGAATCTAGTAGGCACCAATGGTGGAGTAACCAGTTACGAAGCGGTTATTACTGGCACATCAACTAAGATCTTCACGCTGTCTCTTGATGCGAATAATGACAGCTACCAATTTGAGCTGTTGGGACCAATCGACCATGACGCTGTTCAAGGTGAAAACAACCTTGTCATTGATATTCCAATTACAGTAACAGACTTTGATGGTGACACGTCATCATCACTGAATCTTCCAATTACCGTAGTTGATGACATTCCCGAAATTAAATCAGCAGATGCTTTGGCTGTAGATGAGGATGACCTTGCCAACGGCTCCCAGGCAGCCAACAAAGACAGCCTAGAAGCAACGGGCAATTTCGATACGGTGGAAGGGGCAGATACCGTTGTCTCTTATCAGCTGGATCTTACTTCTAACCCGATACCAGGAGTCACTTCAGGTGGTCTTGCGGTGACGTTAGTTCAAACCGCGGTAAGCAACAACAACTTTACTTATCAAGGTCAAACACCTGATGGTAACTCAGTGTTCACGCTAGTTTTGAACGCTGACGGCTCTTACAAGTTTACGCTTGAGGGTGCGCTAGATCACTCAACTCAAGGCGAAGATACACTCATACTTGATCTCCCAGTCTTTGCGACCGATGTCGATGGCGATACGGCCGGTATTAACTTACCAGTGACGATTACCGATGATGTTCCAACCTTGCACGATGCATCTATTTCGCGTGTTGAGGGACAAGGCAGCCGCACGGTTCGTTTATTCCGAGACCCTGTAGAGGGGGATGATGACCTTGGTGCTGACGGCGCACAAGTGACTTCATTCTCGGCTGATGATTCAGGCATTTACTTCAAGCAAAACGGTGTTGATTCCGATTCTGTTGATTTAAACGGCAGCAACCAAGTTGTGTTCGTTCACAAGGTTCTTGACGGAGTGGATACTGAAATCGGTCGTTTGGTTGTTCGAACCGATGGCAGTGTGTCATTCCGTCCGAATGACGATCTTGACCATACCGAAACCGACTCGATTGATTTCACCATAAACGTTGTTGCAACCGATGGCGATGGCGATATCGCAGATGCCGATGTGGATATCTCGATAAGAGACCGCAATGCGCAAATTGACACGTCTACCGTTACTGCGTTCGAAGACCAAGGGCGTGATGGTGTCGTTGTGGGCGTTGACTCTGCAAATACTCAGGACAACTTGTCGACGCTGGATGTTAGCCCTGCGAAAGTCGACTTGGTTATCAATTTACATGATATCGACCGTAACGAGAGCTTAGGTGACATCACTATTCGAGATGCTGATACTCACAACGGTACGTTCTACTACAGAGACGGCAGTGGCAACTACATTGAATTAACATCTGTGGGCAATACGGTTGTTCTCGACGCATCAAATGTTGAGCAGTCATTCAATGGTGAGCTTGTCTCGCTAGATAACTTGTACTTCGTACCAGATCGTCATACATCAACCGATGCTTCTGGTATCGATCCTCGTATCCGCGTGGAAATTCTTAACAATGGTACGCCAGATCATACGATTAATGGTCGTTTAGACATTGAAGTTGCTGCCGTTGCAGATATTGCAACGTGGACGGCAAACAGTGAATTTCACTACTCGGTTGATGAAGATGGAAACAATGTCGCACTTAACATCACGGCTGAAACCCAAGACACTAGTAACCCTGAAGGCATTGTGTTCGAGCTTGTCTTTACACAAGGAGAAGGTAACGCAGAGTTAGTCTATTCAGATGGTAGTGCGATACCAAAATCCGGTGGTGTTTATCTGGTGGATGCAAGCCGAATTGATGAAGTTCAAGTTGATCCGATAGATAACTTCTCGGGCGAAATCAGAATTGATGTCACCGCTATTACGACGGAAAACAACAATCCACTGCTTGGGAAAGATACCGCTCGCTCAGAAACCGAAACCATCATTATTGATGTAAACCCAGTTGCGGATAAAGGTAGTTTTACTGTAAACCGAATTAATGTGTTTGAGGATAATGCTCGAACTCAAAATACGGTAGACCCTGTCACTGATCACGACCCACTCCAATTAAGTGAAGTGATCACCATGAAACCATCAGCGGACTTAGATGGTTCTGAAGCGTTATTTGTGCGCATTTCTAACTTCTCAATTGATGGGGTTACTCTGGTGTGGCTGGACTCAGCAAACCCAAGTCAGATAGTAGAAGTGACCGATTCAGGCGGCAATATACTTTATTACGAAGTGCCAGAGTCTGAATTAGCGAACGTCGAAGTTCTTCCTCCGTTGCACAGCAATGATGACTTTACTTTCAATGTCGAAGGCATTGTGAAAGACACAGCATCATTGTCTACCGGTACGACAGAAGATGTGTTGTCACTGGGCAGTAAGACCGTCATCGTTGGTGTAAAAGGTGTTGCTGACATACCAGACACGGTATTAATTGACGCGGGGAACGTTTGGAACCGATTCGTAGACGGAGATGTGGCCGGGATAGAGACGACTATTGAAGAGAATGGTGTTGTAAACCTCAACTTCTCGGTTGTATCAGGTGAAGTTGCCGATAGACCTCTGGATGATTCAGAAGCCATTACTGTTATCCTGTCCAACATCCCCGATGGTGTTCGTGTCGTAGATTCAGACGGTTCAAGCGTTGACCTCACCTTTGTTGGCTATGATGGTAACGGTCAACCGATTTACGAAGCAAACATCACTGGGCTGAATTTTAATTCCGGTATTCAAATTATTCCAGAAGCCTCTTCAACCGAAAACATTGCGATTACAGGGACGATCATTGTTACCGAAAATGATGGTCATAGTCGTGTGATTGAAAGAGAGGTAAGGATCAAGGTCGAACCCGTTATTGACGCTCAAGATAACTACGTTGTTCGATCTGAGGGAGATGAAGATACGCGCTTTGACATCGATTGGAAACCGACGCTCGTACAAAGCCCTGATACCGATGAATTCTTTAGTGATGTAACCATCTCTGGATTTCCTCCAGGCAGCACGGTCTATGTAGATGGTGTGGCACAAACGCTTGTTTCTGGAACACTAACGCTTTCACCGCAAGCCGGTGAATCAGAGCAAGATTTTTCCGCTAAAATCTCTCAAAGTGGCTATGTTCAAGTCCAGTTGGAGCAGGATTCAAGTACTGACTTTGACTTGACCACGACCGTCACTGTGAAAGAGATTGACCATGAATATGTTGACGCTTCGAATCCCGGTGAAGGTATCGCTGAGAAAACCATCAATGGTACGGTGAATGTCCAAGTTAATCCAATCGTTGAGCCAGAGGATAAAACGGGGGCAATAGATGACCAAACCCGTCTGCTTGTCACTGAAAATGGTGGTGGTGCTACCGATATCGTGAAGTCAGACGATCAAGGTAACATTGATTTTACGATCAACACTTCTATGGGGGGCGAATCTGGTGCTCATATCATTAAATATCAAGAGTTTGATGCGTCTTCTGATGAAGTGGTGACTCAACTTGTTGTTCAATTTCACAATGTGGACCCTGAGATCCTCAACCAATTGGTTATCGTCGGTGCACTAAATGAAGGTGGAGGTCGTTGGACAGTAACCAATGAAGATAACTTCTCAATTAAAGCGCCGTCTGGTCTTGATTTAACACCAAATGATGACAGCGACGATGGCGATAACGGCGGTCTCTCTCAAATTGGCTTAACCATTTACGCAGAAGTGAATGATTTGGGCGAAGATTTGGGCAACGAAAAAGATGCGACTGTCATGCGCCAAACGGATGTGACACTTGAATTTCCTACCGTTCTCACACCACAAATGAGTGTAGCGGCAGAGATTCAGGTGGCTGATGATGTCCAAATTCAAGCGTTGGAAGATAATTCTATCAACCTTGGTGCTCAGTTAACGTCGAAAGTTGATGCGATTAATGCAGATGGCGTGGAGGATGTCTTGACTATTATCGTCGATCCTTCAGCTCCTGGCATTCCTCCTGGTTTGGTGATTACGGGGACGGATATCGACTTTGTCAATGGCAAATACGTGTTCCAAGCCCATATCGATGCGAGTGGAAATATTACTGGCCTTGATGGTTTGACGATGCACTTGGCAGAAGATTACGCAGGTGATTTCGAATTACCAATTCGGTTCGTCACTAAAGACACTGAGTCCGGTGATGAAAAAGAAAATAATGTCCAGTTTCCAGTTCAGGTTTTACCGGTTGCAGACGTTCCGAGTTCAGCCGGGGATCAGCCGTTGGATAGCGATGTCACACCGAATGTAAAAGTAGATATCGTTGGTACTTTCGGCTTGGATGCAAACAAACAACCTGTAACTGATCTAAATAACGACGTTCCCACGGCGGATGGTGTCGGTTACGAAGATGGCTTAATCCAACTTAACTTGAGTGTTGATTTTGCCGATCAATTTAACAACACTCAAGGTGGTCGAGAAACACTAACGAACATCAAGTTAGAGCTTGATGACACAACATTAGGTGAGTTTGTTGATGCCAATGGTAACAGCTTAGGAACCAGTATTGAGTTTAATGAAGCTGAGATTTTAGCTGGTGCGCTTGACAATGTTCTGTTTAAGCCAAAAGAAAATTACCCCGTAGGTGGTGGCCAAAATACCGTCAAGATTAATATCGAGGGAGAAATTACTGATGAAGCTGTGTTTGATCAGTCTATCTTGAATAACTCTGGCGATAATATAGATGTGAGAACCTTCACTGACGATGTCACATTTGAAGTTACGCCAGTCGTTGATGACATTACCATTACAGGTGCCGATCCGACGCAGCCAATCACGGTGATTGGTGACGAAGATACTTTAATTTCGCTGAATCAATCGGGCTCTGGTGTTTCGATCAGCCTGAACGATAATGACGGTTCTGAGAGTTTCGTTTCACTCAAGTTAACGGGACTTCCTGATGACTTTATCGTTAAATCCAATTCCTCTGATTATGTTGTTAAGAACAACGGTGGGGGCGAATGGAGTATTCAACTAAAAGATCTCACTCAGACGTCCATTGACCTGAGTGACATCCAAATTAAACCGCCAAAACACTTTAGTGGCGAGGCTGAGATAGGTATTACGGTCTTCATTCAAGAGGAGTTGCTACAAGTACCAACGGAACGAAACAACAACTTTACGCTGATTGTTAATCCTGTTGGTGATGATGTTGATGTGAATCCAGACACTTCGGCTGCAGGTAATGAGGGCGAAGACATTGTTATTAATGTAAATGCGTTAGTGGTTGATAACAAAGAGTCCATCGGAGATGGTGCAAACTACCAGGAAAATGATCCAGAGACGCTGAGAGTTGAGGTCTCAAATGTCCCTGATGGGGCGAGCGTTTCATTACCTGATGGGACAGTATTTACTGACCAAGGCGGCGGCGTTTTTGTCTTAGAAATCAATGCTCAAGACTTGGATCAAGTGGTGTTTAATTCTGGGGATCGCAACGATAACTCATGGGATGGTTCGCTGCATTTCAAAGTGCAAGCCGTTGATACTGGGCTCGATGGCAGTCAAAGCTTGGGCTCCGCAGAGGAGTTTGATGTCACTGTTGATGTTGAAGCAGTGAACGATCGTCCAGAGTTCGTCAATACCGTGGATGTGGAAACACCAGAAGATACGCCAATGCTGCTTGATGGTTTCAGCATTACCGATATTGATGCCGTACTCGATGATCCGAATGCTGAATATGTACTCAATGTGAACGTCGACAGCGGTATCTTGGCGCTTAATCCAACGCTCATCGCTACTTACAACCTAACCGTGAGCGGTGATGGTACGGACTCCGTTGAACTGAAAGGTACAGTGGCCGATCTAAACAATGCCATTGCAGACGGTCTGATTGAGTTTAATCCAGACCTGAACTTCTTTGGTGACGTTCAGGTGGACGTGACAGTCGATGACCAAGGTAATGAAGGTATCGTAATTGGTGGGGTAGATGACACCCTAAATACCAACAGCAGCAGCTTCAATATTGAAGTGACAGCGGTGAATGATACCCCAGAAACTACGCCAGTGACGCTACCGGATATTGAAGAAGATAGTGGTGTGTTCTCCATCTCTGAAGCGGATCTTATTGCGAATGCGACAGACGTAGAGAACGATAACCTCACGGTCAGCAATGTTCAGTTAACGGATCCGAATTCGGGTAGCATTACTTTCAACAGTGGTACGGGAGAGTGGGAATTTACCCCAGCACCAGATTACAACGGTCCAGTTGAAATCACGTACACCATTACAGATGATGGCACGACAAGTGGTGCATCCGATCCTAAATCGGTTAACGGCAACGCATCGTTCAACGTAACGGAAGTCAATGATGCTCCAACGACGTCTGAAGTGGTACTTTCTGATATCGCAGAAGACAGTACGGCGGTTGAAATTACCCAAGCTGATTTGTTAGCGAATGCTTCTGACATTGAAAACGACACCTTGATGGTGAGTAATGTCCAGTTGGTTGACCCAAGCAGCGGCACATTGGATTTCGACAACGTAACAGGTACATGGTCATTTACTCCTGCGCCTGGCTACAACGGCAAGGTCGATCTGACCTACGACATTACCGACAACGGTACAACGAACGGTGTTTCTGATCCTCAAACGGTGTCAGGAACGGCGACCTTCGAAGTCACTGAGGTGAACGATGCACCGGTAACATCAGAGGTAACGTTGAGTAGTACCGAAGAAGATGGTGGTTCGGTAACTATTACGGCTACTGAGTTGCTGAGCAACGCAAGTGATCCTGAGTCAGACAACTTGACCGTCGATAATGTTGCGTTAGTGGACCCAGCTTCCGGCACGCTGACTCAAGTGAGTGCGACAGAGTGGACGTTTGAACCCGCAGCAGATTTCTTTGGTGACGTTAATTTCACTTATGAAATCACAGATGACGGAACCACTAACGGCGCTCCAGACCCAATTACAATCGCGGGCACAGCAGTGTTGAATGTTGAAGCGACCAATGACGCACCTGAAATCACTGCAGCATCGGTAACGGATACGATCAACGAAGCCGATGGCCAGAAAATAACGGGTATTAGTGTAAGTGACATCGACTTCACTGGTGCGCAGGCGAATGAAATCATGACGGTGACTCTTACAGTTACCGAGGGCGACCTTCGTGTCGAGCCGCCAGCAGGTAGTGGTGTGACTGTTGGGGCGGGGATGGCTGGTGAAATAACCCTAATGGGCACACCAGATAATATTAACTCCGTTCTTGGAGCAACAGACGCTTCTGAGGGTGTATTTGTGGATGCAGGAGATGTCAACGCAGCTTCAATCACTTTATCGGTGAAAGTCGAAGACAACGGCGTGTACTTCGAAAATGCGGGTACCGCATTGGAAGCGAATCAAGATTTCACTATCAATGTGACACCTGTAGCTGATGCACCTACATTGAGTATAAATCCTCAGTTTAATTACATTCGTCAAATTGCGGCTAGCCAAACCGCGAGCAGTCAAGGTTTAGCGATTGTCGGAATCATGGCGGCGCTTACTGATATTGACGAGGTGCTGTCTTTGGAGCTAACGGGCGTACCAGCTAGTGCTGAGGTAACAAGTGGCGTTTCTCCATCAGGCATTAGCTTCGATGGTACCACTTGGACAGTACCAAGCGATGAAATTGATACGCTAGAAATTGTCGCAACAGATACTAACAGTGGTATTGATGTCGGTTCTTACGATATTTCGCTTACGGCGATATCAACGGAATCTAATGGCGATGAAGCGCAGTCTTCACCTGTCCAAATTAGTTTGGATGTGAGTAGTGATAGCGACGATATTGACCAGTCAACCGCAGTGGACGACAGCTATTTAGTCGGCGGAGACACAGGTATCAACTTGATTGGTGGAGACGGTGACGACGTTATTCTGGGTGGTGATGGTGATGACGTGCTTATCGGTGGCTTAGGTTCAGATATCTTAACGGGTGGAGACGGCAGCGATATCTTCAAGTGGACGGTAGATTCCGTTGATGAAGGGGCAGTGGATACCATTACTGACTTCACTGTTAACGAAGACAGTATCGATTTACGTGAAGTTATCTCTGATCTCAATAACTCAATGATCGACATGGATGATCTGCTTGGTCACATTTCAGCAGACTACGATGCATCGACGGAAAGTGTTTCTCTGAACATTACGACGGATGCAAATGTTCAGCAGACTATTGTCGTGGAAAACTTAGGTACTTCAATCGACTTCAACGGTCTCAGCTCCAACGAGATTGTAGAGTCATTGCTGAACAACGGTGTTATTGATAACGGATAAACCTGTATACAACACAAAAATGGGCGGCTCTGATAAGCCGCCCATTTTTTTCGGGAACGCTTGATTTTAAACAGGAGATATTTGAATCGAAATAGAAAGCAAGAACGAAGCAAAGGGGGTATCTTGTTACGACGTTATAGTGATAGTTGGAAATGAAAATAGCGATAATTTGACGTTAAATCGCCTAAACGTGGATGTCTAGCAAGCTGCCAATGATTTCATTGTTTTTCTCTATGACAGACGCGCCAACTCGGTTATAACCAGCGGCTTGTGCGAGGTTGATGAGAGATTCAACTTTTTGAGAGGGAAGGCTAGGTGTTGAGGCTGTTATTGCGACATCCGAAACCGAAGCTAAATCGATGTTGTGATCAGAAAGCTCTTCTTTTACCTTACTTACATTATTGCTAATGCCATGTGCAGCTTTCTCGGCCATTTGTTGTGACATCTGAACGATGTGGTGTCCAGATTGAATTCCTGATACAGGCATATCACTACTCCCAACATTATGATAGTGAGAGCATAGGTGGAGTTTATAAAACGTTCAAGTGTTTTATATCAATGACTTGATTAGGCAAACAGTTTGGCAAGCATTTCTCTTTCTTCACCAGATAGAACCGGTTTTTGCGCTTTATTTAGTTTCACGCTTATCTCACCTTGTAATGACTTTAACTGACTTGCCGTTAAATCACTGAGCTTTTGCTTAAGTTCATTAAATTGTTGTGCGTTCATCTCAATACCTTCGTCGTGATTCGGTTTATCCGTCGTTGCCCGAAATTCTTCATCCTTTGGATACAACATATTTATTCAACCAAAATAGATTAGAATTTGATCGATTGCTTTTTGTCCGAATATTGTCAAGGTGTGTTAAGTGATACGTCAGATTTTTCCTAAGAAGGTACATAATTACCCACTTTGGGGTAGATGGAAACGTAAAAAGAAAAAGGGAAGCGATATAGCGCTTCCCTCTTACATATGGTTTGAATGTTACTAACTTACCCTGACGGCAAACTTACTAGCAAGTGAATGAAGCTCTGGGAGCATGCGATAGATAAGATGAAGTTGCTGCAATACCATGCGGGCAGAGCTGTCGTCTTCATCGCGCCATTCGTTTAAGCGTTGCTCGAGTCCAGCATCATCAATATTAGATAGGTCACACTCCTCACAATGCTGGTGAAGCTGTTTATGAAGTACATCCAGATGCTGATGAATACAACGGTGAGCATCTAAAACGAGTTTATGAATTGACTCATCTTCGATGCGAGTTCTGTGCGCGCCTAATGCAGAAATATAGTTCAACATTGCGTGATTTAACGTTAGGAAGCGAAAACTTTCATCAACAGCTGCGCGATATTTGCCAGGCTCCGCCAGCATCGTACTAATCGCAGAAGAGAGTGAGGCATCATTATTGTGGGCCTGGCGGCGAGCGATACGGTAACTCAAATTGTCTTTCTTGCCGATTCTATACTGACCAATGATCTGATCGAGATACTGCTTGTTCGCCTCTATCGCATCCGACATAACTTTGTGAAGCCTTCTCGACTGCCAGTCGGGCAAAATAACTAATACAGCTCCTACTGCAAGCACACACCCGATGAGGGTATCTGCTAGTCGAGGAAGGACAACTGCGTAACCTTCACCTAGTTGATTAAATAAGAAGAGGACGAGCAGTGTAATAAAACCAGTCGCGTACCCATAGTTGTTCATCCGGAAGGCGAAAAACATCACACCAGAGATAACGATAAATACTAACTGGCTTTCTTGAGAAGGGAAAAAAGTCAGCAATGGTACACCAATCAACAAACCAGCTAATGTACCTATTACTCGCGCCGTCAATTTTTGGCGAGTGGCACTGTAGTTCGGTTGGCATACGAATAAAGTGGTTAAGAGTATCCAGTAACCTCGGTCGATGTTGAATATTTGAATGATTCCATAGCCAATCGTTAAGGCAATTGACATACGTAATGCATGCCGAAACAGCATCGAATCTTTGTGTAAATTTGCTGATATACGCTGCCACATCGCTTTTAGCGTGTGTGGGTTGGTATCGGCGAGGGTATCTTCTTCGAGGCCTTCAACATCTGGGTTGTTAATGTTATTAAGCTGTTTTTCTACCGTCGCTAAGTTATTGAATAAATATGTTAACTGCATCAGAAGACGTTTCCAGTGCCCTTGCTTTTGTTCTTCTAGATAAGCAAGAGAGTTTTGTACTTCAGCTAATGCCAGAATAGATTGATCGGTATGGGAGTATTCATTTCCTAGCTGAATGGCTAGTGCAATATCACGACACGCTTGGGCTTGAGACTCCAAAAGATATTTAAAACGAAACAGCACATCAGAACGTTCAAATTCGGTCGCTAAATCCTGATAGCGATAATGGCTAGAACTGACTCGTTCGTGAATGTCTTGAGCGATGAAATAAATATTTAAAAATCGGTCACTAGGCCCATCAATGTGACCCCGTTTCGATCGGTTAAGTAATGTGGTTTTACAAACGTTTAGTGCCGTAACCGTGGCAGCATTGCATTTTGCAGCTTCAATCCGCAGCGGTTGTGGCGTCAAGTTGGTCACAGGGTGAAAAAGCTTGGCTTTCGCATCAAGATAATTCGCCATTTGGAAGAACACATTGGCTAAGCTTTGTTGCACCGGTTGAAGAGGCCAAAATATCTGCCAAATCATGGACATGAAGTAATACCAGGCGGCACCAGTCAAAAGCAGTAGTGGCTGAAACCAAATGTTGGTGCTTTCATGTGCGCCAAGCATAGTATAAATAGCGATCAGCAACGAACCAAAAGCAATACTCGCGTACTTAGGACCTATCGCCCCAAGAATGATGAAGCCGAAGGTTGAGATAAATAATCCCAACGCAAAAGCCCATGGGGTATCGAACAAGATTTCAATTGAAAAAGCAGCAAGCGCAAAACAGAGAAAGGTGAGAATCAGAGCCTTGATGCGTCCAGTGAAACTGTCATCACTTTCAGCCAAAGCAGCAGCAATAACGCCTAATATTAATGGCGTTATCAGCGTGTTTTGCTCGAAGTACCAAGTTGGGATAACCACACCCAGTAAGGTAATGAGGATAAGAACGCTGTAATTTATCGTCTTGTTTGCCCAATATAGCCGAAATTTAGAAGTTGCTTGCACAATGCGCCTTATGTTTCCGATGAAGAACAGGGGGAATACTACCAGACCCACTATAGCGCGTTTATGATTTACTTTAAGAAAAATTCGTGGTTGCTGATAAAATCAGCAGGGATGTCATTGACTTATATTAAAGCTGCCAGGTCATGTATTGAGGATTGTAAAGCCAGCTTCAAATAACCTCAGCTTTAGGTTATTAAATCGACAGTAATGTGAATTTTATTAAAGAATAGAAGAAGAAGCTTACTTAGGAGCTCGCCGTTGCTACAATTTAGCGCCTTAAAATGATATAAATCGACAACTTCTAAACTAAAAGGCGCACGTTTCATGCAGCTTACTGCCACTAGCAAAGCACAGTTTTTTATTCAAAATGAGTACCATCACGTCGAAATAAAAGAGAACAGTGTTTTATTAAGCTCGATAGGCAGTGAAGAACATATTCCTTTTACGATCTGGAATGGCAAAGTTAGCGTAAAGCGTGGGTTATTATGGAGCTCTTTACAGTTTTTTGCTCATGAACACGAAGGCAAACAACAAAGCTGGCTAGTCCAAGGTTTACCGTGGCCACAATGCCGAAAGTTCGCGCTTGAGGCCGTTCGTCAATATCAAGAGTGGCACAACACTCAGTGCCGAAAACTGGCTGAGTATCTACCTAGGTGGGAAGAAGAGCTTTACAAACTAAAGCACTTGCCTGCTTACTTATCGCATTCTCAAGTGGTCTCCTGGGTTGAAAGTCTTAACCAAGAGTTAAGCGAGATGAAAACCACCCTAGAAGAAGCCAAAATGCGAATGCCGAATCGTATGTCGCAAATAGAGCCTTGGCTCATTGATACCTCTGCGGCGCTTGGTGAGCGTAATCGCGATTGGCTAGAAGCAGAACGTCCAAATTGGGAAGTGCTGTTTAATCAAATTGAATCCTCTCCTTTGAATTTATCCCAGCAATATGCGGTATTACTCAACGACGACCACAACTTAGTTCTTGCTGGTGCCGGCTCGGGCAAAACCAGCGTTTTAACCGCACGAGTTGCCTATTTGTTGCAAAGCCATCAGGCTCAAGCAGAAGAGCTTCTCATGTTAGCGTTCGGTCGTGATGCGGCGACTGAAATGAAAGAACGCTTAGTAGATAAAGTGGGCATGGCGGCAGACGGTGTGCGCGTCAACACATTCCATCAGTTGGGCTTGTATATTCTTAAACAAGTCGAACAGCAACCTGTCGAAATTAGCCCTTTAGCGTTGGACGAAAATCAACGAACGGCATGGTGTGTAGACTGGTTGAAAAAACATTGGATGACACCCACCAACTTTAAACGTTGGCAAAAACATTTAGACAAATGGCCGATTGCGTACCTAAAAGGGGATGATGAGTTAGGAAGCCATTCAGAAAATCCAAAACTGATCGCTTGGCTAGATTCGCAGCTGTCTCATTTAGCGGCGGTAGGGTTGACCAAAAAGCAAGTACAAGAAAAGCTCGTAAACCACCAAGACTATACGCGTTTAAATAGTGAACTCGCCTTATGCTGGCCATGTTTTACAGCGTGGCAGAAAATGCTTAAAGAAAGCAACCAAGTGGATTTCCCAACCATGATCAGTCGTGCGACAGATTATGTGAATAAAGGAAAGTTTGTCTCGCCATGGCGCTTTATTATGGTCGATGAGTATCAAGATATCTCTCCAGACCGTCTGGCATTGATTGAAGCACTGTGTGAATCCACTCAGAAACAAGCAGGTGCGACGTTATTTGCTGTTGGCGACGATTGGCAAGCGATCTATCAGTTTGCAGGAGCGGATGTCGATCTTATCACTGGTTTTAAAGAACGCTTTGCTCACTCAACCGTTCATCACTTAGATACAACTTATCGTTTCAACAATCAGATTGGTGATGTAGCGAATACATTCGTGCAGCAAAACCCATCGCAGTTGCCGAAAACACTAAACAGCCACATACAACGCAAGCAGAAGAGCGTACATACCGCGCCGAGCAATCAAGTGGAAAAGATCTTGGATCACTTGAATCAACAAGCCAAGCAAACCAAGTCAGTTTTATTGCTAGGACGTAACCATTATCATAAGCCCGATTTGTTCGACGATTGGTTGCGACGTTTCCCTAATCTCGATATTCGCTTTATGACTTGCCATGCGAGTAAAGGACGCGAAGCTGACTTTGTGATTATTCTTTCTGTGGATGAGGGGCAATTCCCCGCTAAGAAGAAGCAAATTCACATTGATGGTGCGTTGACGGAGTCCAAAGACAAATTCCCTTACGCAGAAGAGCGCAGGCTATTTTACGTGGCGATTACACGTGCGAAAGAGAAGGTTTGGATCACGCATACTGGCGCGGGATCTGCATTCGTTCAAGAGCTCGTTAATGGTGACTATCCCATAGTGACTTCCCGTTAAATGCAACGTTTAGAATGTTAAAAACAGCAAGGGCGATACTTGGTATCGCCCTTGCTTTATTTGGTTGGCATCAAAGCTTACATGCGCTCAGCAAGATAGGCTTCGTAATCCGGTACTTCGATGTCTACTTCTTGCTCAAGAAGAGGGGAGTTAAACAGGAACTTAGCGGTGGCTCGGTTCGTTGCTACAGGAATATTCCAAACACTAGCAATACGAAGAAGCGCTTTAACATCTGGGTCGTGAGGTACGGCATTCAGTGGATCCCAAAAGAAAACGAGAACGTCGATTTTGCCTTCTGAAATGAGAGCGCCTAGTTGTTGATCACCGCCCATCGGACCACTGATCATGCTCTTGATCGCAAGTCCAGTTTCTTTACTCAGCATGTGTCCTGTCGTGCCAGTTGCGTAAAGGAAGTGACTCTGTAGCTTTTCTTTGTTTTCTTTTACCCAGCGAAGTAGCTCAGGTTTGCAGTTGTCGTGAGCAACCAAAGCCACATGTTTATGGGTTGGCATGGTACGAATGGTTTTTTGCATCAAGATGTTTCCGTTTGTATGATTTTAAAATTGTTGTGACTCAATAGAACACGTTTTTGGTCTTTCAATCAACAGCCTTAACACGGAATGTCGGCCTATATTCTGACGGAGATAACGATTCTTCGATCGTGTCGTCATGAAGCGTCTTCGGAGTCAGTGGTTTGATGGTTGGTGAGGCATGTTTGTCATAAGCTTCACCTCTTAAGTAATGCGTTGCTTGCATCACGGAAAGCCGACCTTGCTGCACCATTTTATCTGTTGGTGCGAAGAGTACTTTGTTACGTAACAGGCCTCGATATACACCATGACTTAAGTACACAGAAACTAAACCGATCTCCTCAGCTTTGCCGGCACTGCGCAGCTCACTGATGGCCGCTTCAATCGCCACTGCACTGCCAACAATGTAATCTATATTTCCCATATCGATCACACGTTGAACTAGGTTACGTTGTAACTCCTTGTCGTTGTCTGCCCAAAATGAGTCAACAATGTTGATATCACTTCCTTGTATCGCTTCATAAAATCCGGCAGTAACGGGTTTCGTACCACCACGAGTTCGCGGCCCCAAAAGTAAGGCAATGTTGGTTTTTCCTGACCCCTTTGGATGACTAGCTGCCAAATATTGACCCGCTTCGTATCCCATCCAATGCCAGTCAACACCAACAGTCCCTTTTAGCAACTCACTTTGTTCTTCATCCAAGTCGAGTTGGTTCACAGTAGCAAAAACGGGAGTATTCCCCACCCAATTTTTAAGTGAATGCTCGTAAGCCTGTGGGTCCACGGTCCCAAGGATAACCGCATCTGCTCCCCATTGGTTACACAGTGCGAGTTGTTGTTCTTGACGGGTTTTGTTTGGGTAGCCGCCCGCTTCAAGGACTCGTAGCTCGACACCTTCTCTTTTCGCTTCGGACACCATTCCATAGTTTACTGACAACCAGTATGAATCCTTTAGGTGAGGGTATATTGCACATATTTTCTCTGCGGCAACCGCTGGCAAAGAAGCAACTAGGGTTAAAGTGGCTGCAGAATGTTTGAAAAATGTGCGAAATGCGTGTTGATTTTTAACCATGAAATGAAGTTCGTTGGCATAGATTAAGTAAACACTGCAAAATATAACGTAATATGTCGCTGAACACGAACATTAAGGTCATGAAAATATGCTGCTAGCAACTGCAAGCATCGGTCGTAAACTTTTGTTGTCTTTCATTGCGATGGCAATACTGGTCATGTTATCGGCACTTATTGGTGTGTCTGGATTTTCTTTGGTTGCCAAAACCGAAAGAAATGTCGTGGATTCTGCGATTCCCGCCATGATTGAGGCGAGACAAGTCTCTGAGTTGAGTACTCGTATTATTTCGTCTGTACAAATGTTGTCGAACGCAAGAAACGAGCAGGAAAGAAAGGAGTCAGGGCGAGTGCTGTTCGAACAGCTCGAGTCTTTACTCACTCACATCAAGGAGCTCGGGAGTGAGTCGTTCGATTCTCAATTGTTAGAAGCTTTAGAGAATAACGTCCAGAACGTTATCGACAATTTGGCAGAACTCGGTGTTTCGGTTGAAAAAAAGCTGTGGCTTGCAAAAGAGATAGATACTCGTGTTGAAGAAATGCGTCTGCTCAGTGAAGAGCTAGAACAACTAACTCGTACGCAAGTTCAGAATACAAGCACCATTGCTGTTGCTAACGTCACGCATATTTATGACTTATTAGAATCGAATAAAAAATCGCAAGTTTATCAGGCGCTAGATGCACTGGTGGAGGTCGATCTTGATCTGACTGAGCGATTGCATGAACTGCACTTGTTGGCCTTTAAAATGTTGAATCAGATTGAAGAGGCTCGGACATTAACGAATATTGAGCGAATTCAACAGGTTCAAAGTGATTTCGATAGCAACCTCAAAATCATGCAACGCCGTGTACTCGCTGTGGAAGATCCTACGCGCTCTAAGCAAATGAGCCAACTGCTCATAGAGCTTGGTAAGCGTCAGGTCGTATTTTCTATACTGATGCAGCAATACGAGAATAACGAACAGTCACAACAACTGATGCAAAAGACATTAGAGTTGTTCTCAGAGCTTAATGGCACGGTCAACAAATTGGTTGATGATTCAAACAAAACCACTACCGTCGCTGTAGACCAATTGACCAGCACACTGAAATTCGCTCAGTGGTCTCTAACCGTTATTTCAATTGTTGGTTTGATTGTATTGGTGCTGATTTTATGGCGTGTGGTGTACCTTTCTGTTGTGAAGCGGTTAGCTGAATATTCCGCTGCGTTGCTGTCTGTGGCACAGGGTAACTTAGCGGTTGAGTTGGAAGTGAAAGGCAAAGATGAGTTGGCGCATATGGGGCAGGCCATCATCACGGCTCGTAATACCGCGCAAGCACTAAAAGTGGTAGCAGAGGGTGAAGCTCAAGCCAAGCGAGAGCTTGAGGAGCATAAAGAGCATTTAGAAGAGCTTGTTGAGCAACGCACTTCGCAGTTAAAACAAGCCAACCGCCGTTTGAATGAAGAGGTTTTGAATCACGCTAAAGCTCGCAAGCAAGCAGAGCAAGCGAGCCGAGCAAAATCGGCATTCTTGGCGACGATGAGCCATGAGATAAGAACGCCAATGAACGGAGTGTTGGGGACAGCACGCTTGCTGATTGACTCAGGCCTCAACCCAATTCAAAAGCGTTATGCAGAAATCATTAATCGTAGTGGTAAAACGTTGCTCGCGATCCTTAATGATGTACTGGATTACTCCAAGATTGAAGCGGGGCATTTAGAAATTCGTCACATGGGCTTCGATTTACACCAAATGGTGGAGGACACTTTCCAGTTAATGAACAGTCGAGCACAAGAGAAGAAGCTACTGTTCTCCTACCATATTGAAAGTGATGTTAGTCGCTACTGGAAAGGGGATGTCACCAGAATCAGTCAGGTGCTGAACAATCTTGTTGGTAACGCGATTAAGTTCACTGACGAAGGAGAAATTGATATCTACGTTAGCCTGAACCCTGAGGACGAGTCGCAAGTCCTGTTTGAAGTATCAGACACTGGAATAGGAATTGCCAAAAAATATCAGAGAACGTTGTTTGATGCCTTCACGCAAGCTGAAGGTGGGATGAGCCAAACTGGAGGTACGGGGCTTGGACTTGCCATCAGTAAGCGAATCATTGAAGCGATGGGCGGTGTTTTAGAAGTCGATTCCGAAGAGGGAAATGGTAGCCGATTCTGGTTCTCTATTCCGTTAGAGGAAAGCGAACCTGTTGAAACAGGAACCGTGGCAACCGCACGTTGCAAAGTGAAAGCAAAGGTCTTGCTAGTAGAAGATAATGAAGTCAACCGAGTGGTCGCGGAAGGCTTTCTAGAAAGCATGGGGCATCAAGTCGTGATGGCAGAAAACGGCTCACAAGCAGAGCAACTGATCAGCACACAAGATTTTGATATCGCTTTGGTCGACATCAACCTCCCTGATTGTGATGGAACTGAGTTGATCCAACGCTTAAAGCGGATTGAGTGTAATAAGCCGGCCAATAAAGCGCTTGCCGTCACGCCAATGATTGCAGTGTCTGCACACGTTTTTGCGGAAGAAGTTGAGCGCTATCTAGCCGCTGGTTTTGACGGATACTTGCCTAAGCCATTAGCAAAAGAGGCACTCGCGGCATTGATTCAGGATGCGCTAGACGGAAAGCCGTTGTTGTTGCCACAAAATGCCGACTGTACCCCGTTTGATCAAATTTCACCTCAAGAACAAGAGCTACAATCAAAGGTCGTTCAAGCACCCCAAAAAAAGGAACCCGATGTGGTCATCATTAATCCGAGCGTGATTGAGTCCGATATGAAAATCTTGGGCAGAGATAAGATGTTGCACATTATTAATCTGTTTAGATCCACCAGCACTGATGTATTAAGCAAACTGCAAGCGTCTGCTGAGGACAATGATAGTAAAGAAGTAAAGAACCTTGCCCATAAATTAAAGGGCAGTGCAGGAAGTTTAGGACTAACTGCGCTAATGAACGCTTGCCAAGCAATTGAAGCCGCGGCTCAACCTTTAGATACCTATAATGCGACTAAAGATGATTTAGTTTCTCAAGTGTCTGCATCAATTCAAGCTCTGGATGAGTTAATGGCGAAGTAATCCATCGAGCATTGAAAATAAAAAAACCTCCGGCTTTCCGGAGGTTTTTTCTATTCGGTCATGTCATCTTCCCACTCGAATCGAGTGTCTAGGGCATAAGGGTCATCATCAAAAGGATGTTCCACTTTGCCACGCAAGTATTCGAGTTGATGCTCAAGCATATTGACCGTTTCGTAGTCTCCCTCAGAACAAGCAACGTAAATCTGTTGTTCAAGAGCGGCAATGTTATCTCGGATACCCATGAGAACCCCCTTAAATCATCATCGATTCTCAAAACGATTATAGTCAAGTAATCCAAATTCGATCGGTTGTTTTGTACGGTACCAATTATGTAAACGATCGCTAAATGACCAGAATTTTTCTGAGCTTCTACGAATCGCAAAATTATCCAATAACTTAACGTAATCGGACTCGTTTTGGATGGCACTAAATTGATCGACAAAATCTTTTACTTGGTTTTCGTTGATCGAGAAAAATGCCGCAGGGTAGCTTCCCACAACGCCGCGTACAATGGTCATATCATCGTTAGCAAAGTCACGGTTACTTTCTTCATCAAACAAGCTAGAGATGTTTGTGTGTGCATTGTTGTGAAGTAAGGTGAACAGTTCATCTTCCCCTGATTGACTTCTCACCATAAGCATAGTGATTTGCGGAACGGTTTTTAGGCCTTCACCACGAACGTGGTCAATACGTTTTAGTTGCTTTTTACTACTCGCAGAAAGAGCCGTGTCTTGAATTTCGTAGCGAGGCAGAAGCACATCTGAAACATGTTCGCTCAACAACTCCACCAACTCCGTTTTTGGATCGTCACTCTTATACTGAACGCTGGTTGGTTGGTTAAACGGCTTCACATTTCGTTGTAAAAAGTCACTCAACTGCGGGCTTTGATCTTTATACCAGCTAGATTGCAGTTCATGGCGCATATCGGCGGGTAACAACGAGATAAAGTTACTTTCGCCTTCTAGACGCAAGAAGTCCATAAACATTCGTGTCATGAGCTGATGGCCGAAGTTACCGTAAACGTCAAACCCAGCAACAAGCAAATAGTGGATACGCTCTAGTAACGCGTAGTCAAGAATCCACACTGTTTTAGGCTGCTCACCAACTAACCCTTGAACAACAGAAGCACTATCAAAATGGCGGAATATCGTTAATGCCGCATTATGGTTGGTGCCATTACCGTCCCAAATTACATCGGTGGATAGGTTTTCACCTTCTTTAAACCAGTTATTAGTGAACTCAGATTTAGCCTCTAGGTAGCGAGCTTGCTGGCGCGCGTACTTGACCCAGTTGGTAACAGGTAGCGTGTTACTTTCTTGTTCTGCCGGTAGTTTTAGGTTATCAGCCTGAGATCGGTAAAACTCATTTACTTCTGGGATGTCTGCTTTATCTGGATCAAGGAAAAACACCCAAAAGCGATCATTGATAACATTCAATGCCAGTTGGCCACGACAAACTGGGCCTTTGATGTATGCCATTATTGTATTTTGTGCATTATCTAGCATGAACTTAAAGCGCGACTTCACTGGAAGGTCGATGAATGATGTCATCGGGTTTGCAGCAACTTCTGGTTCATAACTCGGTAGCTGACTAACCATGTAATCAGCATCAATAAACCAAGTTTTCCAGTTCTCTATGCGTTGCTTGTTTAACGCGAATGGCATGTGAGTTTTATCTACGATGGTCCCTTGCTCTGGAATAATTCGATAAAACACACGTTCAACCCCTGGATCATCGTACGGGCGACGCGTTGAAATACGTTTGACGGGCTGTCCTGGTGGTGTAGCAGAGCGGACGAGCGTGAAGAATCGGGGATCTTCATCGAGTTCCGAAAAGTAGAGATGAGATAAAAATAAATGCTCATATATATACCTAGCCATCAGCTGATTTTTCAAATCAGAGTGGTTAAGTAATGCTTCGTACTTATCTATTTGCGCTTGCTCTTTCTCACTAACAGGTCGGTGAACGTTCATTATTGCGCCGTTTTCCAACCAAGTCATGAGTGTGTGGTATTCACTGTTTGATAGGTTTGGCATACCAAAAGGCATTCCCCAGGTCGGGTTATCCTTTTCGTATTGCTCGTATTCTTCAATCGTCGGACAGGTTTGCTCTCGGTCTATCGAAAAGTCAAAGCCTTCTAACTGGACTTGGTCAGGCAATGGGTGGCGCTCTTTTTGTTGTAGCAAACGTGCGATAAGGCCTGCATCAATGTTGGCTGCCATGCTTTGATCACGTTCGTTGAGAACCGGATGAAAACCCGCATCGCGCCACTCTTGGGTTGTTTCTGCATCTTCGAATAAGCGTGTTGGTGCTGCGGCTGTGAGTCTTGTTCCTTCATATACCAGTGCTTTACTCGCACCACGGTCAATGCCCTCAACAGAAGAGAGCTTAAGCTGACATGGTGCATCGTAGCACGCGTGGCAGACGACACAGCGGTTATCCATAATGGGTTTAACTTCGCTTTGGAAGAAGTTTGCTTGAGGGGTTTCCACGTCAACAGTGCGTTCACGCACGAGCTGTGGACCAAACAGTTGATCATAGTTAAGACCAGCATAGGTTGCACAGCCGGCAAACAAAGTAGCAATGCAAAGTGTAAAAATTAAGCGCAAATTCATTGAGTTATTTTACGTGATTAGAATTTGCATTAATTAAAGCAAAATAAGCGGTCAATTACCAAAAGTTGGGTCAATTAGCGTTAATTTTTCTGTTGATTGTCTGAGCGCTTGAAAATGTAACCCTGGCGGTGGACTGTCTGAATTCTGTCTGTTGGAACGCCTTCGTGAACTAGACGCTTTCTCATTCTGCTCATGTGCATATCGAGTGCTCGATCATGTTCAGTAAATTCACGTTTTAGTACTGTTTCGTAAAGAAAAGGCTTACTAAGTACTTGATCTTGATGGTGAGTGAGAGTTTGCAGCAGCTTAAATTGAATGCTTGTTAACTGAACAGATGTCTTGTTTGGCAAGTAATTGAGTACCACAGAGTGAGTGCGCTTATCTAGTAATAGCTCCTCATCATTATGGTGAACGCCGTTGTGTTGGCATTGGGAAGTTTTTCCATTTGAAACCTTGGAGTCAAGCACACGGGTACCTTAATTATTAATAGTAGTAAAACGTATTATCATTAATATTTATATAAAAGCAATCAGGTACTTTATGAGCACTGTGATATGCGTAGACAATCTTAATACTTGAGATTAACAGTAGTGATGAATGGTGCGATGGCGCTCTGAACTAAAGTGCTATTGGAGTGCGTATTAGCTACAAATAACGGTGTAATGTTAGGCAAAGATAGAAAGAATTCTCATTTAGTAAATTCGCTTATCCGCTATTTGTGAACTATACATTCTGTTGCAGGAAGCACTTTTCTAATACACACAGAGGTTTATATGACAGCGAAATATGGCGTTAAACGCCGATTAGCGATTCTTGCCGCCGCTTTAATCGGTGCGACAAGTAGCAGTATCGCAGCAGAGAAACCAAATATTCTCGTCATTTGGGGTGATGATATTGGCCAGTCCAATCTCAGTGCTTACACGTTTGGCTTGATGGGGTACAAAACACCAAATATAGACAGTATCGCCAAAGAAGGCATGATGTTCACTGACTATTACGGTGAGCAATCTTGTACAGCGGGCCGTTCTACTTTCATTACGGGCCAAACCGTTCTTAGAACAGGTTTGAGTAAAGTGGGGCTTCCAGGTGCTGATCTTGGCTTGAAGGAAGAGGACGCAACCATTGCCGAAATGCTGAAGCCGATGGGCTATATGACAGGGCAATTTGGTAAAAACCACTTAGGTGATAAAGATGAGCACCTTCCTACTAATCACGGCTTCGATGAATTTTTTGGCAACCTTTATCACTTGAACGCCGAGGAGGAGCCAGAAAACGTCGATTATCCTAAAGATCCTGAGTTTCGTAAAAAGTTCGGTCCGCGCGGCGTTATCCGTTCGTACGCTGATGGCAAAATTGAGGATACAGGACCTCTAACTCGCAAGCGCATGGAAACCGTGGATGAAGAGACGTTAGATGCGGCACTCGACTTTATGGATCGTGCAGTCAAGGCTGAAAAACCTTTCTTTGTCTGGTGGAACGCAACTCGTATGCACTTCCGTACTCATGTGAAAGAAGAGAACTCTGGAAAAACAGGCATCAGCGAGTATGCAGATGGTATGGTCGAGCATGATAATCATGTAGGTCAGCTGCTGAAAAAAGTGGATGATTTGGGTATTAAAGACAACACAATCGTCTTTTACTCCACCGATAATGGCCCACACATGAACTCGTGGCCAGATGCAGGCACAACGCCATTCCGTGGAGAGAAAAATACCAACTGGGAAGGTGCGTACCGAGTTCCTGCGATGGTACGTTGGCCGGATAAAATTAAAGCTGGCTCTGTTTCGAATGATATCATGCATCACATGGACTGGATGCCAACGTTCGTTGCTGCCGCGGGTGATGACAATATCAAAGAGAAATTGCTCAAAGGTTATAGTGCGAATGGTAAGAAATTCAAAGTTCACCTAGACGGCTATAACTTCCTACCATATTTGACTGGTAAAGAGGATAAGGCCCCACGTGAAGAAATTTTTTACTTCTCAGATGATGGAGACTTAACTGCACTTCGTTATAACAAATGGAAGCTGGTCTTTATGGAGCAACGAGCAAAAGGTACGTTGCGTATTTGGGCTGAACCATTCACCACACTTCGTGTTCCTAAGATCTTCAACTTGCGTATGGATCCTTACGAAGTGGCTGATATCACTTCTAACACTTACTATGATTGGATGCTAGACCGTGCTTACATGCTTGTTCCTGCGCAAGCTTACGTTGGCAGATTCCTTGAAACGTTTAAAGAGTTCCCACCAAGGCAAAAAGCAGCAAGCTTCTCGCTCGATCAAGTGATGGAGAAACTAAAAGAGAACCCAAATAAGTAAGAAAAGCTAAGTGAAGTTCCACATCTAGAAAGAGGCTCATTAAAGTGAGCCTCTTTTTTATCTGTAAAATTCTATCTATTAAGGTTTGTAGAAAGCTTGATGACGAAAACGCCTAACGCTTCAATTGACAAGAGTTATAAACAAATTGGTTCGTAGTGGGCTGCCGTTAAGTTGGCTTTGATTTTTTCACGTAGAGCGATGTGGGCTGGGTTGTTTACCTCTCGCTTATGGTAAACGAACTTGTAAGGGATAGAGCGTATCGAAATGGGGCAGGGCAAAATTTGAAGTTTGAGCGCTTTGCTCCACTTGTTTGCAAAAGATTGAGAAACGATCCCTAAACTGTCTCTTTGGGCGACATACAGCGCCATGCCTGCTAGCGAAGATGTGATCAAGTCGACTTTTCTTTCTTGAATTGTTTCCTTTGCTAGTTGCTCGAACCCCGACATGTTGTTCCATTTTCCTGAAAATAAACAGTGAGTTTCCTCATAAAATTGCTCTTTTGTGAGCGTGCCGTGTACACGGGGATGGTTCTCACGACAGATAACCACGGCTTCTTCCTCATAGGCATCTTCAATAATAAACGCTGCATCTTTCGTGATCACCGTATCGATTACTAGATCGACTTTTTGTTGTCTTAACAGCTCAAATAATAGGAACTTTTCGGGTGGTGATTCATAAAAAATAGTGTTCTTTATTGGGTCCATAATGTGCAACAAAATTTCCGAACAACACACTTCAAAATGATTTTTATCAGATATCGCATTGTCAATAATATTAACCGCTTGCTGGAATTGCGGCAGTAATTGATAAGCGGTGGAGGTTAGTGCGATCCCTCGTCCTTTTTTAACGAATAATTGCTTATCTACGACTTGCTCTAAACGCTTTATTGCAGCGCTCACAGCAGGTTGTGTAAGCCCTAATTGTTCCGCGGCTTTTGTATAAGATTGAAACTCCGCAACAACAAGAAAAGTTTGGATCAAATTCAAGTCCATAACGTCACTCATAAATTTAATTTATAGGTTAACTAATTTTGACTGCATTTATCGCCTGAAATTAGTGCTTTATCTTATATCAACAATGGTATTGAAAAGCGAATACCATTTTTACGCACTAGCGAACTCTTGGAGATAATATGAAAAATGCGATCAAAACGAGCAGTAAAAAACTCGTACTTAACGCATGTACGTTAGCTTTGGGCGCTGCATCTGCAGTTGCACATGCAGCGGACAAACCCAACATTCTTGTCATCTTTGGTGATGATGTTGGTTACTGGAACCTTAGTACCTATAACCAAGGCATGATGGCGTACAACACGCCAAACATCGATAGCATTGCTAAAGAAGGTGCGAAGTTCACTAACTTCTACGCACAGCAAAGCTCGACAGCAGGCCGTTCTGCATTCATCACTGGTCAAATGCCAAAACGTACAGGTCTATCAAAAGTGGGCTTACCAGGCGCTCCGGAAGGTATCTCGGAAAAAGATCCGACGATTGCAACCGTGCTTAAACAAATGGGTTACGCAACCGGACAATTTGGTAAGAACCATTTAGGTGACCGAGACGAGCATCTTCCTACCAACCACGGTTTTGATGAATTCTTCGGCAACCTATACCACTTGAACGCAGAAGAAGAGCCAGAGAACGTGGATTACCCTAAAGATCCGGAGTTCAAGAAGAAATTTGGTCCTCGTGGCGTTATCCATTCTTACGCTGACGGTAAAATCGAAGATACCGGTCCACTTACGCGTAAGCGTATGGAAAATGTTGATGGTGAGTTTCTTGATGCCGCAGAAAGCTTCATAGAAAAACAAGTAAAAGCGGACAAGCCGTTCTTTACTTGGTTTAACACCACTCGCATGCACAACTTCACACATGTTCCAGAAGAATACCAAGGTAAAACAGGTGCCGGTTTCTACGCGGATGGTGTTAAGCAGCACGATGACCAAATCGGTCAGCTACTTAACAAGATCAAAGAGTTAGGTGTGGATGACAATACAATCATTGTTTACACCACTGACAACGGCCCTATGGTTGATTTGTGGCCGGATGCTGGGATGACACCGTTCCGCTCAGAGAAAAACACTGGCTGGGAAGGGAGTTTCCGTGTGCCAATGTTGATTAAATGGCCTGGAAAAATTGAGGCAGGTAAAACATTCAACGGCATGATGTCATTAGAGGACTTTTTCCCGACACTAGTTGCTGCGGCAGGTGATACCAAAGTTAAAGACGAATTACTAAAAGGCAAAAAAGTTGGCGATGTGGACTACAAAGTTCACCTAGACGGTTACAACCAATTGCCATACTTAACGGGTAAGTCAGACAAATCCGCACGAAATGAGTTCGTTTACTGGAGCGACGACGGCGATCTTGTGGCATTGCGCCAAGGAAAGTACAAGTTCCACTTTATGATTCAAGAGAATGAAACGGGTATGGATGTATGGCGTAAGCCGTTCACTAAACTTCGTGTGCCACTGATCTTTGACTTGAGCATTGATCCATTTGAACGAGGCGATCAAGGCATGGGTTATTCTCGTTGGATGTACGAGCGTTCATTCTTAATGATGCCAGCAATGGATACAGTGAAAGAGGTGATGGGTACATTCAAAGAATTCCCGCCTCGTATGGAAGCAGGTTCGTTCGTACCTAAGTCTTCTAAGTAAATTAAGATTATATAGCGCTTTTTGGAGCGCTATATACCCAAATAGCTTCACTTTTGCTGTACAGCGCTCACGAGGTTATTTGGGTATATGTAATAGTGAGAAACGTATGAGTAAGATTTCCCCTCGCCATTCTACTACTATGCCTATTGTTCCTCTTAAAACGGCGTCTAAAGCGCCTGTTCTGGGCGCGTATGACCGTCGATTCCATGTGATGGCAAAGCCAGGCGGAGCAAAGTGCAACATCGATTGTCAGTACTGCTTTTATCTGCATAAAGAAAATCTACTGCACCAAGAAAAGCAGCCAAAAATGGACGACGCAACATTGGAAGCGTTCGTGAAAAGCTATATCGAAAGTCAGGATGGCGAAGAAATTGTATTCTCATGGCAGGGCGGGGAGCCGACGCTGCTTGGGTTGGACTATTTCCGCAATGTCGTAGCTTTGCAAAAGAAATATCAGCCGAAAGGCGTTCGCATTGAAAACGACCTTCAGACCAATTGTATTTTGCTAAACGATGAGTGGTGTGCGTTTTTAAAAGAGCACAACTTCCTAGTTGGCTTGTCGATTGATGGACCACGAGAGCTGCACGACAAATATCGCAAAACCCGCAGCGGTAAGCCAACGTTTGATCTCGTGATGAAAGCGGTAGATAAGCTCAAAGCGCATGGCGTGAAATTCAACGCGTTGGTCACGGTGAATCGTCACAATGCGAAATACCCGCTCGAAGTATATCGATTTTTAACCCAAGAATTGGGTGTGACTTATATTCAGTTTGCGCCGGTGGTAGAAGCCAACAACTTCCAAACAACCGCGCCGCAGTTTTGGAACGAACAGATGATCCCAACCAAAGGCAGTGATCTGGCTAAACCGGGGCATCCAATGTCGATTGTAACGGATTGGTCAGTCGATCCTGAAGACTGGGGACGCTTTTTAATGGCGACCTTTGAAGAGTGGGTGAATAACGATCTTGGCCGTGTGCTGGTTAATCTGTTTGAAACCGCGGTGGCGCAAGTAATGGGGAAACCGTCTCAGCTTTGCGTGACGGCGGAGTTTTGTGGCAAAGGGTTGGCGATTGAGCACAATGGCGACGTGTTCAGTTGCGACCACTATGTGTATCCAGAATACAAACTCGCCAACATTCATGAACACTCACTGAATGAAATGGCCTTCTCTACAAGACAATATACTTTTGGCATGGCAAAACGCGATTCATTGCCGACGTATTGTAAGCAATGCCCTTACTTGCCTTATTGTTGGGGTGAGTGCCCAAAAAACCGTTTGATCAAAACGCCGAATGGTGAGAGTGGTCTAAACTATTTGTGTTCGGGAATCAAAATGTTCTTTGATTATGCGTTACCGATGTTGGTTGGTCTTGCACAACTTCTCCAATCTCAAGAACCGCAAAGATAACATAGTGAATATAACCTTAAGTTATTTCATTTGTTCTTATACTTAACTATCGAAAAGACGGCTTAAACCATTGAAAAGGTATCCTATGAACCACGCACAACAAGCGATAAAAGAACTCATCGAACAAACAGAAAAAAGCGTCATTGGACAAAGCCACGTGGTTCGAGCTTTAGTCATCGGGTTATTAACAAATGGGCATATTCTGCTAGAAGGTTTACCGGGAACGGCAAAAACACGTTCCGTAAAATCGTTGGCGAACTTGTTAAACACCAGTTTTGGTCGAATCCAGTTTACGCCGGATCTTTTACCATCTGACGTGACGGGTACTGAGGTTTATCAAGAGCTGGACGGTAAGCCGCAACTCCACTTTCAACCTGGGCCCATTTTTAACAGCATTGTACTTGCTGATGAGGTCAACCGTGCACCTGCCAAAGTACAAGCGGCACTGCTTGAAGCCATGGCCGAAGGCACAATCACAGTAGGCGATAAAACTCACGTATTGCCAGACTTATTTATGGTGCTTGCAACGCAAAACCCAGTAGAGCAAGAGGGCACGTACCCACTGCCAGAAGCGCAAATGGACCGCTTTATCATGAAGGTTACCGTCGATTATCCAGAAGATGACGCCGAACGTGACATCATTCGTTTGGTGCGCAGTGAAGAATTGGGTGCGGAAACCAGCAGCGAAATTATTACGCCAAAACACATCGAGCCAGACGTGGTGCTAGAAGCGCGTCGTCAGTTACCAAACATCGTGGTATCAGACCTAGTGGAAAACTACATCGTTGCGTTAGTGATGGCGACTCGTAAGCCAGAGCGTTATGCCGATTCAAACTTAGCAAAATGGATTGAGATTGGCTCTAGTCCTCGTGCTTCTATCGCACTTGACAAATGCGCTCGTGCGTATGCGTGGATGCAAGGACGTGACCATGTGACTCCTGACGATGTGCGTGCCATGGTTCCGTCTGTATTGGGCCACCGTTTTTCTTTGACCTACGATGCACTGGCAGATGGGGTCGATCATCAACGAGTCGTACAAGAGCTGCTAGATTGTGTAGAAATTGGGTAAGTGGGAGGCATTATGGCTAAGCCAACTCTTGCGCCAAAATCACAGGGGATGGATCCCCGTTTGTACTGCGATTATGCTCGTTTAGTACGTCTGCAAGCACAAGCAGAATCATTCAGTTTACTTCCTCATCTAAAAGCGGGTAGCGTACTCTCTGGCCGACACAATTCGTTGTTTCGCGGTCGTGGATTGAACTTCGAAGAGCTGCGCCATTACCAATTGGGTGACGATATTCGTAACCTTGATTGGAAAGTTACGATGCGTACAGGTAAGCCGCACGTGCGCAGCTATACAGAAGAAAAAGATCGCAACGTAATCGTGTGTGTCGACCAGAGAAGCACAATGTTTTTTGCTTCGACGCAAGTAATGAAATCAGTTGTCGCGGCAGAGATCGCAGCGATGTGTGGGTGGCGAGTATTAAAAGATGGCGACCGAGTCGGTTTTGTCATCGCATCCCCGCAGGCATTGTTTCACAGCAAGGCACAGCGTTCGCAAAACGATCTTCTGGCGCAACTTAAACGTCTCGCTAAAGCCAATCAATCGCTCAATGTGGACTCCTGCAATTCCGAAAAAGTAACGTTCAGTCAATGGATTGAGCTTATTAAACGCATGAAGCTCAAGCAATCCACTTTGATTTTTATCAGCGACTGGAGCGACTGCGAGGAGCACCACCTTGATCACCTTAAACAGCTACAACAGCACAACGATGTTCTTGCAGTGATGGTCAGTGACCCATTAGAACAAGCGCTACCAGACGATTTGGCAAAATCGAAATGGGTGGTTGGTGACGGGCAGTATCAACTCAATTTAGACAGCAAAGCAAAGGTAGAAGCTGCGAGCGCAAAGCTTGAGGCTCGAACTAGCTTACAGCGTCAATCACTCTCTCAACTTATGGCGATGAAACACCTTCCGCACATCGAACTCGATACGACAGGTGAGCACATTAAACAATTCCAAAAACTGGTAGGAGGGCGTTAAATGAGTGATCTTCCTACGCCTCCAAGTACCTACATACTCAGAGAGCTGCATGATGTGGCCGTACCATCTAGCGTGAGTTGGTACCCGCAAACTATTGGCTGGAAAATTTTAGCGGCGGTTGCGTTCATTGCATTGGTATATTTCGCATATCGCTTGGCTCGGCAATGGTGGCATAATCGTTACCGAAAAGAAGCTCTACTGGCGATTTCGCAAATCAACCCGAGCGACAAAGACATGCCAAAAGTATTGTTCTCTGTGCTTAAAATAGTGCTGATTCATATTGATAGCCGCAACGCGAAATTGTTTGATACCGCCTTTCTGCGCAAGCTCGATGCGCTGTATCCGCAAACCAGAGACTCTCAAGCAAACTCGCAAATGGTTTTTAACGATGAGCTTTCAAAGTGTTGGCTACAAAGTATTGTTGACCCAAGCGTTACGCTAACCAACGAAGAGCGAGTAACGCTTATTGCTCGTGCGAAAAACTGGGTGAGTGAGCACCGTTGTGATGCTCAAAAAAGCGCGGCAAATAAATCACCACGATTGAAACGCAAAGCACATCAGGGAGGTCAACATGAATGATCTTCTTGCATCGATAACTGGTTTGTCTGGTTTTGAATTTGCTCACCCAATGTGGTTTCTGGTTTTGCCCTTGCCGTTGGTGGTGTACTACTTGGTGCCTGCATATCGCACTAAGCAAATGGCGATCAAAGTGCCGTTTTTTAGTCAGCTGGTGGAAGCGATTGGCGAGACGCCATCAGAAGGTGCAAGCCAGTTGACCCCGAGTTGGTGGCAACGAGCAACGTTAATTCTTTCATGGCTTTTGGTGGTGTGTGCGATGGCAAAACCCACCGTGTTAGGCGAGCCTCAAGTTCGCGAGAGTTTAGGCCGCGATGTGATGGTGGTGGTGGATCTTTCGGGCTCCATGGCCGAGCCAGATTTCACCTCACGTACAGGCGAAAAAATTTCTCGTCTTGATGCGGCAAAAGAAGTGCTGTCGGAGTTTGTTCAGTCTCGTAAAGGTGACCGATTAGGCTTGGTGCTTTTTGGTGATGCTGCTTTCGTGCAAACGCCATTTACCGCAGACCAAAAAGTGTGGCTCGAACTGCTTAACCAAACCGATGTGGCAATGGCAGGGCAGAGTACCCATCTTGGTGATGCGATTGGCTTAGCGATTAAAGTTTTTGAGCAAAGCGATAAGTCGCGTAGTGCTTTAGAACAAGACCAAAACCGTGAAAAAGTCGCGATTGTATTAACCGATGGTAACGACACGGGCAGTTTTGTTGAACCGATTGATGCGGCGAAAGTTGCGAAAGCCAAAGGCGTGAGAGTACACGTCATGGCGATGGGCGATCCGGAAACGATAGGTGAAACCGCGTTGGATATGGACACGATTCATCGCATTGCGAAAGAATCCGGCGGTGAAGCGTTTGAAGCACTCAACCGTGATGAACTATCGGCTGCCTACGACGAAATTGGCAAACTGGAACCTCAACTTTACGAAAGCACCACATACCGCCCAAAACAAAGCCTTCACCATTACTTGATGGCGTTAGTGGTCATCATGCATTTGCTCGCGTTCAGCGTCGCAACACTTAAAAGAAGGGCTGTTACACGATCATCATTAGGAGAGAGCGATGTTTGATTCTCTTAGTTGGACGCAATTCTTTACGCAGTTTCATTTTATTCGACCACTGTGGTTACTGGCTTTGATCCCCATGTTTTTCTTGGTGTGGTTACGCTGGCGAGAAGAAAGCGAGCCAAGCTGGAAGGATATTCTGCCCGAACATTTACGCAATGCTTTGACGATAGGTGAGCGAGGCTGGCGTAAGCAACTGCCGCTTAAGCTCTTGATGCTAATTGTGTTCATCGCCATTGTGATTTGTGCAGGCCCAACGTGGCAACGAGAACCTTCTCCCTTTGGCGAAGATAAAGCCTCTATGCTTGTGGTGCTTGATAACAGCGACTCGATGCTGCAAAAAGATCTCCCACCAAGCCGCCTTGAGCGTTCCAAACAGAAAGTACGCGATTTGCTAGCCGTGCGAAAAGGCGGAAAAACGGGTTTAGTCGTGTTCGCGGGCAGTGCTCATGTCGCAATGCCTATAACTCAAGACAGCAAAGTATTTGACCCATTTTTGGCGGCCATTACGCCAGAAATTATGCCCGTGCAAGGTAAGCTTGCCGAAAAAGCCTTGCCGTTAATTGATCAACAATTGCAAGGTCAACCAGGCTCCACCGTTCTGTTGGTGAGTGATGGCGTTAATCCAGCCACGATTGAGCAATACCAAGCGTATTTCTCGGGCAAACCTTATCAACTGTTAATTCTTGCGGCAGGGAATGCTGACATTGTGAGTAACAACCCAATGGATTTGGATTCTCTACAAAAACTGGCTAGTCAGACTAACGGTCGATTGGTGGAAGTGACTGTCGATAATAGTGATATCGAGCAACTGAACCGATACGTTGAGCGCAATATGCAGCTTAATGGCGAATCTTCAATGCCTTGGAAAGACATGGGTTATCAACTTCTGTTTCCAATCGCGTTGATCATGATGCTGTGGTTTAGAAAAGGGTGGTTAGTGCAGTGGTGCGTGATTGTAATGATGAGCGGTACACTGTTGATGCCGACCAGTGCAATGGCGGAGAACATTTCTGTTAAAGCCGAGCAGCCACAAGTTGTGCAAAAAGTGACGACCTTCGACAAGGTGGCGCAATGGTGGTGGGATTTGTGGCTGACGCCAGACCAACAAGGACAGCGTTTGTTCAACCAACAAGCGTATTTAGAAGCTGCAAAACACTTTGTCGATCCATTACGCAAAGGCACGGCGTACTACTACGCTAGCGAGTTTGAGCTCGCGCACAGCGCGTTTTTGGAAATGCAAAACGACCCGTCCGAAGAGGTTCGAGATTACGGTCTTTATAATGCGGCGAGTGCATTGGCGCGTCAGCGTGAATATTTGGCTGCACGTGACTTGTTAAAATCCCTAGCCAACAAGCCAACGTTGAGCGAGAGGCTAAGACCGGATGTTGAGCATAACTTGAAAGTGATTGGTGGTATTGTAGAGGACATCAACCGGATGAGTGAGAGTCAGGCAGGAACGGAGCAAGAAGCATCAACCGAGCTAGGCGATAACCCTCAAACCGCAGAAGGGGCGGATGAAAAAACGTCAGCGGAGTTGATGATTAAAGAGACGTTAAGTGCAGACGACATCTTAGGTAGCCAAGAATTAGCCGACAAATGGTTAAAGCGAGTCGAAGCGGATCCTAAATACTTCTTAAATGCGAAGTTTCAGATTCAATTGCGTTCAATAGAAACCGGAGAATCAACCTCTACTGCGAACGAAAATACAGAGGAGGCGGTGCAATGATGAAAAGCCACCGTTTTACGCACTTTGCTTTACCCTTGTGGTTAGTTATCTGTTTCGGCTTCCTCCTGAGCAGTAGTGTGTTGGCTCAAGATATTCGTGACGTTCAACGAAAGCATGGAGTTGAGTTACAAGCGTGGGTTGGTAAACAACCAACGGCTGGAGAGAAGCGTAAAACACCAAGTTTTAGCGTCAATGAGCAAGTTATTTTAACCATCGAAGTGGCAACGCCGCGTTGGTTTACGGGTGGTACGAGAATTGGCAATATTGAAATACCCAATGTTATCGCCAAACAGCGTAATCAACTAGCAACCAACTTTACTGAGCAAAAAGAGGGGCAAACTTGGTCGCGTCAACGCTGGGAAGTGACTTTGTATCCTCAAGCTTCTGGTGATTTTGTGGTTCCACCTGTCGCAGTGGGCGTTCAGGTGTCTGCGCCGGACGGCGAGAAGATATCAGGCACACTTTACACGCAGTCGATTAAGTTCAAAACCGTCTTGCCATCGGGCCTGCTGAGTGGTGAGACACCTTGGTTTGCTGCAACAGATGTAGAGGTAAAGCAAGAGTGGGATACCTCCACTGAGTCACTCAAAGTTGGGGATGCAATCACGCGTAAAATCACCATTTCGGCTCAAGATTCACTATCTGTATTGCTACCAGACTTGTTGAAAGGAGAATCAACAACCCGTTATCAAGCGTATCCTCAACCCCACCGTTTGACAGATACGCAAACACGTGGTGATTACCAGTCAACACGCACAGAAGAGAGCGTGTACGTGATTCAACAAGGTGGTGAATTAACCCTGCCGGATTATGAGTTCCGTTGGTGGAACAGTAAGACTCAGCAAGTGGAAACGGTGATGTTAGAGGGCAAAACTTTTGCCGCGAAGCACACGTTGAAGTCCTTCATCAGAACGTACTTTGAATGGATTGTTTCCACGCTTATGTTGCTGGGTTTTGTGATTATTTCATCGGTAGCCATTAAACGTTACTACCGCAACAGACCAACACCAGCATGGTTGACGTTCCACCGTTTGTTAAAGGCTAAACGTTGGTCTGAAGCAAGGACCATATTGTACAAACAATTGCGTTTAAATACGGCCGAGCTAGAAATGACCAAAGCCGATACGAGTGAATCGTGGCAAAAAAGTGCGTCGGGAATGCAAAATGGTGAAAATAGCGCTCATTTACTGAAGTCGATGTGGCGCAAAATCCAGACCAAACAAAAACGCTTTAAATTCCGTATTCCGCGAGCGTTACCAGAACTGGACAAAGTCATTGGAAGAGATGGCAATGAATAAAACGGGGCGCTAATATAGCGCCTCGTTTTTATTAGAGAATAGAGTTCAAATGAGCCAAGAGTTTATGCGCCGCGCATTGGAAGTGTCCCAAAATGCGCTTCCTGAATGTCAACCCAACCCGCCGGTTGGCTGCGTGTTAGTGAAAGACAATCAAATCGTTTCTGAAGGTCATACTCAAGCGATTGGTGGCAATCACGCGGAAGTGGAAGCGCTGAATGCGTATCAAGGCTCGTTAGAATCGGTGACGGCATACGTTACGCTGGAACCGTGTTCGTTTGTTGGTCGCACGCCAGCTTGCGCGGTGACATTAGTCAAATCCGGCATAAGCAAAGTCGTCGTAGCCATATTGGACCCCGACCCACGCAACAGTGGTCGAGGTATCGAGATTCTAAAACAAGCAGGTATAGAGGTAGAAACGGGTTTATGTGGAGAGGAAGTCTGCGAGTTTCTTACCCCTTACTTAGGCAAAGCCTAATCCAAGCTTTATGTTGCACAGTGATGCCAGTTTATGTGGTGAATGAAGTGCGTCAAAATTGAGTTAAAACTCATTAAAATAAGCCATCCCGCTCATTTTTTATACGTTGTTACGCGAAAAATCATGTTGTTAGAGATAAGATAGAGAAAATGACTTTCGAAAATTTAATAGCATGAAACCGACTGACCTTAATCTTATTCCTATTTTCACTGCCATCTATGAAGAGCGTAACTTGTCTCGGGCGGCGGCGCGTTTAAACATCACCCAACCTGCGGTGAGTAAAGCTCTATCAAGGCTACGTGATATCTACGATGATCCATTGTTTCATCGTTGCGTTAAAGGTGTCGAACCAACCTCGTTCGCGATGGATATTTATCCTGCTCTTCTTGCTTCAGTACAAAATTTCACTTCGACATTATCAGCCTCTAGAGAGTTTGACCCTAAAGTGTCGAATAGAGTGTTTTCTATTGCCTGTGTGTCCGTTGCAAGCTTTGAGTTGCTACCTCAAGTCATGAAACAAATCCGTGTGTCGGCGCCAAATGTTGCATTAGAAGTACATCCGCTTTTTACGGAAGACTTTGAAAGTGATCTGCGGTTACAACGCTACGATTTGATCATTGATATCACACCAAGAGCAAGAACGGTGTTAAAACTGGAAACTGTACTTACGGAGCGTTTGGTGGTGGTATGTAGCGAAGCGCATCCACGCCTGAATGATGAGATTACGGCTGAACAATTTTTTGAAGAAGAACACGTAGTGGTTTCGCAGTGGCAGAGTCGTAAGAGCTTGTTAAACGCCGATGACATTGTCGACTTGGATAAGAGAAAGATTAAGTATCGAGCCTCAGGCGTACTAGAAATGCTCCCAATTATTTGTGGTAGTGAATACATTGGTTTAATGCCAGAGTCGATGATCAACTTGTTCAATAACACCTATCATGTTAAATCTTTATCAATGCCATTTGATGAACAAATGTATGAGCTTTGCACAATCTGGCATCCTAGTCGCACAAACGACAGCGCCCATCAATGGTTGCGTTCACAGATTAAGCAAGCAGGAAAAGTCATCAACCAATAGGAAGTGCAATGAAAAAGACAATACGTGCCATCCTTAACGGAAAAAAAGCTGGGAATCCAGAGTTAAGAGATGCAATCATGAAAATGAGAGAAAAAGGCATCGACGTACAGGTGCGTGTGACGTGGGAATCTCAAGACATGCCGCGGCTAGTGAAAGAAGCGGTTGATGAAGGCATTGAACGTATTGTTGTCGCTGGAGGCGATGGAACCGTCAATGAGGCGGCTTCTGCGGTTATTCAAATTGACGAAGAAAAACGCCCTGAGTTAGCCATTATTCCCCTTGGTACCGCCAATGACTTTGCTACCGCTATTCAAGTACCTAATTCCATTAAGGCGTCTTTATCTCTTGCTGTTGAGGGGCAGTCCGCTTTGGTCGATTGCGTCAAAGCGAACGATCGCTGCTTTATTAACGTGGCAACAGCAGGGTTTGGCGCAGAAGTTACAGCAGAAACGCCTGTTGAACTCAAAAACTTTCTTGGCGGTGGAGCTTACACGCTAACTGGTGTTGTAAAAGCACTTGGCTTTAAACCATATGACGGAACAATAACGATTGAAGGTGGTGCGTATCAGGGAGAAATGTTGCTCGGTGCGTTTTGTAATGGGCGCCTTGCTGGAGGTGGGCAAGAGTTAGCTCCAAAAGCGATGATTAATGATGGGCTGATGGATCTAACATTGGTGCGCCCATTTTTACCTCATGAGCTGCCTAAAGTAATCGACGAGATCAATAACCCGAGTGAGAAAGGAGAGTTTGTGAAGTACACAAGAGCAAGCTGGTTGGAGATAGACTTCCCGAATCCATTACCTCTTAATTTAGATGGAGAACCCTATCATTCGAGAACCATTAGATTTGATGTTCAGCCTAAGAGTATACGATTAGTCGTACCGCAAGATTGTCCTTGCTTGACTAGCTAAACGAGCGTTCTCCATGATTATTGCTTAACACAGCCACTAAAATGTGGCTGTGTTGCTTGTGTTGAGGTATCGTCAACTTCTTAACGTTTTTGAATGGTCTCAACGTCTATCTGCGTAGTTGTCCAATCTGAGTCAACCTCTCCTCGAATCATTACGGTATCTTTTGGTGTCACTTCTTGACCCATCCAATCTTCGTTGTCGATCTCTACTTCGATTTCACCAGTGTTGTCTTTGAACAAGTAAGTCTCGTTACCAAATGATTGAACAATATGCCCGGTTAGCACTACAGCGCTGTCGTCGGTTGCGTTGCGCGCCTCTTTCACCGTATTGATTGCACTGACTTCTGGGCCATTAAATGCGGCGAAAGCCGAGCTTGAAAGTAGGGCAAGCATGGATGTTAACAATACTCTTTTCATTATCCTCTCCTGATATTAGAAGTAATAAGTTGTGCCTACGTTAAAGGATGCAGTGTTCGCGTATCGGTCTAGTTGATATTTTGCGTTTACACCTATGGTGAGCTGCGGGAAAATTCTGTGTTCCGCACCCACTGAGAACATTGCGCCTAGCTCGTTGTTTTTCTCCGCGCTATGGAAAAGCGTGTTGGTCATTTCCACATCGTCGTTCGTGACAAGTTCGTATTCTTGATGTTTAGAAACCTTGGCGTTGTATTCCGTGTAAGTTAGACCCGCTTTGAATTTTGTTGTCCATTTATCATTTAATGCATAGTTAAACACAGGAGCCAACGACACTTGCTTGGCTTTGATTGACGCATCCCAATCCATTTCATGATGGTAATCTTTGCCATCGATTGACTTGATACCTAGGTTTTTTGAACGACTATCATCAAGGTCAAACTAGCTGTAACCTAGTTCCAATGCCCAGTTGTCATTAAATGCGTAACCGACAAAGCCTGAGAAAATACCGTCTTCAAGCTCAGGGTTGAGTGTTACGTTGTCAGTTGAAAAGTGAGGTTCCAAATCATGGTCAGTGGTGCCTAGTCCATATTCCAGACCTACATAAGGAGCCGCAGATACCGAAACTGAGCAGGTAACAAGTAACGCAAGAAGTGTTTTGTTCATTTTATTTTGCCTCTTCAAATCAACTTAGTGAGTAGAAGCGCATTTTGTGTGAAGAAGCGTGAAGCGATCGTGAAGCGATCGTGAAGAAACGAAAAAATGTTTAGAAAAAAGAGCAAGGGGCGATAACCGAGGGGCGGTTTGAGTGAACAAACACCAAGCTCTTTATATAGAGTAAGTTAAGTTGCTGCGACGTAACACACCGCAAACGGGACATTAAGGCGAGTAAACTCTTTGATCCAACGCCATTGGTTATCCTGGAGTTTATCGCCAGGGCCTTTCACTTCAATCCACTCGAACTCGTTTTCTTTAAAAGCAATGAGATCCGGCATCCCATTACGGTAAAGCTTAAGGTCGCTCAATTGTATTTTGAACAGCGCCATCAGCATATTGGTTGGGATAGTGTTGAGTGCTGTTTCGAGTAGCTCTTTACTTATTAAATTCCAATGTACAAATGGATTACTGATGCCAAACTTCTCATCGTATTTTGTCAATAACATCTGGGTGTTGCCCGCTTCTAGTTCGGCAAAAGCGGTGTCTATCAAAGCTTGGCGCTTGGTAACAAAATCCGAGTGATATAAATCTAAAGGACGGTGTTGATAAGCGTTAATGAATGCCCCTTCAATAGGAGCAAAAATCGCATCCCAAAAAGTGAGACCAAGTAATGCATTAAGCAGTGCATTTTCGGCGTAAAATACAGTCCAGCCTAAGGACTCAAAATACGCTTTGCTGGCGAGTTCGACTCTCTGTTGAGATAAATCCAGTTCAAGGCAGTATTCCGTACAGGTTGGCTTCGTCACTCTTGGCACTTTCTCGCCTTGTTTTCGTTTTAACCGTTGCTCAAGTTTTTGTGCAACTTCGAGCTCAGACACATCGATCGGTGAGTTAAGCATATCTGTGACAATGTCACAAAATAAATCATCATGGTTTAATTTGTCATAGATACGTGCGCGTCGTTCTCGGCTCGGTGTGAGTTGAGTTTGGCCAAATAGAGATAGGGCGGTCTCTAGATCATTAAGCCGTTCGTAATCACGTGCTATGTCATTCAACATGTGCTCGCGTTTACGATCTACGTAACGGTGTTTAACGGGCTGAGGCATTGCCTCAATTAATAAGTCGAGATTGGCTTTGTCTTTTCGGTCAAATTGCCAGTACAGGTTGGCCAACTGGCTCAGTTCAATTAAGCGGTCTATTTGCTCACGTGAATCAAAGAAACGGCGCACTTTACTCAATTGATATTGCTCGAACTGATGCAAACCTAAGTCATCAAGCACAAACTGACTTAAGTCTTGATGGGTGTTGGCAAAAAACAGAGTGAGTAACACGTCGATCATATGAGCAGAATTGAGTTTGACGATCGTAAACTCAAGCCGCTCTATACGATCAAATTCCGTATTACTCAAATGTTCGACAAGGGCGTCTTTCTTGAGTGATTTCGGCAGTTCGGGATAAAGCGCGGAGATTTCTGGTTTGGTCAGTAAATTAGCCGCTAACTCTTGATGAGAAAGGGGTGGGGAAAGGGCTACAAACTCATGCTGACTCAATTCTGCCAGTGCTTCATTGATAGAAGGTATTTCTTGATAACTCAGCTTATCACTTCGAAACCAACATCCCTTTCGGCTGTATAAACGCACCAAAAGGCACTGGGCGTGTTTGCTCAAAGAATCAAACGAGCAAAGCCATGCGTGTTCTTCCTTGGTCAGTAAATCGCTGTACCAAGTTATTGCGTGATGAGTCAGCTTGAAGAAGTTCTCTAGATAGTAGTCTGGTGCAAGTTCGATAGGGCTTTCCATAAACGACCGATAACAAAAAAGGCTTAACCCATAGGTTAAGCCTTTTCGCTATCAAATCAATTCGCAATTATGCGTTTTTTAGCTGTGCTACTTTCGCTTCAGACAATGGCTTAGTGATGAACGCTAGTACGATACATACTGCCATCATTGCTGAAGAAATTGTGTAAGCCAAGGTGTAGCCGTCGCCATTTGTCATCGAGAAACCAACAACCGCTGCGCCGATTGCACCACCGATACCCCATGCTGTGTAAAGCACGCCGTAGTTAGTGCCGTAGTTTTTCAGACCGTAGAACTCAGCCGTTAGAGTAGGGAATACCGCTAGAAGTGTGCCGTAACCTACCGCTGCGATTGCTGTACCGATGATCAGTGTAAACTCAGAGTCGAACGTCGCGAACAGCACCATGTTTACGCCTTGTAGAACGAACGCGAGTAGAAGCGTACGAACACCGCCGATTTTATCTGCAAGCATACCCGCGGCAACACGACCGCCAGAGTTAAATACAGCAAGAATAGACGCTAGGTAAACCGCGTTTGGCAAGTTTGCTTGAACGCTTGCGATTGTCGTGATGTTACCAATGATCATTAGACCAACAGAAGCTGCAAACGCGTACATGATCCATAGAGAGTAGAACTGTGGCGTTTTCAACATTGCTTTCCAAGTTAAGTCATCTGACTTTTTCACCGCTTTAGGTGCTTGGCCTTCTTTTACTTTAGGCTCCGCAGGTGTGTAGTCTGCTGGTGGGTTGTTGATGGTTGCTGCAAGAGGAACTGCAATCGCTAGGATACCAACACCAAGAACCATAAAGCTAGTTTGAATGCCCATGCTGTCTATTAGCGCAGAAGTTACTGGCGCAAGGTAAATAGCCGCTAGACCAAAACCTGCCGCAATAATGCCGTTAACCATACCTTTCTTCGAAGCGTGGAACCACTTCATCGCAGAAGGTGATAGGCATGCGTAACCAAAACCGATACCTGCACCTGTGATCACGCCGAATGTAATGTTCAGCATGAGTGGAGAGTTCACAAAGCCAGAAGCGATCATGCCCAGACCTGTAAGAACAGTACCTAGGATAAGGATCATTCGAGGGCCCATGCGGTCTTGAAGAATACCTGCAATAAGAAGACAGATAGAGAAAGTGATGGTTGCAGTTGCGTAAGGTGCAGAAGCTTCTGCAGCACTCCAGCCTGATTCAGTTACCAGTGCCTTGTTGAATACACTCCAAGCATACAGGATGCCAAGACAAAGGTTGATACAGAACCCTGCTAACAGGATGCGCATAGCTTTATCAATCTTGCTCATTTTTATTCTCAGTTTTTCCTCTTATTGGCAATGCCGCAAAGAAGGTTGGTTTAAAGATGTTTTTTCTCAAAATTAGTTTGCGTTTTTCAACGTTTAACGCAATGAGCGCGGATTATAACCAATAAATATGTGATTGGAATCTCTTTTTACGGTTACTGATAAAATAATTTGCAACATTAAAAGTGGATGTGAATTCATGGTTTTGTATGTAGTAAGAACGTTGTAAAAAAGTGATATTTTTTGTTCGCTAATAACGAATGATGAGTCAAGACAGAGAGGTTTTACGCTGTTGAGTGCACAGTTCACATTTCAAATAAAAAATTTCAAAATGTTTCCATGTTAACCATCTGTAACAAAAATGGCGAATTTATCATCTGACGGTCGTAAGTATCAGATGCAAAGGGTTTCTTAATTTTTAATTGTTAACCTTTTGTAATAATTGAAGCTGATTAGCTTTTGTGTTCATTAAGTGAGCAAAAAAGTAACTTGTAATTGCTGATTTTAGGCGCAAAATATAGTGAAAAATGAGTTTTCATTTATGAAGGGATGCTTTTTAGATTTGTTGTGAGGTGACTTATGAAACTGTTCCTATTACTCATGGCTTCGGTATCCGCTGGTATCGCATCAGCAGACCACATCCATTCATTTATGTTGGGCTTATCCATTGCTTCTTTAGCGGTATGGAGCTGTTATTTCTTCGCATTTCGCAGCTCGCGCTTTCCACAGCTTGCTTTATTCCTACTCATTTGCGGTATGCTTTCTAAGTTGACGATAACCGTAGTCGGTGTGATGTGGGGAATGTCCGCGGAATTAATCACGTCTCCAATCGTATTCGCACTTTCATATTTATTCTTTTCGCTTGCCGTTACCTACTTATGGTTTAGCTACAGAGAGAGCATCACTAAGATTCCTGACCGATTTAAGTCAGCGTAAATCATCACATTAGAATAAAAAAACGCCAGCACATTTGCTGGCGTTTTTAATTAAACGTAATTTTGTTCGGATATTGCTTTTAGTTTGATCGTGGCAATACCGTTAGGCACTCATTGGAACAAGCACCATAGTACCAATAATCACCGTGATAAGGCCTGCTAGAACTGGAACGGATGTGCGTTTTACAACCTCAAACGGGCTGATGTTTGCCATACCTGATGTCGCAACGATTACGCCAGATACTGGTGAGATAGTACGGCCTAGGTTTGATGCTTGAAGCATCGGGATAATTAGGAACGCAGGGTTTAATCCCATTTTAGCAGCTAAAGATGGTGCTAACTCCACGAACGCATAGAAAGGCGCGTTGCCCGAACCCGTTGCAATTGCTGCTGCAACTGTCAATGCAGTTAGAATAAGCATTAAAGCAACGCCGCCTGCACCAGCATTGTCTGCGAGATGAAGTAGGTTATCGATAGCGCCGATAGACATCAGACCTTGTGCAAAAACCCCTGCGGCAACCAAAAGCATCACAACGCCTTTAAACGCGTCAGCCATGCCCGCGTAACAAGAATCTAAATCTTCTAGTGATTTCTTACCATCGAACTTATTTACAACATAATGGATCAGAGATCCAAGGAAAATCGAACCAACCACAATAGTGTAGATGTCTAGACTAAGTCCTGGAATGGTACGACCGTTGAATAGGAAAACGCCGATGATAGGTAGAAATGGAAGAGCTGCATAAAACGCTGGTGCGTCAGCTTTGATCTCTGATACATCAATTTTTTCCATTGGCGTATTTTCTTTCTTATCTAAGTATTTGTTCCAGAAGAACGCTGCCGCTGCCATGACGATGATTGCGCAAATAGAAACAGGCAACACAGTTTGTACCGCAAACACATCAAGCTCTAAACCAGACTTTTCTGCTGCGATAACAACATCACCAGAAGTAGGAGAAAGGATGATTGCCGCTGGAGAGGCACACACTGCAACGGCTGCTGGACGAGAAATGCCCATCGCGACCATCATTGGGAATAGTGTCGCCATTAATAGTACGCCAAGGCCTGTTGCAGAACTTACCGCAAGAGACATTAAACACGCCACAATGTAAGCCGCTACCAAAAGGACGTAAGGAGACTTGATGACAGAAAGCGGTTTAGAGAACTGTTTCACTACCACGTTGTTCGCGCCGATATGAGTCATGTATGACGCAAAACCACAAAGCAGCATGATTTGCATACCAAGACCGCCACCGCGGTATTGAAGCATGTATTTCACGTATTCAAGCGCATCTGTCACCATGTTACCAGTTGAGGTGATTTTTGACGGCAGCACGTCGTGCCCCAAAACGCCAGTCATAAGAAGTAAAGCAATACCAGCTGTCAGTAACACGCCCGCAGCTTTATAGCCTTTGACAATAAAGTAACCCACCGCAATGGTAACCACTAAGCCAATTAAGAGCTCTAACATAGGGATCTCCGAATGTTATGTAAAAAAGAAAGAAACTGTTTCAGTTTATGACAAGGAATTTACAGAATTCTTAGCTGTGGCACGAGACAAATATGGGGCTTGCATGATCTGAGACAAATAATAATTTAATAAATAATTTCGTTAGATTGTATTGTTGGAATTTGGTTTTCTAAGTGTTATGTGCTGGTTTGAAGCTATTTATAGGAAGGAAAATATGACTAGGAAAGTGAATGAATAAAGAGTGAATTGATTCACAATAGGAAAAAGACTTTACTCAGTAAGCAATTATTGGAAAACACTATTCACAACAAAAAAGCTTCGCCGAAGCGAAGCTAAGTCATCGTAAGAATGAGGATAAACTATGCGTATCGACGAACCATAAGGTTCCAACTACGCTGCTGCCGTTCGAACTCTGCTTTAATTTGCTGATACTTCATTTTTGTTACAGAACATTCGTATTTCTTTACCACACTGGCAGTTTTGGCACCGAGTACTTCTTTGCGCATCTCGTAGTATTCCTGCATGTGATGAACTAGAGTATCAAACTCGTGCTGTAGCTGATCGAGGATTGTTTGCGTGTTCGGTTTCGATTCTAGCTTTTCTCTTGCTTTCTTCAAAAGTTGACTCGCACGGGCTTTTTCAATTCTAAATGTAGGCGTTGTGCGCAACTTAGATGTGAGTCCTAGCCAAGAACATGACTTTATCAACCACTTCGTTGGGTCGTAATGCCACCAATACACGCCATTGCGATAGTCATTCTCGAAAATATGATGGAAATTATGGTAACCCTCTCCAAATGTGAAAAAGGCGAGTACACCATTATCGCGAGCAGTGTTTTTGTCTGTGAAAGTTTGCTTACCCCAAATATGTGCGAGGGAGTTAATGAAAAAAGTCGTATGGTGACTCATAAAGAGTCGAGCCGCACCAACGACCAATAACATCCCCCAGATATCACCGTAGATCAGTCCGAGCATGACTGGGAAACCAATATTAGTCAGTAGGGCAAGTGGAACATAATACTTATGCTGCCACATGACGATTTTGTCGCGCTTTAGATCACGGCAGTTTGTATATTCGTTTTCCTTTGATTTATTGTAATCACGTAACATCCACCCAATGTGAGAATACCAAAACCCCCGCTTGGCTGAGTACGGATCTTTATCGTTATTGTCGACATGTTTGTGATGCACACGATGATCAGAAGACCAATGTAATGCACTATTTTGCAAAGAAAATGCTCCTCCAATCGCAAAAATGGCGCGCAAAATAGGATGAGCTTCGTATGTTTTGTGGCTCCAGAGACGATGATAGCCTGCTGTAATAGAAAGGTTAGTAAAACTAAATGCAATCACTCCCCAAATTAGATGTTCCCAACCCAGTCCAAAATGATATGCATACCAAGGCATTACAATAAAAGTTAGAACAAAACTGGCAGAAAATATTAATGTATTCAACCAGATAACAGGTGGTTTGTTTTGAGTCACAGGTGTATCCCTAACTTTGAGCTAACAACTGTTCGCCAGAATATCAGCGTACACATGTAAGTCAAATTAAAGTTAGACAAATGTGATGATTCCTTTGGGTGTAGATTAAGGAACTTGATGGGATATTTTGCTTTTAATTGAATAATGAGTAGTATTAAAAAATGAGCTCTGGCTTAAGGTGTATAAAATCTGCCAAGAAACAAGTGTTATAAAGGTGGAATATACCGAGACTCTATAAAGAAGCAAAAATGTAAGAAAATAGGAATACGTAATGGATTTACGATTAGCGGAATATAAGGACTACGAGCGCATTGCGCATCTTCATGCGGATAGCTGGAAGCGTCATTACCGTGGCATTCTTAGTGATAACTATCTTGAGAAAGAAGCGATTGACGACAAACTACTGATTTGGCAAACCCGTTTGACCAACCCACCATTCAATCAGCACATTGTCTTGGCAGAGGAGGGAGGTTTGCTACTTGGCTTTGTTTGTGTGTTCGGCAACCATGATTTCGAGCGTGGAACCTTTATTGACGCATTGCATGTCGATGACAGTTACCGTGGTCGTGGGATTGGTAAGCAGCTATTACTTGCTGTCGCAGAATGGCAACAGCAGTACTTTAAAGACACAGGTCTTTATTTAGAAGTTGTGTCGCAAAACATTTCTGCGATTGAATTCTATCGCCACATTGGTGGACAAGAGGATCAAGAGCGAACTTGGCGCGCACCTGATGGCAAAGAGGTGTTAGAAAAAGTATTCCGTTGGAAGAACGCCCAGTCATTAGTTAGTGGGATTGAGGAAAACGTGATTTACTCCTAACCTAGCGTTCTAAAACATTAGATAAGAGCAGTCTCAACACTGCTCTTTTTTGTTTATGCACCCTAACGTTATGTTTTATTACAAGCTTTCTAGAAGTTAACCCCCATGGCTTTTAGTTCGAGCTCACATTGCTGAGCATTTTCAAACTGAATAGCAGCCATTCCAACTGCTCGGGCACCTTCAACATTGTAAGGCATGTCATCAATAAATACTGTCTCTTCGGGGTTAAGCTGATACTTTGAAAGTAGAGTTTGGTAGATCTCCGCTTGTGGTTTTAGTAATTGAACTTCAGAAGAGATGATTGCTCCATCAAACAGTGGCCAAAACTCATAGGTAGTACGAAGATGTTCCACAATTTCGTTGATGTTGTCTGTGAGCGCATATACGCCATATCCGGCACTTTTTACTCGTTTTAACAGCTCTATACTGCCGTAAAGTAGTATTTGAGTGTGTTTTACATAATAAAAGAAGCGGTCCATTTCTTCCGTCGTTACTTGGTGTTCACGTTGATAACGCTGTTTTGCTTCCCTTTCGGAGATCGTCCCTTTATTTAAATCTTTCCAGATTTGTGATGAAAATAGCATCTGAGCCATTTTCTCTGACTCTACGGAACCACCAAATGTTAAGCGAACGATTTCTACTGGAGACCAGCGTACCAATACATTACCTACATCAAAAATGACATTTTTTATCCGGAAAGAATTCATGACACACCCCAAGCCAATTGTTTGTCACCGCGGTATATGCGGTGAGTGCTGTTTTTAAATCGTTGGAAAGCCGTGCCAAAGGCGCGACTTAAGTTTCTGGAACAAAATGAGATTAACATCCAATTGGATACAGAGCGATTATCGCAAAATTGCACTAAACTATATGCAACTTTGTTTATTTGGTTGTAAATCAAGTGTAGCTGTCTTAAAAGATTGAAACTAAAGATAAGTATTGCGAGCTGTTTACGTCATTTCGCGCTGCTTATAAATGATGATTAATATATAATTAGTTAATAATAAAACGATAAAAGTGAATCAAAATCACACTATTGTGCGTCAGGCGGAGTAAGCAAAACAGATTATATGGACTCGATACGTAAGGTTTATCAATATGCAGAACCAAACCTAACTCTCGTTGGCTGGATGGGGTTTCTTGGCTTTCCGCTGTACTACTTTGTCTGGGAGTTTGCCTTTCCACAGGCTTATGAAAATTTACCTCTTAGATTGTTTTGCTCGTTATTGTTTTTCGGCATCATTTTTAGAAACCGCTTATCATCGACTTGGAGAGATTATGTTCCTATTTACTACCAAGTGACGATAACGCTGTGCTTACCGTTTTTCTTTTTTTATATGTTACTGATGAATGACTGGTCCAATGTATGGGTTATGTCGTTTATGTCTGCAATTTTCTTACACATTTTACTGGTTCATGTTACTAGGGTCATGTTTGCTCAAACCTTTGCTGGGATAGGTTTAGCAACATTCTTCGCTTGGGTTGCAAAAGGGTTCCATCTTGACTTGACCATGGATTGGACTCATGTGCCAATCTTTCTGTTTATTTATGTCTTCGGTAATTTGTTCTATTTTCGTAACCAAGTTGAACATGAAGCGAAAGTCTCGCTGGCAAAATCATTCGGGGCAGGGATCGCACATGAAATGCGTAACCCGTTGAGTGGGCTTTGCACTTCAATAGATATTATCCAGTCGATCTTGCCCAACATGAAAGAGGCAGGAAAAGAGCAGTACGTCATGAGTGTAGAGGATGTCACCTTATTACGTGAAGTGAGTCAGGATGCAATGAACATTATCCAATCGGGTAATGAAACCATCGATTTATTGCTAACTTCGATTGATGAAAATCGAGTTTCTCGTTCTAGCTTCAAAAAATATTCAGTTCACTCGGTCGTTGAACGGGCAATTGAAAGCTTCAGTTATAAACGTGCCACTGATCGATTTGCCATATCGCTGGATGCGAGAAGTGAGTTTGAGTTTCTAGGTAGTGATACATTACTTAAATACGTTATGTATAACCTCTTCAAGAATGCCTTCCATCACCGTAAATCTGAAGATTTTCACATACATGTATCCATGATAAGTTCAGAACGCTTTAATCAAATTGTTGTAACCGATAATGGTGCTGGCATTGCTCCTGATGTTCTACGCAATATCTTTCAAGACTTTTACACCACTGGCAAATCAGGAAGTTATGGTTTGGGTCTACCGTTTTGTAAAAAAGTCATGCGTTCATTTGGGGGGAACATTGAGTGTCAATCTCAGTTAGGGGAGTGGTCTCAATTTACGTTAACTTTCCCACTAACGACATCTGATACCGTTACTGAAATCAAAAACGATCTGACTAAACTCAAAACCATTCTAACGGTGACTAGCCAAGATATCTTGGTGTCTAAAGTAACAGATATTAGCCGTTTTATGGGCTTTGACTCGACGATTTTAGATGCCAACCAAGTACTCAAAAAGAAAGAGTACGAGTTCGAATTCGATCTGATTTTTATCGATCTTGAGAGCTTAGATCCAAGAGCAAACCAATTGGATAGATTAGAATCTCTCTTGTCTTTCACTGAAGCACGCATAGTTTATCTTTTTGAGCATCATCCGACTCAGAGAGCACGTAAGGCTGCATATGAACCTATTTGGATCGAAACGCAAGCCTGGTTATTGAATACTAAACCAACTATTGAGCGTCTCTTATATGATTCAAGCTATGTATCGACACCAACGGCCTCGGTGACGTTAGATAATTCAAATAAGCGCACAATTATGGTCGTGGATGATAATGAATCTTTGCGTAAATTCACGGCAATGTTACTTGAAAAGCAAGGCTTTGAAGTGATTCAGAAAGAAGACGGGCAGCAGGCTCTGGATACACTAGAGCAAGAAGATGTTGATCTCATTCTGATGGATATCGAAATGCCAATTATGGATGGTGTAGAAGCGTCTAGGCGAATTCGAAGCTCGGATAAAAACTATGCGTCGGTACCTATTATTGCGCATACAGGGGATAGTTCACCTGTCACGTTGGACAAAATTGGGTCTTCGGGTATGTCTGACTTCATCGTAAAACCGGCGGATAAAAATCGTTTGTTCGATAAAATCGCAAACTGGATCTAATCATTCGCGACTTGTTTTCTTGAGGCGAGTTGCTCACAACGAATAACACGAATAAAGAGCTCAGCAAAACTGTTGAGCTCTTTAGTTTTATCTACACACTAACTTACACAAACTCTAAGTCAGGGTGTGCAAATGCTTGTTGGCAGACAGTGAGTACATGATCAACTTCAGCAGCTGTCATGTCTGCATTGACTGAAAAACGGATGATGTTTTTGTTCCTTCCAGTTGCAGGGCGGCAAAACACTGCGCCGTAAACATTTCGCTCTTCGAGAAAGTCGCGGACTCGCTCAGTGTTTCTCTCGTTACCACATTCTAATGCGATAATTTGTGATTCACTGCGAATAGTAAATCCAATGCGTTTTAAACCAACGGCTAAAGACTTGGCTCTTTCAAACAGAATATCTCGCTTATCATCTGATTTTCTTATGACGTCCAGTGTTTTCTCTAGCCGAATGATCTCTTGCGGTAATACGGTAGAACTAAATATTGCAGGGTACGCCACAAATGGAAGCGTCTTCGCCAGTTTTTCTGGGCCTAAAATCGCGCCAGCACGATAAGCAAATGTCTTGGCAAGACTAACGGTAATAAAATCTACCTTATGAGTTAAGCCAAGACCCTGCAGTATCCCCGCACCTTGTGGACCGTGTGTACCTAAAGAGTGTGATTCATCTACAACCAGGCCGCAGTCAAACTCCTGTGCTATTTCGTAGATATCACGTAGAGGAGCGATGGTTCCGATAGTGCTGTAAACCGAATCCACAACAATGATCCCTGAACCGTGACGTGAAATCTGTTTTCTTAGGTGACTGGTGTTGTTATGCATGAACGGATGAATTTGTGCTCCGGCAATACGTGCGCCTTCCCACAAAGACATATGTGCAAAGAAATCAATGTACACAGGTATGTTCGGTGCACAAATAGTCTGCAATAAACCGACATTCGCAGCCCAACCAGATTGAGAAAGTAGACAACTAGGCATACCAACGAAACTGGCTAGTTGCGTTTCAAATACAGGTTTCGATTCATCGTCTTGTAAGAAAATCGCGGACATCACGACGTTGTCATCGTGCTGGGAAATCGCATCACGATGCGCGTTTTGAATCTCCTTATTATGAGACAGTGCAAGGTAATCATTGCTTTGCAGGACAACGGCATTACACGGTGGGCGTTTACCAAGAACAAGGTGTTTTTTGTTCTCATTCGGTTCGATTAGATCTTGAATATAAAAATCTAGGCGTTCCTCGATAAAGGAGGGAAGTGGTTTGCTTTGTATAGTTTCACTCATAATAAATCTCTTCTTCATATGGAAAAACGCCAGCGCTGACACTTATTCATATTGCGGATTTTGGGGAGAGTGTCACTAACCAGGTTGCATAAGTTTGCAGACCCTTGCAAACTCGACATTTGAGGGTTGGATGGTGGCTGTAACTCTATAGGGGCCCGGGGTCTAAACTAGTTTGTGCTTAAAGTTTATACGGCGATTTTGCGGTGTTTTTTCGTGCTTCATATCTGGGATTTTGGATGAGGAATATAAAGTTTGAAAAGTGAAAAAAATGGGCGCATTAGATAACAAAAAAGGCGCGAAAATCGCGCCTTGAAACATGAGTAGATAAGAGACAAGCTTATCGCTTATTACGTAAATAGCGCTTACGACGCTCTTCTTTACGCTTCGCTTTTTCTTCTTCTTTACGGGCGGTCTCAATCTCGACTTCAATCAGCTCTTGAGTGATCATTTCTGGGCGTTCTAATGTAATTTGGCCCAAAGTGCCTTGACGAAGTTCGTGCAATAAGATCTCTGATACTTTGTGCAAGTCAACACGTCCACCTGCACGTAGTGCACCGCGGCGACGACCAATTTCTTCCATGATCTCGATATCTGATTCTGGAAGCTCTTCAATTTGATAACGCTCTTTAAGCTTGTCTGCATAATGAGCTGCTAGGTATTCAATGGTATAGAATGCGACTTCGTCATATTCCATCGCTGTATCTTTTACCGCGCCGGTAGCCGCAAGGCGGAAGCCACTGTGTGGATTTTCCACTTTTGGCCATAAAATTCCTGGAGTATCAGATAATACGATGCCATTTTGCAGGTTGATACGTTGTTGACGACGTGTAACCGCGGGTTGGTTACCTGTTACAGCGATTGTTCGACCTGCGAGGGTGTTAATGATCGTCGACTTTCCAACGTTTGGGATGCCCATGATCATGGTGCGAATGTTTTTACCAATTTCTTCTCGGTGTGGGGCAAGTTTGCGGCAAAGCTCCATGATTCGATGCACTTCTTGTGGTTCAGAAGTCGTGATCGCCATTGCTTTTACATGTTGCTCTTGCTCCAAGTGCTCAATCCACAGTTGAGTTAATTCTGGATCGGCCAAATCACGTTTGTTCAAAACTTTAACGACAGGTTTGTCACCACGGATTTGAGAAATCAAAGGGTTTTCACTACTGAAAGGAATACGAGCATCCAGTACTTCGATGATCACATCCACTTGAGGGATTGCTTCTTCGATCTCTTTACGTGCTTTGTGCATGTGGCCAGGAAACCACTGGATTGAGTTATTAACCATTTGAATTTAATACCTTAATTTTTCTAATGCTCCAGCGGTTGTAAAAGTAGCAATGTGAGTCTTGAGTAATACAATACTAGAATGCATTTTCTAAAACTGTGTTTACTTCAAGCTGCTCGAAACCGCGGAGTTGAGCTTTCTTTCATGTTAATACGTCAGTTTATCATGGAATGATGATGAATCATTCAAGATGAAAGTAAAAAGCTATGGCGTGCAAACCTAAAAGCACACATCTCTTATATATACCGACTCGCAGTGAATATCCGTCTGGGTGAGAGACCGAACGCAAACGCTGTGTAGTCAAAGGTGGATTGTGTTGTCAGATTGTTCTGACGGATTTTGGTTTTTTGATTTTATATCAAAGCTTTATTTTTATTTCGCTATTGAGCGAAGTTTGACTTTTATCTGACAAAAACTAGTCTGAGCTTCCATTCAGAGGAAGCAGTCATGCTCAGTATTCTTAGAAGTATTACGGTATCGTCCGTCGCCTTAATTTTTTTAGCGAGTTCTTTTTGCTCAACTGCCAAACAGAGTCCTAAACCGAAGGTCATCGTTGGTGTTATTGCGCAAGACGAAGCTAAAGACTCGTTTGACGGTAGCGTTGGTCCTTCGTACGGAATTAGTCTTGAGTATTTGTCTAACATTACTAAAGCTTTGGATTATGAGTTAGAACTTCGGACTTACAAGCATATTCCGTCTTTACTTGCGGATGTCGAAAGCAAGAAGATTGATGGTGCGGTTGGATTTAGTAAAACAGCAGCAAGAGAAAAGCGTTTCTTGTTTTCGATGCCTTTCTTTTCGAGCACTATCGCTGTTTGGTATCGGAATGCCACTTACCGAGATAGTGATGCGCGTGATCTTAAATGGGTGTGTGTTGAGGGCAGTGTGTATTGTGACAACCTCACTGAACGTGGTATCGATAAGATACATTATGTTAAAACACGTTTAGAGGCGTTTAATGAAGTTAAGCGAGGTAAAGCGAACGCTCTGATTTACACTTATGTTGGTATTACCCAATATTTGGATTTGAATGACATTGTAAAAGGGGTTGTCGATATTCCCAGTTGGTTGAAAAACGAAGAGGTGAGTTTTATCGCTTCGTTGGACAAACAGAGTCTGATCGATGACATCAACAAAATCCTTCAGTGGGAGCAAAATGGAAAAAACATTCGCTCCGTCGCCTCGAAAAATCCTTACCATATCAGTGATAAGTTATTGGTAGATTACCGACGTAATCATCAAAACAAACTAGTGATAACTTACAGCAGCAGTGACGAAGCTTATCCGTTTCTCTACCGAGACTCGCAAACGGGCGAGTTAGATGGCTTCTTTCCAGATTTTGTCGACTTATTGCAGTCTCGTACTGGCTTGAGCTTTAAGTATGTGAAGCCGACGTCGAGCCTTTCAAATGGATTAACGGCATTTGATGCCGATATAGTCCCCATCTCTTATGTGGGTGAGCTACCTAAGTCAGATTGGTTGTTCACTAAACCATTCATGCACAGTAATTACGTGGCTATCCAAGCGGAGCAGAGCAAGCGCGATAAATCTGCACTGAAAGAAGCGGGTATTCTGCTCACTTTGAAAAAGCAAGGGTTAGTTCATTTGGGCACTTGGCAGCAAGGCCAAGTTGATCATTATGATGATTTGAAAAAGCTGCTTACCGATTTGAAATCGGGCGTTTTGGATGTGGCTTACATTCCTGACGACATGGTTCACAACATGATTGCACAAGATCAAGTCGATGGCTTGGTGATCAATGCGGAGGACGTTTTGACGTTCTCTAATGCATTTGCGGTTGCAAACCACAATACACAACTTCAACACATGTTGAACAGCATCATCGAAACCATTGATTCTAACGAGATCGAAAAACTGCTGCGTTCTCACCGAAGCTTCAAACTGACTTATGGCTATGACGCGGAGCAGATCGCTACATTTGTTGTTGCTGGTTCATTCATATTCTGTCTCATGTTAATTGCGGCGTATTTCATCTTAGCTCACATGCGACTTAAAGTGAGGTTAGCCGAATTTAATGCTGACAATGAGGAAGCGGAAAAGCAATGGCTGATGGACATCATCAAAGAGATCAATAGCTTGGTTTTTATCCATAGTGAAAATAACCATATGGAGATGAGCAATTGTGCCAACTACAACAGTAAACAGTGCCAACAATGTAAGTTGAAAAGTGATTCTGCGCACGCTCCTCTGGTGAATAATTTTGATGAACTGACCACTGTTATCGCTGGAAAGCGTATTTCAGAAGAGGTTGCCTCGTCGGGCTGTGAACTTGATATTAAACATGTATATCGAGAACGCAAAGTCATCGCTTCTCCTAGCGGTAAGAACAAGTTTGTACTGACTGTTATTCAAGATATTACCCAGCAAAAAGAACGTGAGCAGGCGTTAATCGATGCGCAAAAAGAAGCGCAAACCGCGGTACGTGCGCGCGAAAACTTTTTGGCAACCATGAGTCACGAATTAAGAACGCCATTGTCGGCAGCACACGGCATCCTCGATTTGCTAAATCGCCAAGTGACGGCAGATTCAAATCGCGAGTTAATTGCCCAAGCCATACGCTCGCTCAATCATTTGAATACGCTAGTAGACGAAGTACTGGATTATTCAAAATTAGAGGCAGGGCACTTAACCGTCGCCCCAGTTAAGACCGACTTGCTTAAAACCTTGTGCGATGTGTTTCGAAGCTTTGAACCACGAGCGCTTGCGAAAGGTTTGGATTACAAAGTGACAATCAAACCATTTTCGAATGCTTTCATTGAAATCGACGCGCTGCGATTGGTGCAAATTACCACCAATCTACTCTCCAATGCGATGAAATTCACTGCCGAAGGAGAAGTTGGAATCAGTGTCATTCTTCATGAAAAGCAGCTTATTTTGAAAGTGGCGGATTCAGGTATCGGCATGACGGATGACCAACTCGAAGGCATTCTCAATCCTTTTGTTCAAGCGGATGACACTATTACGCGTAAATATGGCGGTACTGGATTGGGGCTGAGCATTGTTGACCGATTGATCGACTGCATGGGCGGCGTGCTCTGCATCGATTCACAATTTGGCTTGGGCACGACGATTACCGTCAAACTGCCAATTGAGCATTGCGACTCTGAGCCAGACGTTTGTTTGAACTGGACGTATAGCGAGAGCTTACCACTTAATATTCGCCAGTGGTGTGACGCGTGGAAAATGCGTCCAGCGACGTTAAAAACAATGGTGGCGAACCTTCACCCTATACACGACAGCGATGCCAGTTTTAATGGCCTAATGCTGCGTGACGAACAAAGGGTACTTGGCAGTCTTACGCTAAGAGAGATTCAATATCCAGATACATTGTTCAATTTGCTCAGCCAAACGCAGCAAGAAACCAAGCTTAGTGACGTAAATCAAGAAGTGGTTTCTTGGGTTCTCGGCACGGTACTGGTCGCAGAAGATAATCCCATTAACCAAAGTGTGATAGCAATGCAGCTTCATGAACTTGGAATCGAACCTGTCATTGTGAATAACGGCCGCGAAGCATGGGAATACATCAACCAAGATGAAAACGTTGTGTTGCTGCTGACCGATTTTCATATGCCAGAAATGGATGGCTATGAGCTTGTTAGGCACGTGAAAAACTCCGAATTTAAAGCAATTCCAATCATCGGTGTGACAGCAGAAGATGCTCGTCTTGCCATTGAACGTACACAGGATATCGGCATTGATGATGTGCTCTACAAGCCCTATGACCTTAATCAATTAAAAACCGTTTTGATTCCATTTATTGGCGAAAAAGAGAGGGGTAGGCTGCCCGGCTGGATTAAACGGTTCAAAGCTCAGGACGCAAAAGAGATTGCGCGCGTGTTTAGTCAATCAATGTCTACAGATATAAAAAACTTAAACGCCGCATCGACTGAGCGAGACAAAAAACGGGTCATTCATGGCATCAAAGGAGCGGTTGGGACGATAGGGGTAAGCATGCTGGCTGAGCTTTGTATTGAGGCAGAACGAGTTACTGCTGCGGAGTTTGACAGGCGAACAGCGGAGCTAATTTTACGAATCGAGCAGGAGATCGAAAACATAAACTATTGGGTAGAGACAAATGAATACACAATTTAATGTGATGGTGATTGATGACCATCCGCTACAAACCACAATACTTACGCAAATATTGGATCGCTATTGCGCGCAAGTCATCCCTTTTAACTGTGTGGATGCCGCTATTCAGAGTGTGCAGGAACAACATTTTGACGTGATTTTTTGTGATATCCAAATGCCCGGAAAAGACGGCATCGATATGATGGAAATGCTCGATGAAGTCCAGTACCAGGGGCAAGTTGTACTGGTCAGTGCAATGGAATTGACCATTATTTCTGCGGTAAGAGCCATGTGCGAGGGATTTAGCTTTGAAGTATTAGGGAAGCTACCCAAGCCATACGATGAAAATGAAGTCGTTGATTTGTTACGTAAAATAAAAGATGAAAAAGCGAAACAAGTCAGCTTTGCGCAACCTATTGAAGTGGAAGATCAAGAATTCCTGTTTGCTCTGGCTGAAGGGCGCGTGAAAAATTATTACCAGCCTTTAGTCGATGTGCAAAGTGGGGAAGTGCTTGGGTATGAAGCGCTCGCGCGTTGGAATCATCCTATTTATGGTGTGTTACCCCCTCATTATTTTTTGCCAATTGTAGAGCGTTGCCGCCTTTCAGGAGAGTTGTTTCAAGCTGTATTGAGTAATGTTATCTATGACATGAAACACCGAGGGTTGACGCAAAACGTATCCATCAATGTAGACCATGAAAATTTAGAAGATACGGCGTTCTCTCACTACTTTTTACAGCAATGTTCAGAGAGCGAGATTGACCCATCACAAATCACCATTGAAATTACAGAGCGAGATACATTTCAGACTAGCGCGTCCCTGTACAAGAATTTACTCAAGTTGAGGATGAACGGTGTCACTGTCTCAATAGATGATTTTGGCACGGGTTCATCGACGTTTGAAAAACTGGCTCAACTGCCATTCAACGAGTTAAAAATCGATCGTTCGTTTGTACAAGGTGTCGAATGCGACATCAAAAAACGCAACATCGTTGTTGCTATTTGCGCGTTAGCGAAAAGTTTGAATATACGACTGGTCGCGGAAGGTATTGAAGACGAAGTCACACTGCAAGCGATACGTGCGTATGGGATTGATCTTTGCCAAGGCTTCTACATTGATAAACCCATGCCACTAGAAGCCATAACCATACTAAATGAAAGATATGAATAAATTGAATTACTTGATCTTTGACGATCATCCTCTCGTTTGTGTTGCAATCAAGTCGTTGTTGGAAGAGTTAGGGAAAACAAATGGGGTATTTACTGCAACATCAGCGAAGATGGCATTACAAATATTGAAAAAGGAAGAAATTCAACTGTTGATCTTAGATGTGAACTTGGCAGATTGCGATGGGTTTGATTTCTACAAACGTATCAAATCCCATGGTTATGAAGGCAAAGTCATTTTCTTCTCCGCTGAAACTAGCCAAATGTACAGCCAAATGGCTTTTCGTTCTGGCGCTGATGGCTATGTGTGTAAATCGGAAAATCACGACATTCTTAAAGACGCGATAGAAGCGGTAGAGAAGGGGTATACCTTCTTCAAATTTAAGCAAGTTGTTAACAGCGTTCGAGAAATGCCACAACTTTCAAGCAGAGAAAGTGCAGTAATGAAGTATTTACTACAAGGAAAGTCCAATCGAGAAATCGCTTCAGTGCTATCAATAAGTGACAAAACAGTCAGCACATACAAACGTCGTCTATTGGATAAATTTAACGTAAAGAACATTGTTGAGCTAACAAGAGTGGCGGGGGCGTAAGACCGCATCATGACACTTAAAAGTATCGCGTTGTCTCTTTTCATCGCAACATTACTATTCGTCACTTCTGTCACAATGATTGGTGCGGTGTTAATTTCTTATGAAGTAAAGCAGTTCAACACTTACGCGAATAATTTAGCCAAAATAAAACAAAAAGTAATTCTCATGGGGCTATTGACGGAAGCGCAGCTCGAGCAATACAAAGGCATGAGCGTGAGTGAAGTAGAAGCGCAAACAGAGCTGAGCTTTCAAGATGCGATTTACTCCCTGTCACGTTATGAAAAACTTAATTACGTTGAAGCTGTTGCACGGAAATCGCTTCATCAGGCTGAAGCGTATTTATCAAATGCGTTCAATCGACAAAATGCCGTTATGTATTTTCGTTCTTATACTGGAAACAAACTCATCTTAGAGAGACCGATTGAAGCGCTAGAGGGAGTGAAAGCCACATTTGATGTTGATTGGTGTAAAAGTAACTATTCTTGTGTGTTAGCCGCGTGGAAAGAGCAACTAACGGACCGGGTATTGTTTTCCCTACCATTTAAAACGACATACTCCGATGACATGGCGATAAGCATCATGAGTCCGGTTTACTTTCAAGGTGAGTTAGTGGGAGAGTTCTCGGAACAATTATACCTCTCGCCGCTTTATAATGATGGGAAAGCGGTGGATGTTCAAATAGCGAATGGGAACAAACAAATGGTGATTTATTTCGCTGGCTACCCCTTTCCATCATTCGCGTACACCCAATCATATGTCGCAGACAACAACAATCTTATCGTTTACATGTACCCATTCAGCAAAATTGTATTGGATTACGTGTTCTTGTTTATCATCTTCTTTTTCGTAACCTTAGCGTATTACAACAAAGCTTATGAATCTAAAGAGAGCAAACTTCGCCTCGCGAAAGCACTGACGAACGTGACGAAAGATGATTTAACGGGATTGTTTAACCGCAGAGTTTTTCAAGATAGCGAGTTCAAACGTCGTTTGGAAACCGCGCCATATTCCGTCATTGCAATAGATGGCGATAGGATCAAGCGAATCAATGACCATTACGGTCACCATGTAGGGGACGAAGTTATTGGAATTATTGCTGATGCTATGTCTAAAGTGTTTCGAAATAGTGATTATCTAGTTCGAACTGGTGGTGATGAGTTTGTTGCGATTCTGCCGGGTTGCAGTATCAGTCAATCTTCAATATTGGCGAAGAAGCTTCGTAGTGTCGTTAAAGATAACCGACTAAAGACCTTGGATATCGAAGTTAGTGTGAGTACTGGTATCGCGGCGAATGAATTACACGAAACGCTTCAGGACGTTATTGTACGTGCAGATGAAGATCTCTATGAGATGAAAAAACACAGACAAAAGTCCCATTAAGCAGCGCTAGTATTGACTCAATGTTAAGTTACGGAACATAACCATGACATAACTGTTTGATTAATTTGACCAAACAGAATGACTGGTCTTTTATATTAGAGCAGTCAACAAATAGTGATTGCTCTATTTATTCTCGACCTTACATCTGGTGTCGCACGTGAACAAAGATCTCGACTTAAACTTACTTAAAATACTTGTCTTACTGGATAAGCACCGTCAGCTCAAACCCGTTGCTAAAGCGATGGGGAAGAGTGAAGCGTCAATTAGCAAATACCTTGCCCGATTGCGACTCCAGCTAAACGATGAATTGTTTATTCGGCATCCTCATCACATGGAACCAACGGACTATTTAAAACGTCAATTACCTAAAATTTCCGATGCACTCGAGAAGCTTGAAACTTGTCTAATTAGAGATGAGTTTGAACCGGAAAATTACGAAAAAGACATCACCATTTGTTTACCGCAAACCGCTCAATACTCATTTGGGCATTTACTTGCAATGGATTTAATGGCGCTGTTTCCCAAGGCGCACATTTCGATAGCAACGATTACAGAGTATACGATAGAAGAGATAATCCTAGGCAAAGTGGATGCGCAGTTACATTACTTCAACGAGGATGTTCCGAAATCTGTTTATCAGAAGTTCATCGGCTATGCGCCTGCTGTGGTAGTTGTCCCTGAAGAGCTGGGAATTACCACCCTAGAAGAAGCAGCCAAACTTCCCTTTATCATGTTAGAGATTATCGGTTGGAAAGAGAAAGAGCAGCTCGTTAAGCGTGCAATGGAAAGCCACGGTATGGTCATCAACCGTATTGCGGCTCTAGACAACGTAAGCAGCGTATTGAAGCTAATTAAACAAAAAAGCGCCGCAACCGTATTACTTGAATATCAGGCGCCAATTGATGGATATAAATTTATAAGAGTGCCAGAGCATTTTTACCCAGATGGCTGGCCAAAAGTGGTTGTACAGGTGAAGCAAAGCTTAAGACATGATGCAATGCACCAGTTGTTAATCGGTGCTATTGCAAAATACATGAGCGCTTAGCGGCAAAACTCAATGTTTTCTGACTGAGGAATAGTATGCAGAAGTTCAATCAACGTGTCCGCATGGTACTTTTTCAGAATACGCGTTTTGTAGGTGCTGATTGTTTTAGCGCTGAGTGAAAGTTGTTCAGAAATCTTCTTATTTGAGTAGCCTTGTACAAGATAATGGAACACCATGGCTTCGCGATTTGAAAGTGTTACGTTACCCGACGATGGTGTGTGAGTCGACTTAAACATTGAGTAACCGCGTGAAACACTCACAATTGCGTCGATAATGGTCTCTCTTGTTTCATGCTTGCTTAAGAAGCCGTTTGCGCCCATTTCGTACGCTGCTTTAGAAAGACTCGAGTAGTCGCGTGAAGAAACAAATAACAGTCGGCCACGATATCCCGTCGCTAAAATGTTTTTGGCTAAACGCATACCATCGCGGTCGCCAAGCACTACGTCTAGAATAATCAAATCAATCTTTTGGCCTCGAACAAGATCCATCACTTCCGCACTGTCAGTGGTTTGAATCACTTCAGCTGCGTTGATTACGGATTCAACTAGAGAAGCAAGTGCTTCGCTATACAATGGTTGAGCGTCGATAATAAGAACATTATTCAAAGTTAACCTCACCTAATACATCAACTAGTGTGCTGTCAGGCGACAGCGCAATTGGATGAATAGGATTGTAGGAAAAACCTTGCTAAGAGGAAGGAAAATGACTCTTTCCAAAAGTGAAAATCAGTGTCTTGATTATGGGAATAACGATGTCAGGTATTGAAATACCTAGTGATAGGATGATTGCTTAAAACTTACGCTGACAGAAAACTAACAAACTGAAAGTGTTCTTTCAGTGTTCTATGCCTTCAGATTTTCTTGCGATGCCTCTAGCGCTTCGATTTAAACTCGTGTGTTCACAAGCGCAGTTTTATACCATGCCACTTGAAGAGAGCTTGTTCTACACCAGGCATGAGCACAGTAGCCAACTTTGCACTGATATCTGTTGGATAGGTTTGGCTATTGACGCTGAACATCACTTCAAATTATTTCTAAACTTTTCATTGACTCGGTCGCTAAAAGTGGAGGTGTTAATTCGCACTTTGGCCACTCATAATGTCGTGTTCAAAAATGAGACAATTTTACATGGTTTGGTATGGAAATGTGCGTTAGCCGTCCTTTTGATGGTTTACAAATTTTGTTGTAACGACTAAAAAGGACTTTTGGATTTTTAGCCAGAGAATGGCTTCTCATGGCGTTTGCATCAAACTTTTTCTGATGCGTATTTTTGGTTGGATAATTGGCTTTATGAGTAACGTAACCAGCACCATTTTGACAGAAAGTGGTACCAATGAGCTTGAAATCATCGAGTTTCATTTAGAAAAAACATTGCCAGATGGCAGCACAAAAACTTGTTATTACGGCATTAACGTTGCGAAAGTACGAGAAGTGATTCGCGTGCCAGAAACAACCGATTATCCAAACGCACAACCTCATATGATTGGTGTGTTCTCATCCAGAGATGTACTGACGCCTTTAGTGGATTTAGCTGGTTGGTTAGGTGTGCCAACACGACAAGATCTGGAGCGCAAGTTTGTAATCGTTACGGATTTCAACAAAATGACCAATGGCTTCTTAATTGACAGCATTTCGCGTATTCATCGTATCTCTTGGAATGATGTGGAATCACCAAGTCAGTTTTTGGAAGCGGGCGAACAAGATTGTGTAGTAGCCGTTGTCCGTAAAGAAGGCAACCTGATCATGATTCTCGACTTTGAAAAAATCATCGCAGACATCAACCCAGAACTGAGTATGGAAAAATACGATGTGAAAGGGGACAAGTCGGTGGATCTCAACCAGAGAATGGTCGGTAAGCGTAATGCTAAAACGATCATGGTGGTGGATGACTCAGCATTTATTCGCTCTTTGATCCAAGATACATTAGCTTCTTCAGGTTACAATGTGATCACATGTAAAGACGGTGGTGAGGCGCATGAGAAGTTGATGAGCTTGATCGAGGTCGCGAAAGAAGAAAACTTGCCAGTTAAAGAGCTATTAGATGCGGTGGTTACGGACGTAGAAATGCCTCGAATGGATGGTATGCACTTAGTGAAGAGACTACGAGATACCGAAGCGTTTCATGAAATGCCGATCATTATGTTCTCGTCATTGATGAGTGAGGATAACCGAGCGAAAGCACTATCTCTTGGCGCAAATGATACGATTACCAAGCCAGAGATTGGCCGCATGGTGAATATGATGGATAAATACGTGTTTAACTTTGCGTAAAAAACCGATCAGATGAAACAAATAAGGCTGCCGATTGGCAGCCTTATTTTTATTGAGGGCAGGGAAGAATCTCTAAGGTGTAACTCTCGTTTGGAGTCTGCGGCGGCCCATATAAAATTCCGCATTGAGTTAGGCTACTATTTTTATCATCTCTTGCTGAAATGACGACTTTAATGTTGTTAGTCTGAACAATTTTCCAGTCACTATCACCGTGCTGATTCTCAAGTTCCGAGACTAATAGAGCTAAGCTTGTTTCATCTGCATCTGGGTAACCGTACCTAAATGTACAGCTAAGAGAGCCATTTAACTCACAGCTTGAGAAAGGCAGACTTTCTGGGCCCTTACCTGAACCTGCGTCAGTGTGTTTATTTGATATATATGGATAATGTTCCAACCCTGCAATCGCCATTTTCCCATAACCTACGCCTAATGCTGATGCAATAGCGCCTTTCATTCCTTCCAAACGAGCTTCACGTGCATCACTTTGAAGGTTTAAAAAGCGTGGCGCGGCAGTGACAGCAAGAATACCGAGCACGACAATAACTACGACTAACTCTATTAGAGTAAATCCCGTTTGTTTTTTCATATTATTTTCACAGCAAGTCAAAGGTAGAAAAACACTGACCGTACACTTGTTTATTGTGTAAATAAGTACGGTAATGATAAATCGATCAGTAGTATAAAGAGGTGAGTTGTAAAGTGCTATACCGACGCCGCACTAATTGACTTAATCCATTAAATGCAATGGAGAATTCACGGGTTTAATTCTGCTAGATTTTAAGAGGTCATTAACTCCGCTGAAGAAATGCTGCGTGAACAGGCGAGCATGAATCCTCTTCGATGTAAGCAAACATGTACATAAGCGGAATGAAATACAAAATGCAAATGAGGGCGAACCGCACAAATGGATTGTCTTTTTATTCACTTTGATGAATGCTACGCGGAATTCATATCGCAGTATGCCTGAGGTATTCATCATGCGAATGTGCTTTGGTTTTGTGTTTATTTTTCAAATATAAGAATAATCTAAATGGAATTCGATTCGATAAACTTCCTTGCAATAGGTTTGATATTTCTTGGCTCTTATGTCCAGACCGCAATCGGTTTTGGCTTGGCTATTGTTGCCGCACCTTTACTGATTCTTTGGGCACCAGAATATGTTCCTGCGCCAATCTGTTTAGTCGCGTTATTTATTTCGTTGATGAATGCGATGAAGCACCGCAGTAGTGTTGAAATCGGCGGTTTAAAGATGGCGTTGATTGGGCGAGTGCCGGGATCAATTGCTGGTGGCTTGCTACTCTTTTTTGTATCTACACAAACTCTCACGCTTTGGATTGGTTTGTTGGTGCTGTTTGCAGTCGTGGTGAGTGTTTTACCGTTTCGGGTTGAGCCTACGCCTTCGCGTATGACATGTGCTGGTTTCTTTTCTGGGTTGTTTGGTACCAGTTCTGCGATTGGAGGCCCTCCGATGGCGTTATTGTTGCAGCATCAAGAAGCGAATCAGTTACGCGGTAATTTATCGGCTTTTTTTGTTTTCAGTTCGATTATTTCACTAATAGTACAAATCCCAGTGGGCTTCTTCACATTGCATCATTTGGTCATTACTATTCCTCTATTACCTGCTGCGGCGCTTGGTTACTGGCTAGCAATGAAAACTACCCAGTCGTTACCAAAAGAAAAGATTCGGTTTGGGGCACTTATGTTGTGTTTTGTAAGTGGCTTTACCGCCGTCGTACAAGCGTTGAGCCAATAATGCCATCTGCATCATAAAGTCACTGCGGGATTGCATTCCTTTTTATGTATGGCGGACTTGTTTACTTACGCCAAATTGGTCGTTTAGATGGGCGATAGTTTTATGAATAACACTCGTTATGGCACTTTTATGGCAGCATTCTCCTTTGTGATCTGGGGATTGCTACCAATTTATTATCGTTATTTACCGAATGCTTCTATGGATGAGTTGCTAGCATGGCGAATCATTGGGTCTGTACCTGTCGGGTTTCTAATTGTACTTGGGATAACCCGTCGAGGGCTGAATTGGAAAGAAATCTGGCTTGATAAAAAATCCTTGTGGTACACGTTTGTGGCGAGCAGTTTGATGTGTATTTCTTGGAGTGCGTTCACTTGGGCTTTGACCCATCATCGGGTCATCGATGCCAGCTTAGGCTTCTTTATTGGACCATTAGTATCTGTTGCGCTGGGCGTATTTATTCTTGGGGATAGGCTCTCAAAAGGCAAACTTATTGCAATAGTGTTGGCAACAATTGGTGTTATGTATCAAGTGATTCACTATGGTCAGCTACCCGTTATCGCACTAACGATGGGGTTGTTCTTTGCTTTGTATGGGCTGTACAAGAAGAAGATAAATTATGACTGGAGTACAACCTTGTTTGTTGAGGCGTTGTTACTGACTCCAGTTGCACTCGCATATTTGCTCTATAAACAATGGGCAACTGGTGAACTGGCTTCGGGCATAGATACCATAACATTGCTTTTGTATTTTGGCAGTGCACCTATCACACTTTTACCACTTGTATTTTATTCTATCGCAATACGTATAACTAATTTATCAACCGTCGGTCTAATGCAATACATCGAGCCAAGCTTGCAGTTTGTGTTGGCAGTTATGTTTTTTGGCGAGTTGTTTGACGAAGTGAAAGCGGTGACCTTTGTATTTATTTGGGTAGGGCTGTTGTTCACAATTTTTGAAAGTATTATCAAAGGGCATCGGCGCAAAAAGCTGGTCAAACACCCCTTATAGTGGTTTCAATATTCTCACATATTAGCTTCTTTATTCTTATGCCCTCCATTCGAGGGCATTTTTAATGTCATGAAGCATTGGCTTTCGTTTTTTGCCCGAATAGAAATCATAACTTGAGATTATTTGACGCATTATCATAATGATACCGCTATAGTTATAGCCAAGTGACACGCTTATATAAGTGAAAACCAGATCAAGAAGGACGACATATGATCACAGCTCTGTATGCCAACATTCTCGCAATACTCATTATTTGGTTGGCTGTTCAAGTAATTAAGCAACGTCGCTTAAATCAAATTGCTTATGCCGATGGTGGGGTAGAGGCTCTACAAATTACTCGTAGTGCCCAGAGCAATGCGACAGAATATATCCCCATCACCCTAATTTTAATGGCACTTTTAGAATTCAATAGTGCTTACCCAACATGGATACATCTCACCGGTATTATTTTTGTAATTGGTCGAGTTATTCATGCTAAAGGCATATTGAAAAAAGACTTGAAAAAGCGCATTAGAGGGATGCAGGTGACATTTCTGGTGATACTTTCATTGGTTGTGTTAAATATGATTTACCTGCCATACGATAAGTTATGGTAAGTCTGCGACGTTACATTCCACCACCTTGGGTACTCGTTCTGATTGGATTAGTACTGAATATTGGCGCGATCATCGTTACTAGCTTAGTCCTTGATAAGTTGGGTAAACAGCACTCGCAGCTCGCAGAGCAAACAGCAGAAAACTTGTATTCCATCCAACTCGCATGGAACAGTGTGGAAACCCTAGAAAGGAAAAGAGAAGCTTTACTGCTGCATGTGCACATAAGTCAGAGCGTAGCGATACCTTTAGAGCTAGAAGAGGTATTAGCAGGGCATTTATCTTCTTGGGTTCTCAACGAGTCGGATGAAATAAAAATTGATCAACTTCCTCAACTAATGTCAAAGATAAATCAGGCACAAGCTTCGTATAGAGACCGCATCGATAATTACTACATTGAGAATGTAGAGCTCAATGAGGTAATGGCAAAGCAGGATGAAAAGATCGCTTGGTACAAGAATATCGGACTCTTCTTGCAAGTATTCGGACTTGCGTTAATCCTTGCACGCGACTTAGCTAGGAAGCAATAAAAGCAAGAGCTAAAGATCAGGTTTATTGCGAAATGCCAATGGTAGTTTGCAAATTGCAATTTATTCTGTGAGCAAACAGTAGCTATTGGTTAAGTTTTAATGAAAGTGATTAAATAACAACCTGTTTTTGTGCGCTGAAAAGTTGGCACGCCTCATGCTTTAGTATGAGTGACCCTTTCTAAGCCGAGGGTCACCTAGCCAACTGACGTTGTTAGTGAACCATCTTGTTCACAAATATATACAGCCAATCACGACTCCTTGTGGTTGGCTTTTTTTTATGCAGTCTAGAACTGTGCTTTAATCCAGATCATGCGATGGTCGGAAGATACATCCTTACCATCACCATACTTACCGATACGTGCATCGTTAAATAGTTTACGGCCCTCTTCATAAGACGCTGACCAGTACACACCAGAGTCTATTACATTCAAATCTGCTGAAGGCAAGGCATAGTCTACCCCTAAGCCAAACGTTGAAGTGATGCGATTCGGATATGAGTGAGTTGAACTGCGGTCAACAGCGTGTTCAGCTGCACCAAAGCTTGTTGGGTAAAGCTCACCATTCATCACGGTTTGGTTAACCAATGGATCGTTGTGCAGCTCTTGCATTACAGAGCTAATACCGTCACCAGCCACTGGATCAAGGTTTTGATCACCCATCATTACGAATTTAGCGCCGTTCGTTAAGCCACCTGTTTTACCCGCATCGTCGTAAAAATAGTCTTTGCCTTGAATGTAATGATGCCAAAACTCCACTTCTGCTGCGTTTTGCGCTTTGTTTTTACCGGTGTCAAATACTGGTGGAGTAGGATGAGACATCAACAAGTGTACAACTTCCTCGCCATTGCGAGTTGGAATGATGATTGGCGCGTCGACGTGATTTTTCGAAGATAGACGCACTTGATCCCATTCTTCCGCTGAGTACCATTCATCACCACACTTCATGCCGTCTGGAATCTTTTGCGAACCGTCACAGATAGTAATGGTTGGAATTTTCGCACCTTCCATATCTTTCCATTTAAATGCTTGGAATGTACGTGTGTTTGCTGTGTCAATTTTATACTTAGACATAAGGGCAAATGCATATTGACCATGGTACATGCCAAAGCCCCATGCATCACCTGGCATTTGACCTGCGGTTCCGTTGTTGTCGAGATCAAACTCACTCAACAACCCTGTATTAGTTGAATAAGATTCAGCATAAGGGTATTCAATAGGCTCAAGGTTTGCTTCACCGCCCGCGCCATTGATGCTTTGCGCGACAGACAAGTAGTTCTTCTGGAATCCTTCAATGGCTGCTTTGTTTTCGCCTGTTCCCTCGTTGTTGTATTCCGCCATCATAAGAACATCAGGACGATTCTTTTGAATGATTGCTGCAACGTTACGAATTTGAATGACTTTTTCCGCAGTGGTTTTGTCTTCGGCTGCGATTGAACCGTCTAAATAAGAGGTGACCAACGCAGTTTGCTGCGTTGGTTCAATTTGCATTTCATCTACCAAAGTTTCGAAGGTAGCGCGGTCAAAAGAGAGGTTGTAAGTCGCTATTTTTACTTCTTTAGGCTGAACATTGACGTATTCAGTATCGTCATTACATCCAGATAGTAGAGCGGCGCCAACAAGGATAGCGATAGAGGTTTTGATTGCTTTCATGGGTACGTCATACCTTATAATTAATTCGGCTGAATATTAAAGTCATCAGTCATTGTTTTAAGCGATATTAGTCACACAAACATTTTCATATTTACATGTTCAATTAGTTTTTGTGTGATTTGTGCAATAAATGCAACACTTTCAACACCAGAAGGTTATATGTAAATTGTTAAAAAACGGTGTCGTTATTGATGCGAAATAGAGAGTCCGCCACCGTTAAAAAGAAAAGCGTAGAATTTAAGCGTACATGAGATGTTTGAGTTGTATGTTTATCGCCGTGTTTTATTTTTTATGTTTAAATTTCTGTATATAATAAGCAGTCAATCAGAAGTGAGGACGACCTCACCGCTCTATCTTTTCTCGGGGACGACCCCATCTCGTTGGGAAATGTGACATGGCTTGGGGAATTCTCTTCATTGCGGGCTTGTGTGAAATCGCATGGGCTGTCGGTCTTAAATATTCACAAGGGTTTACCAAATTCGGTGCTTCGGCATTCACTATTGTCTTTATGTTATTGAGCTTTTGGTTGCTTGGCATTGCGTTAAGAACCTTGCCTTTAGGCATTGCTTATGGCGTATGGGTAGGGATTGGCGCAATAGGCACGGCAGTCGTGAGTATTTATCTGTTCAATGAGCCAGCAACACTTATCAAAGCCTTAAGCTTGCTAATGATTGTCGCTGGTATCGCAGGGTTAAAAATATCAGCTTAACGTTAGGCTAAACACAAAACAGCCAGAGTCACTCTGGCTGTTTTTCTAAATGTCGTGTTTACGGTTCTGGGTAGGTATATCAAGCGTTGCGCTTAATAAAAGGTAACCGTAAGTGATGACCAAACGCATTAATTAATGCGCCTGTAACAATCAGACCGCCACCGACGTACGTCCAAATGATCGGAACCTCGCCAAAGAAAATGATGCCCAACAACACAGAAAATACGATCTGGATATACGAATAAGCGGAGGCTTTACCCGCTTGTTGAGTTTGCATCGCTTTGGTTAACCCCAATTGTCCAATTTGGGTAAAGACACCAACTAGAACCAACATGAAAGTCAGATATAGATCGGGCATTACAAAATCGTCGCCAATCAGTAAGAGTGAAGCGGGGAGAGCAACCAACGGGAAATAGAAAATGATCACTGAGCTGTCTTCTGTCTGACTCAGTTTTCTGACAATGACGTAGGCAATTGAGCTACCAAATGCGCCTAAGATCGCAATCATGACGCTAAACATTGGTAAAGCGCTATCTGAGCCTTGCCCAGTTTCTGGGCTTACCATGATATAGATGCCGAGTAAGCACAACGTAATACAAAGGAAAGTTGACGGCTGGATGCGCTCTTTCAAGAAAAATACGGCGAGTAGTGCAGTAAATACCGGATGAATATATTGGAATATCGTCGCTTCTGCTAAAGGTAAGGTGGTCACTGAATAATATACACACATCAGAGCCATCGTGCCCACAGCACCGCGTGCAAATAGTAATGGCTTATTATTGCCCCATACAGAAATTCGTTTTCGCTTTACATCGAAATAACTAATGATAAGTGAAACGAGCGCTCTTGCTGCAACGATTTCAAAAACGGGGATACCGTAGTTGCCGACGTGCTTTACTGTAGCCGACATCAGAGCAAAGCCGAACGCGGAAAGCACCATAAAGCGCACACCGATGGGAATCATAGTGTTGAATGAATTGGACATTTTACTGCTCATTTGTTGCGACAGATCTCACTTTAGCATACTTAGTTAGCGGTTAAATCCTCTCAACTCAAACACTTCTGTCGACAAGATGAATAAACAGTAAAATACGTAGCAATTAATCTGCCTCTCTCAGCGTAACAATAAAAACTCGATATTTAAGGAGCTTACATGATCCCGATAAAAGCAACGCATGTTTCAGGCGTTGTCATTTCAAAAATTGATGGCATAGAAAAAATGCTGTTACTCAAACGCGTAAAAGGTGGCTATTGGTGCCATGTTGCAGGTGGTATCGAAGCGGGTGAAGCCGGGTGGCAAACCATTTTAAGAGAGTTAAAAGAAGAGACACGAATTGACCAAGTTGAGTTACATACAGCAGACTTTCTAGAGCAGTTCTACGAAGCAAAAAATAACCGTATCATGGTTATCCCATGTTTTGTGCTATTTTGTCCGCCTAACCAATCAGTTGTTCTTAACGAAGAGCATACAGAGTATCGCTGGTGTACGCTTGAAGAAGCTAAGCAGCTGGCTCCGTTTGCCAATCAGCATCACCTCTATGAACATGTATGGAAGCATTATGTAGATGTGGCATCACTAACGCCATTTACGCTGATCGATCAAAAGGGCTAAATGAACGGCAACGGCTTTGATTAGTTTTTATAGAGAGGTTTGTTCTCATAAAATGAAGCGTTAGGATTTGCGCTGAGCGTTCACAATAAAAAGGAATAACATCTATGGATGAAGTTACATGCCAAGAGACGTATCAAGGAAATCACTTACAGAAGCGTTTTTCCGTCTCGCAAAGGGTCTCAATTGAGCCCCTCAACACGAAACACGCGTCCGCTTTACTAGAGGTTGTGAACACTCACCGAGAGAGCCTTGAGGGCTATCTACCTTGGACGGATTCTGTCACGAATCATAGAGAGGCCGTTAACTACATTTCCCTGCGAGTGAACAGTAACGCGCTGGATTCCCACTGGTGTGCAATTTATTTTGATGAGCAGCTTACGGGTGTTATTGGCATTAAAGGTGTGGATTTACATACACGTGTTACTGAAATTGGCTACTGGCTTGCCAATAATGGGCGAGGCCATCGTGTGATTGATCAAGTACTCGCAGTATTGATCCCTTTTTTGAAGCAGAAAGGGCACGCACAATTCATTCAGTTCCATTGTATGGAAGATAACATCGCTAGCATCAATATTGCTGAGCGTGCAGGCGCCACATTAAAAGAATACGTTGATCATGAGTTTGATATGCTTGACCGCTCTCAACGACTAGGCATTTATGAACTACGTTTGATGTAGTATCCACCCCAGAGATATTTTAATCAGAGTTCGAACTCTAACTTCACGAGCGCTACAATAGTAACATTGTTGCGCTCGTGTTAACTTGGAGCGTCATTGGTAGAAACTAGGCTAGGAGAAGCATCATGAACGCAATCACAGAGGTTGAAGTAGATAACTTGTTACAGCAAAGCCTCGAACGCTTAAAAGCGGCATATGCAGCCGAGCCTTATCCTAGTTTGGATGAACGTAAACAGCGCCTCGTTTTGTTAAAAAAATCGCTGCTTGAGAACAAACAAGCTTTGGTTGAAGCGTTAAGTGACGATTTTGGCTATCGTTCAGAATTTGATACCGCCATGACCGACGTTTTGCCAACGGTCTCGCATATTAATTATACCCTCAAACGACTAAAAAAATGGTGCAAACCCAGCAAGCGCGAATCCGGCTTATTGCTCGCACCTTCTAAAGTCACCGTTCAGTATCAACCGTTAGGTGTCGTCGGGATCATTTCACCGTGGAACTTTCCTGTGATTTTGAGCCTTGCGCCTTTAGTGACAGCATTGGCTGCTGGCAACCGCGTGATGATGAAGCTCAGCGAATTTACGCCAAAAACCAATAAAGTCATCGTCGATATTTGCCGTGGGTTGTCTGAGTATGTCGAAGTTTTTGAGGGTGAAGCAGACGTCGCACAAGCATTCAGCCAACTGCCATTCGATCACCTTTTGTTCACGGGTTCTACGAGTGTTGGTCGCGCAGTGGCAAAAGCGGCAGCGGAAAACCTTACCCCGGTGACGTTAGAGTTGGGTGGAAAGTCCCCGGTGATCATTGCAAAAGATGCAGACATGAAGAAAGCCGTTGATGCTATCTTGTTTGGTAAATGCATTAATGCAGGCCAGATTTGTGTCGCGCCTGACTACGCGTTTGTACCGCAAGAACGTGTCGAAGAGTTCATTTCGTTATTCTTAAAACGTTTTGAAAAGCTCTATTTAAAATCCAACAAGAATCAAAAGCTGACCCATATTGTCAACCAACGACAATATGATCGTTTGACTGCGCTACTTGAGGATGCAAAAGCGCAAGGTGCTAACCTTCACACTGTTGAAGCGTCGCCCCAAGAGGAACGACTTCTGTATCCTCATTTGGTCACGGATGTGTCGCCGAATATGCGAATCATGCAAGAGGAGATCTTCGGGCCATTTCTACCTGTTAAGCCCTACAATGCCGTTGATGAAGCGATTGACTACATTAATCAGCGCCAAAGACCACTTGCGCTGTATGTTATGTCGGACGACAAATCGACCATCAAACATATTGTACGCAACACCCACAGTGGTGGCGTCGGCGTTAATGATACGGTTTTACATGTTGGCGCTGAAGATGCGCCTTTTGGTGGCGTTGGTGAATCGGGTATTGGGCATTATCACGGAGAGGAAGGATTCAGAACTTTTAGTCATGCGAAAACCATTCTTCACACACCGAAATGGTTGCCAAGAACGAGCGTATTAATGCGCCGTAGGGCTATGGCGATAAAAGCGATCCAAAAGATCTTTGTTCGATAATAATTATGATTTGATTGATAAAAAACCGCCCGAATAGGCGGTTTTTTGTTTCTATATGCTCTGAAACGCTGAGCACCAAAGTCCGAGAAACTTCCATCGCGTGCTACCAACAAAACAAAGAAAGGCTCTTGTTGAAAGAGCCTTGTTCAGGAAGTGTCGAGAGATCTTGGCAAGTTTAATGCAGAACTTCACTGCTGAATCTTAGATATCTACAGTCGTTCATCAGTTCTTTAAACGCCTTTCGGTCCAGCTTAATCAGAGTTTCATGATCGCCAGCTTCAAGGTAGACATGTTCCAAGTTTGCTAGTCTTTCATCGCAAACTGTCGACATGTGGTAAGGGCTACCAATCGGTGGAATAGCGCCGTGTTCACAATCGGTGAAGAGTCGGTAAACCATACGCTCTTTCACCAAGTGGAAGGTGGCATTAAATTCGTCGTTTAATCTCGACAAACTGATTTTGTTGTTGGCAGGTAAGACCGCCATCATATGACGCCCTTCATGATCCTCTAGAATCACACCTTTTGCGATATTCATTAAAGGCACACCTGCTGCAACACCACTTTGTAGCGAGCTATGACTGTGGCTGTGATTCACGGTTTGAAAGTGAATGTTATGCTCAGTCAAATATTCATCTAATCGGGTTGCAATCGTCATATAGCCTCCACGTGTATGAGACCCATAAAAAGTATAGGTTAGTCGGGCGACAATCGCGCATTTTACTCGGCGACACTGACGCTCTTTACGCTCCTGTTCTACGCTTATTGCAAGCCAGCGAGAAAGCATGGTTAACAATAATAAATAGGGGGCAACATGAGCAAGCCAATCATCGCTGATAACAAGCCGATCAAAGTAGAGTTGAAAGCTGGGCAAGAATATTACTTCTGCCGATGTGGGCGTTCTAAAAAACAACCTTACTGCGATGGGTCTCATTCGGGAACCGGCTTAAAGCCAATGAGCTTTAGTGCGGAAAAAGACGAAGATGCCTATCTCTGCCAATGTAAGCATACCGCCAATGCTCCTTTTTGTGATGGTACACACAAGCGATTTACCGCAGAGCAAGTCGGTAAAGAGGGACCGGAACAAAAGCGAGAGAAAAGAGACAAACCAACGGCGTCTGCTACTCAAGAAGAACCAACCCTCGAGTTTATCCACCAATTAGCGAGAGAAGGACTCTCTAAACTCGGTCATCATGGTCCGATGGCTGCAATGGGGGTTCCTAGGCATTTGCTACCACATTGGGATGCTATACAAATCATGGTGGCGCAAATGGCGACACAACCGTTGTTGGAAGACGTTCCTGTGTCTACCGAGTTGATTGTGGGACCAAATGCGCGTAAGCCGCTCAGACTCGCTATTCCTTTGTTGGTGTCGGACATGAGTTTTGGCGCACTTTCTGAAGAGGCGAAAATTGCGCTAGCAAAAGGTGCAGAGTTGGCAGGGACTGGGATTTGCTCTGGTGAGGGTGGCATGTTACCGGAAGAGCAAGCCGCTAATTCACGGTATTTCTATGAGCTTGCTAGTGCTCAATTTGGCTACGACGAATCTAAGCTTCTTAATGTTCAGGCGTTTCACTTCAAAGGCGGGCAAGGAGCAAAAACGGGCACGGGTGGTCATCTGCCTGCAAATAAAAATGTAGGTAAGATCTCTCAGGTGAGAGGCATCCCCGAGGGACAACCAGCGATATCACCACCAACGTTCAAAGATCTTCACACTACTCACGATTTCAGAAAGTTTGCTGACAGAGTTCGTGGCATCACAGGCGGTATTCCAATTGGATTTAAACTCAGTGCCAACCATATTGAGCAAGACATTCAGTTTGCGCTTGATGCTGGGGCTGATTACATCATCTTAGATGGTCGCGGTGGTGGCACGGGTGCGGCGCCAACTATGTTCCGTGATCATATTAGTGTGCCCACCATTCCTGCATTAGCTCGTGCACGTAAGTATTTAGATGAAAAAGGTGCAAGTGACAGCGTCACATTAATCATCACCGGTGGGTTGCGAGTTCCTACGGATTTTGTCAAAGCGTTGGCACTTGGAGCAGACGGAGTAGCGATAGCAAACAGTGCGATGCAATCGATCGGTTGTGTCGCGGCTCGCATCTGCAACACCAATAATTGCCCGGCAGGCATTGCGACACAAAATGCCGATTTGAGGCAGCGTCTCGACGTTGAAAAGTCATCCCAGCAACTGAAAAATTTCTTCGAATCTTCGGTTGAGCTCATGAAAGTCATGGCGAGGGCGTGTGGTCATCACGCTCTGAATGAATTTAGTCATCATGATTTAGCTACCTGGGATCACAACATGGCGAGGCTGTCTGGGATTAAGTATTCAGGTATGGACTTAAACTGATCTCTATCCATATTTTCTGCATATAGGTACATGTTTGATAACAATTATTTATTCGCTGAAATGTTTGAAATTTTGACTTGGCGTTAACTAAAAAAACAGTGTATGAACTACGCTGTTTGAGGTGGATATTCGATTTATTGAATAACAAAGAGTGGTTACCACAACCACGACACGAAGGAGCATTATATGAGCAAAGCAAACGGCGGTTCGGTAGGTAAATGTCCAGTTATGCATGGTGGGCAAACATCTACAGATAAGTCGGTGATGGATTGGTGGCCGAATGCCTTGAACTTAGACATCCTGCATCAACACGACTCCAAAACCAACCCATTTGGTCAGGACTTTAATTACAAAGAAGAACTGGAAAAGCTAGATGTCGAAGCACTTAAAAAAGATTTAAAAGATTTAATGACTAATAGCCAAGACTGGTGGCCTGCCGACTGGGGACACTACGGTGGTTTAATGATCCGAATGGCATGGCATGCAGCGGGCAGTTATCGTATTGCGGATGGCCGTGGCGGTGCTGCTACAGGCAACCAACGCTTTGCTCCTCTCAACTCTTGGCCAGATAACGCCAACCTCGATAAGGCTCGACGCCTTTTATGGCCAATCAAGAAAAAATATGGCAACAAACTAAGTTGGGCAGACCTGATTGTCCTTGCCGGTAACATGGCGTACGAATCCATGGGTTTTAAGACCTTTGGCTTTGCGTTTGGACGAGAGGATATTTGGCACCCAGAAAAAGACACTTACTGGGGCTCTGAGCAAGAATGGTTAGCTACAAGTGACGCTGATAACAGCCGCTACTCTGGTGAGCGAGATTTAGAAAACCCGCTTGCTGCGGTAATGATGGGTCTTATCTATGTGAACCCTGAAGGGGTAGACGGTAACCCAGATCCTCTCAAAACAGCACATGACATGCGAGTGACCTTTGCGCGAATGGCAATGAACGATGAAGAAACCGTCGCGCTCACAGCTGGTGGTCACACGGTGGGTAAGTGTCATGGTAATGGTGATGCCGCAAACCTTGGCCCAGAGCCCGAAGCAGCAGACGTTCATGAGCAAGGTCTTGGCTGGATTAATCACAAAACACGTGGTATTGGCCGTGACGCGGTAACGAGTGGTATTGAAGGTGCTTGGACAACACACCCTACACAATGGGATTACGGATACTTCCACCTACTATTTAAGTATGACTGGGAACTGAAAAAGAGCCCAGCCGGCGCATGGCAATGGGAGCCAATCGACATTGAAGAACAAGACAAGCCTGTCGATGTTGAAGACGGTTCTAAGCGCTACAATCCAATCATGACCGACGCCGATATGGCGCTCAAAATGGACCCTGAATATCGTAAGATTGCAGAAAAGTTCCAAAATGACCCTGCGTACTTTGATGACGTTTTTGCTCGTGCCTGGTTTAAGTTGACACACCGCGATCTAGGACCAAAATCATGTTATTTCGGCCCAGATGTGCCAAGCGAAGATCTTATTTGGCAAGACCCAACGCCCGCAGGTAAGACAGACTACGGTGTCGATTTAGTGAAAACAAAAATTGAAGCAAGTGGCCTATCCATTAGTGAGTTAGTCAGTACGGCGTGGGATAGCGCGCGTACTTACCGTGGCTCTGACCGTCGAGGAGGTGCAAATGGCGCGAGAATTCGCTTGGCTCCGCAAAAAGATTGGCAAGGGAACGAACCTGAACGTCTAAGCCGTGTTCTTGCTGTGCTAGAAAAAATAGCAGCAGAAGAGGGCTGTAGTGTTGCAGACGCTATCGTGCTTGCTGGGAACGTAGGTATTGAACTGGCTGCGCGTGCCGCAGGTCATGATGTTTCCGTGCCATTCGCGCCAGGCCGAGGTGATGCCACCCAAGAGATGACGGATGTGGAATCGTTCGAAGTACTTGAGCCTGTTGCTGACGGTTTCCGAAATTGGTTGAAGAAAGACTACGCGGTTAAGCCAGAAGAGCTTTTATTAGATCGTGCTCAGCTTATGGGGCTAACGGCGCCAGAAATGACGGTACTTATCGGTGGTATGCGCGTTCTAGGCAGTAACTACGGCGGTGGAAAAGAGGGCGTATTTACTGAGCGAGTCGGCACTTTGTCGAATGATTTCTTCGTGAACCTTACTGACATGGCATATACGTGGAAACCAGTGAGTGCTAATCAATATGAAATCCGTGATCGTAAAACCGACGCTGTGAAGTGGACGGCTACTCGAGTGGATCTTGTCTTTGGTTCAAACTCGATCCTGCGTTCGTATGCGGAAGTGTATGCGCAAGATGATAATCAGGAAAAATTCATCCATGACTTCATCGCCGCATGGACGAAAGTCATGAACGCGGATCGTTTTGACTTGCAATAAGTGAAACGATGTTCATCGATAGATGCGTAAACAAAGTTGATGAATAAGTAAGAGAGGCGGGCGAAAAGCTCGCCTTTTTCTTTACCTATCTTTTTACTTTGATTGTTACTTTGATTGAAAATTAAGCTCATTTGAACCATAATAACTGGACCATATGAACCACAGGAGCTTGATATGGCAACTGCAGCATTAAAAAGCTTCAAACCGAAACAACCTCATAAAGCCAATTTCTGGTTTATGTTGGGTATTGAAGACGCTGAAACAGGTCGCACTGATGCGGTTCACAAAGGCTTTGAGCCAAAGGTGTATCGCAATATTGTTGAGCGTGTGAAGCTTTCTCAGAGTGAGTTTCAAAACGTCACATTGATACCTGTCAGCACGGTCAAGCGTCGTCTAAAAAACGATGAACGCTTCAATACGCAAGAAAGTGATGCAATCTATCGATTAGCGATGTTATTGAAACTCGCGACAGAACTGTTTGACGACGAAGAGCGCGCGTTAAAATGGATGAGAGAGAATGTGTATGGCTTAGGTGGAAAACGTCCACTTGATATGGTCTCGACCACGGTGGATTTTGAAATCGTAAAAGATTTGATCGGCCGTTTAGAGCACGGGGTATTCTCGTAATATGAAGCTCTATCGTCTCACACAAAAGAAATTTGCTGACACGCCATTCAGCCCCGTTGGCGCAAAGTTATTTGGAGGGCGATGGAACTCAAAAGGAACCGAAGCCCTCTACTTCTCTGAATCGGAATCCCTTTGCTCGTTGGAAGTGTTTGTTCACGTAAACAACGATCCTGCTATCACCAAACTTTACGATTTATATCGTATTGAAATGCCAGAATACCTCATCGCCACCTTAGATGAAGAAGATCTCCCTGTGACGTGGCGAGCAATACCGGTGAGCGAGTCTACGCAGTACATTGGTGATCAGTTTCTCAATGATCCTCATCCAGAGTTTGCCGCGCTGCAAGTGCCTTCAACGATTTCACCTCGTGATAAAAACTACGTGGTGAATCCAAATCATCCCAAAATGAAAGAGATCATCAAGAAAGCCGAAAAGCTCGATTTCGCGTTTGATCCGCGCATTTTCAAATAGACGCCTAGCTTTGTCTTGCTTTAAAGCATTCAGCGCTTACCTGAGATAAACGCTGAAGCATAAAAGTTTATTTCCTTGGTTATTGTCGGTCGTAAGTGAACTGTTGCGCTTCATTTGTAGTGTTGAGGTAATGCCCAAGCACCAACTCAGCACCTTTGTAAGATAAATGGCTGTCATCCGTATACATCGCATTGTTTGCTCCAACTCTCATTCGACATACGCCATTTCTGCAAATGGCATCGGTCAAGTCGACAAACTCAACGTGCTCAAATTGCTCAAAGTAGTTCACTAACTTCGCCACGTTTTGAGGGTGATGTTGTTTGGGAGAAAAGTCGCAGGCAGACTCTTCTGTCTCGCCAAACAAACGCGCTTTCCAAAGGCATTCTCCTACCGCAAACGGTGCAGAAGGGGTTGGACCGAAAACGACCACTTCCTTTCCTTTCAGTTCATTCAATAATTTGGTTAATGATGCTTCATAATCGGCTTGTGAAAGCTCTTTATTGAAATTAGAAGAGATAACAACGCGACGAATGGAAGGGGTACTTAGAATTGTATCGACAGCCTCATTGAAGAACTGTCGGCAAGAAATTGAGCCAGCAGCTTCTAGGATGTCGACATAACCGACCGCACAGGAATCTTGAGTAAGTTGCACCACGCCAGTTGGTGTTACTTCGGATAGACGCTTCACGTAAACCATGCTGTGACTATTGCCTAACACAGCGATGGCGGGCTGCGGCGCAGACGAGCACACATCGTTAACGTTGGTGTTGCCGTTGCAATCTAAACCATAACCGTTGTTAACGCGCATGGCCTCGAAAAATGCGCTTCTTTCTGGAAAACCACCGTTTTGATGACCGATAACGCCGAGCGTTAGCAAGGGCAACGTCAACAACACAATAACCGCGGACACAGTGCGCATGCTCATGGCTTTTCGGCTACGGAACGGCTTTTCAATAAAGCGCCAAGTGAAGTAAGAAAGTACAAAAAGAGTGACAACGTAAAGTGGGATATTGATGTCTTGTGTTGTGTCCAACACGTAGCGGTAAAAGACAAATAATGGAATGTGCCACAAGTATAAGCTGTAGCTGATTAAGCCGACGAACACGACCCACTTTAGGCTCAGTAATCTACCGCAGACATTGTCTTTAGAGGCAAACAAAATCACCAACGCGCTACCGATGACCGGCACCAGCAGCGTAATGCCCGCGCCATCTTGCGATTTTTCAAACAAAAGCGAGGAAGCCAATATCAAAACGATGCCAATGGTTGCTAGAGTATCGTTAGATTGAACTTGGACTTTTCTCATCACTAATGCGAGTAATGAACCGGTTGCCAGCTCCCAAGCGCGAGAGAAGATCATGTAAAAAGCGAAATCAGGATCGTTGCTCGCGTAGACAATAGTCATCAAACTCAGCACAAATACCGTGATAAAAAAAGTCAGGTAAAACGCGTTTTTGCCACGAGCGAGTAGCATGAGTAGCAAAGGAATGACAATGTAGTATTGTTCTTCAACGCCCAAGCTCCATGTGTGGAACAGCGGGTTGGCTTGATCTTCTAAACCGAAGTAATTGTGGCCTTTCAAATACAGAAGAATGTTGGATGAAGAGAGAATGGAAGACACTGCAAATTGACCAACGTCTTTGTGTGCTTGCGGCAAAAATAGCCACCAAGACATCAAATAGCTGACGGCGATCACCACCAGTAAGAGGGGGAGTATGCGACGAATGCGTCGCTCATAAAAATCACCAAGGCTGAACTTCTGGTTTTCTAAGTCGTTAATCACGATGGTGGTGATCAAATAGCCGCTGATCACAAAAAACACGTCGACGCCAATAAAGCCACCAGCGAATTGCTCAACTCCTGCATGAAACAAAATCACCAACGTGACAGCAATCGCCCTTAATCCGTCTACTTCTGCTCTGTAAGTCATATCGTGTTGCTCCAACATTCCGTTTAATGAAGTAGAGCAAAATATGAACCAGAAATAATGTTTATTTAAATCAGTGCCTTAAAGTGATTGTCAAAATGAAAATGCTAGGTGGGTTAACGAATTCCCAAATTGAATTTCAATATGGAAACCCCATAAAGAATGATCTTAAGAAGCGCTAAATCAAAGAACGTAAAGCGCGAGGCACTTAGACTTCATTGAAAATGATTACGCTAAAGAAACGATGACAGAGAATACGATTCAGGAAAAAATTGCCAGCTTTACTTGTATCGAAGAGGCTTTGAATTACTTCGACATCGAGTTTGATAGCCGATTTATCGAAAACAATCGAACCGAGTTGGTTAAGAGGTTTCACGGCTACTTAATCCTCACTAAACCGGATGATTGGTTTTCAGGTCGTCGTGCTTTAAAGAATGCTTACTGTAAAGTACAACGCAGTTTGCTCAGTAAAACGACGCGCTCTGCGTGTCGAGGTTGTACATCTTGTCAAAGACGTTAATTCTGGTGGCTTGCCTAAAAAGAACCCTGCATCTTGGTGTCACAGGGGGAAGAGCAAGGTTCTTTTGGTTTCGCTATTGGTTTGTCGCGAGTTACGAATCAGCTTTACGTAGATGAATTAACCCGCGTGATACGCAGGGTAGTCCACCAAGCCTTTTTCACCGCCGCCGAACAATGTGGCAGGGTCATGTTCTGCCAGCGGATAGCCATGCTTGATGCGGCTTGGTAAGTCTGGGTTTGCAACAAACGGACGGCCAAAGCCAATCATGTCGGCTAAACCACTTTCAATCGCGTGTTGCGCCTTTTCTGCGTTGTAACGACCGGCATAGATCAGTGTGCCTTTATACGCCTCACGAACTGCGGTTTTAAAGTCGTGCGGAGTGTCTGGCGCGTCGTCCCAATCCACTTCTGCAATGTGAATGTAAACCACATTGAGTTTATCAAGCAGCGCTGCAGCGGCGGTGTAGGTTTCGACTGGCGTACTATCAACGGTGCCATTTAACGAAGTGAATGGTGCAAGACGAACACCAACACGCTCTGCGCCAATAGCTTGCGTCATCGCCTCTACCACTTCACTAAGAAAACGCAGACGGTTTTCAATGGAGCCACCGTATTCATCGGTGCGGTTATTCGCTTCAGAATCGATAAACTGGTTAACCAAGTAGCCATTCGCTGCATGAAGCTCGATACCATCGAATCCGGCTTCTATCGCGTTTAGTGCGGCTTGGCGGTACTCTTCAATAACGTTCTTGATGTCTTGTTTGGTCATTTCACGTGGCTCAACCACGTCGACAAAACCCGGTTCGTCTGTGCCGTTATCGACAAATACTTTCACGTTTTCTGCTTTTAGCGCAGAAGAAGAAATAGGTTGCTCACCGCCAATGTTATCAGGGTGAGTCACACGTCCAACGTGCCACAATTGCGCGAAGATAACGCCGCCTTTCTCGTGCACCGCATTAGTTACCTTTTTCCAACCAGCAATTTGCTCTGGGCTGTAAATGCCTGGTGTCCATGCATAGCCTTGACCCATTGGCGAAATTTGTGTGCCTTCAGCAACGATTAGGCCCGCTTCAGCACGTTGAGCATAGTATGTCGCCATCATGTAGTTAGCGATATTACCTGGTTGAGAAGCACGAGAGCGCGTCATCGGAGGCATAACGATACGGTTTTTTAATGAGAGAGAGCCAAGTTGAATGGGTTGAAATAATGCGTCTGTCATAGGAAACCTCGTTATTTGTGAGTTTGGATGAGTTCGATTTGGTAACCATCGGGATCTTTAATGAACGCGATGTGAGTTTCTCCGCCTTTCATTGGACCTGGCTCGCGAGTAACGTTGCCACCAAGCGCTTTAATTTTTTCGCAAGCGGCGTAAATATCTTCAGACCCCAGTGCCATGTGTCCGAATGCGTTACCCAAGTCGTAACTGTCGGTATCCCAGTTATAAGTTAGCTCGATGGTCGCGCCATCTGGTTGAGCAGGGTTACCAACAAACACCAGTGAGTAACGGTATTCTTGGTTTTCAAAACGATCCAAAACACTCATTCCCAGAACTTTTGTATAAAATTCGATAGATTTGTCTAGGTCAGCTACACGGATCATCGTGTGGAGAAACTTCATAAGTCGCCTTTTCATAACGTTGCGTAATCACTATGCAAACCATATCGCCACTCTAAATAAACTGGAAATTATCGTTAATTATTAAAATGATTATTTAGTGTTATGAAAAGCGAGGTTGCTGGCCCTGCAACATGCAAACAAAGATTACTCGCCGTTTCTTTTTAATTGTTGGCATATGCTAATTACTCTTTTGAGAAACCGAGTAACTATCATGTCCACAAACAGCTACTGTCATTACACTCACGAATATCATCATCAATGTGCGGTTTGTTCTTCAATTAATGTGAATCCGAACTCTTTGGCCGTGAACTACCAATACCTAGCCGATGGTTCTGTTGTCGGAGAGTTTCACGTTTTACCGCGTCATCAAGGTTACACAGACCTGTTGCATGGTGGTATTGCCAGTTCGCTTCTCGATGGTGCAATGACGCATTGTTTGTTATCTAGAGACATTCAAGCCCTTACGGCGCAGTTGGATGTGCGCTACCATGCACCTATTCAGTTAGATGATCGAGTCACGATTACTGCACACTGTGAAGGTGAACGACGCGGTATATATCAACTGGTGGCTCAATTGCGGGTCGAAAGCGAAGTTAGAGTGACGGCTAAAGGGAAGTTTATTCGTCCTAAAAAGGCATAAATAAAAACGTGTTCTACGGAGAGGCAATGAAGAAATTTGATGAGCTGTATGCAATTGCGACGAGAAAATCTCAATATGACCAAACCAATACTTGGTTTAAAGGCGTAGAGACTTATCTGGAGGCCATTGGCAAAGAAGTTGATGAAGTCCGCGAAGAGATTCGTGAGGATCGCCTTTGTCATTTGGAAGACGAGTTAGGCGATGTGTTGTGGAACTACCTTAACGTATTAAAAGCGTTGGAAAGAGAAAAGGGGATAGATCCTGAGAAAGTACTCGAAAGAGCCTGCAACAAATACGATCAGCGTGTATCTGCGATTGAGTCGGGACGCAGTTGGGATGAAATAAAACAGCAGCAGAAACAAGCCTTGAACGCAGAGCATGAAGTCGCGCAGTTAGAAGATGTAAAGAGCCAATAACTGCGCTTGGTATTGAAAGGATAGATTAATAGGGAATACCTAGTCAGCCCTTGGAGCTGTTGACCAACAGTAGGTCACAAGGTGGTTGGTCAAGTAACGTGTCTACAGTGCTGCCAGACCAAAATTGGGATGACATGCTTCGTTTACATGCACCCATAATCAAAATCGCTGCTTGTGATTGCTTAACTGCTTTTGGTAACGCCGTTTCAGGGTTTCCTTCCGGTAATAGTAATGGAACTCGCGTTAACTTTTGCGCAGTAATAAAATCTGTAATGCCTGCTTTTTGATTGCTTAATATCTCTGCACGATAGCGAGAGAGGTATGGCGCGACGTATCGGCAGTAAACGAGCGTCATTTTCCCGCTTAAGGTTTGTTCTAATTTTGAGCCTCGCGAGACGATGGCTTTATCTACTATCGACTTTTCATCCCCTCGATGAAGTGGGTCGATTGCACAAAGCATGTTGGCGTGAGAAGGCCATGAACGCTCACTCAGTAGCAACAAGTCGCAATCTTGTTGTGCTAGTTCTGTGAGCATCGTTTGAATCTCGTGTTTGTTAAAGTGTCCCACGAGCAGTAAGTCAGTGTGGTCAACAAGTCGTTTCGCAACTTGCTCAACCCAATGGCTCCCTTTGAAATGCTCGTAAGAGAGCGTTGGTGTTTCAAGCTCTTCTTCTTCACAAAGTTCGACAATTAATGCGTTGAACTTTAAGGTCCAAGCTTCAAACTCAGCTTGTCTTTTTTCTATATGGTCAGAGTTGAAACTGAGAAAATGAGCGAATGCGTGATCTTCACTTCGGCGATGGTCTTCCACTAAAACTACAATAGGCTGAGCCAGCGCTGTCGAAAGTTGAATCACTTTACGAAGCACCTTACGACTTGGTAAGGCGGCCTGCTGAGTCAGAAAAAATACAGGTGCCATTGATTACTCCATTATCAAACAAGGCGAATGAGCCTGACACACATTCAAGTCTATACCATGAACTGATGCAGAGGCGTTTTGTTTCTGCGAGCGAAATATAAATTCCGCAATTAAGTCAACTATCGCCTAGAATTTTAACATCAAGAATTCATGCCTTCGGATAGCACATATCGTCAATGCGGCGAATGTGGTAGTGAAAGCTATAGGTAAAAGTAATGATAGATTCCAACCAATTGCAAATTAACCGCAAAGTGCCACATTTGCTTGCTGAGATCATTAAAGCGATAGAATCGACCGAAGACTTGAGCTTTTTGAAAGACTATCAAGAAGCACAGATTGCGAACATTTTGGAATCGGTCAACATTGCTTACCGTAAGCGTGTCATAGAAGCAGTGCCGCCTGAGAAGTATTGGACGGTATTAAATTTGCTCCGATACGACACCGCCAAGCACATTCATCAATCACTCAATAAAGACTTACAACATGAACGCTTGGCGTACATAACGGATTCAGAACTGATCATCTTTGCGGACTTTCTACCGACCGAATTTGTAGATGAATACCTTATTGATCAAAGTGAAGAGTCTGTCGCGCATATCCAACAAGCATTGTCGTATGAAGACAACAAAGTTGGACGTTATGCCGAGCCTCACTTTCTGGTCGCAAACCCTAAAAACAGCGTAGGAGGCATCAAAACCGAGCTGCTAAAACGTGGGCAAAGTCCAGTGCGGTTGATTATTGTGCGTGATGCAAGTGGTGTGATTGGTACGATAGAGCCGCAAACCCTGTTGCTGCACGAAAATCATATCAAACTTACCGACTTGACCGTAGTTACGCCAATTCTAGAAGATATTCAAACGATTCAAAGCGTCAGCAAACAAGTCTCGATTGATGGTGGAGCACATTGGTTTCCTATCATGGCTGGTGGCAAAATTATGGGCGTCTTGTCGATGGCGACCATCGCGATTACCTTGCGTGAACTCAGCCTACAAGCTGTAGTGGCAGAAAACGTACGAAGCGAAGAAGATTTGTTTACACCATTAAGCGTGGCGACAAGGCTACGAGCACTTTGGTTGGTGATTAACTTGCTGACCGCTTTCGTAGCCTCCGCCATCATTGGGCTTTTTGATAATGTGGTCGAGCAAGTCGTTGCGCTTGCGATCTTAATGCCCGTTGTGGCGAGCATGGGCGGCATCGCGGGTAGCCAAACCTTAGCGGTGGCCATTCGAGGTATCGCACTAAACCACTTGCACCAAAGTAACTTGAAGCTATTGGTGAATAAGGAATTAAAAATCGCCACCATTAATGGGTTAATTATGGGATTGGTGATCGCGGGTGTCGTTTACATGGTGTTTGACTCTTTGCCATTGGCGCTTATTATTTGCTGTGCCATTTTCCTCAATAGTTTGGCGGCCGCGGCATCGGGTACGTTGATACCATTCACGTTGAAAAAGTTTAACATTGACCCCGCCGTGGCTGGCTCGGTAGTATTGACGACCGTTACCGATGTCGTCGGTTTCTTTGCGTTCTTAGGCTTAGGTGCCATTTTCTTGATATAGAAAGCCAATTGACGCGTTAACCAGCAGAACCAATCGCACCACTTACCAACCCAGTATTTTGGGCGAGCTTGCTTCGCTCAGCATTCCTCCGTTTTCCATAACCGATGAACACGTCGTTTCGGTTCTTACTTTGTATATCTCTTCACTGCCCAGTTCTATTCCCCCAAATTTCCCACTACCGATCTCGCTTAACGCTGGCGTGCCAAATGCCAATTTCAAACGCCAGATGATACCCATTTTCTTGGCTGTACACGCATTACTTCACTCAAACAAAAAATAAGGAAACAATTTTGAATAAACTCATCGTATTCACAGGTGGTCCCGGTGCAGGAAAAACCTCGGTTATCGAACAACTAAAAACACAAGGCTTTATCTGCGCGCCAGAAACCGGTCGTCAAGTAATACAAACGCAGGTTGCCAATCACGGTTCAGCATTACCTTGGAATGACAAACAAGCTTTTCGAGACGAAATGATGAAGGCAGAAGTGAGCAATTACCGAGCTTTCAATGTCCACCAAGGGAATGTGTTTTTTGATCGCAGTATTGTGGACGTATATGGCTACAGTAAGTTGGAACAACTGCCAATCTCGTATGAGCTCATCACGCATTGCCAGACGCTTCGTTATCATTCTCAAGTGTTCATTTTTCCACCTTGGGCATCGATATTCAGCAACGACGAAGAGCGAAAGCAAGATTTTTCTGAAGCGGTGGCTACGTATCAACAGATGGTCAACGCTTATCACAAATTTGGTTATCAATTGATCGAAGTGCCCAAAATATCAGTCGAAGACAGAGTAGCGTTTATTCTCGGCTCAGTTATCGAACAAGGCTGAAAGATGATTGATGCAAACAAATGCGTAAGGCGATTGTGAGCACGACAACAATATGCGTAAAGGGAGTTATTTATACTGGATAAAATTCAATAACTTAATTGAGTGTTATGTCTTTTAAATATCTTACCTTATTGCTCGCAACGACGAGCATGAGCAGCTTTGCTGATGTAGGCCTGCCTTCGGGGGATGATTGGTTAAACCATGTGACGAATGGCCTAGCCCCATATTGGGTGATGGAAAGCGCGCATGGGCAACCTGCGGGGAATTTTCCGACTTTTCGTTGTGATAACGGTGTCATTCTCGACCCACAAAAGCCGTGTGAAGAATTAAACAAAGGGTGGATTAGCCCGCACTTCGATCGCGAATACACCCGCATGAAATCGCGCCAAACTTACGCTTATGGCGTGCTTTTTCATCTTACGGGTGACAAGCAAGCATTAGAGCTGGCAAAGAAAGGGGCTTATTACCTGATTGATCATCTACAAGATGAGAAAAACGGCGGCTTTGTGAGCTTTACGCGTAGTGGGAAACCGGGGATGGAGTGGCAACAACGAACTTCTCAAGACCAAGCATACGCCTTAGTGGGTTTGGCGATGTACTACTACTTGACTCAAGATCCAAAGGTCGAACAAGCGCTTATCGACCAGCAAGCGTTTATATTTAAACAATACCGACGAAGCGATGATCGCGGTCTGGCGTGGGTTTTGAAAGACGGTGATGGGGAAAGTGCGAAGCAGCAAGAGCTAGTCGCTCAACTTGACCAGATCAATGGCTATCTGTTGTTAACGGCGCCACTTTTACCACCGCCAGCGCAAGCCAAGTGGAAACAAGATCTGCAATGGCTGACGAAAGTGATGCTAGATAACTACCATTCCGTCAAAGAGCAGCGCTTTTATGGCGCGATACACCACAAAGCGGTAATGATGCCAGATGCGAAACACAATGATTTTGGACACACCATCAAAGCGTATTGGATGACGTATCTGACAGGTCAGTTGTTGGAAAATTCAAAGTGGACAGAGTTTGGTTTCAAAGGAATGAAACACACGCTTAAGCAAGCGCAATATCAGCAAAACTTTGAGCAAGTCAAAGCGCTTTTCTCACCAGAATGGCAGAGTAAATGGGCACAAGAGAGCATTCCTGCTTGGCAATCAAGACCATACAAGCACTATAGCTCGTCTTGGGAATGGGCAGAGCTCGATCAAGCGGCAATGACAGTTTCCCTTGTTGATGGTTCGATGAAAGAAACGCTTCAATACACGTTACCCACCTTTATGGACGTGTGGGTGGATCATCAGTACGGAGGTGTTGGTCTGAATCCTAAATCAACCAAAGCGTTCCATTGGGGAAGTGGTTACCACCAGTTTGAACATGCATTGGTCGGGTATTTGTACGCGCAACAAATGGCAAAACAGCCTGCCAAGCTTTACTACGCACGACCATCAGAGAGCAAAATGCCACTTAATCCGTATTACTTTAGCGCAGAGGTAAAATCGTTGTCGTCACAAAGTGATGGAGTCACCATCGCGACATTCACCAATATTCGACCTTAGGTTGGTCGATGGTGATGTGTTGGTTAAAGTCCGCGTAAAAGCCAAAGCAAAATTGTAGCAGTAATATCAATAAAGACTAACCAACTGGTTAGCCTTTATTTTTAATAATCTTACATGTAATGGTGACAACACATATAGTTAACGAATGTTTATTTGTAATGACCGCTGAGTGTTTCTAACAAATATCCAACTATAAATTAACTTTCATTGATTAGGGTATATCTCACAATTAGGACAACTTAGAGCTTGGAACTTTATGCAATTCAGTTCATAGTGATGGTTTTGAGAGAATCATTATGTATATTTATTTCTATACTAACGCACGAGAGAGATACGCCGTTATCAATCAACTACATTAATTACATGTATCCAGCTGACAAACTATTTAGCTCTTGTGTCGAACTAAGAAGCAAATTAGATAATGAGAAAATTCCCGTTAATACCATAAAAGATACTTCTCTTGCGGGACCATTACGTAAGCTTCCAAATGATATTACAGGTGAGAAAAGGTTACAAAAGCTTAAGGAACAGATAGATCGCAACATGGCGGTTAAGTCTGGTATGTTAACAGTTCGAATGCACTGGAAAAACAAAGCTGTTATTCCTTCACGTAAATTTTCGTCTCTAGCTCCAATACAGTCGTCAACTCTAGCTTCTACTGCAGTGAAAGCAAATAGTGGAAGAGCCATGGCCTTAGGGATGGTATTACAGAAAGGCAGAGCTATGCTTCTTTTTGATATTATCCGACAAAACGTTAGAGTACTAGCTAATCGAGTACACAATGCAAATCTAGAATCATCTGGCTGCATTTTGATTGTTAATGTGAAGTATTTGAAAGTTGAAAGGGAATATGGGAGAGCTCCTCAACTATCTAGAGTTTCATTAGCAAGTATAATTTCTCAAGAAGACAAGTATAACTTTGATTCGAGTGCTTATGTTCGTGGTCAAATTGCCAATATGTGTGAAGCTAGTGCTAAAGCTCCTATCAATACAAAGTTTCAAATTGTAAGCGGTCAGTATGACGATTCATACTCGACAGCAGTCTTGTTTATCAAATGCACATGGGAATAACATGAGAATTGTTAACGTTTTATTAGTAGTGCTCCTTGTTACGGCATGTAACGATACTACGTCAAAGTTTGAGGCAACTAAAACGACAGAAAGCCTCCTAACTCAGGCCCGAGAAGCTCCAGAGCAGTTGTACAGCGAAGCAAATAAATTTTATGAACAAGGTGATGTGCAAGGAGCAAAGTCTTTATTGATCAAAGCTATCGAAGTGGATGATGTTCATAGTAAAGAGCTTTTAGGGGTAATCCTTCTGAAAGAGCCAAAAGTCATGGATGTTAAGCGGGGCTTTTCTTTAATCTCAGAGGCTGCTGATGATGGGTTGGCTAGTGCACAATTTTATTTAGGATCATGTTTGTATGATGATGGCTGTGGTTTACTTGAAAATAAGGTGCTTTCAGCCTATTACTTGACGCAAGCGTTAAATAATGGTGAAGGTGGTGCACAAATGCTACTTGGATTTCTAGATGAAGAAATAGGTGACACTGCGATTGATGAAAAAACATATGCGGTAGAGCTAAATCGCTATATAGAACAACTCAATTAATATTGCGGCTTAATGTTTTATAGGGTTTTAATCGAACCTCAAACAGAGAGTGCTGGACTTCTACAAAGCAGTAGAAGCCACAGCGAATCTGCAACAATAATCGAGTGTGTAATAGAAAATAAAAAGCCGTCAGAACCACTGGTTTTGACGGCTTTTTATTCTATGACAGGTAGAGGCTTCAATTTTCAGCGCGATAGATCCATGAAAACTTAAGTGAGATTCCAATCACGTCGCATGATCTCGCTAGTGTCATTGGAAATAAATGAATTGTTTCTGATACATAGAACGTATTAGCATGGTTGCACTGGGCCCATATGAGTAAACTTATTGAATATACAATTTGAGAGAGAGGGTTTAGTTTTAAAAAATAACAGTTAGTTGGAATCTAGGTTAAATGAAAATAAAACTATTTAAAAAGCTACAAGTTGTATTTCTTGTGGTGTCAGCATCTTTAATGGTGGGGTGTTCGTCTATAGATGCGCATGCTGGTGGCGGATACGGAAAGCCGTTTTCAGGCACCGCGTTATCAGTCGCACGACAACCTTGCTATTTAAGAGCTGATATTACTTCTATCGCGTTATACCCACTATCATTGATTGACATTCCTTTGTCGTTAGCAACGGACGTTGTGTTTCTTCCTGTTGATTTAGTCATGGTAGTTACGCCAACAACGAGTTATGGCGGTGTTGTTTCTCTAGGTTGTCCAAGCGGAATCATGATCTAAAACGCTTATTTTATTCAAATAAATGGAAGGAAATGAAAGTGGAATTAAAAAATAACTATTCAGAATCAGAAATAAACCAGCCACCATCGGTACTTCTTGTTACGTCTCTGTTGTGTCTGGCGTCCGTTTGTTGGGCTGCATTGCTGTTGGCCATTGAATATATTGTTGGGATAGAAATGAGTGGTACAGGCTTTCTTAGCACGTTAATCCCAGCCATGAGTGTTGGTTATTACTTCGGCTACAAGACTGGAGATGTAATGCCATCAAAAACAAGATGGTATGCTGTTTTACTGTGGACTTTAGCAAGTTTGGTAGTGTTCTCTCTTATCTTAATGTCGTTAGATATTTCTCCGTTTTATTTATTATCTGAGCTCGGTGGGGTAAGTATTTTTATTGCTATCATAATGCTAATAACGATTGGCATCGCCTACTTAATTTTAAAAAGTGGTGAGAAAATGGCGATTAGAGTATTACTCAAAGCCAAGGAAAGTCAGTAGATAAAATACAACAAACGATTCAATTAGGATCATGACAAGACGCCAGCCATAATGTGCTGGCGTTTTAGTTTCCTATTTGTAGGATTTTTTGTCTAAAAGGCAAACCCATTGATTGTGTTGTAGTTTGAGTTAATGGTTTATGCCTTGTGCGCAAGATAGCTTAGCAGGTTTATGTATCGAGAAACGTGTGTATAATTCGCCACGAATTACGATTTATAGATATGAAAGGTAAGTATGGCAGTCCTCGAAATTCTCTCCATTCCAGACCCAAGGCTTAAAGTAAAAGCAGAAAAAGTCACTGATGTATCGACAGTACAAACGCTGATAGACGATATGCTAGAAACACTTTACGCAACGGGCAATGGTATCGGTTTAGCTTCAACCCAAGTAGGCAGAAAAGAGGCGGTTGTTGTCATCGATATCTCTGACGAACGCAATGACCCTTTAATCTTGGTTAACCCAGAAGTGGTGAGCGGAGAAAACAAAACACTTGGTCAAGAGGGATGTCTCTCTGTTCCTGAGTACTACGCAGATGTAGAGCGTTACACGTCAGTTGTTGTGTCTGCACTAGACCGTGATGGCAACCCGATTACAATCGAGAGCGATGAGTTCTTGGCGATTGTGATGCAGCACGAAATTGACCACCTATCGGGTAACTTGTTCATTGATTACCTTTCACCGTTAAAGCAAAAAATGGCGATGAAAAAAGTGAAGAAGTACGTAAAATCGCAAGCTAAGTAATATGAAAGGAAGTAACTCACAACCGCGAGTTACTTCCGTGTAAATCAAGAATAGGACGGTAGGGAGAGCGGTTTATCTCTGCTTTTGGGGGACATAACGCTTTACGACCTTCATAAGCTTCTGAAATGAAGAACAGTCCATATGTGACTCATGAGGGCAGGTGGCGACATGGTTGAGGTTGTCTCGCACCGCTTTCAAACGTTTTATTTGCTCATCAATCTCAAGTGCCTTTTTCGTTAGTAAGTCACGATCGATATATGGCTTTGAAACTTCTGATTGATTCAACATTTCTGCCATTTCGTTAAGCGATATTCCAGCGATACGCCCCAAACTAATTAAATTGAGTGTATTGAGTACCTCTGGTGAATATTGGCGTCTCAATCCATTCCTTCCTATCGAGCGAATTAACCCCAGCTGTTCGTAGTACCTGAGCGTTGAAGTCGGCAATCCTGATTTTCTAACCACTTCTGCAATATCCATATTATTCCCCATTGACTTCAAGTTGGCTTTAAGTTGTAGCATGCAACTAAGACCTTAACAAATCAAAAACTTGAGGAGAGAAAAATGCTGCTTTTAATGGGATTGCAAGCGGCGCTAATAGGGATTGGTGCCACTTTGATAATGGATTTATGGGCATGGTTACAAAGGAGAGTGTTTGGTATTCCTTCATTAAACTATGCGTTGGTTGCGCGCTGGGTTTTGTACATGCCCCAAGGAAAGCTTATGCATGCGCCAATTATGGCGTCGGAGGCGATGCCGGGAGAAAAGTCACTTGGCTGGTTTTTGCATTATGCCATCGGCGTTACTTTCGCTTTGGCTCACGTTACTGTTTTTGGTCATCATTGGTTGGTAGAGCCCAGTCTAATGCCCAGCTTAATTACAGGCGTGGTAACGTTGATCTTCCCATTTTTGGTCATTCAACCTTGTCTAGGATTTGGTTTTGCTGCGAGTAAAACCCCAACACCTTGGAAAGCCCGTTTTCTTAGCACATTGGCGCATTTGGGTTATGGTTTGGGTTTATTCATAGCCGGGTTTGCAATCAAAGTTACGAGCCAGTATTTTGCATAGAGAACATGAGCATCATGCAAACGAGTGGTTTTTATCTATGATGCTCAACTCTTGGTTGTTTTTTGCGCTTTGATCATAGTTGACCGATATGTCTAAAGTCTGTTGCATTTATCCAAGACGTAAAGTCGGCGGACATTTAACATTGCCTTAACGTCAGAATGGCAAGCGGTTTACCAAGAAAAACTAAAATTATCTGGTTTGACATAAAGAATATTAAGGGTTTCAGATGGCTTCAAAAGTGGCAGGGATATCAATACTGAGTTTATTGGCAGCGCCAGTTGCGATGGGAGAAACAGCCAGTGCTTATGATTTATGTTTGCTAGACAAAATAAAGCAAAGCAAAGGTGAGGAAACCATAAAGAGCATTCGCGCGCAGTGTGAGCTTGACACAGTAACCAGCACAGTGCCCGCTGATCCAGAAATTGAAGAGCCTGAAGAACTTCAGGAAAGTTTGGTCGACAAGCGTTTGGAATCAGAACGAGAAAACGCGTTCGAACCGTTTAGTCTGGTCGCGCATCGCGTTAACTATATTCTTCCGTTTACATACAGTGATCGTGTAAATAAACGCGCGTATGCCGACACCAAATACGGCGATGAACTGCGTAAGGAAGAGGCGGAGTTCCAAATCAGTTTTAAAGTACCAATGAACTATGATGACTTGTTGTTTGATGGCGATGGTCTGTTTTTTGGAATGACTCTTAAATCATTTTGGCAGGTATACACGGGTGCAGCATCTCGTCCATTCCGTGAAACCAATTATCGTCCAGAGCTTTTTTACTACACCCCAACAGACTGGAAACCACTTGATGGTTCGACTTGGTTAGGTTTTGGTATTGAACATGAGTCTAACGGTCAGAGACAGGAGCTATCGCGCAGTTGGAACCGTGTCTATGCCAACTTAACCTTTGCAAAAGACAATTTTGCGGTTTCTATCCAGCCTTGGTGGCGTATACCTGAAGATGAAAAGAGATCGCCTAATGATCCCAAAGGTGATGATAACCCGGATATCGAAGACTATATGGGACACTTTGAGCTATCGAGTGCTTACAAGTGGAATGGTTACGAGTTTACCTTTTTAGGTCGCCAGAACTTTCAAACACATAAGGGTTTTGCAGAACTGGGTGTGTCATTTCCGATTTGGGGCAAAGTTCAGGGGTACGCACAATACTCAGCGGGTTATGGTAAGAGCTTGATCGACTATGATCATAATCAGCAGCGGATTGGTGTTGGTATTGCAATCAACGGTGTTTTGTAGTTTTTCGTAGATGGATAGAAATTAACACTGGCAATTGAAATTTCAATATTTAGAATGCGAGGCTGAAATTGATTTCTAACCTAGAGTGATTTTATGCTTCGTGATTACACCTTCGATTGTCTTGTAACTATGCCTCGCCATGAGCTGGAAGAGTTTAGTGCTCGTATGATCAGTAAAATGGTGCCAGAAGACGTGATGAATGAGCTGTTCACTTTTGAACAAGAAGAAGTGGATAGTGAAGACCGCATGTTGTCTGCACGTCTTGATGCAATGCTACGCATGACAGCAATCGCACTGAGTGAAATTCAACAAGCGTTTGATGACTCAGACAACGCAAAGCAAAATAGCGAGCGAATGACGCGATTGGTGCTTTGGCATTTCTACGCGATCTCATTCCGTTTGGAAGAGGCCATCACGCTAGAAACACACTGTGCTCTAGTGGAAAAACTAATCGAAAATGCACCTTCGGATGTTTTTGCGTGGGTAAAAACATTGACGGAGCTGCTGCACACTTACGCTGAAATCAACGCGAAAGAGCATCCTCAAGACTAAACACCTGTCGTTTATCGTTCAGTAAATTAGAAACAAGGCGAGCCATTTGGATCGCCTTGTTTTTTCGCGTCAGATAAACCTTCGGGTTTGAAATACCAAACAAGCCTAGACTCAGATTTGTTCGTTCACTAGCGAACGGCGTGATTCCTTCTTACACTAAATCAAGGTGTTTGTTGCTAAACAAGCAAATGCATGACTAAGTCGTGTATTGTTTTCCACTTAAATGCGGATAATTTATGTCGAAGAACCTTCTGGTTTTTAAATTGGAACCGACTATTGAGCGTGTACGCTTTCCAGCTGAGCTTCATCTATCTAAAGGAAGTGAACGATGGATCCGTTAACGCAAGGTTTATTGGGTGCAGCTTTGCCACTGGCCGTGAGCAACAAGCGAAACCTTGCAGTTGTTGGCGTGTTGGGCGTGGTCTCTGGGATGGCTCCGGATTTAGATGTGCTCATCCGTTCTTCAACTGATCCTTTGCTGTATTTGGAATACCATCGCCAATTTACTCACTCGCTCTTGTTTATCCCGTTTGGTAGTTTCATTTGTGCTTTGGTGTTGTATCCATTGTTCGCAAAAAAGCGAGGACTAAGCTTCCGGCAGAGTTGGTTTTACTGCGCGCTTGGTTATAGTACCCATGCGTTATTAGACGCATGCACCAGTTATGGAACACAGCTTCTATGGCCGATAAGCAACACGCGTTATGCTTGGAACACTATTTCGGTAATCGACCCCGCTTTCACACTCCCTATTTTAATATTGCTTTTGTTTTCTGCACTGAAGCGAAGCCCAAACTATGCCCGCATTGCATTTTTATGGTGTTTGGCTTACCTAAGCCTTGGAATGATTCAACGAGATAGAGCAGAAGTAGCTGGTTGGGAAATCGTCAAAGAGCGACAACACAACGCTATACAATTAAAAGCCAAACCAAGTTTCAGCAATCTTTTGGTTTGGAAACTAATTTATGAAACGGAAGAGAGCTACTATGTAGATGCCGTAAGGGTGGGGCGTTCAATAAAAATTTACCCTGGCGAATCAACTCCAAAGTTAAATATAAAAGAGCAATTTCCGTGGCTAAACCCGCAATCGCAACAAGCAAGAGACATCGAACGTTTCCGTTGGTTTTCAAACGGTTTTGTAGCGACGGATCCGAATAATGAATTGCGAATTGTTGATATGCGTTATTCCATCGTACCAAACCAAATTAATGCGTTATGGGGCATCAATCTATCCCCAAAAGCCAACGCAGAGGCGCACGTTGAATACACTGCTCATCGAGGAAGTACTGCAGAAGATCGCCAAGTTTTTTTCAACATGCTTACGGATTTTGAGTGATGGTTTTACTTTGGATGTCGATGCGGTGTCGTAATAACCATTACGCAGACTGAAAGTCCTTTACTAGGGTTGGCTTGCTGGCGAAGAAAATTTTGCCAAACAGGGACTTGTACTTCCAGCCAAGAGACAAAAGCCGTTTAGCTAAGTTCTTGTTTTCAATGATTGCAACCTCAACACCTTGGTAGTGGTATGGATTGCTTTTGATGTAGTCGATAAATGCAGTAAGCACGCCTTGCCCGCGAACGGAGGGTGCAAAGTTGACTGCTACAATAGAAAAGCGTTGGCTACCTGCTGGGCAACGGACTAAACAGTGCCCAAGAGGATGAGTAATAGTCTCAGAAAATTCAGGAAAAGGGCGAGACTCAAGCTCTTGAGAAAGCGCATCGTATCGCTGACATAGATAAGAAAATAGTTGTTTCGCTTCGCTGTTCATATCGGTGCCGCTTTTGTGTTGCTTGGTTTAAAGGCATTGATGTCTCAAACATTGTAACCATAGATAGCAACACAAAACGCGGTAAACTTTTTCAGCAATGATTTCCTATTTTTGAAACCTAGATTGTTACAAATGAAGTTGAATGGTTTTTATATGGTGGTTGTGAACGGTGTTTCTAGTTGAAGGAAGAATACGCTGGTTACTGGATTCTTACTGGAATTCCTTTGTTAAAAGGCGAGCTGCTTGGTTTAATGCCGCTCGTTTAACTGCGAGTGGCATCTTTTGTATTTCGTCACCTTGTACAGCGACGATGGGACATGATGTGGAATCTTCTATCCTAGCTCTTCATGGTCTAAATTATCTCATTAACCACTCAGAGCGCTGCTATTAGATTCCTAGTCTCGCAAGGGCTCGCTGGACTGACACAAAAACATCGTTAAACTCCTGTTATTAAATTATTTGGTCCGCCTTTGCTTATTTTTGAGCGCTTAACTAGGCGTTACTCCAAGTGCTTAAATTGCAATGCCACAAGTCGCTGATACAACTCACAGCTTTGCATTAATGATTGGTGGTTACCAACATCGACTAATTCGCCATTGTCGAGCACCGCAATTTTATCCGCATGTTGGATAGTCGAAAGACGATGAGCAATGATCAGCGTTGTGCGTCGTTTCATTAGAGCTTCAAGTGCTTGCTGAACGTGATGTTCACTTTCACTATCAAGGGCGCTGGTAGCTTCGTCTAGCAGTAAGATTTTTGGATCTTTTAGAATCGCGCGAGCAATCGCAATGCGCTGCTTTTGTCCGCCCGATAGCCTAACGCCGCGCTCCCCTAAAAAGCTGTGATAGCCTTCGGGAAGCTTCTCAATAAACTCATGGGCATGGGCTTTTTTCGCGGCTTCGATAACTTGTACATCCGTCGCTTCAGGATTACCGTAGCGAATATTATGAAAAACATCATGGCTAAACAGCGCTGGTTGTTGTGGTACGAGCGCCATTTGACGTCGAAGCTCGTTTGGGTCGAACTGTCGAATATCTTCACCACCAAACAACACTTGCCCTTGCTGTGGGTCATAAAATCGTTGCAGCAGTTCGAATAGTGTTGTTTTACCTGCACCAGAAGGGCCGACCAACGCCAGTACTTTTCCTTGTTCAGCGGTTAGATTTAATTCTTTGATTGCTGGTTGATTTGGGCGAGAAGGGTAGTTGAAACTCACCGAATTAAAGTTAACCTCAGCAAGCATGTCGGCACGGACAGGCAAATGGTTGCTTGGCGCTTTAATATCACTGTCTACTTGAAGGATCTCAATCAGCCGTTCGGTAGCACCTGCGGCTCTTTGCAATTCACCCATGGCTTCGGAAATGGTTGCAGTCGATGAGGCAACCATAATGGCATAAAACACAAATGCGGCTAGGTCACCCGCAGACATTTTTCCCTGAATCACATCGCTGCCGCCTACCCAAAGCATGCCTGCAATCGCGCTGAACACAATCACAATAACGCCTGATATCAGGATCGCGCGCTGTTTTACTCTCTGTCTACCTACTTCATAAGCTTTTTCCACCTCGACAGCGAAAGCCGCTCGTTCATGCGACTCTGAGCTAAAACTTTGCACGGTTTTAATATGTTCTATCGCTTCTCCAGCGTAGCTGCCAACATCGGCCATTGAGTCCTGACTTTGGCGAGAGAGAGCACGCACGCGTCGTCCATAAAACAAAATCGGAACCAGAACCAAAGGCACAGAAGCAAGCACAATCAGCGTGAGCTTAACGTTGGTAGCGAATAACATAATGATGGCACCAAAACACATCAAAGCGCTACGCATCGCCATCGAGAACGATGAACCAATAATGCTTTGCAGCAATGTGGTATCGGTAGTCAGGCGCGACATTATGTCGCCACTACTGTTGGTCTCAAAATAGCTCGGATGCAGCGTAATCACATGGTTAAACACCGCAAGGCGAATATCCGCACTAACGCGCTCACCTACGGCAGAGACAAGGTAAAAGCGAAAGAAAGTCCCAATGGCAATACACAATGTGACACCGACAATAAACTGAATCGCATTGGTGAGCTCTTGCAATGATTGCTGAGCAAAGCCTTGGTCGATAAGAATGCGCACTCCATAGCCAACGGATAACGTCAAACTTGCTGTCGCGACAAGGGCAACCAAGGCCGCCGCAACCCGCCATTTATAAGGTGCAATAAAGGTGCTGAGTTTAAGAAGAATGCTGAGATTTTTGTTATTTTTTCTGCTCATGAGTGACTCACAAAGCGTTTTAGGTACCTGGCATAGTAAGCCAGTTTGGTTGATGAGACCAGCGAACTACCGCTTTCGGATCAGGAAGTTGAGGAGTTTGATAGAGTAAACATTACTCTATCTGTTTACTTTTAAGTAATCACTTAAGTCACATTGACTACTTACGGAATCCCCATGGGATTGAAATTCAAACTTTCTGATGGGGTTGGTGGCTTCACAGTTTAAATTAGACATATTTACTCTTTCCTTCATACCGATGACATGATGCCTGAAAATTCCTTTCCAAATAACAACCTTTTGATTGGCAACGGTTGTGGTCACTTCTACACTGCATATTGTTTGAAATAGGCCATCGAAAATACTTAGAACTTTGTTCCTTTTTCTGAAAACAGGATCAAACTTGAATTCCCCATTTGTATTCGTGGTGAAGCTACGTTCGAAAGAACGATTTTCTGACCGAATGTTAAGTACTACATTTGCATTCTTTATGGGAGTATCGTTCTTCGTAATACGTCCTTTTATGCTTGGTGTAAACTCTTGAGCTTCCTTACCAAAAAATAAAAAGCCAACAGCAAAAACAGAAATCAGTACGAGTATGAGTAAAGCTGCAAACTGTTCTAAGAACAGAAAAACATTGTTGATCATCGCTTACAAATCAGTAGTCAGTGAATACACCTCGAATTGTTGCGTATTGTCTCGAGTGACTATAGCGAGTATCTAAATCGGTGAGACATAATTCACGATTTTTTTAGAAGTTTTGGAGGATAGAGTGACCCAGGCGATCTTTGTTTTGAATAAGAAGCACTGCGATATTGACAGATATAACCAATATCGCATGTATATCGAAAATCACTTAAACGTCGAAGAGACTAGAATCAGCTTTTAGTTCGGAGGGGGTTACGCACGGCTTTTGGCGAGTAGCAGGTCGACTTTTCCTTTGGCTGTTTTACTGACCGTTTGCATCAACTGAAAACTTGGTTTTTCGACGCCTGAGTTTTCTATCCCTTCGACCATTAAGAGCCAAAGCTTGGCTGTCATTTGCGCATCGGCTAGTGCACGGTGGAAAACACCGTCGTTGTCGATATTTTTATAGCGAACAAGTTCACCTAGCTTATGTGATGGGGCTTCTTGAATGAGCCGTCTTGCCACTAGTAAGGAGCAAGCAAACTCACCCGAATAACCACAGTTGATTCGTTCAAGCTCCGCATCTAAAAATCGTTTATCGAAGGACGCGTTGTGAGCGATAAGGTTTTCGCCTGCAATGAACTCACTAAATGACGCCATTACCTCTTCGCAGCTTGGTGCCGATCGCAACATATTGTTGGTAATGCCGGTGTAGTTCTCAATGAAAGAACTCACTCTGAAACCGGGATTCATGAGTTGCTGAAAACTATCGACAACCTCGCCATTGACTAACTTTACTGCACCAATTTCTATTGCGCGATCACCTAAAGTAGGAGAGAGACCTGTGGTTTCAAAGTCGAGTACGACCACAGAGTTTGCTTGAGGCATAAAATTTTCCAGCTGAGTAATATTGTGCAAGAGTATTATCGAAAGCGACAGAAAAAGAAAGGCGAACACAATGGTGAATATCTGTCTATCTTTACTCCACAAAGTCAGTGTTCGTCGTCCACTGTTTATGGACAGGTACGTTCTGGCTTACCCATCGCGGCTTGTGCGGTAGCCTTATATTTCAAATGTTTTTCGGCTTTTCGATTCATTTCAGTTAAGCATTAACTTTCGATACAACATACTGATTATAAATTGATTTCATAAAACAACTTCGGCATCATTCACTGCTTGATTTTGAGGATGATTATCATCACGGCAAAAAATTAGAACAACTTATAATGCGAGGCTAGGGAACGATGGAACCAATGAAAAATCGCTATTTAGAGATACCTGAAGAAAGAAAATTGCGTATTTTTCGTGAAGAAGACGAACGTTTCTACAGTTTTTGGGAAAAAATGCTTGATGAAAAACAATCTTTTTATCAGCAACCTCTCAAAAGAATGAGTAGCGACGCTTGGTATTCGCTTGATGCATTCTTCACTGCTTCAAAATACGGACAACATCAGGCCTCGCCAGCTTATATAAAAAGAGCGCTTGAGTTACTGAATAACGTATACTTACTGGCCAATCATTCAGACCAAGTTGTTGAGTTCTCTGTTGGGCACCGACATTTTTCGGAAGTAGGTAACCGTTCTATTGCAGAAGGAACAATGGATGCATGGTTGGATGAAATCTGTTTAGCGATGGCCGCGAGAGATTGGCGCTGCGTAGAGCTGATGACCATCATGGATGAGTCGTTAGTGCGTTTAAAAGATCCTTTCGATGTTGCGCTGGTCGAGTTCGTTAACGGTGTATTTAGCAATTCATCAGCGTTACCTGAGTTATTGCAAACGGTGATGGAGAAATCCTCCCCACAATATTTAGAATCAACCAGGGTGCCATATGTACACTCTTTGTTTATTCCATTTGTGAATGTGTTTGTTGCCATTATCGATGGCGATGAGGCACATTATCAAGAGGCACTGAGGGATGCGTTAGAGGCGCATTACCAGTTCTACATGAATGAAGATGTTCGCTATTCGCCAAAAGGAAATGTTTCTCTGAAACTGACTGGTCTTGCTGCATTAGCATACGATAAGTATGGCTGGACGATTCCAGAAGCCGCATATTTACCGAAATGGCTTGTTTACGGTGAGCATGATCTTCGTTCTGCGTAAATCACTCTTAAGTTAAATCTATGTCCAATCGGAGGTTCAGCATGGAAGCATAAGCAGAAAATGCATCGCGAAAATGCAGTTTACGCCTCCGTTTTAACAAGTTACATTGTTGAAACTTTGATTCAAAGGACAGAACAATGAGTGCCCACCTAAAACAGCTTTGTCATACCCATCTCCCTGGTAATAAAGAAGATTCTCCAGCCGAACACTTTGTGAAAATGGCAAAGTGGTGCGAAGAAAACAACGTCAATCACGATGTCTACGGTGAGGGAGAAACGATTCAAGCGTTCGAGCAAAAGGTTGCCGAACTGCTAGGTTACGAGGCAGGGCTTTTTGTTGTAACAGGGACGATGACGCAGCCAACGGTGCTCGAAATCGTCACAAGGCAAAAGCGTAATCCTATTATCGCTATGCACGCATCTAGCCATATTCCGGTGCATGAAAAACAAGGCTATCAGCTTCAACATCGCTTTAGTATTTTGCCAGTAGGGAACCCTTATCAAACATGGAAGCTTGAGGATCTCACTGCTTGGCCGGATGAAATCGCAGCCGTTCTTTATGAACTCCCGATGCGAGAAATTGGTGGTCAGCTACCTTCATGGCAAGAACTGGAAGATATCAAAGCGTACTGCGCCGAAAACAAAATTCATCTCCATATGGATGGCGCAAGACTATGGGAAACCGCAGCTTACTATCAGAAAGAATACCGCGAGATCGCCGCTGGTTTTGATACGACCTATGTTTCACTATACAAAGGCATCAACGGCATGGGCGGATCTATGTTGCTTGGCTCAAAGTCGTTCATTGAACTGGCTTCAATGTGGATGAAGCGGCAAGGTGGCAACCTCTATCACAGAACACCTTATGTGGTGTCTGCGGCAATGCAGTTTGATGAAAGGTTGTCACAAATGCCGGCTCTGTTTGAGCGAACAAAACAGATCTACAAGATCATTGAAGAGTTCCCATCTTTGGCGGTGAGACCAACCCAGCCTCAAGCAAATATGTTGCACCTTATCCTGCCATTTAGCTGCGAAGAGTTGAAAGAACTCCAATACACGTTTGCCACGGAAAAGGGCATTTGGTTTGGTAACCCGCAAGTCACGGCACATCCAAATCAATCGATTGTTGAATGGTATGTTGGTGACTACCTGCTCAATCTTGGTGATGACGAATTAAGGTCGTTTTTCAATCAGTTACTCGGTAAGAAGGCATAAACTTATCAATATGCGAGCTTACTAACACGCCATACGTGACACTTCATGTATTCTTAATTGAAGCGAAGAAGAGGATTTATCAATGTCAAAAAGCTCCAAGCTTCACAATGAAGACAAACTGGTTAAGAAGGCACTAGAGATTGGTGGGAAGATGGCGAAGCTACAAGGTTTTGACCTTCCTCAGTCACCACAACCTCTAAGAGTAAAAGCGATTTACCTATTCTTGGTCGATGCAAAACAGATCACGCCATTGCCGGAAAGCAAGCTAGACGGCGCAAGCATCAAACACCGACTGGCAGTATGGATACACAGTGCGTTGCCAGACAACGACCCTCTAAAGTAGAAAACCTCAACAAGTCACACAGGTTGTTAATTAGCAAGGCGAGCCAAATGGTTCGCCTTGTTTGATCTTGGCGAGAGCACCGAGGTCTTTTTGCGTGGCGGTATCATTGATTTACAAAACAGAATCAAAAGGACTAAAGATAAATCCCGAGAAGCGCTACAATGCATGCGTTGCGAGAGTGCAACCAAGAATACTCATTTATAGAAGCCTTGAAGTAACCATACATGTCTAAAGATTTCGAATTCACTACAGAATACACACTCGACAAGCCATTTTTTGCTGAGTGTTATGATCAAACTAGCCAGCCAACGAAGTTCCCACAAGCGTACCTAAAAGGGATGCTGTTTCTTATCTTTGGTGTGGTTTTATTGGAGTTTGAACTGCTACCTAACGGTTACGTCGGTTGGTTCTTTATCGTATTGAGTGTGATTGAAGCGTGCAGCGTTTACTTCAAAAGAACTTGGTGGCTGTGGCGTCAAACCATCAGCTCAAGCCGCGGCAGTAAAGTGGTGTTTGAAGTGAATGCAGATGGCGTGCGCTACAAAAGCGGTAAAATCGATCGCAGCCTCGCTTGGAGTGAAATCGACCAACTCGAACAAACCGATTTGGGCTTTATCCTTCACCTTGGTAAACAACGCCAATACATCAGCAAATCTTGCTTAAGCGAAGAAGTGATCGCGTTTATGGTAGAGCGGCACGCGGCATCAAAAGCGAGCTAACCAACTCACATCAAGCTGGAATGAGCGATCGAAAAAGTAGGTGATATATGATCGAACATTGTAACAAGTATATGGTCGATTCTGAATCAATGGGGTTTGATGTAGAAAGCTAATAAGGTTTAGAGGTTTCTCTTTCGGACATACTGCTTCGGTGTCATGCGCGCAATCTGCTTACACTCTCTAGTCATGTGTGCTTGATCGGAAAAACCTTGCTCCAGCGCCAACTCCGATAAAGTAAGATCGGGTTGCGCTCGGAGTTGCTCTAAAGTGTGCTTCACTCGTTTAATGCGTTGGTAATGTTTAGGAGTAATCCCCAACCATTTCTGAAAATTGCGCTCTCTCTGGCGCTGACTGATGGTCCCTGTAGGTTGGTCAATAATGTGGCCGACATACTGCGGTTCATATTCCTCAATCAGTGTTTGAACCCAGCGATATAACGTAGAAATCCTTGCATATGGCGAACGAGCTATTTGCAGAGACTCAAATGTTGCTAGTGCAGAAGAAGCCAAAGGGTGGTCGTCTTGAATCCGCAATAGCTGTTCTAGACGTTTACCAAATAGTTGATAACCAACAGCAGGATGAAAGCGTACGCCAGTCATCACCGCGCCTGGCGGTAGGCAGACCTGATGTGCCAGAATGCTTATAGGCAGTAGGACAACCCCCGGCGTCTGCCACTCACCATCCATTTGTACTTCATTCTGTAAAATGAATACCACACCTGTACCAGCATCACTGAGTAATTGTTTACGTACGGTTTGCGTCGTATCAGGTTTGACGGATGCTGACCAAATGGCTTGAACATAGCCAGCTAAAGCCTTTTGAGGTTTTAAAATATCAAATTCTAAGTTCAAATGAATCATCCTATTTAACCTCAACTTAAATGAGAAAGTGATACACATGTACTTTTCTTCCTATTAAGTTGAGGTATAAGCATTGGCTTACAAGTAAGAACCGTCAAATAGAATTATCGAGGTTTATAGACTCCAACCTTTGGCTTAAATGCCTTAACTATTCGGTTCCAACTATTGATCGCGTTGATCGCAATTGTTAGGTTGACCATAGCTTCTTCTCCAAAGGTATTCAAGGTCAGCTGATAGGTATCATCATCTACTGGTAGGCCAGCAGTTAGTAATTCAGCCCAGCCAAGCGCAACGTGTTCTGCATCGCTGTAGAATGGCATATCTTTCCATGCACTAAGCCCCCATATGCGTTCCGGCTTTTCACCTAACTTAAGCGCATCTTTACTATGCATGTCGATACAAAATGCACATTGATTGATTTGCGATATGCGTAACTTAACCAGTTCCCATATGATCATGTTCATAGTTTCTGATTGGCTAAATTGTTCATGGAAGTAAGCTTCCTGAGCGTATAGGATTTCTATTGCTTTTGGCGCTACTTCAATATAGTTGAGTCGTTTTTTCATGGTCATTCTCCTCTGTTTTTTACATAGTAAAAAACGCTCTTAGCAAAAGATTGAAGATTTTCGACATGCACTCAATAAAGTTAGATAAAAGAGTGAACGACGAAAGCGAAAAAATGTACCTATTGGAAACCAAGAAAACTTATACCAATTAACAAAGTATTGCTCTAAATAATGCGACTTAAGGTTGGCGTCTATTTTTACTCCACCACCTTCCGTAAACGAGCAAAAGGTGCTGAGTTACCTATATACACACCAGCCGCAACGATAAAGACGCCTAAAACATTTTCCCATTGAGCCTGCTCACCAGAAATGAACGAAATCAGTAGAGTGAATACCGGCATAATATTAAATAATGGAGACATTTTATCTGGACCAAGAACGATAGCACCTTTCATCCAAAAGTAATAAGCGATCAAAGTGCCAAACAGGCTCATGTACGCTATTAGTGATAGGTCTTTAAATGTTATGGCATTTAAGCTACGGCTAAAGTCGCCGTGGTACATCGCTATAGCGACCATTTGAATGGCACCAATACTTAACACCCAACGTAACTGCTGAGTTACTGGGATATGAGATGTTAAACGCTTCGCTAGAATTGTGTATAAACACCCACTAATTAAAGCAAATAACATGTATAGATCACCAATATTACTATTGCTGCTAATAGAATGAATATTTCCCCCTGTAATGACGATTACCACTCCACAAAAACTGATTAGTGCACCTAAAATAGTTTTAACCGAAATGGAAGTTTTGAGAATAAAGCCCGACAACAAGATAGTGACAAGTGGTAGATTTGCCTGAACAACCGCTGCGTTAACTGGGGTAGTAAAGCTCATTGCAGAGAAAATAGAGAAGTTTTGGATAGTTACACCCACGGTTGCTATAACAAACAACGACAACATACTTTTTCGTGTGAGCTTAGCTCCATATGGAGAGCGTTTAGTTCCTCTTATCAGTAAGAGTATTAAAGCTGCAACGGAAAATCGTAACGTCGCTGAATCCAAAGGAGAGACATCGCTATTAATAGCTTTTATTACGTTAAAGTTACTAGACCAAAAAAAGATAGCGACAACAACACCGCACCAAATTGATAAATGCTTAGACATAGATCTTCCTGATAAAAATTAACTTGACGCGATAATGCTATATATTTCATATTTGATTTTTAATAGCCAAATTTAAGAGGGTTAATCCCAAATATGGAACGTCACTCTTTGGATGACCTTTTGTTATTCGTTTCTGTTGCTCGCTATCAAAGCCTAACACAAGCATCTGAGCGTCTTAATGTCCCGTTAGCCACGCTAAGCCGGAAGTTAAAAAGGCTGGAAATAAACTTAAATTGCAGACTATTTAACCGCAGTGCACACCACTTTGCGTTAACAACTGATGGCGAAAAATATTATCAACTCTGTGAGCCGTTACTTCTTAGCTTAAATAATGTGACATCGAGAATTGCGACTGAGCGTCAGTCTTTAAGCGGAACGATCAAAATATCAGCGCCAATTAACATGACACAGATGTGGTTAAAGCGGTGCGTTTATGAATTTGCAGAGCAACATCCGAAGATATGTATCGATTTAGATGTACAGAATGAAAAAATCAATCTTGTATCTAACCGTGTCGATGTTAGTTTTCGTCTTGGTGATCTTATTGAACAAGACTGGATTGCTCAGAAATTATGGTCGATTCCATTTGCGCTTTGTGCATCACGAAGCTATTTAGAACAACACCAACCGATTACCCATCCTGAACAACTTGTGCATCATCGCCTAATTACGGTAAACAACGACAGCCAATGGAAATTAGTTAATCAAATCACCAATGAAACATTTGATCATCCGCTAAAGTTTCAATTCACTTCAAATGATGTACTACTAGTTAGAGACGCTGTCATCCATGGTTTAGGAATTGCGTGGATTCCAACCTATTACTTTCATGAGCTAAATCATGATCAACATAACCTGCTGCCTTTGTTGCCAGAATGGCAATGCTCGGGTAAAGAAGTATTCATTATGTATCGAGACCGCGATAAAAGGCCTGCAAGAGTTGATGCATTTATTGAACATGTCTTAAATTGGAAAAATCGCATTCAAATGTTTGCTTGAAAGAGGTTTATCACATTGTGCTGTGCCGGTAACCTCAATTGAAGCTTCATGACTCTGCTTCAATTGAGTTCATTTATTTAACCTCTAAAAGAATCATGAATACATAGGCAGTTAATGGGATTCGAGTTTACCAGTGATTCGGTCAGCTAAAACTCAAGCTAAGTAGAAAGTATTTGCAGTTGTATTTGCCTCTGAAAATCGTTTAGAGCTTTCTCATCCGCGAGGTTCTATAAGAAATTATTAAGGATATATTTGTGTGTGATTTCGTGAAAAAAATTATTGTAGGTTTACTTTTAAGTGCTTCGTCTTTTGTTTCCTTAAGTCAATATGTTCCAGCAATGAATGATAAGAACGGTTATGTAGAACCATTTCAAATGTTTGATAATGTCTATTATGTAGGAGACAAGTGGGTCTCATCATATGCCATTGCTACAGACGACGGACTCGTTATCATTGATACGCTTGACTTCCCTTACTCTGAGTGGATACCTATCAACCTAGAGAAGCTAGGGCTAAAAGATAAGCCAATAACGCACATATTGGTAACTCATGGGCATTCTGACCACGTTGGAGGCGCCCAGTTACTTCAAGAGAAGTATGGTTCCAAAGTCGTGATGACCAAAAGCGCTCATGAACTATCTATACAGCAATCAAACAAAAGCGAAGGTGAGAACAAGTTCCTTCCTCCAAATTTAGACATAGAGATAAAAAGCGATAGCTCTATGGTTATTGGTGGACATGAGTTTAAGTTCTATCTCACACCTGGCCACACGGAAGGTGATTATTCCTTAGACTTCACTGTTGAAGATAATGGCGAACAATATCGTGCTTTTATCGTTGGTGGGCATAGCGTAAGTAGCAATGATCCAGAAGTTATTGGCCAGTTCCTGACTAGCATGGAGAAAATTAGAAAAATTTCACTACAGGCACCTATTGTGAACGTTAACCTTTCGAACCATCCACATAAAAATTTCCTTTTTGAAAATAGGAAGAAGCTCGGCACAAGCGGTAACCCGTTTATCAGTGAGGCAAACTTCTTCATGTTCCTTAAGCAACAAGAAGATTTAGCTAAGGGAAAACTAGAAGAACTATAATACCGTGGTATACAAGCAGCCTTCTTTATTAGGTTAGAGATTTGCTCTTGAGTTATAGCTAAGGCTTTGATGAGTTGCTCAATCAAGATTCGACACTTGTGGTAGCTATATTATTTGTAGGTTCTAGTGACAAAGGCGCTGTGCGTAAACATTCGTATTGTGTGCCTTACACATTTGCAAGGCGTTATGTGCTTTCTAGAAAAGTCTCAAAATAGCGTACAATTAGCGTTTTGACACAGCGGAAATCATCATGGCCAAAACTGTTCAGCAGCAAATCGGAAACATTGCTCTAGTCGTTGAAAATTACGACGATGCTATCGAATTCTATACTCAAAAACTTCAATTCACTCTGGTTGAAGATACCAACCTAGGTGGTGGTAAACGCTGGGTTCAAGTTTCTCCTCCAAACTCCAATGGTACAAACCTACTTTTAGCTCAAGCGAGTACACCGGAGCAAACGCATGCAGTAGGAAATCAAACAGGTGGTCGTGTTTTCCTGTTTCTGCAAACTAATGATTTTTGGCGTGACTACGAGTTGATGAAGAAAAATGGTGTTGTATTTAATGAAGAGCCTCGTGTGGAAGAATACGGGACAGTGGTGGTGTTCCAAGATCTCTATGGTAATAAATGGGACTTACTGCAACTGAACTAGAAACTACATAGCACCTGCATAGCATAGTGTTCATGAGGAGTTTCCAACAAGCCTTTAAGGCTCTGAGATATTAGTGCTAATTCAAAGGTTCTCAGAAGTTACTGTATTTCTAAATCACTTTTGTGCAAACAATAACTAGCCATCATTCCTTCTCGATGTATCAACAAGTGTTAGGGCGGCACACCAAAAACAAAAAGGCGAACCAAACGGTTCGCCTTTGTTTATTTAGATTCTACAAAAATTAATCTTCGTAGTTATCGATGCTTGGGCATGAACAGATTAGGTTACGGTCACCGTATACGTTATCTACGCGATTTACCGTTGGCCAGTACTTCCAAGATTTGGTCGCTTTAGACGGGAAGCAGCCAATCTCGCGAGAGTAAGGGCGGTCCCAATCTTCAGCTGAAAGATCAACTTGTGTGTGTGGCGCGTTAACAAGTGGGTTGTTATCCAGTGGCCATTCACCGTTTTTCACTTTCTCCATTTCTTCGCGGATAGCGATCATCGCATCACAGAAGCGGTCTAGCTCTTCTAGATCTTCCGATTCCGTTGGCTCAACCATTAGCGTGCCCGCTACAGGGAACGACATAGTTGGTGCGTGGAAACCGTAGTCCATTAGACGCTTCGCGATGTCTTCTTCGCTGATACCTGTTTCTTCTTTCAGCGGACGAATGTCGATAATACATTCGTGCGCTACGCGGCCATTTTTGCCACGGTAAAGAACAGGGTAGTGTTGGCGAAGTGTTTCCATCACGTAGTTTGCGTTCAGAATTGCTACTTTTGTAGCATCTGTTAGGCCAGCTTCGCCCATCATTGCGATGTAAGCCCAAGAGATAGGCAGGATAGAAGCGCTACCCATATCTGCTGCTGATACTGCGAAATCTGCGCCTTCTACACCGTCTTCAATATGCCCTGGTAAGAAAGGAGCTAGGTGAGATTTCACACCGATAGGACCCATACCCGGACCGCCACCACCGTGCGGGATGCAGAAGGTTTTGTGTAGGTTTAGGTGAGAAACGTCTGAACCGATGAAGCCTGGTGATGTTAGACCAACCTGCGCGTTCATGTTAGCGCCGTCTAGGTAAACCTGACCACCGGCGGCATGAACCATTTCACACACTTCTTTCACTTTCTCTTCGTAAACGCCGTGCGTCGAAGGGTAAGTGATCATAATGCTTGATAGGTTGTATTTGTGTTTCTCGATTTTCGCTGCTAGGTCGTCGATGTCGATGTTGCCTTCTTCATCACACTTAACCACAACCACTTTCATTGACACCATAGATGCTGTCGCAGGGTTAGTACCGTGCGCAGAGCTTGGGATCAAACATACGTTGCGGTGACCTTCGCCACGGCTTTCGTGGTAGCGTTGAATCGCGATAAGACCTGCGTACTCACCCGATGCACCAGAGTTTGGTTGTAGTGAGAATGCGTCATAGCCAGTGATTTCACATAGCTTTTCTTTAAGGTCTTTTGCGAGTGCAGCGTAACCAGCTGCTTGTTCTGCTGGTGCGAACGGGTGGATCGAACCAAACTCAGGCCAAGTTACTGGAATCATCTCTGCTGCTGCGTTCAGCTTCATCGTACAGCTGCCCAGTGGGATCATGCCGTGCGTGAGTGAGAAGTCTTTGTTCTCTAGCTGTTTTAGGTAACGCATCATCTGTGTTTCGCTGTGGTGCGTGTTAAACACAGGGTGTGTTAGATATTCTGTTGTGCGGCGCAATGCTTCTGGAATGGCTGCAAACTCGTTGCCTGCGATTTCAGTTGATAGTGCTGCGACTTCTTCTTTCACACCGAATACTGCGAATAGGGCTTCTACATCTGCCACGGTTGTAGTTTCGTCGAAGCTCACACCTAGCTGAGTACCCAACTTACGTAGGTTGATGTCTGCGGCTAGTGCTTTCGCGTATAGGTCTTCAGTTTGTGCACCTGTGTTGATAGTGATGGTGTCGAAGAAGCTGTTGTGAGCAAGCTCGAAGCCGCCTTTAGTTAGGCCAGCGGCTAGGATGGCTGTCATGTGGTGTGTACGACGAGCAATAGTGCGTAGACCTTCTGCGCCGTGGTAAACCGCGTAGAAAGACGCCATGTTCGCTAGCAGTGCTTGAGCAGTACAGATGTTTGATGTCGCTTTTTCACGACGGATGTGCTGTTCACGCGTTTGCATTGCCATACGCAGTGCTTGGTTACCATTGGTATCGATAGAAACACCGATAACACGGCCAGGCATTGTACGCTTGTGCTTATCACGCGTTGCCATGAAAGCAGCGTGTGGACCGCCGTAACCCATCGGCACGCCAAAACGTTGTGCTGAACCGATTGCTACGTCTGCGCCCATTTCACCTGCAGGTTTAAGTAGGGTAGAAGCAAGAAGGTCCGTTGCTACAGTCACTAGTGTTTTGTTTGCTTGCGCTTTAGCGATGATGTCCGTTAGGTCACGAACTTCACCTGTTGTACTTGGGTATTGAACTAGTGCGCCGAACACGTCTTGCTCTGGTAGTGATTCTAAAGAACCAACCAAGACTTCAAAGCCGATGAATTTCGCACGAGTTTTTACCACTTCGATGGTTTGTGGGTGAACGTCGTCAGCAACGAAGAATACGTTGCTCTTGCTTTTACCCGCACGCTTACAAAGTGTCATCGCTTCTGCTGCTGCCGTTGCTTCATCGAGCAATGACGCGTTCGCGATTTCCATACCAGTAAGATCCATCACCATTTGTTGGTAGTTTAGAAGTGCTTCTAAACGACCTTGTGAGATCTCTGGTTGGTAAGGGGTGTAAGCGGTGTACCAGCCCGGGTTTTCCATCACGTTGCGTAGAATCACGTTCGGCGTGAAGGTGTTGTAGTAACCCTGACCAATGAATGTACGTTTAACTTGGTTCTGATCGGCGAACTTACGCATTGCTGCCAGCATGTCTGCTTCGCTTTTCGCTTCTGCCAAGCTCATTGGTTGCTCTAGGCGAATTTGTGCTGGTACGGTTTCGTCGATAAGCGAATCTAGGCTAACTGCGTTGATCGCTTCCAACATTTTCTGTTGGTCAGATTTGTTTGGTCCATTGTGGCGAGCAACGAACTCGTTTTGTGTGCTGAGGCTTTGAAGTAATTCAGTCATTGTCCTTTACCTACTCCTTGGTTCGGGTAACGGATTTGCGTTACTGATAAATTAAATTATACGTCCGAACCTAGAAAAAAAGCTGTTCTCTAAACAGGCTAGGGAACAGCTTTCGTCACATCCTAATTACTCTTCTTCGATAGAGTTTAGGTATTCGTCTGCGTCTTTCAGGTTATCTAGTTCAGATACATCAGACATCTTCACTTTTACGATCCAGCCACCTTCGTACGGCTCTTCGTTAATTAGCTCTGGGCTGTCTTCTAGTTCTTCATTGATTTCTACGATTTCACCAGTGATTGGTGCGTAGATGTCTGACGCTGCTTTTACAGATTCAACGAGAGAGAAGCTTTCACCTGCTTCAACTTCGTCTTCTACGTCTGGTAGGTCAACGAATACCACGTCACCTAGCATTTCTTGTGCATGCTCAGAAATACCAATTGTTACTGTGCCGTCACCGTTGTCACGTACCCACTCGTGGCTATCTGCAAACTTCAGTGTTTTGTCCATTGCTTAATCTCCGAATAACTTGTCAGGAATTATTATGATTTCAAAAAAATCGTTTACTGGTATAGAGGAAAGCGACTGCAAAGTTCTTTTACTTCTTTGCGAACGCGTTTTTCAACTTCTGCGTCACCTTCAGGGTTGTTCACTAAACCGTCCAGTACGTCACCAATCCAATTACCGATGAGTTTGAATTCTTCAGCGCCAAAGCCGCGGCTTGTACCCGCAGGCGTTCCTAAACGGATGCCCGATGTAATCATAGGCTTCTCTGTATCGAATGGGATGCCATTTTTGTTACATGTGATCCCAGCACGCTCTAGAGCTTCTTCTGCTTTATTGCCTTTCAACCCTTTCGGACGAAGGTCAACCAGCATTAGGTGCGTGTCTGTACCACCAGTTACGATGTCGCAACCGCGAGTTTGCAATACTTCCGCTAGGACTTTTGCGTTATTGATCACCGAATCAATATAAGTTTTAAATTCAGGGCCAAGCGCTTCACCAAATGCGACCGCTTTGGCTGCGATAACGTGCATCAGTGGGCCACCTTGTAGGCCAGGGAATACGGCTGAGTTGATTTTCTTAATGATGTCTTCGTGGTTAGTAAGAATCATACCGCCGCGAGGGCCACGCAATGTTTTGTGTGTTGTAGTCGTAACAACGTGTGCGTGTGGCAGTGGGCTAGGGTGTGCGCCTGTTGCGATAAGACCAGCGATGTGCGCCATGTCGACCATAAGAATTGCATTTACTTCGTCTGCGATTTCACGGAATTTTGCAAAGTCGATAGTACGTGGAATGGCGCTACCACCTGCGATGATCATTTTAGGTTGGTGCTCAAGTGCTAGCTCACGAACATCTTCGTAGTTGATTTCCAGTGTTTCGCGATCAACACCGTATTGAACTGCATTAAACCATTTACCAGAAAGTGCTGGGCGTGCGCCGTGCGTCAGGTGACCACCTGCGTCTAAAGACATACCAAGAATGGTGTCACCAGGTTGAAGCAGTGCCAGCTTTACTGCGCCGTTTGCTTGTGCGCCTGAGTGTGGTTGAACGTTTGCGTATTCACAATTGAAAAGTTTTTTTGCGCGTTCGATAGCAATGGCTTCCACTGTATCTACGTGCTCACAACCACCATAGTAACGGCGACCTGGGTAACCTTCAGCGTATTTGTTTGTTAGGCACGTGCCTTGAGCTTGCATTACCGCTTTAGACACGATGTTCTCAGAAGCGATAAGTTCGATTTGTTCGTTTTGGCGAGCGGATTCCGCTTGAATTCCAGCAAAGACAGCATCATCTGTCGCAGAGAGGTTGGTAGAGAAAAAGTTTTCCAAGCTGTGGTTAGGGTAACTCTTATTCATGGTAGTTGACCTTCCAAATCTGAAAATGAACCCGCAATAGATGAGTTATGATTTGCGGTTGTGGTTCATTTGTCCTCAAAAACAGCTGAACTGCGTAGCAGAACAGAGTGAACATCCGGCCCTAAATTTGGGCAAAAACTCCGTTGGATTGCGTGTTTCCTTTACCAATCTCTTACGGAAATATGCATCTCTACATCTAACAAGTTGGTAACATAGCGCCTGTGACGGGAACAATCAACCAAAAATTTCCTATAGGAAACAAGATTTCAAAATTTGTTAACAAGAGCACGCTTTAATTCACTTGGTGGACTTCTATCCACTATGTGCTTCATGCACAATGCGAGTAAGACAAAAAATATGGATATCTATAGAGGGATTTATGGCAGAAAGTATTTACGATGAATACCCATCGATGACGTTGGCAAAAGAGCAACATGACCAAAATATCGAGCCGTTAAAACTGGGCCAGCGTATTAAGGATATCCGCTCGAAACTCGGTATCACATTAGAAGAAGCGAGTCAGCGAACCGGACTTGCTCGATCTACACTGAGCAAAATAGAAAATGAGCAGATCTCCCCGACGTTTCAAGCGATGCAAAAATTGGCACTAGGCTTACAAATTGACATGCCACAACTCTTTGAGCCACCTAGAAAAAAGGTAGCGACAGGGCGCAGGGATGTTACCAAGAAGAATGAAGGTAAACCACACCCAACACAAACCTATGAACATGAACTGCTCGCGACACAACTTTCCAATAAGAAAATGATGCCGTTTAAGAGCCAAATTCGAGCTCGTAGTTTTGATGAATATAAAGACTGGGTTCGTCATGACGGCGAAGAATTTTTACTTATCTTATCTGGCGAGGTTATGTTCTATTCTGAGTTTTACGAACCTGTTGTTTTAAGCGAGGGAGACAGCGTTTATTACGATGCAAATATGGGACATATGTTGACCAGTGTTAGCGAGGAAGATGCGCTCATTTTGTGGGTGACAGCCAAATAGTGATAAATACTTGTAAATTTCCTATAGTGAAAGCAAACGATTGCTGTTGGTGGTCGTTATGATGAAAAGGCGCTTTTTTGATGAGAACTTGCTCATTAAAGCGCTTTTTTTGTACGATTTGTTGTGATTAAAATGTTAAGAGTCACACTTTTGCAAGTCGATCTACGTCTTGTTCGTGCAAAATAGAATGAGCCATGTTTATTATTGGAAACACATCGAATGCCGATAGCATTCTCGGGTCTATCTAAATGGAGACGAAAATGACTCAAGAACTACTGAAAACACCACTACACGCACTTCACGTTGAAGTTGGTGCCAAAATGGTCCCGTTCGCGGGTTACGATATGCCTGTTCAGTATCCTCTAGGCGTAAAGAAGGAACACTTACATACTCGTGATGCGGCAGGTCTGTTTGATGTTTCTCACATGGGACAGCTTCGCCTAATTGGTGACGGTGCAGCTGCGTTCCTAGAAACATTAGTCCCAGTGGATATTGTGGATCTTGAGTCTGGTAAACAGCGTTACGCTTTTTTCACTAATGAAGAGGGCGGCATCATGGACGACTTGATGGTGGCTAACCTAGGCGATCATCTGTTTGTGGTTGTGAACGCAGCATGTAAAGCGCGAGATATCGCACACCTACAAGCGCATTTACCATCTGGTGTTGAGCTAGAAATTATCGAAGACCGAGCTCTACTTGCAATCCAAGGCCCTAAAGCGGCGGCTGTATTGGCGCGTTTTGCACCAGAAGTTTCTGAAATGCTGTTCATGGATATTCGTAAAGTCGATATTTTAGGCGCCGAGTGCATTGTTTCTCGTAGTGGTTATACAGGCGAAGACGGTTACGAAATCTCGGTTCCTGCTGACAAAGCGGAAGAGCTAGCACGTAAACTGACTGCGGAAGATGAAGTTGAATGGATTGGCCTTGGTGCTCGTGATTCACTTCGTCTTGAGTGTGGCCTTTGTCTATACGGTCATGACCTAGACACAACAACAACACCTGTTGAAGCGAGCTTGCTATGGGGTATCCAAAAAGTTCGTCGTATTGGTGGTGAACGTGAAGGTGGTTTCCCTGGTGCAGGCATTATTCTTAAGCAGATTGAGACTAAAGATGTGGCGCGTAAGCGTGTGGGTCTAGTAGGTCAAACCAAAGCGCCAGTGCGTGAAGGTGTTGAACTGTTTGATGCTGACGGCGTTAAAATTGGCGTTGTAACCAGCGGTACGGCGGGCCCGAATGCAGGTAAGCCAGTCTCAATGGGGTATGTTCGTGCGGATTTGGCGGCGATTGGTACTGAAGTGTTCGCTGAAGTGCGTGGCAAAATGCTACCAATGACAGTTGAAAAAATGCCGTTCGTACCACAACGCTACTACCGTGGTTAAAACGAATTGAAACAAAAATGCCGAGCTTTGTAGCTCGGCATTTTTATGTCTTCTTTTCGCTTGTTTGCTTTTAGTTTACTGCTTCATCAATAGTACAGCACATATCAATAACGATATCTTCAAGCTTTTCCGGATGAATCATCTCTTCTTTTGCGATCCCAAATTGAGAGGCCATAATGGTATTAAACAATTCCCAATGCTTGATCAGCAGTTTTTCGCGATTATCTGCAATATCCGGCCATGTTTCTTGCATCATTGGCGCGAGACTGACAGCACCATGTGCGAAGATCAACATTTGCCATTTTGATTCCCACTGATCAAACTGTGCATTAGGGTTTTCGCTGTTGTACTGCTCGAAAATTCCGGTAAATATCGCAGCGAACTCATCTTTTGACTTTAAGAAATACTGCAGCAGAGCACCGTCATCGCCTTGTCGAATGGCATCGGCGATCATCTGTACTGGATGAGGATTGACGAGAGCAAATGCTAGCATGCGAACCATAAACAGATAAATTTTTCTATTCGAAGGTGTGTTCTCCGGCATTTCATTGATGAGTTCAGCCATATAGCACTGCATGAACTCGTCCATTGCATCGCTAACCGCTTGCCAGATTTTCTCTTTGCTGCCGAAGTGGTGACGGATCAAACTATGTGAAACACCAGCCTTTTCACTGATATTGCGCAGCGAGACACGCTCGTAACCAAGTTCACAAAACATATCTGCTGCCACTTTAAGGATCAGACACTTAGTTTGTTCTGCTGCTTCAGCACTTCTACGCCCCTGCTTTCTTTCATTCATAGTTCGAATTTTCCCGAATATTAATCACGCGCTTACTTTTACCAGAAACCGAACGCTTTGACTAATTAATTTGCTATCCACCTGGAAAATATGTTGATCAATTTCAAATTCTGCTTATACTGCACGGCTGTGTAATATATAAAACCTACGGAGAAAGCGGGTGCGAAAACAATATTTAAAGCGCACTTTAGTTGGCGCAGTGGTGACATTAAGTCTTTCTGGGATGCTAACTGGGTGTAATAAAGCCATTTCTGAGCCGTCTGAACCTTTAATCAAACCTGTAAAATTACTGGCGGTGAAAGACCTAGAACTTGAAGACTCGCACGCCTTTTTAGCGCGTATTGATGCAACACATCGCGCGCAGCTTTCTTTTCAGGTTGGTGGAGAGGTAGATGAATTACGTGTACGCATGGGTCAAAAGGTCCAAAAAGGTGAAGTGCTCGCAACGTTAGACCCTAAAGATCTTCAGCTTGCGTTAGATGCCGCTCAAGCGCAGTACGCGTTAGCGAAAACACAATGGGACCGCTCGAAAAACCTTTACGGAAAAAAACTCATTAGTACTGATGAGTACGATCAGAAAGAAACTCAATATAAAGCGGCATTGGCGAACTACGAACAAGCTAAAACCGATTTGAGCTATACCAAAATTCACGCACCGTTTGATGGCATAGTGTCATATACCTATGTCAACCCATTTCAGGTAGTAGCAGAGAAGCAGGAGATCTTGAATCTCATTGATAACACGACGTTGGATGTGTCGTTCACCTTGCCAGTAAGTTATGCGGAATCTGTATCACTTGAGTCACTGGAAAACTCCGATATGTGGGTGACGATGGATAGCGAGCCAGGAAAACGTATTCCTGGGCAATTTAAAGAAATTTCGACACAGCCAAACATCGATACCAATAGTTATGAGGCGATCGTGACCATCACTCGACCAGAAGATCGCAATTTGCTGACAGGTATGACAGGGCAGGTACACATTGCTAAACAACATGTATCGGACGCGATGACGTTACCTCAGTCTGCTTGGGTCAACAAAAATGGGACGCAAGGTGAAGTTTGGGTAATGGACAGAAGCACGCAGCAGGTCAATAAAGTCACTGTGTCACTTGACGCAGCAGGTGGTGTGAAAGCCGGGCTTGATAACAATGATTACGTTGTTATTGCTGGTGTTGAGAGACTGGTTGAAGGACAAGTGGTGAAAGCTTGGGTTCGTGAGGGAGGCATTTAATGAAACGTTCTCTATTTACGATCTCTGCGATTGCACTTGCAGTTTTAACGGGGTGCAAAAATGAAAACCAAGCTATCGTCGAGCAGCCACTTTTTGTGTCGACTATCTCGGTGGATGCACCAGTACAAAGTCAACATCGCGCGTTCAAAGGCATAGTAGTGCCTGCAGAGCAAACGCCAATGGCATTTCGCCGCGCTGGGGAAGTTCAGCACGTATTGGTTAAAGCGGGTGACGTTGTGAAGCAGGGGCAAATGATCGCAAAGCTAGATGATAGCAAAGAGAAGCAAGCCGTGAATGACGCAGAAGCACAATACACACTTGCAATTCGTCAGCTTAAACGCGGTGAAGACTTGCATGCACGTCAAATGATTTCAAAAGCGGAACTTGATGAGCTAACCGCTAATAAAGAGCTAGCTGAGGCTACTTTCTATAACGCGACCAATCAATTGAATTACACCCGTTTATTCGCCCCGTTCGCCGGTAAAGTATCTGATGTTTTCAAAGAACGTTTTGAGCGTGTGGCAATTGGTGAACCCGTGTTAAACCTATACCAAAACGATTTGGTTTACGTGCGTATTGAGCTTTCCGACAATGTTTTAGCGATGGTAGACCCAAACTCAGACAGCATGAGCTACAAGCCTAGAGCAACCTTCTCCGGCATCGATGGCAGATTTGCTTTGGACTATTTAGAGCACACAAGTGAACCCAACGCTGAAACTCAAACCTACGAAATGTACTTGACGATGCCACAGCCAAAAACAGAGATATTACCGGGAACCAGCGTAAGCGTTTTGGTCGATATGGTGAAGGCGGGCATTACCTCTATTGATGGTTACAGTGTTCCTGTCACGGCGCTTCAAGCAGGCAGTGAAGGGAATGAGTTCTTTGTGTGGAAAAAAGAAGGTGACATTGTCACACGGGTGCCTGTCATGATTTCTCAAGTGAATGGCAATGGAGCCATTGTGTCGTCAGGTGTTAGCCAGGGCGATATTCTGATTAATTCAAATCTGCGTAAATTACGCGAAGGTAAACATGTGGATGTTGTGGAGAATAACCAATAATGAACATTGCTGAGTATTCAATAAAAAACAAAGTCATCAGCTGGTTGTTCATTATTATCCTTGCTGTTGGTGGTTTAACGTCATTTTTGGAGCTTGGACGATTAGAAGACCCGGCATTTACGATCAAAGATGCCATGATTATCTCAACGTACCCTGGCGCGACGTCAAAAGAAGTTGAAGAAGAACTGACGTATCCTCTAGAAAAAGAGATTCGAAAACTCCCTTATATCGACAAAATTACCTCTACGTCTTCTAATGGTATGTCTCAAATAACGGTGAGCATGGAAATGGACTATGGTCCTGATGAACTGCCGCAAATTTGGGATGAAATGCGCCGTAAAATTAATGATTTACGACCATCATTGCCTCAAGGTGTTCAGTCTTTACAGATCATTGATGATTTCGGTGACGTTTATGGCGTGATGTTAATGCTCACTGGTGACGATTACGACTATGTAGAGCTGAAACGTTATGCGGATTACCTGACACGTGAAATCGAGCTTGTTGATGGTGTTGGTAAGGTAGACATTACGGGCGATCAGCAAGAAATGCTATTCGTTGAGATCTCACTTGATCGCCTTGCTGCACTGAACTTAGACATGAATGTGGTTTCGAGCTTGTTGAACCAGCAAAACAATGTGGTTTCAGCAGGTGAAGTGATGGTCAATGGCGAAAGCCTTGTTATTCGCCCAAGCGGCACCTTAAACACTGTAGAAGCACTAGAAAATCTGATCATTCATGGCCGTGACACAGGAAATCTAATTCGTCTAAAAGACGTAGCAACGATTTCTCGCGGTATTCAAGAGAAGCCAGGCAACGTCGTACTCTTTAACGGTCAAAAAGCGATTAATATCGGTATCTCGTTTGCATCGGGTGTGAACGTGGTTGAGGTTGGTGAACGTTTGGATGCGGAGCTCGCGAGCCTTGAGTCTATCAAGCCTGCTGGCATCGATATGAACTACTTTTACAACCAAGCCAATGAGGTGGATGAATCTGTTAAAGCGTTTGTAATTAGTCTAGCGGAGGCAGTGGCGATCGTAATCATTGTGTTGCTGTTTACTATGGGTTTACGCAGTGGTGTCATCATTGGAGTTGTGTTGTTATTGACGGTATTTGGTACCTTCATTTTGATGAATTACAACAACATCGAACTGCATCGTATTTCTCTTGGCGCGTTAATTATTGCCTTGGGTATGCTGGTTGATAACGCGATTGTTGTCGTGGAAGGCATATTAGTTGGCCTAAAGAAAGGGCGTACCAAAGTTCAAGCGGCTGTCGATATTGTAAAGCAAACACAATGGCCTTTGTTGGGCGCAACTGTTATTGCAATTACGGCTTTTGCACCTATCGGCTTGTCGCAAGATGCGACAGGTGAGTTCATGGGCTCTCTATTCTGGGTGCTGTGTTTCTCACTATTTTTAAGCTGGATTACCGCTATTACACTGACGCCTTTCCTTGCCGATCTTTTGTTGAAAGAGGAAAACAAAGAGCAGAGTACTAGCGAAGATGATCCTTATAAAGGCTGGTTGTTTGTCGTATTTGGGGCATCGCTGAAATTTGCATTGCGATTCCGCTGGCTTACCGTTGCTGGCATGGTGGCGCTATTAGTGGGTGCTGTCGTGGCATTTGGTAATGTAAAACAGCAGTTCTTCCCACCATCGAATACGCCGATGTTCTACGTGGATATGTGGATGCCAGAGGGTACTGACATCCGTGAAACGATCAAAAAAGCTGAAGAGGTCGAAAGCTACATTCGTCAGCAAGATGATATTGACTTTGTTTCTGCTTCGATTGGGCAGGGCCTACAGCGTTTTGCTTTAACCTATCAACCAGAAAAAAGTTACGAAGCGTACGCTCAGTTCCAAGTTCGCGCTACTGATCGTGAGAAAATGTTTGGTTTGCTGCATAAGTTAGATGCGAATCTGGCGAAAACATTTGATGCGCCTACGTTCCAGTTTAAATTGATGGAATTTGGTCCATCACCAGCGTCTAAGATCGAAGCGCGTATTACTGGCCCTGATCCACAAGTTTTACGTGACTTGGCGGTGCAAGTTGAAGACATCCTTCATACCGACCCTGGTGCCCGAAACATTCGTCACGATTGGCGAGAGCGCACCAAGGAACTTGTACCCGTTTTCAATGAGTCTAAAGCTCGTCGCTTAGGTATTTCGAAAGAAGATCTTTCAAGCACACTGCAAATGGCGTTTGGTGGTAGCACCTTAGGTTACTTGCGTGATGGTACACATACGTTGCCAATTATGACACGCCTTCCTGAAGAAGAACGCGTAGATTTTGAATCACTACAAAACGTGACCATTTGGAGTCCTTCGTTGCAAACGTATATTCCGGTTGATCAAGTGATTGATGGCGTTCAACTGGATTGGAGTGAGCCGCTAATTCAGCGCCGTGACCGTAAGCGTACGTTAACCGTTCTCGCGGACCATGATGTGTTGAGTGACGACACGGCAGCAAGCTTATTTGCTCGTGTACAGCCTAAAGTGATGGCATTGCATGTTCCAGAAGGATACGAAATCACATGGGGTGGTGAGTACGAATCATCCAAAGATGCACAAGAAGGCCTATTCGGTTCATTGCCGATGGGTTACTTGTTGATGTTCATCATTACTATTTTACTGTTTAACTCAATCAAAAAGCCGTTGGTCATTTGGTTCACCGTTCCGTTAGCTATCATTGGCGTTGCTTTTGGTTTGCTTACCACGAACATGCCGTTCAGTTTTACAGCATTCCTTGGTTTGTTAAGCCTAAGTGGCATGATTTTGAAAAACGGTATTGTGTTGCTTGACCAAATTAACCTTGAGTTGGAGTCAGGTAAAGATCCTTACCTCGCGATTGTCGATAGTGCGATAAGCCGCGTTCGTCCGGTAAGTATGGCTGCGCTAACAACTATCTTGGGGATGATTCCACTGGTCTTCGACGCCTTCTTTGGCTCGATGGCAATAACGATTATGGCAGGTCTTGGTTTTGCTACTGTACTGACACTGATAGTGGTGCCAGTGATGTTTGCAATTCTGTTTAGGGTAAAACCGACCACTGCATAGGGACTCCTGGCTATTTGCCAGCTTCCTGCCTAGCCCTGAAGGTTTTCTTCGGGGCTTTTTTGATCTTAGTAATATACCAAACCATTCATTTGCTTGATTTTAATGATTTTCTTAAGATTACAATGCAAATCATGCGTATACTGATGTAACGACACATCAAAGATTGAGATTACATGAATAAGCGCATATTAAACGGACTCTTCTTCGTTGGTTCTTTCACCTTGGTTGGCTGCACCGCGACGGATAGCATGCCGACAGAAACCAAACAACCTGCCCCTAAAGTCAACAGTGTTAGTGCTGAAGTCATTTCCAGTTGGATTGATAGTAAGGTTTTAGCCTCTGAAGGGCTGTCGCTCGAGCAAGACAATCTACGTTATCTATCGGGTAGCGCCGACCTAAACAGCGACGGCAAGGCAGAATACATAGTGTTGCTTCAAGATCGCTATTTCTGTGGTAGTGGTGGCTGTGCTGCATATATGTTTGATAATGAGGGAAAAGTTATCAATCGAATGTCGGTAACTCGCACGCCTATTGTACTAGCCGACAGTTACAGTAATGGTTGGCAGGACTTTATCGTTTGGAGTAATGGCTCCTATCGACTCATGAGTTACAACGGTGAATCTTATCCAAGTAATCCGTCATTAGAGCCAAAGGTTGATCGAGACGCTAACCAGCAGGCGGCAATCGCAAATGTAATGGCGACAGAGCTTTATCAGCAAGACGGCTATGACATTCTGCCCGCAGAGTCAAAAACCTTGTGGACGCCAGCTAACGTTTACCACTTTACCTTCAAGCACTACGGTGACCCGCATAGCGCTTATCAAGCAACGGTGGATATGAGCAGTGGGGAAGTAGACATTGTAGCCGTTCCGGCTGCGGAATAAAAAACACCTCCCTTAACCGGAATTAAAGGGAGGTGCTAAATGCCAAATTCGAGGGTGGCATTGTTAACCGGAGTCGCTCTAATTAAGCTGTGACTTCTTGTTTCGCTTCTGCTTTGCTTTTTAAGAATGCGTAAGTAAAGCCAGTTACCGCTGTACCTGCTGCAATAGCCACTAAATACATTAATACTGGTGAAATTGCGTTAGGAATTAGCAGCACGAATAGACCGCCGTGTGGTGCCATTAATTTCGCACCGAATAGCATCGATAGGGCACCAGTAAGTGCGCCACCTGCCATACAAGATGGAATCACGCGCATTGGATCTTTCGCAGCAAATGGAATTGCGCCTTCAGAGATGAAACAAAGGCCCAAGACAAATGATGCTTTACCTGCCTCGCGTTCATTTTGTTCAAATTTGTTCTTCGCAATGAAGGTCGCTAAACCCATACCTAGCGCAGGAACCATACCTGCGGCCATGATTGCCGCCATTGGCGCGTAAGTTTGTGAAGCCAAAAGGCCAACACCAAATGCGTAAGCGGCTTTGTTTACCGGGCCTCCTAGGTCGAAACACATCATTGCGCCAAGGATAATACCCAGTAGTACTGCACTGTCAGATCCCATGTTGTTTAGGAAGTCAGTCAGGCCGTTCATGATGCCTGAAACTGGGCCGCCTACGATGTAGATCATCACAAGACCAGTGAACAATGTTGCTACAAATGGAATGATCAGAATCGGTTTAAGCGCCTCCATCGATTGTGGCAGTTTCACCTTATCTGCGAGGAGTTTCGCTGCGTAACCGGCAATGAAGCCAGCTGCGATACCACCTAGGAAACCAGCACCCGTTGAACTTGCTAGCATACCACCAACAAGACCAGGAGCCAGACCAGGACGGTCAGCGATTGAAAACGCAATATAGCCAGCAAGTACAGGAATCATCAATGCGAATGCAGAGCCACCACCAATGTTCATCAAGGCTGCTGCTAGTGTGCCTTCTTCTTTAAATGCTTCAATACCGAACACGAAAGATAGAGCGATGATCAAACCACCTGCAACGACGACAGGAAGCATGTGCGAAACACCCGTCATTAGGTGTTTGTAAGCGCCTTTTTTCTCTTCGGTGGAAGATGAAGAGTTAGCTGAACCAGAATGTTGATACACCGTGGCTTGCTCGAATGCTTTGTCCATCTCTTCGGCTGTTTTCTTCAGAGCTGGACCTGTTTTCGTGCGGTACATCTTTTTGCCGTTAAAGCGATCAAGTGGCACTTCAATATCCGCAGCAATGATCACCAGATCGGCGTCTGCAATTTCTTGCTCAGTCAGTTGGTTTTTAGCGCCAACTGAACCACGAGTTTCCACCTTGATTTGATGGCCACGACGCTTGCCTTCTTCTTCTAAAGCTTCTGCCGCCATAAAGGTATGCGCAACGCCAGTAGGGCATGCCGTGATTGCAACAATCTTCTTTGATGCTGATGTTGTATCTGTAGTGATAGGGGCTGCAAGTGTGGTTGCTTTTTCAAGTAAAGTGGCGTTTTCAACCGCTTGCTGGAGAAACGCAGTTGCGTCTTTTGCTACTTCGCTAATTTCCGCTTGGTAAACCTTTTTTCCTACAAAACGAGAAGTGTCGACGCTAGTATTTGCCGCAATGACAATGACTTCTGCTTGTTCAACGTCAGCTTCCGTCAATAGTGTTGGTTCAACCACACTTGATTGACATTCTATTTTGGCATTCCAGTTTAATTTTGCGGCGGCTTGTTCTAGTAATCCTGCCGCAAGGATGCTATTTGCTACACCGCTCGGACAGGCAGTAATAATGGCAATATTCATACGATAACCTTCTGTTCCTTAGTTTTGTTCTAAGTTTGTAATAGGGTAAAGCGCGCTAACTTCAGTTTGTCGCTTGATATTTTCCAGTTCTTCCTGACTGGTTAGCCCTACGCCAACTTGACTAACTGCCAAAGCAGAAAGTGCCGTAGCGAAGCGCAATAAATCGTTTTTAGGCATCAGTTGCATGTGGCCCCAACACAAGCCAGCGACCAGCGTATCGCCTGCGCCAACGGTGCTCACTACATTCATTCGAGGTGGTTTTGCACTAAGCCATTCGCCTTGGTTGAGCCACATAACACCGTCAGGTCCCATAGAAACCACGATGTTTTCTATGCCTTTGTCGCTCAGTGTTTGCGCAGCAGCTTGGCATTGTTCTGGCGTTGAAAGGTGCTCGCCGACAAAGTCACTTAGCTCTTCGTCGTTTGGTTTGATCAACCAAGGATGAGCGTCGATGCCTGCGCGTAGTGCTGCTTTGCTGCTATCGAACAACACTTTCTTGCCTTGCTGATGCAGCTTCTCAATCCATGCTGCGCATTGCTCTGCAGTAACACCGACCGGTAGGCTGCCTGCCAATACAAAGTAATCATGCGTCTCCGCTAGACGAAATAGTGTCTCCTCAAAGCGAGTAATTTCGTCGGTCGTTACTTGAACGCCAGGGAAGTTGATATCACTGACGTTGCCATTGGCCTCAACTAGCTTAACGTTGATACGAGTGGCACCCTCTACTTCCACAAATTCATTCTTAACGTTGATGTCATTGAAAAGCTGATGAAATAGCTCAGGGTTATCTTTACCGAGAAAGCCGGTAACCGTGACGTCTGCGCCTAAATCGCTCAATACTTTTGCTACGTTGACACCTTTACCAGCAGCGTGGAGATTGCTTTGCTGTACTAAGCTCACGGAACCAACGTTTAGTTCATTTACTGAACCTGTTAAATCCAATGCTGGGTTGAGCGTAATAGTGACAACATTATTTGTTTTGTTTGTCATATCGGATCCTTAACCTTCACCAAGGCCAGAAGCGATTGCATTTCCGATAGACTCCAAGGCTTGCGGGGCATCAGGGCCTTCTGCTGTAAATTGAAGTTGGTGACCATGCTTAACGCCCAGTGCGATGACTTTCATTAGGCTCTTCGCGTTTACTGCTTTTCCATCTCCGTCTAGGTTGGAAACACGTATAGTTGATTCAAACTTTTTCGCTTCTGCGACTAACATTGCCCCCGGACGAGCATGTAGGCCGTGAGAGTTTTTGATTTTAAATACAGCGGTATTGCCTTCTTCTGAAGGTGCGGCTGTGACTTCTTCACCTTTGAACAAAGCAAGAATCTGTTCTACTGATGCATCTAAAAGCTTGCCGTGTTCATTGTTAAACACAATGTTAGAAAGCGTTTTTAGGATAGGTTGGTGAGCATTGTTACATGCCGCGAACGCGACAAGTGCACGCACTTTTTGACCTTCATATTCGCAGTCGTTTGCCGTCGAGACAAATGACACACCTGTGCGAGTGACATGTTTGTCACTGCCAATTAACCACAGGCCATTACCTAAGTGAGTTGGTTGTTTGGTAACGAGATCTGCAACGAACTCGTTATCAGCACATCCCGTATTTTTTAACAGACCACCAGCAACAGCACTCATCTGTAGCATGTCGCTCGCAGGGAACATGAGTTGAATTAAAGAAGCGTCAAAGTCTGCTTCAAGCTGAACATCACCGTGCAGTAGGGCGATGATTTCGTCTTCATTTTTTGCATTACGCAGACGTTCTTCTACGCCATCTGCGCCTAGCACTTTGGTGAGCTGTTTAAGAATGCCAAGGTGCTCATCAGATTTAGCTGCGATACCGATAGCGACGAACACAGTATTGCCATCACCCCAGTCGACACCTTGTGGGAAGTGGTGCACAGCAACACCCGTTGTTTTCACCATTGCACGAGTGTCGGTTGTACCGTGCGGTATGGCAATACCGTTCCCCAAAAACGTAGAGTTTTGGTTTTCACGGTTTAGCATGCCTTCAACGTAACCTTGCTCAACTAGGCCTTTATCAGTCAGGCTATGAGCAATACTCTTTATTGCTTCAAACTTATCTGTCGCTGATTGCGAGAGGGTAATGTCGTTCTTATTTAGCTTAAGCATGGTGCTTCTCCAGCCTTAAGGTATCAATTTAAAAATGTATTCTGTGTGAGAAGTTGAACGCCGCTTCTTCTGAGCGCTTATCACTCCTCAAACCTTTTATCTTTCAAGCTAAATCGATTCAGCTTGTTGGTGAATTTTTTAAAAGACTCAGAAAAACTGTTTTAAAAACTGACGTTAACAAATGAGTCTTTGGCGCTGTCCTATAGCCTAGCCTACAAATTGGTTTGTTGTGTATTCAGGTGATTTACGTCAATTTTTAAGTTTTGCTGAATCCTTTCAGCTTTTATACTGAATCGGTTCAGCTTATAATTCAACTTATCGAAAGATCGTTGATGTATTAATATGATCGCGCGCACAGAATAAGGTTTAGAATATGACACTGGATGAAATAGCCAAATTAGCGGGTGTTTCTAAGACAACTGCAAGCTATGTGATTAACGGAAAAGCGCAGAAATACCGCATCAGCGAGAAGACTCAGAAAAAGGTGATGGCCGTTGTAGATGAGTACAATTATAAGCCAGATCATGCGGCGTCTTCCTTGCGGGCAGGTAATTCACGCTCATTTGGGCTTATCATCCCAGACTTAGAGAACACCAGTTATGCGCGTCTTGCAAAGCTGATAGAGCAGAACTCTCGGAAAGCGGGGTACCAAATTTTGATTGGCTGCTCTGATGATGATCCTGATACAGAGCAAAAGGTGGCGGAAGCATTAGTCAGTCGTCGCATTGATGCGTTGTTTGTGGCAAGTGGTATGCCCACTGCAAACGAGTATTACCTTAAGTTGCAAAATTCTGGTACGCCAGTTATCGCGCTAGACCGTCCAATGGATGATGAGCACTTTTGTTGTGTCATCAGCGAAGATTTTGATGCCGCACTTGAACTCACTCAGTCAGTACTGTCAGAGGATATTAAGTCCATTGGCTTAATCGGTGCATTGCAAGATCTTCAAGTCTCAAAAGAGCGTGAGCTCGGTTTTCTATCTGCTTCTCAACAAGGTGGCAAAACGGCAACATTGGGTTATGGACAACACTTCTCCCGGGAAGAAGGCAAGAAAGTCTTAGAGAGATGGTTAATAGAGAACGCATTGCCAGATGCCATTGTTACAACGTCATACACACTGTTAGAAGGTGTGTTGGATGTAATGCTAGAAAAACCAGAACTGATGGGAAAGGTGCGTTTAGCGACATTTGGTGATAATCGACTGCTGGACTTCTTGCCTGTGAAAATCAACTCTTTGCCTCAACAGTTTGAGTTGATCGCGGACAGCGCAATGGAGTTAGCACTCAACGCTTCCGCCAAGCGTTACAAGCCTGGCGTAGAACTTATCCCGCGTAAAATTGTGAAACGTCACTAAGTAACTAAATAGGTTGCTCAAAGCTTTACTTCAGCCGTCAGCGCCACAAATGCGTGGTCGCTGGCGTTTTTATCTCTGTCATAAATCGGGTTGATCAGATGTTGGTTAGACACCTGATAGTCAACAACCTCGGCAACCGATATATCTGATAAGGTGTCAAACTCTTGTGAGAGCAAGATATAGTCGAGTACATTCCCAGTGGAAAAATGATAGTGCGTGGCTGGGCGTTCATCCTTCAGGGTGTCACTTTGCAATAACCAACCATCTTTGAGTTGTAATTCAGTGACGCTGTCACCAGTGTTGGATACCAATGCGCTGTTAACGCTGATAGGAGTGATAGGTTGATTCATATCGCCCATTAACACTGTCGGCATTGGTTCTTTTCGATAGCTCTTTTGCATCGCGTCTCTTAACATCGCTGCTTCCCAGCCTCTTTGCTGGGTGGATAACCAGCGCCCAATAATCGTGCTAGACGTTTCTGGTTGTTCTGAGTCGGCTGGGCGTTGAGATTTCAGGTGCGTTACGTAAACGGCGATATGACCAAGTACAGGATGTATTATTTGGGCATAGATAGGTTTGCGACTGAACTCTGGAACAACACTTACTCCAAAAGGCTCAAGCGTTGCTAAGTCAAACTCTACCGCTTGTACTTTTTCTATTGGAAACCGAGATGCGATTGCCACAACAGGGCTTGAGTAAATGTACTCATCCTCAACATGTGGGGTGTCAACGGTCGCAAAGTAGGGGTAGCCGATGGTTGAAAAAAATGTCTGGGTCTTCTCGATACTGAACACTTCTTGTAAACCAATCACGTCGCCTTCCAGTTTTTCAACTTGACGTTGCGTCCACGAAAGTTTGTCTCGCCATTGCTCTAACGAGTATATGTTCTCGAAATCATAGTAGGCGTTAGGCGGTGCGACAAAATTAAACAAGTTCGCAGTGACAAAGGTAATTCTACTTGGTTGAGACAAAGTATTCGCTCTTTTCAACAATAACTTAGAGAGTATATACCTTCAGGTTGCGTAATTGCAGCTTCGTTTGAGCTACGCATCGGTATACAAGCTAACAAGCGACAAGTTAAATGGGTTAAGAGGTGCTCAAATGCCAAGGCGAATCGGTGATTGAACATCGGCAGAGGTTTCTATTTTTAAGCATTGCGTTTAAACTTCAGGGCATCAAATAGTAAGAGTAAGTAACATGACCCAAGATTACGACCACGAAGAGTATTTAGAAGGCGAAGAGATTGAGATCGAAGCGATTGGCATCGATGTTGATGCGCATCCAATCGAACTGTACAAGCTTTTTAAAATCGCAAACTTGGTCAGCGGTGGCGGCGAAGCAAAACATATCATCGAGGAAGGCTACGTCGCGGTGAATGGTGAACTAGAAACACGTAAGCGCCGCAAGATGTATGATGGTGACTTTTTTGAGTTTAACCAGGAATATTATGTTGTGGTTTGCGATGCGCCAGTAACCGAACCTGAAACGGCAGAGCAAAAAGCAGAAAAGAAAGCGAAAAAAGAAGCGCAGTCTTCTCGTAAAGATAAGTCTCGTCAAAGTAAGTCACCTAAAGCCTCTGGGCCTAAATCAACAGGCCGTAAAGCGGCACATAAAGAGCGTAAAGCGCAGAAAGAAGCGTTGTCTCAGTCTGCTAAGAAAGGCAAAAAAGAAGACAAACCGCAAGCCACTCGTGATCCGAAGAGCGGTCGTAATTCTATTGATTTTTTCTAGGGAAATGAACGCTTAACTAAATAAGTGACATCTGAGTAAAACTAAAAAGCGCCGAGCATATTATATCGGCGCTTTTTTGGTTTCACTGTGCTGTAAGTGGGCAGTGTTAATGCACTGTCGTCTCGATGTTTAGGCTATCTGTCCAGTGATGAATGGCGCAAGGCTTTCCTAAGTAAAAGCCTTGGTAATAATCCAAATTAAGTTGATACATAGCTTGTAGTTGCACGTCTTCTTCAACCCCTTCTATAATGACTTTTGCTCCCATATGATCCGCTAGATCAACGGCGCTATGTATGGAAAAGGTTTCTCCGGCGCAGTAGTCTAGCAAATAGGAACGATCGATTTTGATGATGTCAGGGCAGAGCTGCTGAACACGTGCGATATCAGAATGTTGGGCGCCAAAATCATCGATAGCAAAGATAAAACCATTTGCTTTCATTAACTGTACGGCTTTGATTAATAAATCCGTATTTCCGCATGACTCTTCGACTACTTCAAAAACGACGTCTGATGGGCTCATACCAAGTTCGGAAAGGCGTTTGTAAAGCAGGCCGTTATCTTTAAAGCCCATGTCTTTGGTTAGTGTGAGTAGCGTTTGAGGCATGACGTTAAGAAACAGTTTGATCGGCGTCCCCGCGAAATAGCGTGCAAAATTTCGAATGTGCATTGCTCTGGATAAAAACTCTACACATAAGCGAAAGTAGGGATCAAGACCATTATTGGCCAGAAACACGTCAGGACGAATTAGGGAACCATCAATGCCACGAATACGCAGTAAGGCTTCCATACCAATAATACGTTGGCGTCTATCAAAAATTGGCTGATAAACACTGTGAAAAGTGAATTGATTGAGAACTACGTAATATTCACCAAGATTATCTTGTTTTATGTATCGCTCGTAGTCGGATTGATTCTTTAACTCCATGAAAAACGCCGAAAATTTAGCATCTTGCCAATGTAACAGGGTGCAATTCTGATTTGAAGAATCAAATGTGCCTAATTACATATGCGGTTGAGTTAATTTGAAATGGCTTCCGATTTTGCTTCAATATGGCGAAAAATAAGTGACAGACCAAAACAAATTAAGAAGTAAGCAAGGCCGACAATCAACCAAATTTCAAATATATACCCTGATGAATTTGCCATCTCTGTCCCAACAAACGTCATTTCTTGTATCGAAATCAGTGAAACAATAGAGGTGTCTTTCACCAAAGAGATGGTTTGACCGGCAAGTGCAGGTGTTATTGATTTAAGCACCTGTGGCGCGATAACAAATCGGTATTTCACCCATCGAGACAAGCCCAATGAGTCAGCCGCTTCCCACTGACCTTGGTCGATACTTTGTAAACCACCGCGCACAACTTCTGCAATGTAGGCAGAAGAGAGTAAGCCGACGCATAACACGCCAGAGGCAAGGTTTTCCCAAAGGTTAGAAGGCCCAAACAGAAAGCGCTGTAGCGCATTTGGTTCGCCGTTGTAGTTTCGTAGAAGATCTTCCAAACCGAGCAACGGGATCAATTGGTTAGAAATGAAAAAGTAGAAAATAAAAACAAACACCAACGGAGGGATGTTTCTCACTAACTGGATAAACGCATTGGCAGGTGTGCGCAACCAAACGGAACGAGAGAAGCGTGCTAAGCCTAACAAAGTGCCAAACACTAATGCGAAGCTGATGCCCCAAATACTGAGCCTTAACGTCGAAATCAAACCTTGGAAGAAGTAGGGCAAACCACCATCTGCTCTAGGCGTGAAAAGTAATTCAAGCGCCTCTTTCCACTGCCACAAATAATGCACACCAACAGCGGACCGATGGTACAGCCAAACACCACCGATACCGCACATAACAAGTAGTACCCAGTCTAGTGTGTTTAATTGCGGTAAAAGGTAGCCTGTGCTGGATTTCGCGGGTGCTGTGCGAGTGGTAGTGTGTTCGCCCAAAAATTTGACTCCGATAAGTTATGGAAAAGTAAAATGGATGATTGGAGAGTATAGGCTCGCGGCGTCCACGAGCCATTTAGATTACTGGCCTTGCGCGACTTGATCTTGCCAATCTAATGTCGAGAACCAGTATTCATAACGTTGTTTTAACCATCCATCTTGGGTTCTTGCTTCAATCCATTTATTGAAAAAGGCCTTTTTATCTTCTTCCCCCAAGCGAACTGCAAAGGCTTCGTTACCTTGTGATAGTCGCTCAGAGAATGGAAGGAATAGTTTGTCGCTGTGTTTCACTGTCTCATGTTCTGGTTTTGGGCTAGAAGCAATGACCGCGTGGGCGTTACCATTCAGCACCTCTTGGAACGCTTGCGCGTCGTCATCAAATTGCAGGATCTTCGCTTTCGGGAAGGTTTCTCTGGCTACTTGAACGGTGAATGCGCCGCGACGAGCCGCAATTTTTACGCGTCGTGAGTCAAAATCCGAAAATTCGCTAAAACCAGAGGCGAGTTCTTTGTTTGCTGCTACTTGAACGCCTGAGTGCGAGTAGGGCGCAGTAAACAAGACGCTTTTGGAACGTTCAGGCGTAACAGACATGCCACCAATGATCACGTCGAACTTTTTCGCCAGTAGTGCGGGAATAATGCCATCCCACGCAGTCGGTACGAATTCCACTTTCAAACCTGAATCTTCTGCTAAGCGTTTGGCAACATCGATTTCAAAACCGATTAACTCGCCTTGCTTGTTACGCATTGCCCAAGGTACAAATGTTGACATACCAACGCGCAAAGTACCTCGTTCTTTGATTTGATCTACATTGGGTGTGGCGACATCTTCTTTCGCGATTGTAGGCATAGCTATGGCTAGCCCTAATAATGCAGTAATGGTCGCTTTGAATAACTTCATGTTATCTCCTTATAATTTGCGCCAACTGGCTCCGAGTTTGTGTTCTAGCCATGCAGACAAGCCAGAAAGTGACAGAGTGAGAGCAAGATAAATTGCTGCCACGGTAAACCAAATTTCGAACGGCATCGCCGTCTCTGAGACGATGTTGCGTGCCTGTGTCGTTAGATCAAAAATCGCCATCACGCTTACAATGGAAGAGTTTTTGATCAAAGAAACCACTTCATTGGTTAATGGCGGTAATGTGCGCTGTAAAACCTGAGGCAAAATCACGTCTTTGTAGGTGTAAAACGGTGATAGTCCGAGAGTTTGTGCTGCTTCGAATTGCCCTTTAGGAATACTGTTTAAACCTGCACGGAATATTTCCGCGGTGTAGGCACCTTGGAAAAGGGATAATGCCAAAACGGCGGTGCTGAATCGGTCCAAACCAATCACGGGGCCAAACACGAAGTAGAGTAAATAGATTTGCACCAACAACGGCGTGTTACGTATTACTTCGACATAAGTGGTACCAATAACATTGCCGACTTTCGAATCGCTAAGCCTTAGTAACGCGGTGACCAACCCCAACACTAAGGTAAAAAATAGACTAATAGCAGAGATGTTAAGCGTGACCAATAGCCCATCAATAAGTTCTGCCGGCCACCATTCGCCATCTTCATAAAAAGCGATGTAATCAGGTACGCGCTCCCATTGCCATTGATAGCCCATAGCGTCGGCACCAGAGTCCAACACCCACACAATCGCTATGAAGAGGAGCGTCATTTGCAGTAAAGCTTGAAGGACAGGTTTGATTACGCGAACTATCATCAGTAACTTAAAATTTGGTTCAAAAATGCTTGGGTGCGTGGATGCTGTGGTGTCTCAAATAAGGCGACTGGAGAGTTCATTTCCAAGATTTGGCCTTCATCCATAAATACCACGCGGTTCGCTACTTTTTTGGCAAATCCCATTTCATGCGTGACGCAAATCATCGTCATTCCGCTTTGAGCCAGCTCAACCATGACATCCAACACTTCGTTGATCATTTCCGGATCAAGCGCTGAAGTTGGCTCGTCAAACAGGAGTAAATCCGGTTCCATACACAAGGAGCGGGCAATCGCGACGCGTTGCTGCTGACCGCCAGAAAGCTGGATAGGATACTTACTCGCTTGCTCTTCAATATTGACTCGCTTTAGGTAATGTTTTGCGCGTTTTTCAGCTTCTTGTTTTGATAATTTGAGTGTGCGAATCGGCGCTAAGGTGAGGTTTTCCAGTACAGTCAAGTGAGGAAAAAGGTGAAAGTGTTGGAACACCATGCCGATTTTACCGGGCTTGAGAGATTTTGCGTGAGAAGGCTGGTCGAACACATGAAGCTGGCCTTCTTGAATCGATTCAAGATGGTTGATGCAACGAATGAGCGTTGATTTTCCGGAACCTGAAGGGCCACACACCACGACGATCTCGCCAGAATGCACGGAGAAGTTGATGTCTTTTAGAGCGTGGTAATCGCCATACCACTTATTTACGTCGCTAAACTCAACGACGGGAGTATTCTCTTTCAAAGGGGCACGCTATAACGGAAAAATATCCTTTTACAATAGCAAGTTGTGCGCGTAATTTCATTAAGAATAAGCTAATGTTTAGGCGATGATTTTAAGACTCTATTCAGATCGCTTACAAGATACATCCATGTTTCTTTAATGTTGGTGCAGTCTAGAGTCTAGAGTATGACTAACTCAGTTCAACGAGATACGGATAACGAACAACAATCGCAACAACAGACATAACCATTAGTGTCTGTGCAGAATAGTAGGTCACCATGACAACTTGTCGTGAAAATATTGACCGTCCTCCAAAGCGTTCGAAAGCCAATACGATGCCAGAGATAATAAAGATAAAGCTTCCGAGCACTGCAAAAGAGGAGGATTGTGTTTTCCCACTCAAATAATACTCGATCGAAGCCCAGCACATAGTCATCAGTACCAATATATAACTAGCAACTGGCCGTTTTTCTTTACCGAGATCCGGTCGGAACAACCAGTAGACGCATATACCGAGTCCGAACAAGGCAATTGGGAGCCAAGGTGTAAAATGCCACGCTGACATGATGGCAAAACCATAACTATAGGAGAGATGGGCAGAGCAAAAGAGCACTAATCCTGTAATGAACTTGTCTCTAGGGAGCATTAATAACACGTCACCAAGCAACGAGAGCGATAAGCCAATCAAAATCCAATGCGCATATGGCATTGGGTAAGCCGGGGACTGAATTAAAATACCAAGCATACAGAGCACTGGTAATGGTTTAGAAACGTAAAAGAGCCATTTAGAGCCTTTACGGATACTGATGATATGTATGAATGCTAATACGACAACAACTAGCCACATAAAGTGTTTTCTCGAACAGACAAAATTATGTAGTACATCACTACAACAAATCAAAACTTAATTAACGAGTTAACTCGTTCTTTGATCTCAATTATTTTTATTTGTGTAAAGCTGGACAGTTGTCTCTTTACTAACCAACACGGCCGATTTTTTGTCTGGAGGGAATCGTTGTTTTTAGAAGCCTCCTCGTTTTGAACGTGATGTGGCTTACAAAATAGCATAAAAAAACGGTATTGTGACTGTTAAGTCACAATACCGTTAAACCCTAGGAAGGGCAGTGAAGAATTGTTGCAGTTATGAGACAGCTAACTCTAAGATTTCTCGGCTACGTTCAAGTGTGATCGCCTGGTTTTCACCTAAAACAGTCATGCCGTGTTTGTTTAGTTGATCAATGATGGCATCGATAGCTTGTTCACGGCTCTCACCATAGTTTTCGAGCTTAGTTGCGACATCAAGTTGATGATAAAACGCTTCGATAGATTCGATTGTGCGCTCTGCTAAATCCTCACCTGCTTCAAGACCAAATACGTTGCGACCCATTTGTTCTAACTTAGGGCGCTTAAACTGCATTTGGTTACGAAGTAACGACGGTTGGACAATTGCAAGAGAACGCGCATGATCAACGCCCCATAGAGCCGTTAATTCATGGCCGATCATATGTGTCGCCCAGTCTTGTGGAACGCCACTACCAATTAACCCATTCAATGCTTGGTTAGCAGACCACATTAAGTTTGCGCGCCACATATCGTCGTCTCGTTCCGCAAACTGTTCTCCGAGTGTTTTTAAAGTTTTCAGCAGTGTTTCTGCGTAACCATCTTGAACCATTGCACCGGTAGGAAGCGTCAAGTATTGCTCACATACGTGCACCCATGCGTCAACAATGCCGTTGATAAGCTGGCGTTCTGGCAGTGTTTTCATTACATCTGGGTCTAACACGGCAAATTTTGGCTGCACTGCTGGAGACATGAACGGAAGTTTGTCTTGAGTTTCTTTTTTAGTGATAACTGCGCCCATGTTTGACTCTGAGCCTGTTGCTGGCAATGTCAAAATTGCAGCTAGAGGCGTCGCTTCAGTGACTTGGTGCTTACCAATCATGATATCCCAACCATCACCATCATACTTTGATGCCGCTGCTACGTATTTGGAGCCATCGATGACTGAACCACCACCTACCGCTAAAATAAAGTCAACGCCATGCTCTTTTACCATTGCGACTGCTTTATCGAGTGTTTCTTTGGTTGGGTTTGGTTCAACACCTGAAAACTCTAGCCATTCATGTGCCTCAAGAGCTTCTGCTACTTGGTCGTACACGCCATTTTTTTTGATGGAGCCACCACCGTATACCACTAAAACTTTTTGGTCGGATGGGATAGCTTCTTTGATTGCAGCGATTTGTTTTTGACCAAAGAAAATCTTGGTTGGGTTTACATAAGAAAAGTTCATTATTAGCCCTCTTGCTTCCAGTGAAGGAGATTGAATACATGCATATTAGTCCTGATTAACGATCGTTAACAGGTCGATTTCTGCAAATAATTTGCCTATTTCTACAAAATTAATGCTCTTGAGCTAGAAAGTTAATGTCGAGAGGAAGTATAGTGCTCGAAACGATAATAAAGACCAAACTCGTTGGTCATTGATGGAGCGCTCTAATGCACACTCTCGCAGATATCATGCAGCAATATGTTGAAAAGCAGGGGCTGCATGACCTAGAAGGTATGAAGAAAACAGCGATAGATGGCGTATGGTTTTATCGCAGTAGCAAAGGGAATCATCGCCAGCCGTTTGTCTATCAGTCCGGCATCATCGTATTGGGTCAAGGGCATAAGAACATTCATATTGGTGATACACCAGTGCAATATGGGCCCGAAGATTACCTTGTTGTCGGGGTTCCCATGCCACTAGAGTGCGAAGCGTTTGCGACAAACAATGAGCCTTTACTTGGCATTTCGATAGATATTTCGCCAACGCTTCTTCATAAACTCGTTAAAAAATTAGAGGCTGAGAAATTCAGTAATAAGTGTCTGGATGCAACCCGTTGCGGCCTTAAGTCGGTACGTATGAATGAAGGTATGTTGGATGCGTGCAAGCGGTTAATGAAAGCAATGTGTAACGAGCTTGATGTCATCATGCTTGGCGAGCTGCTTCTTGAGGAAATTGTGTATCGTACTTTGGTGAGCAAAGAGGGGTATGTTTTATTTGACCTAGCACATCAAGAAGGTTCTTACGCGAGGGTCGCTAAAGCACTAAATCGTGTACATCAAGCGTATCATGAACAGTTGAACGTACAAGCATTGGCTGAAGAAGCCAACATGAGTGTGTCTGCTTTCCATCAAGCATTTCGCAATGTCACGCTTGAATCTCCGCTGCAATATATTAAGAAAGTTCGACTTAACAAAGCGCGCGAATTGATCCAGTTAGAGGGGCGACGTGTTAATGATGCAGCGAGAATGGTCGGGTACACGAGCCCATCACAGTTTAGTCGCGAGTACAAGCGGCATTTTAATGAAACGCCAAGGTCAACAAAGGCTTAGTGATCTTTATTTCAAAATGGCGACTTTTTTTACCTTTTTTATTAATTTGCGAGTGACATATTTATTTAAGTTATAAAATTAGTTACTGGTGCCAAATAATAGGTACGTTGTTGCAATCATTTAGTGGATTGTTGCGAGGCGGTGTGGAAAACTCGTAAATAGATAGTGTGAAATCACCAACTTGTACTTAAGTTATTTTACGTCGAAATAAAAGTATAGATGCGCTTCGTTTAGCGCATTTAGTATTGTTTTAACAATAACTTAAGGAAGAGCGATTATGCACCTTAAAAACGGCAACGCAGTGAAAAACGTGTTCACACTAAGCACACTCACCGCTTCTTGTCTTATGGCCTTCAATAGCTACGCAGCAGTTGACTGTGCCCCTCTAGAAACTTGGCAATCATCAAAAGTTTATAACGGTGGCGACCAAGTTCAGCATGAAGGTAATGCTTATAAAGCGCGTTACTGGACGCAAAACAATAATCCAGCGCAATCTGGTGAGTGGGGCGAGTGGGAAACACTTGGCGCTTGTGATGGCACTGGACCGGTTGATCCACCTCAGAATGAAGTCCCGACGGTTACTCTGACATCGCCTTCTGCGTCGGCTTCTGTGACTGCGGGTGATGTTGTTAACCTAGCTGCAGATGCGGCAGATACTGATGGGACTGTTAGCAAAGTAGAGTTCTTTGTTGATGGTGTATTAGTTGGTCAGGCAACGTCTGCGCCGTATGCTGCATCGTGGACAGCAACTGAAGGACAGCACGAGTTCTCTACCAAGGCCTATGACGATGCAGGTGCCGTTAGTACGGCAAGTGTTGTGACGTTAACTGTGGCATCAGCGCAACCTGGTAACGAAGCGCCGACAGTGGATGTCGCGCTTTCTGCGAGCTCTATTGACCTGGGTGGTTCCGTAACACTGACTGCAAATGCTACGGATGCGGATGGTACCGTTGCTAAAGTTGATTTTTATGTTGCAGGTGTGCTTGCTGGCACTGCTACAACAGCGCCATACACGCTGGATGTAACCCCTTCACAAGCTGGCTCATTAAGTGTTTATGCGAGAGCAACCGATGATGCTGGAGCAACAGCAGATTCTGCAATTGCGACGTTAACAGTAAACGGCGGCGCAGTGACATCTAATTGTCGTCCTGATGGTCTTTATCAAACAACGGGTGTAGATGTTCCTTACTGTTCTATTTATGACGAAGAAGGCCGTGAGAAAATGGGGGCTGATCACCCACGTCGTGTAATCGGCTACTTCACCAGTTGGCGATCAGGTGACGACCCACAATCGACTTACCTTGTTAAAGACATTCCTTGGGAACAACTTACTCACATTAACTACGCGTTTGTGAGCATTGGTTCTGACGGCAAAGTAAACGTTGGCGACGTAAATGATCCTAACAACCCTGCTACAGGTAAAACTTGGCCAGGCGTTGAGGTAGATCCCGCTCTTGGTTTTAAAGGTCATTTTGGTGCACTAGCAACTTACAAGCAAAAACATGATGTTAAAACGCTAATCTCGATTGGTGGTTGGGCTGAAACGGGCGGTCACTTCGATACGAACGGCGATCGTGTAGCTGATGGTGGCTTCTACACCATGACGACGAATGCGGACGGTTCTATTAATCATGCTGGTATTGAGAAGTTCGCAACTTCAGCCGTTGAAATGATGCGTCAGTACAAGTTCGATGGTCTGGATATCGACTATGAATACCCGACGTCAATGGCTGGTGCTGGTAACCCTTACGACAAAGACTTCATGGAACCACGTCGTCAGTATTTATGGGCGTCTTACCAAGAGCTGATGAAAGTATTGCGTGAGAAACTTGATGCGGCATCCGCGCAAGATGGTATTCATTATATGCTGACTATCGCAGCACCATCTTCAGGTTACTTGCTACGTGGGATGGAAACCTTCGATGTAACTAAGTACCTAGACTACGTAAACATCATGTCTTACGACTTGCATGGGGCTTGGAATGATCACGTTGGTCATAACGCGGCTTTATTCGATACAGGTAAAGACTCTGAGCTAGCGCAGTGGAACGTATACGGCACTGCTGCATACGGTGGTATCGGTTACTTGAACACAGACTGGGCTTACCATTACTTCCGTGGCTCTATGCCAGCAGGTCGTATCAACATTGGTGTTCCTTACTACACCCGTGGTTGGCAAGGTGTTACTGGTGGCGACAATGGCCTTTGGGGCCGAGCGGCACTACCAAACCAAGCAGAGTGCCAACCGGGCACAGGTGAAGGTGAGAAGAACAACTGTGGTCACGGCGCTATTGGTATCGACAACATGTGGCATGATACCGACCCTAAAGGAAACGAAATGGGCGCTGGTTCTAACCCAATGTGGCATGCTAAGAACCTAGAAAACGGTATTTGGGGCTCTTACGCAGCTGCTTACGGTCTCGACCCTGTCAACGATCCTTCAGATAAGTTTGTTGGTACTTATACCCGTCATTACGATAGCGTTGCTGTGGCACCTTGGTTGTGGAACGCAGAGAAGAGCGTATTCCTATCTACGGAAGATAAAGCTTCTATCGAGGTGAAAGCCGATTACGTTATCGATAAAGAGATCGGCGGTATCATGTTCTGGGAACTAGCCGGTGACTACAACTGTTACGTACTGGATGCAAATGGTAATCGTACGGCAGTAGATGCCACTGAACAAGCTTGTGCGGCAGGTAATGGTGAATACCACATGGGTAACACTATGACCAAAGCTATCTACGACAAGTTTAAGTCTGCGACGCCTTACGGTAATAAAGTAGCGACTGGTCCAACACCAACTGAAGCAGTAGACATTACTGTTAGTGTTGGCGGCTTCAAAGTTGGCGATCAAAACTACCCAATTAACCCGAAAATCACGTTTACGAACAACACTGGTCAAGCGATCCCTGGCGGTACTGAATTCCAATTCGATATCCCAGCATCTGCGCCGGACAACGCGAAAGACCAATCAGGTGGTGGTTTGAAAGTGATTGCTTCTGGACATACTCGAGCAAACAACATTGGTGGCTTAGATGGCGTAATGCACCGTGTGTCGTTCTCTCTACCAGCATGGAAAGACTTGCCAGCGGGCGGCACTTACGAGCTTGATATGGTTTACTACCTACCAATCTCTGGTCCGGCTAACTACTCAGTGATTTCTGGTGGTAAAGAGTTTGCGTTCAAGTTTGAACAGCCAGATCTACCAATTGGTGATCTCAATGCGGGCACGGGTGGTGGTACCACTGAACCAGGTACGTGTGATACGACAGGTTTAGTGACATACCCAGCTCTGCCACAAACGGATTGGGCAGGTAATCCAAGCCACGCTAACCAAGGTGATAAGATCATCCACAACGGTGTGGTTTACCAAGCGAACTGGTGGACAGCGGCTGAACCGGGTACAGATGGTAGCTGGTCAACGGTATGTAACATCTAATTATTATGGATTATTTGTTATAGCCTAATGTTTACAGGCACTTAAACAAAAGCGCACGATGATTATCGTGCGCTTTTTTGTTGTGATAGTTTGTCGTTTAATCGAATTGGTAACTTTCGGGTATGACGACAATACCTTTGTCTGAGATTTTAAATCGCTTCGCATCTTCAAGTTTGTTGATGCCAATTTGAGTATGTGGCGGAATACGAACATGTTTATCAACTATGCAGTTGACCAACTGACTTCCTTCACCGACTTCTACGTCATCAAAAATGATGGAATCGACTACCGTTGCACTATCTTGAATGCGTACGTTAGAGGAGATTATGGAGTGCTGTACTGAGCCTCCGGAATTGATGACACCGGTAGCAATGATGGAGTTAATAAAAATGCCTTCATTACCCGTGGCCGACGATACAGTACGAGCTGGTGGAAACTGCGGCTCGTAAGTACGAATCGCCCAATTGGACTGATAAAGGTTCATTGGCGGCACAGGTTCTAGTAGATCCATATTCGCTTCATAGAAGGAATCAATGGTACCCACGTCGCGCCAATAGCAATCTTTATCGACGCGCCCTTTACTGCCACAGAATTGATAAGCGTAAACGGATTCGGTATCAATCAGCTTAGGTATGATGTCTTTTCCGAAGTCATGGCTTGATGAATCGAGTTTTGAGTCTTCTTCAAGCGCTTCTTTCAAAACATCCATATCAAAGATATATATTCCCATAGAAACAAGGCTTCTGGTCGCGCTTCCAGGAAGAGTAGGTGGGGTTTCAGGTTTCTCTATAAACGAAGTAACGAGCCCGTTTTCTGCGGTGCCCATTACACCGAATGCTGAAGCATCCTCTACGGGAACATCCATACAGGCAACGGTGAGCTTAGCACCTTTCTCTTTATGCTCTTCAAGCATTGCGGCGTAGTCCATTCGATAGATATGATCGCCGGATAACACAACCACATACTTTGCATCATTTCGCGATAGCAACCACATGTTGTGATAAATCGCATCGGCGGTTCCTTCATACCATGCACCACCTTTGCGCATTTGTGGTGGAACAGCAGTGATGTACTCGCCTAGCTCTGGATTGAATATCGACCAGCCGTCTCGTAAGTGTTTTTGAAGTGAATGAGATTTATATTGGGTTAAAACAAGGATCTTGCGTAAACCCGAATGTAAACAATTGGTTAGTGTGAAATCTATAATTCTATATTTTCCGCCAAAAGGTACGGCTGGCTTGGTTCTGTCATCGGTGAGTGGGCTGAGTCTAGACCCCATCCCTCCTGCTAAAATTACGGCAAGTGCGTCTTCCATAGTATTCCCTTTCCCTTTTCTGACATGCATCAAAACGGTGCTAACCTGAAGGAGGTGGTATGCAACGCAGAGGTTTTGAAAAGCATGTGCTAATGTGCTTATTAGTGAAAAGTCTACTACAAGAATCGAGCCATAGAATATCTCCTTAAAAATCAAGGAGGTTAAAATTTCACTGTAAGACAACTGCACCATATTAGTGAAGCGCTAAATAGCCCGTGCATCAAATTGGCGCAAAATTGTAGAAAGGAGAAGTCTGTGCCGTCCTAAATAAGGTTGACACTTTCCACCCCCAAAATTGGAGAGTGTTATGAAATCAACAACTAAAAGAACTCAGCGCGATTACTCCCTCGCTTTTAAACTCACT
>NZ_JAWOTH010000015.1:0-130809 GCF_033338745.1 Vibrio sp. Vb1026
CCACCTCCGCAGCCATTTATTGGTGTGGTCTACAGAGGATTAAGTCTTTTTAGAGGGGAAAATCCCTAGAACCCCATTGTGATACTTGGTAATCATTCCCCCCACGAAATTTATTGCCATTAACTGAAGTAATAGCACGTTTTAACTGATGGTATGCTTCACCTCTGTTCAAGGCTTGCTGGACGTAATGACGCAACGTTGAATTATCAACATACTCCAAAACATAAATAGATTTAATTAAACGGTCGTACTCATGCAATGCTGACAATCTTCGGCTCTTGCCGTTACTCAACTTTCTAATGATTGTGCTTTGAGTGGTGGTTTTACGACTCAATGAACAAACAATATGCTGAATATTGTCCCATTCTTCAGCAATTAGCTTATGATTAATATCTTTCTTTAATTGAATACGGCCTCCGTTCTCTTCAGTCACTTCAAATAGCTCAAAAAACACCTTTTTCATTTTCGCGTATCGAGGGGCGAATGTGTAACCAAAGAAATCTAATATAGCGAAGTTAACATTATTGGTACCATGCGTATCGGTCGATAAGGTATTAGGCTGTATATCTGAAGAGTTGTTATAGAGTAAGTCAAAAGCAAAGTGACCTTCATATTCGTTAGCGCCAATGACTTGCGTACTCACCGGAACATGACGTGGTCAACCAAAATTGACCAACCCAGTTAAGCTACTTTTTTCAATTTCTTCATGTCCGCCTCATATTGATTTGAAATTTCCATACTTTATCTAATTCATGTTTTTCTAAATTAGCTAAAATGCAACTCAGAAATGTCCAGAAGTGAGTTGTGTGGTGTCGAGTGGAGATTGTACGATTAAGCCCCTAAGTAATTAGTCCGTCAGTCTCCCTCGGTAATCAAATTAGTACATCTTAGCGATCAAATTGGTAAAAAATTAGACATGTAGATGAATGCCCACCTTAAAAAATAGACAGCGGGTTGGGCTGGGTGATTTTTCTGGTGTTAGACGCCAGCAACCCATGCGGCAGAATGGTTGCTCACTTACTCGTCTATTTTTAGCGGGAATTCTTAGCCAACTGTATGAACTGTATGCGGATTTGAGCAGTCGAGTGATGCGCACTTTGGAGGAGATGGCACCACGAGTAGAGGTTTACTCCATTGACGAAGCGTTTTTAGATTTAACCGGTATTGAGTCTGTCCTATCCCTTGTCGAGTTCGGACAACAAGTGCGAGAGCGCATAGGCCACTGGATTGGGATCACCGTCTGTGTAGGCATTGCACCGACTAAAACACTCGCCAAGCTGGCTAACCATGCCGCCAAGAAATACCCCGCCACTCAGGGGGTTGTAGATCTAACCAATCCAGATCGGCAACGTCGATTGCTCGCATTAGTCCCGGTTGATGATGTTTGGGGCGTTGGTAGACGGCTTTCTAAGCGTTTAAATGCCTTGGGTATCAGCACAGCCTTAGACCTCGCCAATGCCTCACCTAGAGCCATCAGAGACCAGTTCTCGGTGGTTTTAGAGAGAACCGTCAGAGAGCTCAATGGTGAGTCGTGCATTGAACTTGAAGAGATCCCACCAACTAAGAAACAAATTGTCTGTAGCCGTTCATTTGGCGTAAAAGTAACGCACTTTGAATTGTTACGTGAGGCCGTATGTGAATACGCAACCCGCGCCACTGAGAAGCTACGCAAAGAACAGCAGCAAGCCAAAGTGATGACCGTGTTCATACGTACCAGCCCCTTTAAGGACAACGAGCCGCAATACAGCAACTCTGCATCGGGTGAGTTGCTGATCCCCAGTTGCGATACTAGGGATTTTATCGAGCTGGCCAGTCATTTACTCAAGCGGATATGGAAGGATGGTTTTCGTTATGCCAAAGCGGGCGTCATGCTGTCTGACTTTTACGATCCTGGCATGTTTCAGCCAGGACTATTCGATGACGTATCGATCCGCTCTAATAGCCAACAGTTAATGTCTGTATTGGACACCATTAACCAAAGTGGTGCCGGAAAGGTTTTCTTTGCTGGACAAGGTACGAAGAAAGATTGGTCGATGAAGCGAGAGCATTTATCTCCCGCTTATACAACACGCTGGGACCAGTTGCCGCGAGTGAAGTAGCGCCGAGAATTCAGTAGGCATTCACTCTGCGACGCAGCATGTTGAGCTTATCAACCTGGCGTCGAATATCACTGAAAAATTCCTCTTTCTCCATGGCCAGCGCTAACTCCCATTCTTTGGCCAAACCTTGGCAGTCCAAAAATGAGTATCTCAGCTTCGTCTTTGAGATACGCAGTCCTTTACTAAAGACTACGCGCTTGCCTCGTTGACCGTGAAAGCTGTTGATGTACCACTCAATGCCAAAGCCATACTTAAAGTCTCTGATACGGACACCAAGCAGCCCCCAATCTTTAAATGGCTCATTTTCACGAACCTTGTAATGGGTAACCCAAAAGTCATCAACTTCAGCTCGTGCCAGCGCTTTTAGCCTGTCCGTTTCTTGCTGAAGTAAATCTGATATCTCTGCTTTCCATTGTTCATTGACGATTTCTACCAAACCAATTTCCCCATCCAATTAACCCCAAAAGCCAAAACCACTATCCGTTTGGCTTTTGGATCGAAACGCCAAACGTAAAACTGCCGTAACAATCGCTGTTTGGCGTCTCGATATAAATCAACTCGCGCAATCCCATACCTGACAAGGGATGCAGCCCGATTTCACTTAAAAACGCCTGAAAAGACGTATCGTCATGAAGATACAAACCGTTTGGCGAGTTCAGGCCAGAAGGCAAACGACGTTTGGCGTCTCGATTTTTTTGGCTTAGTCATCCGCCGCCAAACAGAGCCTATTCTCATACTTTTGCGAAAATGCAATAGGCAGATAGATGAAAGGATTTGTCACCTTTCTGCCCACCGCCAGTGCACCGAATCCTGATAATGACATTTGAGTGAACCGCCAGAGCACTTGGAAATGCCCAAGCGTGACCTGAGCGGTTAGTTGAAAACCGTTAGAGCACTTTGAGTGCACAGGAGATAAGTATGTTTGTACTAGGCGTAGATATCGGTTACTCGAACCTGAAGCTGGCAATTGGCCAATCAGGCAGTGAACCGAAAACTATTATTCTGCCTGCGGGGGCCGGTCCTGCGGATCGTATGCCGGAGCGTATCGGTGGAGGCGATGATGAAACTTGTTTGTATGTGTCTGTCGAGAATGAGCGTTGGGCCGCTGGTGTGCCTGCTGGACGCCTTCAAGGTTGGGAACGGGAGCTTCACCCAGAATATCCCACCACAAAAACCTATAAGGCGCTTTTTCATGCCGCCTTGTTAATGGCTGAAACAGAATCCATCGATTTGGTTGTCACTGGATTACCGGTTTCCCAGTTTCATGAACCACAACGTAAGTCAGACCTTGTGAAGCGTTTAAAAGGTATTCATCAAGTAACGCCTAAGCGCAGCATCACCGTTCATGACGTCAAAGTGCTGCCGCAGCCTGCCGGTGCCTATATGGATCTGGTTCAAACAGGTGGAGATTTGGGCTTGATTGAAGAAGGTCGCGTCGTCGTCATAGATCCAGGCTTTTTTTCTGTTGACTGGGTTGCCCTTGAGGCCGGAGAAATTCGCTACAGCTCATCAGGAACCAGTCTTCAGGCAATGTCCGTGCTACTGGAAACCATTGATAAGCTGATTTCGGAAGATCATGGTGCCAAAGTGGGTATGGATCGACTTGAAAAAGCCATGAGAACCGGCGACTTGCAGGTGCTGCTATTTGGAGAAAAAGTCGATATTTCACCTTATCTGAATGCTGCAATGAAAAAGGTAGCGCCTGTTGCTCTTACAGCCATGCGCCAATCTATGCGCGACGAAAGCATCAATGCGGACTTGGTATTGATCGCCGGAGGTGGAGCCTTGGCTTATAAGGAAGCGGCCAAGGAGATTTTTTCACGAAGCAAGATCATCGTGCCGGAACAGTCTGTTTTGGCGAACGTCCGAGGCTTCTGGTTTTATGGGGCCTGATTATGAGAGTTGTCGTCAACATTCCCCCAGGGAGCCACCCTGAACTACTCAAAGAATTGGAAAAGACGCCGCCACGGGAACGCGCTGAGCGTCTGCGGATGCTGGCCACCTTTGGGTTAATTCACATGAGCCAACCCAATCTATCCACGACATCTGCACCGGTGGATGGCCATGCACCAGATGGTGAAGTGACTTCTATGAGTACAGCGCCAGAACCCAAAGCAGAATCACGTAAACAATCATTAAAATCAAAACTAGGGCTGGGCTTATAACATGGCGTTATCAGTTAGCTGGCTCGATGCCAGGTTAAATAAAGAAGCAAAAGAAACCGTAGTAAAAGCCGACCGAGATGGGCTAAGTGCTCGGGTATCACCCAAGGGCAAAATTGTTTTTCAGTTTCGTTATCGTTTCGATGGCAAGCAACAACGGGTAGACATAGGTACTTACCCACTTATGAAGCTTGCTGAAGCCAGGAATGAGCTAGATAGGTTAAGGGCAGTACTTGATCAAGGCCGAAACCCCAAGCTCTACCTACAGCAAGAACGGGCCAAGTATTCTGCCAATCAAAGCTTCGAATCGATTTTTCGAGACTGGATAGACTCTGCCGGTAAGCAAGGGCTAAAGGAGAAAACGTGGCACTACCAAAAACGCAGCAGTGAAATATATTTGCTGCCCCGACTTGGTAAGTACCCATTAACTGACATCAATGAATTGTCCTTAAGAAACTGTCTTCGTGAGGTTTCGGAAGCGTCTCCGTCAAACACAGAACGTCTAGTGTCTGTGCTGCATAAGTTTTATGACTGGCTGATAGATGAACAGATTTTGGAAATTAACGCTGCCGCTGGGATCACTGCAAAGAAGGTCGGCGGTAAGAAAGGCAAACGAACTCGGGTGCTAAATGACAACGAGATCAGGATACTTTGGCGCTATTTGCATGAGTCAAAAATCACTGAGAAGAATCGCATCTACATAAAACTGCTTCTCTTATTGGGAGGGCGCAAGGGCGAACTCATTCAAGCTGAAAAGCATCACTTTGACTTGCAATCTGCAATGTGGACAGTGCCCATAGAGATCCGCAAACAAGGTGAGAAAATTGGAGCGCCGATCATGCGGCCATTGATTAAGCCAGCTATTGAGCTGATTGAACTAGCGATGCAGATGAGCAAATCAACTTACTTGTTTCCCGCGAACGGACAAGAAGAGCTTGCCACAAATGGCTTTGATACCACTATTCCTAACAATGTGAAAATCTGGGCTCGCAGATCGCTTAGTGTTGAGATGGAACATTGGTCTATGCATGATCTTCGCAGAACGATGCGAACGCGAATGTCAGCCATCACCACGCAAGAAGTTGCCGAGTTGATGATTGGCCACAGCAAAAAAGGGTTGGATGCTATCTACAACCAATATCAGTACCTGGATGAAATGCGTCATGCTTACGACGTTTGGTATCAACAGCTAGAGACCATCATCGAGCCGACAGGCTTTTCATTCAACTGGCGTTTCGGACAATAAAATAAAAGAAAGAGGCTCAGTCCTCTTTCTTCTCATACTCCTCCAAGTCTTCAATGTGCCACAGCTTGTTTCGTGTATTTCGGTTGATGCGAGGTTGCGGCAAGCTGCCATCTTTTATTCTTCGCCAGAGCGTCGTATAGCTAATGTGGTAACGAGCCATCACTTCGTAAGATGTTAGAAAAGGGGTTGCCTGGTGCGCTACTGCTGTCATCTGCATTCTCCTGAAAATCAATGTAAAGCTATCATCGCCTGATTCATCACTAGTTGATGGTCAGAAAGATGCATGATTTGTTCAGAAGATCAGCCTTATCAAAACACAAATGTTGCTATTAGGTACTTTTCAGCTCAAACCTATGAATAACAAGGGCTACAAGGCGGTTTGTGTCATGAATAGCAATCAACATGCCTAACGAGAAAAATTTGTACACACTGTTTGTACACTCGCAACGATGACACATCAAAAACCACAATGACGAACCCTTTAAATTCATAAGCTTACAAACATAAAACTAGAGATGATCGCATTTATTCCGCTTTTGTAATGTCGAAACCAAAGTACCAAAAGCAGAAGGCACTTTCTTCATCAAACCCAGTAACCACAAGGCCTACAGCCAGATTTGTGTCATGGAATTTTCGCCAAAGGCCTCTAAAACGGAATTTGTACTCAAGTTTGTACACACTTTCCGAGGTTACGCTTGAACATCATTGAAAAGCAAAGAAACGAGAAAAAGACAAAAAGCCTTTAAATTCAGTACGTAGAGATGTGATTGTGGTGTGCAATGAAAGGTGGTTTTAAGCGTTGAAAGGCTGGGCGGCATCAGGGTGAGAAATAATAGCGAACGTTCTGCGCTTAGACACTTCGCCTAAAAAAAGGGGATTTGACATTAGTTAATCTTCTAAATTACTTTCATGCTCACAAAATAGGCAAGCATATCTACTATTCGATATTGTGCGGTATTCTCGCTTATTATCGCTGTGCTAGCAAACTGGAAAGACATGAACTGAATTTACTCGGCTCACCAGCCTTTACCTGCAACTAACAAGGGAAAGCCAGCTCCACACAAAGAGATGTAAAAATTCAAAAAATTATTATTACATATTCAAAAGCCTCGAATCCGGATACGCATTTAAAGCATAAGTGTTGATGAGGTAATTAGTAACGACCTAAAACTAACTCAAAAATAAGTAACTCATGATAATGGCGTCTTCCTTACCATTTCCCGATTTAGCTGGGTAATAGTTGTAACGACGGTCCACTTCATTAAAACCTGCTTGCTCATAAATATGGATAGCTGGGTGATTACTTTCACGCACTTCTAACCAAGCACTCTCTGCTTTGGCTTGTTCACAGTATTCAATAAACGCGTCCAGCAATTTTTGCCCTAGCCCTCTGCCCTGTTGAGAAGGCGCTACTGCAATATTTAATAGTGTCACTTCTCCAACAATATTCTGTCCATAGAAGTAACCAACCACTTGAGAGCCTTCCAGCATCACATGATGGCAAGCACCGCGACTGGATAAGTCACGAACCAAAGATTCGGCCCAAGGGTGAGAATGTGCTTGCTGCTCGATTTGCCAAACTTGGTCGAGGTGCTCTGCACGCATCGGCGTAATTTCAATTGTCACGCATTAGCTCCGTTAAGAAGAGTACGAACAGATTTGTTGCCACAATGCGCGGCGCTGTTCGTTATTACCATCAATATCTTGTAATAGTGGCGAGGTCAGGTGCTTTGCCTTGATGCTTTGATCAGCCTCACAGCCTGCAAACCACACCCACTCTAGCTGATGTTCACCCAGCATGGATAAGCGCTCAGGCTCTAGGTGTAGCGCATCATCAAGCGTGAGCTTAATGCTTTTTAATACGCGCTCAAACATCAATGCCGTCTCGTTTTCTGGACATATTGGCGATACCAATAGGAGTTTACATGAACTTTGCAAATCCAATAATGGCGATTGATAGCCTTCCAGTCTTTCAGGGTGTACCAGCTCCCATGTGCTGATCCCCATTTCACGTAAATACTGTTTCTCGTTAATTGACATTTTCCGTCACCTATTTGAACGAGGGCAATCCTATCAAATTATCGCGATTATACCTAAAGGACTTCAAGGAACACCTGAACACAATGAGATGATTTGGATATTCCTGAACATAGCGTTTTGCCAACGGCCACACATTGGGTATGACATATGAGGTACATTATGAAATTCTTAAATACGCTACTACTTTGCACACTGGTAGCCGCCACCAGCGTGAGTGTTTTTGCTAATAACAGCGATGAGTGGGAGCTGATTGCAACGAAAACCGTTAACTTTCATACAGAAACAGATACCGTGACACCAAATAGCCTATTCCGAAACCGAAGCTTCAGTAAAATAAAACTAAAATGTGTGCAAGGAACGGTAGACATGAATGGTTTAAAAGTCGTCATGACAGATGGTAGTGAGAAAAAGCTTTCCTCTATGGGCGTACTAACAAGCGGATTGTCGACTCGTGCCTGGAGCCTTCCAGGTACAAAAGAAGCCAAGCTAAAACGGATTGAAATGACTTACAGTAGCTGGGGAAGCACAAAACTTAGCCTGCTAGGGGTAAGTAAAAAAGCGAAAATAGAGGTCTGGGGCAAAAAGAAAAGTAACCAGTCATCCTAACCTCCCTATCTCAGTTTTCAGTGAATAAGAAAGAAGCCCACTTAGTCGTGGGCTTCTTTCATTTACAGTTCAGAGAACTCTGGCGCATAGTCTATGCGTCCGGAGCGTCCAGCACATTGACCTTCGACCAACTCTGCGACTCGAAATGCACCTTTAGGGACATCCCAAGCACATTCAAAGCCCATCTCGTCGCATGATTGAAAACCCTGGCGCGCGTAATAATCAGGATCGCCCAACACCACACACACTGGGTAGCCAAAATCACGCAGTGAATCAAAACCTTCTTTGATCAACTCTGCAGCGATGCCTTGGCGACGGTAATCTTCATGAACAGCTAATGGCGCTAGCCCTTGCCATGACAAATCTTCACCATTTAAGGTCACAGGGCTAAATAAAGCATGGCCTATCACCTCTCCCTCATCTGTACACGCGACTAAGGAAAGCGTGAATTTGCTGTTTTCGCGCAAACGCATCACAAGCTCAGCTTCAGCTTCCGTCGGGAAGGCGTGTTTCAATAAGCGGTCAATGGTAAGAATGTCCGCTGGGGCTTCAGTTCGAATAAGCATTCGCTACTCCGGTTGGTTGTGCAGGCGCTTGAACTCCTTTCTGAACAAAATCAGCCAATTGATTCAAAGCGACTTGCATTGCTTTCGGTAACTGCTCTAAGTCGACACTGTCCATTAAGTTTTTCACTTCTAAGCCAAGCTCAGTATCACCTTCAATTGAAAGGCGACGTTGGAAGAACAGTGTGTCAGGGTCTTCTTTACGACCAGCAATCAGTACTAGGTCGTTTAGATTACCACTAAAACTCACATCTTCCTGAACTGGTTTTTCAGCTACCACCAATTTTTCGTCTTGATAGCTGATGTACCATGCTAAGTTCAAGTCTTTAATCGCAACTTTTAACCACTTGTCTTCAAGGAACTCAAAGTCACCATCTTCCAAGGCTTCTTTAAACACCATTTTTAGCCCTTCTAGCAACGCTTTTTGCTGAATTGGCTGTGGTAATAACTGGACTGGAGAACGCAAAATATTAGCTGCGTTCTTTACTAGTTGACTGCGAATCTTGTTTAACACGTTCATTATCCGTTACTTTGTCATTAGGTTGCTTATATTAAGCAATCGTGGCGATGAGATTACTGTTATGTATCAATAAAGTGCTTATTTTAGATTGGTGGTTTATTGCTCACTAACGCTTCTTTTTTTGAACTTACGTGTATTATTGATGCGAACAGGTGGATAAACACTTTTACAACCGTATTTTCAAAGTTATAGTTATCTGAGCGTATCCATGTGATTGTCGACTGCACAGCTAAAACCGCGAGCCCTTTAATGGCAAGTAACACTTTGGCTTGGTGGTAGATCGCCGCAGGCTTATCAGGGTGTCGCTTTTTATACACGGACGAATAATCTGGCTCATTGGAGATCGGTAATACCCTAATGCCTTCCCAGCAATTAAAACATTGGTTTGCCACGCTAACCTCAAATAGCCCTTTCTTCTTTGCCATTCTTGATAAAAAACACAATTATCGAATGGTAAGTGACCGTTACTGCGATATCGCAGGTTTAAGTCATGAGGAAATCGTCGGCTTAAACGATTGCCAAGTGCTGGGTGAACAGTTTTATAAGAAGCTTGCACCATACTATCAGCGCGCGTTCAAAGGGGCACATGTCGAAGCCGAAATCACGCTCGATGAAACCGACCTTGAAACCAGTCTTCACTTTAGTCTTTCGCCAGTTTTTGAAGGTAACGACATTCGCTTTGTTGTTTTTCACGCTGTCGATACTTCAGAAAAGCAGATACTCGTTCGCTCCTTAGAAGAGTCCGAAAGTAAGTTTGCGAAGTTAACACAACTGCTACCAGACGGCTTACTGCTTATCGAAGATGATATTGTCATCTCTGCGAACCCCGCATCAGCGCGCCTTCTCGGACTTAACTCTCCTCATGAATTGTTGGGCGAAGAGCTAAGTCGTTTATTCATCGATGAAAACAGTAAAAAGGTATTTAGTCATCGATTGAGTACATTAATTTCTGACAAACCTTTTGTCTGCTTAACCAGTGCAAGATGCGGCTTTGAACGGAAAGTTCAGCTACACGCGGATTCCACGGCGATATTAGGTAGCGAATCTCAAATTATCCTAATCCAAGATGCTGATGATGCGCCCAAAAACCTGTCTTCTGCATCGAATGAAGACATACACATTGACTCGCTCACCAAACTCTACAACCGCTTTGGCTTCACCAAACGTTTGGAACAGCTGATCAAAAAGCAAACACCGCTTCTGGTGTTCTATTTGGATATCGATAACTTCAAAAACATTAATGACTCACTTGGTCACCATATTGGCGATAAAGTGATTCAAGAGGTATCGGCCCGTCTTAAACGGTTACTGCCAAACCAAGCGATTATTGGTCATTTGGGTGGCGATGAGTTTGGCGTCATTCTGCCGGAGCCAGAAAACACCCGCATGGCTGAAATTTTGTCCGATCGCATTATCTCGTTGATCAACCAACCTTTCGACTTGCACCACTTCAGTAAACGCCTTGCGTGTTCAATTGGTAGCGTTCGATACCCTGAAGACGGACAAGATGCGCGAATCCTACTACAAAATGCCGATACTGCGATGTATGAAGCCAAAGATCGTGGTAGAAATCGTCTGATCAAATTTAACGATCAAATGAACAAAGAAGCGCGTATGCGTTTGTGGCTTGAAATTGAACTGCAAAAAGCATTGCAGCAGAACGGTTTGGAAGTGTGGTATCAACCTAAGGTTAACGCGCGAGACTTCAGTATCAACGGCGCAGAAGCGCTCGTTCGTTGGAAGCATCCAGTCGAAGGGTACATTAGTCCTGGCTCATTCATTCCTGTCGCCGAGCGCGCTGGGTTAATAGAACACCTTGGACGTGTCGTGATGCGTGATGTTTTCAATACGGTAAAACGTTGGAAGCAACAAGGCATACTGCCAGGCCGTGTCGCCATCAACCTCTCTCCCGAGCAATTTGGCAACCCACAGCTGATCGACTTTATGGAAAAGCTGCTTCGCACTACCGAGCTTGATCCAAGCTGCATTACCTTCGAGCTAACCGAAAGTGCCGTGATGAGTGATAGCGAACATACACTGCAAATGTTGAATGCGATTAAAAAGCTTGGCTTCGCTCTCTCTATCGATGACTTTGGTACCGGCTACTCTTCTCTTTCCTACTTAGCGCGTTTTCCTATTGACGAGCTAAAAATCGACCGCGCTTTTATTAATGATATCGACACACTACCGAAACAAGTCACTGTGATTGAAAACATCATTAATCTGGGTAAGTCGCTCGACTTAACTGTCGTTGCCGAGGGGGTGGAAACCCACCAGCAAGCGACCCTGCTCTCTAACCTTCAATGTAATGCGATTCAAGGATTCCATTTTTATCGCCCGCAGCCAAAACATGAAATTGAAGAGCTGTTTGTACAGAATCGTCGTCACAAGAACTAACCCCGACCCGATACCCTTACTCGCAAGGGGTAAATATCGACTTTATTGAGCTAAACCTAACTTAGGTCAATTTCGCTATTCATAATTCTTCATAAAATGCGGACACCTTTTTATTCTCAATGATTGTGAGCATATGGAACTCTTGTGTCCCGCGGGTAACCTGCCTGCGTTAAAAACTGCGATTGATTGCGGTGCCGATGCCGTCTACATTGGTTTCAAAGATGATACCAACGCCCGTCACTTTGCTGGCCTCAACTTTAACGGCAAAAAGTTAGAAAAAGCGGTGCAATACGTTCATGACCGCAATAAAAAAATTCATGTCGCGTTGAATACCTTCGCTCATCCCAATGGCTTCGAGCGCTGGACGAACGCAGTAGACAATGCAGCGGCACTGGGTGTAGACGCGCTGATTGTTGCAGACATTGCAGTGCTGGAGTACGCGGTTCGCAAATATCCCGATCTGGAACTACACCTTTCAGTGCAAGCATCAGCGACCAACGTCGCAGCCATTGATTTTTACAAACAAAACTTCAACGTAAAACGTGTGGTACTACCTCGCGTTTTATCGATTCATCAGGTCAAACAGCTTTCGCGCAACATCACTAGCGATGTCGAGTTAGAAGTCTTTGCTTTTGGTAGCCTTTGTATCATGTCTGAAGGTCGCTGCTACCTATCGTCATATATGACAGGCGAGTCTCCAAACACTGTGGGAGCATGCTCTCCAGCTAAGTACGTTCGCTGGCAAGAAACAGAAAATGGTCTGGAATCCCGCCTTAACGACATTTTGATCGATCGCTACAGCGCCGGTGAAAATGCGGGCTACCCTACCTTGTGTAAAGGTCGTTTCGAAGCAGAAATCGAAGGCGAGAAAAAACGCTACCACGCACTGGAAGAACCAACCAGTTTGAACACCCTCTCTATGCTGCCAGAACTATTTGCTGCAAATGTGGCGTCTGTAAAAATTGAAGGTCGCCAACGTAGCCCAGCTTACGTAGAACAAGTCACTCGAACATGGCGAGCCGCGATTGACCGTTACCAAGCAAACCCAGAAGCTTATCAAGTCGAAGCGGCTTGGGATGCCGCATTGGCAAACGTGTCTGAAGGTACGCAGACCACACTTGGTGCTTATCACCGCAAATGGCAGTAGAGGTTAAGATGGATAATTCAATGAAATACGCGCTTGGCCCGCTGTTGTACTTCTGGCCAAAACAAGATATCGAAGCGTTTTATGAACAAGCGAAATCAAGCTCCGCGGACATCATCTATCTTGGGGAAACCGTATGTTCAAAACGTCGAGAAATGAAGCCTTCGCATTGGCTTGAAATCGCAAAAGAGCTGTCTGCATCTGGCAAGCAAGTGGTGCTATCAACAATGGCACTACTAGAAGCTCCGAGTGAAGTAAACATAATGAAGAAGTACATCGACAACGGTGACTTCGCGATTGAAGCAAATGACGTATCTGCTGTTCAATTGGCATCAGAGCATAAAGTGCCTTTCGTCGTTGGCCCTGCAATCAATACTTATAACGCACACACGCTCAACTTATTTTTGAAGCAAGGTATGATGCGTTGGTGCATGCCTGTCGAGCTATCTCGCGAATGGTTAAACGATACTTTAGTTCAGTGTGACGAGCTTGGTATTCGTAACAAGTTTGAAGTTGAGGTATTTAGCCACGGTTATTTGCCTTTAGCGTATTCCGCTCGCTGTTTCACAGCCCGAGCTGAAAACCGAGCGAAAGACGATTGCGAAACCTGCTGTATCAAATACCCTACGGGTATCCAGGTCAGCAGCCAAGAAGAGCAAGAAGTCTTTAACCTTAACGGCATTCAAACACAGTCAGGGTATTGCTACAACCTCATCAATGACTTACCTACTATGAAAGGGCTGGTTGATGTGGTCCGGTTAAGCCCTCTTGGTATCGACACTTTTTCAGAGTTAGAGCGTTTTCGCTCAAACGAATACGGCGATAATCCTGAAAAGCTCGAAAGCCGCCAATGCAATGGCTATTGGCATCAACTAGCGGGCTTAGAAGTAAAAACCATTTAATCCTTAAAGATAAAAGCGAGGCCTAGCCTCGCTTTTATCTGTTAGCTTTTGTTAGCAGGCTTGCACCCTTGGTTCGACAGAACTCTCATTAAGCAGCTTTTTCACATCTCGCCACAACATACTGATCACGACCAAACTCAATGCAATGTTAGACAATGGGAAAGCTAACCAAATACCTGTCACGCCGAAAAGTTTCGGCATAATGAATAAGAATGGCAACTGGACCAGCATGTTGCCTAGTGTTACAAACATAGCTTTGCTGCCTTTGTTTACTGATTGATAGTACGCGGCCGCCACAACTAAAAAACCATCTAAGAACAACGCAAACATGTGTAAACGAATCCCGATCACGGTGCTATCAATCAACTGTTGGTCAGCATTATTAAACACCGCAACCAGTTCGTACGGGAAAAGGTTCATCAAAACAACGAACGCCACCCCACCAAGCACAGATGTCCCCATCGCGACCTTTAATAACTTTCTGATGTTCTCCTGATTACGTGCACCGTGGTTGAAGCTCACTAAAGGCTGCATACCATTCGCAATTCCTTCTGCTATCAGATAGTAAACCGTCACGATGTACCCCAAAATGGCGTACGCTCCGATCAACATTGCACTTCCGTATTGAGCAAATAGCGCGTTGTGCAGTGCCACCATCACAGAGCCGTAGGCGTACATAAAGAAACTTGATGTACCTATCATGATAATCTTTGGTGCAGCATCAATCTGAACTTTGAAGTCGCGGATACGAAGGCGTAATGTTGCTTTTGAAGTAAAGAAGTAACCAATACCGAGCACAGTGACCACTAATTGTGCAAGTGCAGTGGCAATAGCGGCTCCGGTTAACTCCCACTCCAACCAAGCAATAAATACGTAGTCTAATACAATGTTAATAACGGCACCGATGACCATCAAAATCGTTGCTAAGTTCGGGCTGTCGTCATTGCGTAATAAAAACGGAACTGCGATAGAACCCAACGTGAATACGCACGCGACAATCAGAATATGCAAATATTGCAGCGCAAGTTCAAACACTCGCCCTTCCGCACCTTGCCAGCGAATAAATTCATCCGAAAACAAGAACAATATTGTAGCAACGATCGGCATCAATGCCGCTAACAACGTCAATCCGGTCGTTAGGATTCGCTTAGCGCCTTCATGATCGTTCTCTCCTTGCTTGATCGAAGTCAGCGCGCCAGTCCCCACCCCAATCATCATTCCTATACCGAGGATCGAACCGATAATAGGCCACGCAACATTGATCCCAGCTAATCCGTCAGCGCCAACATAACGGCCAATAAAAATGCCATCAACTATTTGATACAAACCGTTTACGAGCATTGCTGCGACGGTTGGAATCGTATATTTCCAAAACTGTCTATAAATTGAGTTTTGCATGACTGTCACCAGTAGTTAGCAAAGCTAACCATTTAATTAGCAAGGCTAACTAAATGGTTAAATTAAATAAAAGAAAGATGAAACAACAAAAACTAAACCATACAGCTGAGGCCTTTGCTTCAGTTTAAAATGACTTATTACTCAATGCTTTATTCAATAAAGCTTGTAACTGTTCAGCTTCTTGCTGATTTAATTGTTGCATCATTTGGTCAGAGATATCTTTGTACACTACCTGCTCCAAAGACATTTTTTCTGCGACTTCTTCCGTAAGCAACACACGCTTAGCACGAGCATCCTCATTACATGCGATGCGTTTCACCAAACCCTTTTTTTCCAAACGCACAACCATTGTCGATGCGGAAGGCTTAGTCACTTGCAGCTCTTCTGCAAGATCGGTTATTCGCACACCCTCAGGGTAAACCTGAATCACACGTAAATAATCGAACTCATTAAAGCTTAGATGTGATAATGGATCTTCTTTGGCATAGACACGCCAAGCTTTGGCGCAAAAACGCTCTAAATCAATCAAGCTTTCTTCTAATGCCATAAAAGCCACCACCACTTAGTTAGCAAGACTAACTATTTTAAATGAGTCACTCATCAAGTTCAATCATAAAAAAAGCCGCTCTCATCGAGCGGCTCTAAATCATTCAATTTCCAGCTTCTTGGCAGCCTTTAACTTGGCCAATCTATCTTGCTGTAATTGATCGTAAATTTGCGCCAACTCCAAGAAAGAATAGCGATGCTCAACATAATCGTAAACGTTGAACGAAATCGCGAGCTTATAAAGTGAGATGGCACTTGCGATATCACCTTCAAGCTGATTACGCTTTCCAAGGTAGAAATACGTTTCCGTCAATCGTTCAGCTAGGCGATAGTTCTCTCTCGTTCCATCCATAATTGCTTTAAGCGCGTCTTCGTCCGAGACGTCTCGCAGCATGATAGCAACAAGAACCCACCCCCACTCTTCACTACGATCTCGTAAATAACGCTGTTGAAGATTGGCTTTTGCTTGCTCTGGATTTTGCTCAGCTTCGATGATGTACAGCCATAATGAACGAAAAGGATCCGTTGGCATTTCTTGATAATGCTTGGTCATATCTTCTAAAGCGAGATCGATTCGGCCACCATAATACAGTGCAATCGCACGGTTGCGCTCAGCATAGGTATTATCAGGAGCCAACTCTATGGTCGAGTCAAACGCTTCATATGCCGCATCAAACTCTCCTACTTGGGTAAAGTATACTCCCAAAAGATTGAAGATGTCCGGCTGAGCAGGATTCAACTGCAAAGACTGGTTAAAGTCCAAACGGGCAAGATCACGTAAACCAACGCTGTCGTAGTAGCTACCGCGCTCATAATGCATTTTAGCGCGCACTTCATCACTAAGGTCGGGACGTTGTAGCAACTGCGAGAGACGCGCGATTTGTACTTCTTGTTGAACACTAGGCTGAAGTGGCACCGCCATCGGTGGATATAACCACTTTTGTGCTGATTGTTGAGAAGTATTTGCACAACCGGTCAGCGCGATAGCAACACATAAAATTGCGGTTTGAAACCATTTCACTAATTGATACTCCTGTTTGGACCGCTCAAGATTTATTTCTCTTAATGCAATATAGGCGATAACCTCGTTTGAGGTTAATACATCGAAACAAACCAAAAAAGGGGAGCGAAAATGCTCCCCTTTTATAACATGCTTTCAGGCCCTTAATCTAATAAAAGGCTGAAAGTCTCATTTTGTCTTACTCGTCTTTAGCAGCTGGTGCTTCAGCAGCAGCTTCTTCAGCTGGCTTTTCTACCGCTTCTTTCATGCTTAGACGTACACGGCCTTGGCGGTCGATTTCAAGAACTTTAACTTGAACTTCTTGACCTTCAGCTAGGTAGTCAGACACTTTCTCTACGCGTTTTTCTGCGATTTGAGAAATGTGTACAAGACCATCTTTGCCTGGAAGAACCGTTACGAATGCACCGAAGTCTGCTAGACGTGCAACTTTACCTGTGTAGATACGGCCCACTTCAACTTCAGCAGTGATCTCTTCGATACGGCGGATAGCTTCTTTCGCAGCAGTGCCTTCAGTTGCCGCAATCTTGATAGTACCGTCGTCTTCGATTTCGATAGTTGTACCAGTCTCTTCAGTTAGAGCACGGATAACTGCACCACCTTTACCGATAACGTCTTTGATCTTCTCAGCGCTGATCTTCATCGTGTGAATACGCGGAGCAAATTCAGAGATGTCTTCACGAGCACCAGAGATTGCTTCATCCATTACAGATAGGATGTGCTTACGTGCGCCTTGAGCTTGGTTAAGCGCAATTTGCATGATTTCTTTAGTGATGCCTTCGATCTTGATGTCCATTTGAAGTGCAGTGATACCAGTGTTAGTACCTGCTACTTTAAAGTCCATGTCACCTAGGTGGTCTTCATCGCCAAGGATGTCAGAAAGTACAACGAAATCGTCACCTTCTTTAACAAGACCCATTGCAATACCAGCAACAGATGCTTTGATTGGTACACCTGCGTCCATAAGCGCAAGAGAAGTACCACATACTGAAGCCATTGAAGATGAACCGTTAGATTCAGTGATTTCCGATACAACACGTACTGTGTATGGGAACTCATCAACAGAAGGCATTACTGCAGCAATACCACGCTTCGCCAGTTTACCGTGGCCGATTTCACGACGCTTAGGAGAACCTACAAAACCAGTTTCACCTACACAGTATGGAGGGAAGTTGTAGTGCAGTAGGAAGTGATCTTTACGCTCACCAGTTAGCTCATCGATGATTTGAGCATCACGCTGAGTACCTAGCGTTGCCGTAACGATCGCCTGAGTTTCACCACGAGTGAATAGCGCGCTACCGTGAGTACGAGGAAGAACACCAGTACGTACATCTAGTGCACGAACCATGTCTTTTTCACGGCCATCGATACGAGGGTTACCTGCAATAATACGGCTACGTACTACTGTCTTCTCTAGATCATGGAAGATAGTGTGGATTTCTTTTGTATCTGCTTCAGGATCTTCAGCAAGAAGAACTTCATTTACTTCCGCAGCGATCTCATGGATGCGGTCGTAACGAGCCATTTTCTCAGTAATTTGGTAAGCTTCAACAAGTTTAGCTTCTGCTAGATCAGCAATCTTATTTTTAAGCGCTGTGTTCTCTTCAGGAGCAACCCAATCCCAAGCAGGAGTTGCAACTTCTGCTTTGAATTCGTTGATAGCTTGAATAGCAACTTGTTGTTGGTCATGACCATAAACAACCGCCGCTAGCATTTCTTCTTCAGTTAGGTTGTCCGCTTCTGACTCAACCATCAGTACTGCTGACTCTGTACCTGCAACAACAAGGTCAAGCTTAGAAGTTTCTAGTTCAGTTTGGCTAGGGTTAAGTACAAGCTGACCATCGATATGACCAACACGCGCCGCACCGATAGGGCCGTTGAATGGAATGCCAGAGATAGCAAGAGCAGCAGAAGTACCGATCATTGTAACGATATCTGGCTGAACATCTGGGTTTACAGACATTACTGTCGCGATAACCTGAACTTCGTTTTTAAACGCGTCTGGGAATAGCGGACGGATTGGACGGTCGATTAGACGAGCTGTTAGCGTTTCGCCTTCAGAAGGACGACCTTCACGTTTGAAGAAGCCGCCTGGGATTTTACCCGCAGCGTAAGTACGCTCTTGGTAGTTAACCGTTAGTGGGAAGAAGTCTTGACCTGCAACGGCTTCTTTTTTACCTACAACAGATACGAATACAGACGTATCATCCATTGTGACCATAACTGCTGCTGTAGCTTGACGTGCAATAACGCCAGTTTCTAAAGTAACTGTGTGGTTACCGTACTGGAACGTTTTAACAACTGGTTTTTCGAACATTGTTATTCCTTGTTTCTAATCTTCCTTTAGTGCTTAAAGAAATCTTAGATGTGTTAATTGACACTCAAGGCATTACGAATCGCGACTAGTAAAAAGAAACTCGGAAATTCCTTTTGAATAGTCGCGACCTTTTGGTCGACGTGGTTGACTGTAATGCTATGAGCTTTTGAGAAAACCTCTTACAAGGTTTAGCCGCCAGTATTATAACGGCATAAGTCTAATTTGGCTAAATTTAGGCAACAAAAAAGGGGCATAAAGCCCCTTTTTAGACAAACTGCTATGCAGTCGCTGATTAGCGACGTAGGCCTAGACGTTTGATTAGGTCTTGGTAGCGAGCTAGGTTTTTACCTTTTAGGTAATCTAGAAGCTTACGACGACGAGAAACCATGCGTAGAAGACCACGACGGCTGTGGTGATCGCCTTTGTGCGCTTTGAAGTGACCTTGTAGGTGGTTGATAGAAGCTGTAAGTAGAGCTACTTGAACTTCTGGTGAACCAGTGTCGCCTTCGCCTTGTGCGTATTCTGCAACGATTGCTGCTTTAGTTTCTGCATTCAGAGACATAATTCTCTCCTAATAAGAGTAGGTTTAAAGTTGTAGCAGCCAATCTCTGATTCAGCCGCTACGCGAAGCGCGGATTATAGGGAAAATTCCTATCTCGTGCAATATAAAAATACCGACACTCAGGTCGGTATTTTCAATCATTTACTTGGATGCAACGTCATCTCGGAACACGACCAATCGCTTAGGAGCGATTTTGCCATCTTCGTTCATTTCGCCAACGCCAATAAACAAGCGTTCTTCACCCATAGTAAGGCGAAGTGAGCCCTCAGTTGGAGCACCAAATACTTGAACGGGCTGCCCATGTTGGACCATATTCGCCAGTTCAGGCACCAAATTGACTTCTGGTAAGTCTTCTACCGCTGTATCCATTGGCAAAAGCAGTGGGTCCAGTAGTTCTCGAGGCGCTCGTTCCTCGCGGTGAGCTTGCTCTAGCAACTCATTTAGTTGCTCAAGTGTTACCATATTCTCGTAAGGGTATTTAGCCACACCAGTACGACGAAGCATAGTTACGTGCGCACCACAACCTAACATTTCGCCCAGATCATCAACGATAGTACGAATATAGGTACCTTTAGAGCAGTGCACTTCCATCTCTACTTCATCGCCTTCAAAACGGTGAAGAACAATCTCATATACCGTGATCTTACGAGATTCACGCGGAACTTCGATGCCTTTACGAGCGTATTCATACAAGGGTTTACCTTGATACTTCAACGCAGAGAACATGGAAGGCACTTGATCAGATTCACCACGGAACTGATCGATGCACGCTTCTAGCTTGTCTAACGTAACATCGACTGGACGCGTCTCTACAACTTCACCATCCGAGTCAGACGTATTGGTACGTTCACCCAGCTTTGCGATCACGCGGTAGCGTTTATCAGAATCAAGAAGAAACTGAGAAAATTTTGTCGCTTCACCCAAGCAAATTGGCAGCATGCCTGTCGCTAATGGGTCCAAGGCTCCAGTGTGGCCTGCTTTCTCGGCAAAGTAGATTCGCTTTACTTTTTGCAGTGCATCATTGGAAGAGATACCTGTTGGTTTGTCCAACAGTATAACGCCATTAATTGGACGACCTTTACGACGACGAGCCATTATTCTTCGTCCTCACGACCAGAATCTTTTTGCTTTTGTTTGTCTGAACTAACGACTTCAGACACTAGGTTAGACATACGCATACCTTCAACAAGCGTATTGTCATAGTGGAAGCGGATTTCTGGCGTTAAACGTAGACGAATACGCTTACCTAACATCATGCGAATGTGCACTTCGTGCTCACGTAGCGCTGCTAGACATGATTCAGGTGTTTGCTCACCCACACATAGGAAGGTCACAAATACTTTTGCGTAAGCTAGGTCACGAGAGACTTCTACGTCTGAGATCGTCACCATGCCAAGGCGAGAGTCACGAACTTCACGTTGAAGGATCATCGCTAGTTCTTTTTGCAGCTGCTGTGCAACGCGCTGCGTGCGGCTAAATTCTTTTGACATATCTTTACTCTTATATAGAAAGAATGGGGGGTTGGTCAAAGCCAGCCCCCCATGGTGTATTCAACAACCAATTACTACTTATCTTTCAAAGACAATATTAGTAATTTTAGTCAATTAGTCTAGAGTACGTTTAATTTCAACGATTTCGAAGACTTCGATTTGGTCACCAACGCGAACATCATTGTAGTTCTTAACGCCGATACCACATTCGTAGCCATTCTTAACTTCTTGAACGTCATCTTTGAAACGACGCAGTGACTCTAGTTCACCTTCGTAAATAACAACGTTATCACGTAGTACACGGATTGGGTTGTTACGCTTGATCACACCTTCTGTAACCATACAACCAGCGATAGCGCCCAGTTTCGGTGACTTAAACACGTCACGAACTTCAGCAAGACCAATGATCTCTTGCTTGAATTCTGGAGCAAGCATACCGCCCATTGCTTGTTTCACTTCGTCAATCAATTGGTAAATGATTGAGTAGTAACGTAAGTCAACAGCTGCGGCTTCAACAGCACGACGAGCAGAAGCATCTGCACGAACGTTAAAGCCAAGGATGATTGCGTTTGAAGCTTCCGCTAGTACTACGTCAGTTTCCGTAATACCACCAACACCAGAACCAACGATGTTCACTTTAACTTCGTCAGTAGATAGCTTAACTAGTGAGTCTGCGATTGCTTCTACAGAACCTTGAACGTCTGCTTTAAGTACAACGTTAAGTTCAGCAACTTCACCAGCAGTCATGTTAGAGAACATGTTCTCTAGTTTAGATTTCTGCTGACGAGCAAGTTTCACTTCACGGAACTTACCAGCACGGTAGTTAGCTACTTCACGCGCTTTACGCTCGTCACGAACTACTGTTGCTTCATCACCTGAAGATGGTACACCTGAAAGACCTAGGATCTCTACAGGGATAGATGGGCCAGCCGAAGTAATTTCTTTACCTAGCTCATCACGCATTGCACGAACACGGCCGTATTCTTGACCACAAAGAACGATGTCGCCTTTGTTTAGTGTACCTGATTGAACAAGTACTGTTGCAACTGGACCACGACCTTTATCTAGGCGAGATTCAACAACAACACCAGATGCCATGCCTTCAGCTACAGCTGTAAGTTCAAGAACTTCAGACTGAAGAAGGATTGCTTCTAGAAGACCATCGATGTTTGTACCCTGTTTAGCAGAGATGTGAACGAACATGTTCTCACCGCCCCACTCTTCAGGAATAACGTCGTATTGAGCAAGCTCGTTCTTAACGTTATCTGGGTTCGCGTCTTCTTTATCGATCTTGTTCACAGCAACAATTAGAGGAACGCCTGCCGCTTTCGCGTGCTGAATCGCTTCTACTGTTTGTGGCATTACGCCATCGTCTGCTGCAACTACAAGAACAACGATATCTGTCGCTTGAGCACCACGAGCACGCATTGCAGTAAACGCTGCGTGTCCAGGAGTATCAAGGAACGTGATCATGCCGTTGTCTGTTTCAACGTGGTACGCACCAATGTGCTGAGTAATACCACCCGCTTCGCCAGAAGCAACGTGTGTGCGACGGATGTAGTCAAGTGTTGACGTTTTACCGTGGTCAACGTGACCCATGATAGTAACAACTGGAGCACGTGGAACTGCTTCCGCGTTAGTGTCACGGTCAGATAGTACCGCTTCTTCCAGTTCGTTCTCTTTACGAAGAACTACTTTATGGCCCATTTCTTCAGCAACAAGTTGTGCTGTTTCTTGGTCGATCACTTGGTTGATAGTCGCCATAGCGCCCATCTTCATCATTACTTTGATAACTTCTGTCGCTTTAACCGACATCTTGTTAGCAAGTTCTGATAGAACGATCGTTTCGCCAATTACAACGTCTTGCTTAGCAACCGTTGCTGACTTATCAAACCCGTGCTGCATTGAAGTCGGCTTAGCAAGTTTGCCCTTACGACCTCTACCGCCACGTTGGTTGTTACGGCCACCGCGAGCTTGGTCGTCTTTACCCGAAGCTGCTTTTTTCTTCTTACGACGACCGCCTTCTACTTTGCGATCTGCTTCATCTTCGGCTTCACGTGCGTATTGTGAAGTCGTTACATGGTAATCTGTATCTTCCATATCACCCTTTTTCTCTTCTGCAGCAGACCAACGCTCTTTATTCTTTTCAGCCAATTCGCGAGCTTCTTCAAGCTTGCGCTGACTTTCCTCTTCAGCCTTACGCTTAGCTTCTTCTTCCTGACGACGTTTAAGCTCGTCGGCCTCTTTTCGCGCTGCTTCTTGCTTAATTTTCTCTTCAGCATCACGCTTTGCTTTTTCTTCAGCATTACGTTGTGCATTCGTATCTACGTCTCGCTTCGCTTTTTCTTCAGCTTCACGTTTCGCTTTTTCTTCCGCTTCACGTTTTGCAGCTTCTTCAGCTTCACGTTTCGCAGCTTCTTCAGCTTCACGTTTTGCAGCTTCTTCTGCTGCACGTTTTGCTGCTTCTTCTGCTTCACGTTGTGCTGCTTCTTCAGCTTCACGTTTCGCTTCATCTTCAATTGTGCTGCGCTTCACGTATGTACGTTTTTTGCGCACCTCAACCTGAACATTCTTACTCTTACCACCACCCGCGTTCACACTAAGTGTACTACGAGTTTTACGCTGAAGCGTAAGGCGAGTCGGCTCTGAATCACCTGATTTATCACCGTGTTCTTTCTTTAAATGAGAGAGAAGCTTCTGCTTCTCTTCATCAGTAACATTGTCAGAGCTCGCCTTTTTAATGCCAGCGTCAGCAAGTTGTTCAATCAAGCGGTCGACTGGCGTACCAATCTCATCACTCAGTGCTTTAACTGTTAATTGTGTCATGCCGCTTCCTCCTTGCCGAAAATTATGCTTCTTCGCCGAACCAACAGATGTTACGTGCGGCCATAATTAGCTCACCTGCACGTTCTTCGGTCAGGCCTTCGATACCTTCTAAATCGTCAATACCTTGGTCAGCAAGATCTTCCAGTGTCGCTACACCTTTCGCTGCCAATTTAAATGCCATCTCACGCTCAAGACCTTCAAGTGCAAGTAGGTCCTCAGCTGGTTCTAGACCTTCAAAAGACTCTTCTTGTGCTAGTGCGATCGTCGTTAGTGCATCTTTTGCACGTCCACGAAGCTCTTCGATTAGTTCTTCATTCAAACCATCGATTTCTAGTAGCTCGTTAACTGGCACGTATGCGATTTCTTCTAGCGTTGAGAAACCTTCTTCAACAAGAAGTTGAGCGAAGTCTTCTTCAATATCTAGGTACTTCATGAAGTTTTCAATAGATGCTTGTGATTCTTCAGCGTGTTTCTTCTGAAGATCAGCAACTGTCATAACATTCAGTTCCCAACCGGTTAGTTGAGATGCTAGACGCACGTTTTGACCGTTACGACCAATAGCTTGCGCTAGGTTGTCAGCTTCAACTGCGATGTCCATTGAGTGTGCATCCTCATCAACGATGATAGAAGCAACATCAGCTGGCGCCATTGCGTTGATAACGAATTGAGCTGGGTTATCATCCCAAAGAACGATATCGATACGCTCACCACCAAGTTCGCCAGAAACAGCTTGTACACGTGCACCACGCATACCAACACACGCACCTACAGGGTCGATACGTTTGTCATTTGTTTTGACAGCGATCTTAGCGCGAGAACCAGGATCACGTGCTGCGCCTTTAAGCTCGATAATATCTTCTGCGATTTCAGGCACTTCAACACGGAACAGTTCTGCCAACATTTCTGGCTTAGAACGAGTGATGAACAATTGGAAACCACGTGCTTCAGGCGCGACTTTGTAAAGAAGACCACGTACGCGGTCGCCTGGACGGAAGTTTTCACGAGGAAGTTGGTCATCACGCAGGATTACCGCTTCAGCGTTATTACCAAGATCAAGCACGATTGTGTCACGGTTTACTTTTTTCACGACACCAGTGATTAGATCACCTTCATTGTCGATGAACTGTTCAACGATTTGTGCGCGCTCAGCTTCACGAACTTTTTGAACGATAACTTGCTTAGCAGTTTGAGTCGTAATACGGTCAAACGTTACTGATTCGATTTCGTCTTCTACGTAGTCGCCAAGCTCGATTGAGTCATCTTCGTATTGCGCTGCTTCTAGTGAGATCTCTTTTGTAGGGTTCTCAACGTCATCAACAACTAACCAACGGCGGTAAGTTACAAACTCACCGGTTTTACGGTCAATGGCAACACGTACGTCGATTTCGATTTCGTATTTTTTCTTTGTAGAAGTTGCTAGAGCAATCTCAAGAGCCTCAAAGATACGCTCACGAGGTACCGCTTTTTCGTTCGATACCGCTTCTGCTACCGCTAAAATTTCTTTACTCATTGTATTTAGCCTCTAAGCTTAAACTTTTTTAGGGAACTAAAATTTAGGGATCAGGTTAGCTTTGGAAATGTTACTTAGAGCAAACTCTTCTTGCTGACCGTCTACAGTAATTGTCACTGTTTCGCCATCAACACCGTGGATAATACCTTTCCACTTACGACGGTTTGCTACAGCCATTTTCAATACGATGCTGACCTCGTGACCAATAAATTGCTCGTAATGTGCTGCTTTAAAAAGTGGTCTTTCTAAACCTGGAGAAGACACTTCTAGGCTGTAAGCAACAGAAATTGGATCTTCAACGTCTAAAACTGCACTAACTTGGTGGCTAACTTCTGCACAGTCGTCTACGTTAATACCATTTTCATGGTCAATGTAGATACGTAACGTTGAGTGCGCGCCTGCACGAATGAATTCTAATCCAACTAACTCATAACCTGATGCCGCTACTGGCGCGTCAAGCATTTCAGTAAGTTGTCTTTCTAAACCAGTCATTTAACCACTCCAGAAACAAAAAAAGGGCTCAGAGCCCAATCAAAAAACCAAGCAGTATCTGAGCTATTTCAAAAAGCTCAGATAACAAAAAACCCCGATAGTCGGGGTTTTATGCTGCTGGACCCTGATACGTTAAGAATAGCCAACAATTGCTTTTCTTAACTCGTAGTGTGGTTAGCACTACGCAAACTTGCCAATCTACGATTTCCTTTTAAAGAAAGAGATTGGTTGCGGGGGCCGGATTTGAACCGACGACCTTCGGGTTATGAGCCCGACGAGCTACCAAGCTGCTCCACCCCGCGTCCGACTTGCTGAGCATTATACTCGCAAACAAGTGATTTACAAGTTTGTAAATACATGGTGCCGAGAGAGGGACTCGAACCCTCACACCTAAGGCACTAGCACCTCATGCTAGCGTGTCTACCAATTTCACCATCTCGGCATCAAAACCTTACAGCTTATTGAGGAATTTCATCACCCGCAGGGGCAGGAACTTCACTCGCTGCATCCTTAACTTGTTCAACAACTGGTTGACCTAACGTTGGGTCTACCCATTGTGATTCAGTCTGGTGCGTAGACATACGACCAAGTAACAAGCTAACGATAAAGAATACGGTTGCTAAAATAGCAGTTGTTCGGGTTAAGAAATTACCTGAGCCGCCAGCACCAAACACTGTGTTTGAAGCACCAGCACCGAACGAGGCTCCCATATCTGCGCCTTTACCTTGTTGAATCAACACAAGGCCAATCACACCAAGCGCTGCCAACAGGTAAATCACAAGTAGAACTGAAAACATTTTTTCCACCTATGTTCCAAATTGTTGAGCCAGCGCCGTTCAAAAGAATAAATCATTATGAACAAGGCTAGCGACCTCCTAACGGGAGGCGGAGCAATACTAGCGAAAGCCAGTAACGCTGACAAGGGAAAATTAGTAAAAAATCAATGCCAATGCGTTAAGCGCTCAAAAAAAGGGCAAAAGATGCCCTTTTCATTCAAGACATGCTTTAACGCAATGATTAACAACTTGCTTTAACAGCCTCAGCGATTTTCAATGCTGAGTGTTGAACTAGTTCACCATCTTCGCCTTCCACCATAACGCGGATCAAAGGCTCAGTGCCAGACTTACGCAGCAGTACACGCCCTTTATCACCAAGTGTCGCCTCTACTTCAGCGACAGCGTTTAATACAGCTGTAGCTTCAAGAGGGTTACTTTCTCCTGAGAAACGGACATTTTCTAAAACCTGAGGATATAATGTCATTCCTTGCGATAGTTCATATAAAGACATATCGCTGCCAATTACAGAAGCAAGTACTTGAAGTGCAGCAACAATCGCATCGCCGGTTGTGACTTTATCTAATAAGATCACATGGCCTGAGTTTTCAGCACCAATTTTCCAACCTTTTTCTAGCAGTTGCTCCATGACATAACGGTCACCAACAGCAGCACGTACAAACGGAATGCCTAGCTGCTTTAAACCATTTTCCATACCCAAGTTAGTCATTAGTGTACCAACAACACCACCCTTTAGCTCACCACGACGAAGTGCATCACGAGCGATGATATAAGCAATTTGGTCACCATCAACTTTGTTACCTAGGTGGTCGACCATAATGATGCGGTCACCATCACCATCAAATGCGAGACCAAGATGCGCTTGCTCTTCAACAACACGCTGTTGAAGAGCTCGTACGTCTGTTGCGCCCACTTTTTCATTAATGTTGATGCCGTTAGGCTCTACGCCCATAGCGATAACTTCTGCCCCAAGTTCTTTGAAAACATTTGGAGCGATGTGGTACGTTGCACCGTGCGCACAGTCTACTACGATCTTAAAGTTCGCAAGGCTCAACTCAGATGGGAAAGTACTCTTACAGAATTCGATGTAACGACCAGCTGCATCATTTAGGCGGGTTGCTTTACCAAGCTCAGCAGACTCCACACATTCAATTTCTTTATCTAACTCAGCTTCGATCGCCAATTCGATATCGTCAGGTAGCTTAGTACCCTCAGAAGAAAAGAATTTAATGCCGTTGTCGTAATATGGGTTATGTGATGCAGAAATCACAATACCAGCCTCGGCACGGAAAGTCTGAGTTAAATATGCCACAGCTGGAGTTGGCATGGGACCAGTAAATGTTGCTTTAAGTCCCGCAGCTGCAAGGCCAGCCTCTAGTGCAGATTCAAGCATATAACCTGAAATACGTGTATCTTTACCTATGATAACTTTCTTTGTGCCTTGTTTCGCTAGTACACGACCAGCAGCCCAGCCAAGCTTAAGTACGAAGTCTGGAGTGATTGGGTATTGTCCTACTTTACCGCGCACACCGTCAGTACCAAAGTAACGTCTTTCATTCGACATAAACTTTCCTTTATTATTTTTAAATATTGTTTTTCGTCATCTCAACAACTTTCATCGCTTCGATTGTCTCTTCAAAGTCATGCACGCGAATGATCTGCGCGCCTTTCATCGCGGCAATCGTAGCACAAACGACACTTGCGTTCGTACACTCTGCCGCTGGCTTGTCTAACAGTTTGAAGATCATGGATTTACGAGACATGCCAGCCAAAATAGGCAGGCCGAATTCATGAAACTTTTCAAGATGAGCAAGCATATGATAATTGTGTTCGATTGTTTTGCCAAAGCCAAACCCAGGATCGAGAATCAGTTGAGATTTATCAATCCCTGCTGCTTCACACGCCGCGATACGTTCTTCTAGAAAAGCCGACACGTCCCCCATTAAATCATCATAATGAGGGTCAACTTGCATGGTCCTAGGCTGACCTTTCATATGCATCAGACAAATTGGAAGGTTTGCTTCTGCTGCGACTTCCAGAGCACCTGGCTCTTGCAGCGAGCGGATGTCATTGATCAAATCAGCCCCAGCATCAATTGCTTGACGCATCACTTCTGCTTTACTGGTGTCAACGGAAATCCATACATCATATTTTTCACGAATGGCTTTGATTACTGGGACAACACGCCTAAGCTCTTCTTCCAAAGACACATCCGGTGCACCAGGTCTTGTCGATTCACCACCAACATCAACAATACTTACACCAGCCTTTATCATTTTATCAACTTGAGCAAGAGCAAGTTCAATTGAGTTGTATTTACCGCCATCCGAAAAGGAATCCGGTGTCACATTTAGAATGGCCATGACATGTGGACGCGAAAGGTCCAAAGATTTGTTATTTGCTGTAATCATCATCATAAACACAAAAACCCCGAGATAACTCGGGGTTTAATATTATCGATACTCTTTATTCAGAGTCTTTCTTTTCAGGCGCTTCGTTAGAAGTTGTATCAGAAGAGCTAGGCTGTTCTGCATCTTTCGCAGTATCCGTTGCTTCTTCTTTAACTTCTTGCTTTGCTTGAGGCTTGTCGCTGTCTTCTGGTTTGCTTGCTGAGTTATCACTCCAGCCCGCAGGCTCACGAATTTCAGCTTTGCGCTCCATTAAGTCATCAATCTGGCGAGCATCAATGGTTTCATACTTCATCAGCGCATCTTTCATCGCATGCATGATATCCATGTTCTCTTGAAGAATCTTCTTCGCACGATCGTAGTTGCGGTCAATGATCTGACGAACTTCGTCATCAATCAACTTCGCTGTATCGTCAGACACATGTTTAGTCTGAGTTACACTACGTCCTAAGAACACTTCGCCTTCATCTTCTGCATACAGCAGAGGGCCAAGCTTTTCAGAGAAACCCCATTGAGTAACCATCTTACGAGCAATATCTGTTGCGCGCTCGATATCATTAGAAGCACCGGTTGATACTTTGTCAGCACCGTAGATAAGTTCTTCTGCTAAACGACCACCGTACAAGCTAGAAATCATTGATTCTAGGTGTTGGCGAGACATGCTCACGCGGTCCTGCTCTGGAAGGTACATTGTTACACCCAACGCACGACCACGTGGAATGATAGACACTTTGTACACTGGATCGTGTTCAGGAACCAAGCGACCAACAATCGCGTGACCAGCTTCGTGGTATGCGGTTGACTCTTTCACTTCCTCAGACATCACCATTGAACGGCGCTCAGCACCCATCATGATTTTGTCTTTCGCCAGTTCAAACTCAACCATAGAAACGTTGCGCTTGTTACCGCGCGCAGCAAACAAGGCTGCTTCGTTAACTAAGTTTGCTAGGTCAGCACCAGAGAAGCCTGGAGTACCACGTGCGATGAGAGAAGGCTCTACATCACCCGCTAGAGGGACCTTACGCATGTGAACTTTTAGGATCTGTTCACGGCCACGTACATCTGGAAGACCAACTACCACTTGACGGTCAAAACGACCAGGACGCAGTAACGCAGGGTCCAGCACATCCGGACGGTTAGTCGCAGCGATAACGATAATACCTTCGTTACCTTCGAAACCATCCATCTCAACGAGCATTTGGTTTAGTGTTTGTTCACGTTCATCATGACCACCACCAACACCTGCGCCACGTTGACGACCTACCGCATCGATCTCATCGATAAAGATGATACAAGGTGCGGCTTTCTTTGCTTGTTCAAACATGTCACGCACACGAGATGCACCAACACCAACGAACATTTCTACGAAATCAGAACCAGAGATAGTAAAGAATGGTACTTTCGCCTCACCGGCAATGGCTTTCGCTAGAAGCGTTTTACCCGTACCAGGAGGACCAACCATTAGAACACCCGTTGGAATCTTACCGCCCAGCTTTTGGAAGCGGCTTGGATCGCGTAGGTAGTCCACCAGCTCTTTCACGTCTTCTTTTGCTTCGTCACAACCTGCAACGTCAGCAAAAGTTGTCTTGATTTGTTCTTCGCTCATCATTCGAGCTTTGCTCTTACCAAAAGACATGGCGCCTTTACCACCGCCGCCTTGCATTTGACGCATGAAGAAAATCCATACACCAATTAGTAAGATCATTGGGAACCAAGAGATGAAGATAGTACCAAGCAAGCTTTGCTCTTCTGGAGGCGTGCCTTGTACTTTCACGTTTTGGTTAATTAGGTCATCTAGAAGCTTTTGGTCATACACTGGCATGTAAGTGACCATTTTGGCACCGCCGCCACGACGAACAAAGCTAATTTCACCGTCTTTAAAAGTTGCTTCTTGAATCTGGCCTTGGCCAACTTCCTGTACAAACGTGGTGTAATCCACGGTTCTGCCATTGCTTTCTCCAGGGCCAAAGCTCTGGAATACCGACATCAATACGACGGCGATAACAAGCCACAGAATTAAATTTTTTGCCATGTCACTCAAGGTGTAAGCCTCTCGATAACTAATTGTAATTAAAGGTAGGGTACTACAGTTCATTAACTGTAGCTATAGTGTTAACACGCTCTCAAGAGAGCAAAATGGTTAACCTTTGTAACCAGTGGCTACGACGAAGACCTCTCGAGAGCGGGCTCGCGATGAGTCTGGTTTTCTAATTTTTACGGCTTTAAACATGTCTCGGACTTCTTTCACATACTGATCGAAGCCTTCCCCTTGGAAAACCTTTACGACAAAGCTACCATTAGGCGCTAGAACTTGTCGACACATATCTAAAGCTAATTCAACTAAATACATAGCGCGAGGTTGATCAACAGAATTGTTTCCCGCGATGTTAGGCGCCATATCAGACATTACTACGTCTACCATGGAAGGTTGGATCCTTTCTAGCAAAGCTTCCAATACTGCATCATCACGAAAGTCGCCTTGTAAAAAGCTAACGCCAGCAATCGGGTCCATAGGAAGCAAGTCACACGCGATGATCTGACCACTGTCCCCTACTATCTTAGCAGCATATTGAGACCATCCGCCCGGCGCAGCCCCCAAGTCGACGACTGTCATTCCAGGCTTTAACAATTTATCTTTCGTTTGAATCTCATCGATCTTGAAATAAGCACGTGAGCGGTAGCCTTTTTTTCGGGCTTCATTCGCGTATTTATCATCAAAGTGTTCTTTCAACCAACGACCAGAACTAGCCGAATGTTTTTGTTTACTCATTTTAATCCCAACAAGGCACAAATTGGAGCTATTGTTTTAATAGGCGCTACCTATTACTCAATAAATTATAGTCTTCAGCAATAGATGGCGTTAAAATAGCTTTTTTCAACCCTTATTTAAAGAAAATTGGCCGCGTAATGAACCTAAGCACCAAACAAAAGCAGCACCTTAAAGGCCTAGCTCACAGTTTAAAACCTGTTGTGCTAATGGGCGCAAATGGACTTACAGAAGCCGTGCTAGCAGAAATTGAAATCGCTCTTAACCATCACGAACTTATCAAAGTAAAAGTTGCTTCGGAAGATCGTGAAACAAAACAGCTAATCATCGACGCTATCGTACGTGAGACGGGCGCTGAAAAAGTTCAGACTATTGGTAAAGTGCTTGTGCTATACCGCCAGTCTGAAGAGCGTAAAATCGAAATCCCTCGTAAGTAACCCTACTTACGTTGCTGAAGAAAAAAGGTCGCCTGAGGCGACCTTTTTGCGTTTTATCAGAGTAGTAATGCTACTCCAAACGACTTAGATATATTCTACTCGGTCAATTTCGAAGTCTTTCGCGCCACCCGGAGTTTGAATAGCAACTTCATCGCCTTCCATCTTACCAATCAGGCCACGAGCAATAGGTGAGCTCACTGAAATGCGACCTGCTTTGATATCGGCTTCGTCATCACCAACGATTTGGTACGTTTTTTCTTCTTCGGTGTCGATATCAATCAAGGTTACGGTTGAACCAAAAATAACTTTACCCGTGTTCTCCATCTTCGTTACATCAATAACTTGAGCAACTGACAGTTTGTATTCAATGTCACGGATTTGTGCTTCACAAATGCCCTGCTCTTCACGAGCGGCGTGATATTCAGCATTCTCTTTTAAATCACCTAGCTCACGAGCTTCAGCAATTGCCTCTGAGATCTGAGGACGTAGTTTAAGTAGACGATCGAGTTCTGCACGTAGCTTTTGCTCGCCACGTAGTGTCATTGGAACTTTTTCCATTTTATAACCTCAAGCCCAAATGGGTCTTTGGACAAAAAAAGCCCACCCTGTCATAGGACTGGGTAGTGCGCTTAAAGATGTATTTCGTTTAGTGTAAACAAACTCCCGGACGAAATCATCTTAATTCGAAAGACAGCAAGACTATGCCTTTTCGGCATAATGATATAACTCACTTTTAGAGCGGTTCTAGGGCGAATCACCTTCTCAATTTATTGAAAAACAACACTGTTCATTACACCAAAAATATCAAAAAAGATAAAAACTAATCAATGTCAGGCCAATGTCATTGCCAATAATTTCAATCAAAAACAGTAATTTAAATAAAAACAACGTACAATTGAACAGTGTTCATCAGTGGGATTTATATCATTTTACTAACTCATACGGAAACTTTAGCAGTAAAACATGTCCAGCGAGTTGTTAGATCAATGGCTTACAAGTGCGAACTATATCGCTCAATTAGTCAATTTTGGACCAACAACTTGTGAGAGATCACCTCTCCCCCATACAACAATGATTATGGACAGCTAACTAGGACAAATAAGATGAAAAAGACTCTAATTGCTCTTTCTGTATCTGCAGCAGCTATGGCAACTGGCGTAAACGCAGCTGAACTTTACAACCAAGACGGTACTTCTCTAGAAATGGGCGGCCGTGCTGAAGCACGTCTATCTATGAAAGATGGCGACGCTCAAGACAAATCTCGCATCCGTCTAAACTTCCTTGGTAAACAAGAAATCAATGACAACCTATACGGTGTTGGTTTCTGGGAAGGTGAATTTGAGACTGCTCAAAACGGTACTGTAGACGGCGACGACAAGAGCGATCTAGAAACTCGTCTTGCTTACGCTGGTCTTGGCGGTGCTTACGGTGAGTTCGCATACGGTAAAACTGAAGGTGCACTAGGCGTTATCACTGACTTCACAGATATCATGGCTTACCACGGTAACTCTGCAGCAGACAAACTAGCTGTATCAGACCGTACAGACAACATGATGGCTTACAAAGGCCAGTTTGAAAACCTAAGCGTAAAAGCAAGCTACCGCTTCGCTGATCGTATGGAAAACAAAAACACTGGTGAGTACTACGACAACAAACAAGACGGTTACTCTCTATCTGCAATCTACGCTCTAGCTGACACTGGTCTTGAGCTAGGTGCTGGTTACGCAGATCAAGACAAAGCTAACGAGTACATGCTAGCTGCATCTTACACAATGTCTGATCTTTACTTCGCTGGTGTATTCACTGACGGCGAGAAAATGGAAGATTCAAACAACAGTAACACAGTTGATTACACTGGTTACGAGCTAGCGGGTGCTTACACTCTAGGCCAAACAGTATTTACAACATCATACAACAATGCAGAAACTAACAACGAAACTTCTGCAAACAACTTCGCTGTTGATGCTTCTTACTACTTCAAGCCTAACTTCCGTGGTTACATTTCTTACAACTTCAACCTGATTGATGCAGGTGACAAGTTTGGTTCAACTGACACTAGCAAAACAGTTGCAACTAAGATCGATGCTGAAGACGAGCTAGCTCTAGGTCTACGTTACGACTTCTAATTCCGGTCTTTGACTAGAATATCGAATGCCCGCTTTAAGCGGGCATTTTTTATACTTCATTTTAAGCAGCGCGCCTTTCTCTCGTGTCTCATTCATGAAGACATTTGAAGCATTTCTTTAGTTACCTAGCATATTGAAAGGACTTGCGTATACTCAATCACATAACTCACCTTAGAAAGTATCATTATGCGTTTACGTTGGCCCTTGCTCATATTCTCTTCATTACTTTCTGCTTTTTCACAAGCGTACCCTCATCAAGAGGTGTTGCCTGAAGGCGCCCGCATCAGTTTAGTTGCGGAAAAACTCAGTGAAAATGCTGAGCTTGACGGTGTTCATCCTACCGAACAACTGTTCCCACCAGCGAGTACATTAAAAATCGTCACCGCATTAGCCGCAAAGCTAGAACTGGGGGATAATTTCCGGTTTCGAACCAAGCTGGAAACGTCGAACTCAGATGCAGTGATTTACTTTGTCGGCGACCCAACACTCCAAACCAACGACTTAAAATCACTTCTCACTCTAGCTAAGAAAAATGGCTTAAAACGGATTAACGGTGACCTATGGCTCGATAACAGCGCATTCACTGGTTATAACCGTGCGGTGGGCTGGCCGTGGGATATCTTGGGAGTTTGCTACAGCGCTCCGGCATCGACCATCACACTCAATAACAACTGTGTACAAGCCTCTATCTATACACAAAAAGATGGTGGAACGCGGGTCTACGTACCAGAGCATCAACCTATTCGTGTCACAAGTACCGTAGAAACTGTTTCTAAAACCATTAAGAAAAGTCGTCATTGTGACTTAGGTTTAGTTGCAAATCCCGATAACAACTACAAGCTAACAGGGTGCTTGGTTGAAAGAGACAAACCATTGCCACTGAAATTTGCGGTTCAAGACCCTGAGCGTTACACCAGTCAAAGGTTGGCGACTTTGCTCAAGGAGCTCAACATTGGGGTATCAGGAAAGATTAGGGTCGGTACGGCGCCAGAAAAGCAGCGAAAGCTCATCGCAATGCATCAATCAAAGGCCTTACCAGACATTCTTGAAGATATGCTCAAAAACTCTGACAACTTGATTGCCGACACATTAACCAAAACACTTGGTGCTAAATTTTTCGTTCAGCCAGGTAGTTTTACTAACGGTACAGAAGCGATCAAGCAGATCATTTTCGCCAACACTGGTATTGATATTCGTAATGCGCGCCTAGAAGACGGCTCAGGACTTTCGCGAAATAACCGGATCTCCGCGACCAAGATGGCTGAAATGCTGCGCTATATTTGGAAGCATGAAAACGAACTCAAATTGATTGCCATCATGCCGAAATCAGGTGAATCCGGCACATTAAAGTACCGACAAAGTATGCGAAAACTTCCAATTAAAGGACAGCTGATCGCTAAAAGTGGCTCTATCTACGGGACTTACAATATGGCTGGATATGGCTTGGATAAAAATGGTCAACCTAACACCATTTTTGTTCAGTTTGTTTCAGACTACTTCCCAGAAAAACGGGACGACAACACACCTGTCATCGCCCCGATTACACATTTTGAGCAGCTTTTTTACAATGACATTGTGAACTTTAGTCAGGCAATACCTAAGAAATAGTTCACCACGTTAAAGTAAATCCACATTCCTGAAATATCGACGATAGACGCAAGAACTGGACTCACCAATACGGCTGGGTCCAACTTGCAAGCTCGTGCAATAATTGGCAACAGCCCGCCCAATGTTGTAGAAATGGTGACTTGAATGAACAGCGCAACTGCTATTGCCAGTGCGATATCGGTCAGTTCAAAGCCTCCTGTTGATTGTCCTGCACTAAATAACATAATGCGTCCAATCATCACGATAGCGATCGCTAGCGCAATAAATAGAGCGACTCGGCTCTCTTTCCACAAAACTTCTAACCATTGGCGTTTTTTTAACTCTCCAGTAGCAAGAGCACGAATCACTAAAGTTGCTGCTTGTGTTCCTGTGTTACCACCAGCAGCTGCAATCACTGGCATGTACACTGCAAGTAAAACAAGCTGACTAAGGGTGTCCTCATACTGAGCAATGATCAAGCCTGACACTATCCCTAAAAGAGCCAGTGCAATGATCCACCCAATACGCTGCTTCACGTGCCCCAAAACACTAGTCGATAAATAACCATCAGGTGTATCAACTTCAGACATATGCAGACCTAATTGGTGAGCATAATGACGTGCGCGTTTGTCATGGCCTGCTTGCTCAAGTTGAGCAATAAGACTATTCACATAGCCGACAGAGCAATGCTGTAAAATACCTACAGCCTCATCAATCGGCATAACCGTAAGCAAATGGACTTGTTGCTCTTGCTCGTACTGCAAGAATGCATTGCGAGCTGCACCAATTTCTACTTCAGAAAAGTTTGGTGTTGTTTCAATAAAAGTGTTGTTCATTACCGTCATGGCGAATCTCCCGATTGGCATTGGTAACGACCATCGACAAAGCATGAAAAGCCACTCTTGCACGCTAAAAGTCAGACAACAAATAAGATGCACAGAGAAAACCAATGCGAATGCACTGTCTATTCAGAATGTATGAAGGAAATAACGAGAAAAAAATTAGAAAAGATGCCTCACCACTTAGGTAAGGCGGAGATCGCCAATACCGAAGCGGGTTATTTCGCTCCCTTAATCTTACTCACCCAACGACTGGGAGGATGGTCGGTATTGTTCATGTAAATCTCCGATAGCGCTGCCATTATTGGCAGCGCAAGTATAGTAGCAAAGTTCATCAGGTATGGAAGTTTTACTTTGCCGTTTTTGCTAAATTTTCATACAAAAAAAGCGCCCTTCGGACGCTTTCATTTGCAGTCATTATGGATTACTGAATAGTAATACGAGCAAATTTACGTTTGCCTACTTGGAACACGTAAGTACCCGCTTCTGGAGCAAATTTGCTGTCCGCAATTTTTTCACCATCAATCTTCACAGCGCCCTGCTTAACCATGCGCATCGCATCTGACGATGATGGACATAAACCTGCTTCTTTCAACAGATTACTCACTGGGCGACCTGCGTCAAAGTCAAACTCTGGCATTTCATCAGGAATTTGGTTCTTCGCAAAACGGTTTACGAATTCTTGCTCTGCTGCATCGGCATCGGCTTCACTGTGGAAACGAGCAATAATTTCTTTTGCTAGCAATACTTTGATGTCACGAGGGTTTTTGCCCGCTTCTACATCAGCTTTGAATTGAGCAATCTCTTCCAGAGGACGGAAAGAGAGCAGCTCGTAGTAGCTCCACATTAAGTCATCAGAAATAGACATGATTTTACCAAACATTTCGCTTGGCGCTTCGCTGATACCGATGTAGTTGTTTGCTGACTTAGACATCTTCTTCTCGCCATCAAGGCCCACTAGAAGCGGCATCATCAGTACAACCTGAGGTTTTTGACCGTGAGACTTTTGCAGTTCACGACCCATTAGAAGGTTGAACTTCTGGTCTGTACCACCTAATTCAACATCCGTTTCCATTGCTACTGAGTCCCAACCTTGTAGAAGTGGGTACATGAACTCATGAATAGCAATTGGCTGACCACCCGCGTAACGCTTTTTAAAGTCGTCACGCTCTAGCATACGAGCAACGGTTTGGTTTGCCGCAAGGCGAATCATACCTTCTGCGCCCAATTCAGACAGCCACTCAGAGTTAAACTGAATTTTAGTCTTTGCAGGATCGAGAATTTTGAACACTTGCTCTTTGTACGTTTCAGCGTTACGCAATACGTCTTCGCGACTTAGCGGTGGACGAGTTGTGTTTTTACCTGTCGGGTCACCAACCATTGCAGTGAAGTCACCGATTAGGAACGTCACTTCATGACCTAGTTCTTGGAACAAGCGAAGCTTATTGAAAATAACCGTATGACCTAGGTGAATGTCAGGTGCTGTTGGATCAGCGCCCAATTTAATACGTAGAGGACGGTCTTCTTTTAGTTTTGCGATTAGCTCTTCTTCTGGAATCAGCTCTTCAACACCGCGCTTAATCTCGGCTAGTGCAGCTTCAATGCTCGCCATTCTTGTTCACTCCCACAGATTTGGCAAAAATATAATAGCTGAACATATTACTTGAATAGCGATGCATTTTGAAACACGTTAGACTAGGTAGTTGTCACTTTTTCCGTTTAATTTAGCAATCAAGTACCTCATGCATTCGATTTTTGTCCGACTTCCACTCTTGCACAAAGTATTGATCGGTTTTTTTAGTGCGCTGATTATCTTCGCGCTCTTCTTTTTACCTGATCCGCAAGACCTAGACCCGCAGCAGAGCCGATTAAAAGTTGGTCAACATTATCCTGTGCCAGTTTCCCTCGAACTCAGTGCACTAAATAGTTCATCGCCTGCGGTTCCCGCCGTGCTGCGCTGGGAGACATACAAGGTAAAAAATGGCGAGAGTGCTGCCATCTTATTTAGTCGCGTAGGGCTTTCTGCTCGTCTATTACATGAACTGGTGTCATCAGACAAAGAAGTGGAAAAACAGTTAACTCGGCTTCGACCTGGTGACCGATTGCAATTTGGTTTTGACGAAAATAGCGACTTGGTGCAGCTAAGAAGAACACTAAGCGCGTTCGAGACTTTTCGTATCACATTAAAAGACGGCAAGTACGTTTCTGAAGTTGATAAAAAAGAAGTCGACTTCCAGTACAACTACGCTGAAGCCACCATCAAATCAAACTTTTGGAATGCAGGAATATCTTCTGGATTAAATGGTAACCAAATCATGGAACTGGCTGGCATATTTGGTTGGGACATCGACTTTGCTTTAGATATTCGTAAAAACGACAGCTTCCGAGTACTTTACCAAGAGGAAGTGGTAGAAGGTGAAGTAATCGGCCGTGGAAAAATCATTGCTGCGATCTTTAAAAACCAAGGCGATACCTTTACCGCAATATTGGATCAGAAAAGTGGCAAGTATTACGACGAAAATGGGCGTGCAATGAAAAAAGCATTCTTACGCGCGCCGTTGGATTTCCGTCGAGTTTCGTCTAATTTCAACCCACGCCGCTTACATCCAGTGACGGGACGCGTTCGTCCTCATAGAGGCACGGACTATGCGGCACCGGTGGGTACCCCGATTTGGGCAGCTGGTGATGGCGTCGTTCAAAAATCGTCTTACAACAAATTTAATGGTAACTACGTTTTCATTAAACATAGTAATACTTACATTACCAAGTACCTGCACTTAACCAAACGTACTGTACGAGCTGGTCAACGCGTTAAGCAAGGCCAAACCATCGGTACGCTTGGCGGAACTGGCCGTGTAACTGGCCCTCACCTGCACTATGAGTTCCTTGTGAATGGTGTCCATAAAAACCCGCGCACGGTGAATTTGCCACAATCTAAATCCCTGACAGGAAAAGCGAGACAAACTTTCATGGCAAACGCGAAAGTTAGCATGGACAAGCTTGAACGCTACAGCAAACTGTTAGCAATGAAGTAAGGCAAGGTATTGAAAAGGGCAGCTTCGCTGCCCTTTTTGTTTTGTCGATATCATCACGATAAAGCTTACTGTTCGGAGTGATGCTCTCTCCCGAGCATAAGCAAACACGGTGTCAGAACTAACGTTAGCAAAGTCGCAAACGCCAAACCACCCGCGACAGCGGTCGCAAGCTGAGACCACCATTGAGTGCTTGGTGCGCCAAACTCCACTTTCTGATTAACTAAGTCGATGTTCATTTCTAACACCATTGGCAATAAGCCTAATATGGTGGTCACCGTCGTAAGTAAAACGGGTCTTAAACGCTGCACACCCGTACGCAAAATAGCCTCAGATTTTTCTAAGCCACGTTTACGCATCTGATTATAAGTATCGATTAAAACAATATTGTTGTTTACCACGATACCAGCCAACGCAATCACTCCAATTCCCGACATAATGATGCCAAATGGCTTTTGGAAAATAAGTAACCCAGCGAAGACACCAACGGTAGAAAACAGCACTGCACTAAGGATTAAGAAAGCTTGATAAAAGCTATTAAACTGCGTAATTAAAATCAAAGCCATCACACCAAGCGCGACAATAAAAGCATTTTGCAAGAATGCTGATGAGTTTTCCTGCTCTTCATTTTGACCCCGAATCTTATATTCAATGCCTTCTGGTAAGTCGAGCTGTTCCATTCCAGCGGCAATCTTAGGTAACTCAAGCGCCAAATTGTAACCTTCCACCATATCCGCTTTAATATTGATAACTCGATGACCGTCGACCCGACGAATAGTGTCTTGCTTATGATCTGGTTTGATTTGAGCAAAATTCGTAATCGGTACTAGACCAGCTGCCGTTTTCACTCTCAGCTGATCAAATCGACCTATGTCGCGCTTATCTTGCGGATAGCGCACCAAAATATCGACTTCTTCATCCGCATCATCGGGCAAATAATCGCCTATTTTCAAGCCGTTCGTAACAAACTGGACGGTATTCCCGACTAAAGTAGCATCCGCTGCAAAGCGAGAGGCGTCATCTCGCTGGATATCAATTTGCCAATCAATCCCTTCCTTATTAGTGGTATCACTCAAGTTGGTCAGTGCAGGATTACCATCAGCCCAATGTCGTACTTTTTTGGCTGCTTCATCTAACGCACTAACACTCAAATTTCGTGATGACACTTCAATCACGAGATCATGCTCGACAGGCGGCCCTGCGTCCGGGAATTTATACTCAAGTTCAACACCATAAAAGCGGTCTGTCGTCTCTTTTAGTTCCTCAATAATGGTTTTCACTTTGCGTCGATACTGCCAATCCACAGGCGTTATTTGAATCTGGCCAATCTCGTCCCCATTATCGCTCGATCCTGTGCGCGTGTAGACACTTTCAAACTCGTCATGACCGAGCATCACCTTCTCGATTTCGCGCATAACAACATCTTTTTCGTGAATAGACAGGTCACCATAAGAACGAACTTTAACGGTAAAAAAGGCAGGGTCCACCTCAGGGAAAAACTCTGCACCCAAGCCAGCTTTGTTGTAAGTGAAGCCGACACCTGCCGCTAGCAGTATCGCGCTGAGTAAGACTTTCCATGGATGACGAATCGCTACCGACAGAGTCTGGTAATAAAGCTTGGTAATGCCAGTCGCTTTTTCAAAGTTGCCGTTATGCAGCTCCACCATTTCTCGCTGAGCTTTCTGATTGACTACTTGAGGCTTGCCAATGATCCCACCGATGACAGGAACGAACAATAAAGCCATCATCAGCGAAGCGGCCAAGGTAGCAATTAAAGTAAGTGGTAAGTACTTCATGAACTCACCAGTGATGTCTGGCCAGAAAAGTAACGGAGCAAACGCAGCCAATGTGGTTGCTGTGGATGCGGTAATAGGCCAGGCCATTCGCTTTGCTGCATCTCGATAGGCTTCTTTACGTGGCGTTCCTTCTTGCATGCGCCGATCTGCAAACTCTGTCACCACAATGGCACCATCCACCAACATGCCTACCGCCATAATTAAAGCAAACAGTACGACGATATTGACCGTCAGCCCAAATACCGATAACACCAACAACCCAGTCAAGAACGATCCTGGAATAGAAATCCCCACGAGAAGCGCGGTCCTAACCCCCAATATGGCAATAATGACGATAACTACGAGGATAATTGCGGATAAGATATTGTTTTGTAGATCACTGAGCATCAATTTGACATCGTCGGATTGATCCCAAGTATATTTAACTTGCAAATTGTCGGGCCACTCGGCGCGCTTCTGTCCCAGAGCCAGTACTTCTTTTACCAGCTCAACCGTTTCAATGATGTTTTCCCCTGCCCGTTTTTTTACGTCCAAAACGATGGCAGATTCGCCATCTAAACGAGCAAAACTTTCAGGATCGCGAAATGCACGTCGTACTGTCGCCACATCGCCAAAAGTGATCACCTCTTTGCCATTCACCTTGATCGGTAGTTCAAGCACATCTTTCAGTGAATCAAAAACCGATGGGACTTTTACCGAAAAGCGTCCATACCCAGTATCGACAAACCCCGCAGCCACAACTCGGTTATTCAAGGCAATTAAATTATAGATGTCCGCTTGATCGAGACCGTAGCTTTCCATCAATAGCGGATCGACAACTATCTCCACGATGTCTTCGCGATCCCCTGCGATTTCAACTTCAAGAACCTGACGGAAACTCTCCAAACGATCACGTAGCGTTCTGGCAATCTGTACAATGGTCCGCTCTGGTACGGTGCCATATAGAACAACAGTCAAAACAGGCTCTTCAGATGCAAACGTGACTTCATTTACCGTTGGCTCATCACTGTCCTCTGGTAATTTTGGCTTTGCAAGATCAACCGCATCACGCACATCTGCCATCGCTTTATCAAGATCCACTCCAACACTAAATTCCAGCGTCACCGAAGCATGACCTTCTGATGCCACAGAGGTCATCTCTTTTACGCCTTCAATAGAGCGCAACTCTTGCTCTATTGGCCGAACTAATAAACGTTCGGCATCGACGGGAGAAATGCCTTGATGCCCAACAGAAACGTAGATAATAGGAATGGTAATATCTGGGCTCGATTCCTTGGGGATAGTGACGTAAGTAATGACACCGGCAATTAAGATCATCACCAGTAATGTCAGCATGGTGCGAGCGCGGGATAACGCAGCATCAATCAGAGTGTACATAAGTGCTCCTTACTGCTCACTAGCCGCTTCAACAACTACGTCATCAACTTTATTGGCCAGTACTTGATCACCATCTCGCACAAAACCTTGTCCCAGTACGATAATGTCTGCACGCTCTCCTAACCCAGAGAGCCACACACCATCATCCTCGGCCTTAACGAGTTGAATTGGAACAAACTCAACATACTCATTACGCAGTGTCTTGACACCTAAGTTACCTTCTTCATCTAGTGCTAACATGGCAGCCGTAATCTTTACTGCCAACACTTCACTCAAAGGCAGCTGTACTTCTGCGCTCATACCGGCAGGAATTCTTGCGTCTTGATTATCAATTTCGATTTCAATTGGAAATGTATTAGTAGAAGCAGAAGAAACACGTCCAATGTAGCGCACACGACCTTGATGATGCTGTTGGTTAATGGTTCTTACGTCGGCTTCTAGGCCTTCCTTAAGGTATTGTATATGCCGTTCACTGACATCGGCTTCAATCACTAAAGTATCCAAATCAATGACCGTCGCAATAGGATCGCCAATCCCGACAAAATCACCTAACTCAACAAAGTGGTGATCTACGATGCCATCAAATGGCGCTTTAACCTCAGTATTTCTTAAAGCCGTTTGCACGTTACTCAAATTCGCACGTGCATCTACCAACGCTGCTTGCGCTGTCGCAAATGCAACCTCACCTTGCAGTCCACGACTTTTTAGCGATTTAGCTGCATTAAACTCTTTCTCTTTAACCAACAGCATCGCCTGGGCCCGTTTAAGTTGAATGCCAAGGTCGCGCTTATCGATGTTTGCGATCACTTGTCCCTGTTTGACCGCTTGGCCTTTCTTTATGTTAAGACTGACTATTTTACCGGCAACTTCGGCGCCAAGACGCGCTTGACGATTGGGCGCTGTTCGTCCATACAATTCAATGGTTTTACTGGTAGGTTCGGCAAGAAAAGTATCAAACATCACCTTTGCAAGTGGTGTTGTGTTCGTGGATGTTGAAGAGTTAGGATGATCATCTTGTGCTTTGAGTTGGCCGATGGTTAGCCATGCAACAAGAAGTAAGACGAGGATAAGAGATACTAGCCAAGGGCGCTCGACAATTCGGCGTCCAAAAGAAAGTCCAGACATATAAAGTCCTTTTTATTATTTCTCTGCATATCTGCGAGTGTGCGCTTTACGTGACATCCTTCTACATAAAGCACAGGCAGCCATTAGCTGCCTGTTAGGTGTTAATTACACACTGAACGATGCACCACAACCACATGTTGTCGTTGCATTTGGATTATTTACGAAGAAGCGCGCTCCTTCCAACCCTTCTGTGTAGTCAACAATACCGCCAACGAGATATTGCAGACTCATAGGGTCTACAACCAGTGTTACACCACTGTTTACGATTGTCGTATCGCCTTCGTTTACATTTTCATCAAAAGTAAAGCCGTATTGGAAGCCGCTGCAGCCGCCGCCAGTAATGTATACGCGCAGTTTCAATGCTGGGTTTTCTTCTTCAGCAATCAATGCTTTAACGCGAGATGCTGCTGCGTCAGAAAAAGATAATGGTACGTTTACTTCGCTCACGAAGACCTCTCTCACTCGTGTAATGCGTCAAGCCTGAAGCAAGACGTCAAATTTGTGCTAATTGAGACGATTATCCAATACCTGACAAACTCGTTCAAGTATTCGCCGCCGATTCTTTATAACAGATGCGGATATATAAGATTACACTGCGAAACAACACATAAATTAAGCAAAACGTTTCTAACTTGATTATAGCTAGGTACAATGCGCTCCACTTGGTCCGAGCAATCAAAAGAGGATAACCCCATGACCAAATCATCAGAGCTGTATCAAAAAGCTCAGCAAACCATCCCTGGCGGTGTCAATTCACCAGTTCGTGCATTCAACGGCGTTGGCGGCTCTCCGCTATTTATCGAACGAGCAGACGGTCCACTGATTTTTGATGCCGATGGTAAAGCGTATATTGATTACGTTGGCTCTTGGGGTCCAATGATTCTTGGCCACAACCACGCGGTTATCCGCGAGGCAGTAATTGATGCAGCGCAACGCGGTCTTAGCTTCGGTGCGCCAACAGAACTTGAAATCGCGATGGCAGAATTAGTTTCTGAGCTTGTTCCATCAATGGAGCAAATCCGCATGGTAAGTTCTGGTACTGAAGCTACGATGAGCGCGATTCGCCTTGCACGTGGCTTCACCGGTCGCGACAAGATCATGAAATTTGAAGGTTGTTACCACGGCCATGCTGACAGCTTGCTAGTAAAAGCAGGTTCTGGTGCACTAACTCTAGGCCAACCAAGCTCTCCTGGCGTTCCTGCAGATTTTGCTAAGCACACGCTAACAGCAACATTCAACGACCTAGATTCTGTACGCGAGCTATTTGCTGCTAACAAAGGCGAAATTGCTTGTATCATCGTTGAGCCAGTAGCAGGCAACATGAACTGTATTCCACCAGTGGAAGGCTTCCACGAAGGGCTACGTGACATCTGTGATCAAGAAGGCGCGCTACTAATTTTTGATGAAGTAATGACAGGCTTCCGTGTTGCTCTAGGCGGCGCGCAAGCACACTACAACATCAAACCCGACCTAACGACACTGGGTAAAGTGATTGGTGGCGGTATGCCAGTAGGTGCTTTCGGTGGCCGTAAAGAAGTGATGCAATACGTTGCACCTACAGGCCCAGTTTACCAAGCTGGTACCCTTTCCGGTAACCCTGTCGCAATGGCAGCAGGCTACGCATGTTTGAACCTTCTAAAAGAAGAGGGCAACGAAAAGCGCCTAGCTTCTAAAACGAAACAACTTGCTGAAGGTTTTAAGTCTCTAGCAGAAAAACACGGTATTCCGCTAGTTGTTAACCAAGTGGGCGGTATGTTCGGCTTCTTCTTCACTGACCAAGAAAAAGTAACTTGCTACGAAGACGTAACGAAGTGCGATGTAGAACGCTTCAAGCGTTTCTTCCACTTAATGCTAAAACACGGTGTCTACCTTGCGCCATCTGCGTTTGAAGCGAGCTTTACTTCACTCGCTCATGGTTCAAAAGAGATTGATGCCACACTAGAAGCGGCTGACCGCTGTTTTGCTGTTCTTGCAGAAGAAGCGAAATAATCGCTAAAAACGGCGATAACGCATTTAGAAAAGGACCGTAACGGTCCTTTTTTATTGCCAATTCAAAATAACCAATATCGCTAATACCCCAACGACAATGCCAAACCACGGTATTCGCTTAGCTTTTTCTCGGTTTGACACTTTTTATCACCGTTGCAACAACCCATAGCTCATCTCTTGATTGATAACCGACTGATTTGTAGTCATTATAGCAAGGTACATCGCCCTGCTCTAATTCGGCATTGTCATAAGCTTGAAAGAGTTAAGAGTGCAAAGTAATAAAGGTTACACGCCATCATTGAAGGCATAAACCGTAAACGTCACCTGTAAGTTGGACTAATACCATGCCAAATAATGTAAAAATAACGTCGAGTCACCGAGTACTAATGGTTGCTTTACTCGCCGCTGCTTTTGCTTGCTACTTATTGGTTGAGCCATATATCAATTCCATTGTGATGGCTTTTATCATTTCTTTGCTCATGTTTCCGATACACGAATGGTTTGAGCAGAAAATTCCCAAGCACCCCAATATGGCGGCACTGCTGTCATGTGTCGTCTTGACATTTATTATTGTTATCCCGCTTTTATTTGTGTTTGCCGCCATTGTTCAGCAAGGCTCTGTTTTCTCACAAAATACATATAATTGGGTTACCAATGGTGGTATCCAAGATATATTCCAGCATCCTTTCGTTATCAAAGGCTTAGCGATTGTTAATGAGTACTTACCTTTTGATAAAATCGAGCCCAAAGCCATTGCTGAGAAAATTGGTCAATTTGCCACATCGTTTGGCTCTAACTTAGTTGCTATCAGCGCAAAGATTTTAGGAGACGCAACCAACTTCCTAATGAACTTCTTCCTGATGCTGTTTGTGCTGTTTTTTCTGCTTCGTGACCACGACAAAATTATCTCTGCGATTCGTCATATCCTGCCACTCTCACGTAGCCAAGAAGACCGCATATTGACAGAGATAGAGCAAGTTTCTAAATCAGCCGTAATGGGCTCATTCATGACAGCGATTGCTCAAGGTTTGGCTGGCGGTATCGGTATGTGGCTCGCCGGTTTCCCTGGGTTATTTTGGGGAACAATGATGGGCTTTGCATCATTCATTCCAGTGGTAGGAACCGCGCTAATCTGGATTCCTGCAGCAGCGTACTTGTTCTTAACAGGCGATATGACTTGGGCTATCTTCTTGACGGTGTGGAGTGTAGTTATCGTTGGCTCTATAGATAACCTATTACGTCCGTTGCTAATGCAAGGCAGCGCCGGCATGAATACCCTTATGATTTTCTTCTCATTACTGGGTGGTCTGCATCTGTTTGGTTTGATTGGTCTTATCTACGGCCCACTTATTTTTGCCGTGACCATGGTACTGTTTAATATCTACGAGGAAGAATTCAAAGACTTCCTTAACCAACAAGACAACAGCTAGTCACCGCTTAATCACTTCAAGCTTGGGGCAGATTGTGCGAAAATCTGCCCCAAATTATTTCTGATGAACCAAATTTATGTCTGCTTATATCGCTCCTAGCCAAATAGCTCAGCGCCAACTTGAATACTTCAACGGAAAACACGTTTTAGTCGCTGGTGAAGTTGAAGACCTATTTCCTCTTGAGTTAGTGGCTCATTGTGAGTCTGTTGAAGTGTTTACTTCCAACTATAGCTACTACCGCCAAATTCAAACCTCTGACAAAGTGAAAAGTCATTTTGGCTCTGTGTTTGATGCCGAAACAAAAGCAGACATGGTCCTTTTATACTGGCCAAAAGCAAAAGCCGAAGCAGAATACTTGCTGGCGATGTTGATGGCGAAACTGGGCATTAACACCGAAATCGTCATCGTTGGTGAAAACCGCTCCGGCATCAAGAGCATCGAGAAGATGTTCCAAGAATACGGCCCTGTGAACAAGTACGACTCTGCTCGTCGCTGCTCATTTTACTGGGGTAATTGCCTCAATGAACCAAAACCTTTCAACCAAGCAGATTGGTTTAAGTCTTACACTGTTACACTCGGTGAGCAGTCGCTAGCGGTTAAGAGCCTACCTGGCGTATTCAGCCATGGCGAGTTCGACTTAGGTAGCCGATTGCTGCTTGAAACCTTACCTAAGCTGTCGGGCAAAGTGCTCGACTTTGGTTGTGGTGCAGGTGTACTCGGTGCGTTTATGGCGAAAGCGAATCCAGAGATCGCGATTGAGATGTGTGACATTAATGCTTATGCGATCACTTCTAGCCAAGCCACATTAGAAGCGAATGGTTTATCCGGACGCGTATTTGCATCAGATATATACTCGGATACCGCAAAAGACTACCGCTTTATCGTCAGCAACCCGCCATTCCACAGTGGTTTAGACACAAATTACAACGCAGCGGAAACCTTGTTGGGTCAGGCACCACAATATCTAACCAAAGATGGCGAAATGGTGATTGTCGCGAATAGCTTCTTAAAATACCCACCAATTATCGAGCGGGCGTTTAATAATTGCGAGACGCTAAATAAGACCAATAAATTTTCTATCTACTACGCGAAAAAATCATAACTTCCCCCGCGCAGGCATAAACCTGCGCGATTTTTTCTCATAAATTCAACACTCATAAGAAAAACTGCGTCACCCTGCACGCTTTACAACTAACTTTCTTGTCAAAGAAAAAAAACTCGTTAATTTTGTTAATTCTATCTAGTTGAACATCTTATCCGTTTTTAACGAGAACCTCGGCAGCGAAGTATGTTTTAGAACTGCCCATTATGAGTTGTAATCTTATCCATGTTTAAATTCTACAAAAAACAGAAATTTAAGCGCCTTCAGAGTACACTGATGACCGCATTTCTGGTGCTCAGTATCACACCTCTTACCATTACTGCGATCTTTTTCTTGCAGTCCCACAGTAAAGATCTGCAAGAACAAAGCACCTCGCACTTACTGTCTGTTCGAGATACAAAACAGCAGCAAATCATCGACTACTTTGAGGCACGAGAAACCGAAGTCATGGGCTTTGTGCGCTCAGAGCTGGCTTACGCCAGTGGTGGCCGATTCTATGGTCTCGTCAATGCCTTTAGTCGTTTAGGCAATGATATTGAAGAGTCTCGTAAAAACGCCCAACAGCGCTACATCGAGGGCAGCGGAGACCAAATCAAAACCTCAACGTTACCCGAGTCATCCAACTATGTAGGAAGTGAACGTTACCGACTTTTACATAAACGCTATCATTGGGCCTACTTAGAGCTCCTCAAGCGCTCTGATTTTAATGACATTTTGCTGGTCGACATCAATGGTAACGTCACCTACTCGATCAACAAAGACGATAACTACGGAACGAACTTGTTATCAGGCCCCTACAAAGACTCGGCACTTGGCAAAACTTTCAAGCGTCTCGCCGATGATGTGACTGAACGTCGAAAAGTAAACGAAGACTACACTCCTGTGATTGTGTCTGACTTCGAGCTGGAAGGGGGGAAATCAGTCGCTTGGCTAGGTGCACCAATTGTTCAGCAAGGTTATCTACACAGCTATGCCATGTTCCGCTTGCCAAATAATGGCATCACTAAGTTAGCCGCAGACGCCAACCGAGAGTCATCAATTAACACCTTGCTGGTTGGAAATGATCACCAACCTCGCACAATTAACACGAAACAAGACGACATAAAGAACAGTTTAGAAGTGATCGATAAAGCACTCTCTGGTGCATTTGGTGTCGGCACTTACACAAACGGTTTAGGTGAAGAGATCATCGCGGCTTATGCACCGATTGAAACTCGTGGTGTGATTTGGGCGCTCGTCGTACAGTTACCAGAAAACGAAGCTTTCGCTCGTATCCATCAACTCGAAAAACTATTCGTTATCGCTATGTTGATCGCCATTATCCTTGTGGTGATCGCTTCTCACTATTTATCAAACTTTATCACTTCTCCGTTGCTGAAATTGACTTGGGTTGCCGAAAAGGTCTCTGCAGGGGATCTTGATGACACGTCTTTTAATACGGTTCGTAAAGATGAAATTGGTCGGCTTGCGTTAAGCTTTGAACGAATGCAACGCTCTATTCGAGAGAAGATTCAAACCATTAAGAAGCAAAATGAAGAACTAGAAAGCAACATACAGATCATTCAAAAACAGAATGAAGAACTGCAATTGGCCGATAAATTAAAAGATGAATTCTTAGCCACGACTTCTCATGAACTTCGTACACCGTTACACGGCATGGTCGGGATTGCTGAAACCTTAGCGTCCGGCGCCAATGGTGCGATCCCCGCTAGCCAGAAATATCAGCTTGATATCATCATTAAAAGTGGTCAGCGTCTCGCTAATCTAGTCGATGACTTGTTGGATTATCATAAAATGCGTTATGGAAGCATGGATATCCAGAAATCAGCAGTGAGTTTGGGCAGTGCAACACGATTGGTTTTAGAGCTTTCTAGCCATTTACTCGGAAGTAAAACCATCCGCATCATCAACCAAGTCCCAGCGGATTTAAAAGCAGTATCAGCTGACCCGCAACGCCTTGAACAAGTGCTATATAACCTGATTGGCAATGCGATTAAATACACCTCAGAAGGTAAAATTGTTATCTCCGCTAATGTGGTAGATGATCATGTACGCGTACAAGTCGTGGATACTGGACAAGGAATTCCCGCAGAACAACTTGAGCATATTTTTGAACCACTTATCCAAGCAGGGCAAGACGCGAGCCGTTATCGTCAAGGTGCAGGGCTTGGGCTCTCCATTAGCCGGCAATTGATCGAATTAATGGGAGGCTCGTTATACGTCAGTAGCCAACCAATGGTCGGAACTACCTTCAGTTTCACTTTACCGCTCGCCAGTGAAGAAGAAATCCAAGCAACCCAGACTCTAGCTGCGCACGGGCACTTCCAAATTCCTGAAGTTAATGTAGAGAACAGCGAAGACTTATCACTTCCAGAGAACCCAGACGGCCCGTTACTGTATGTTGCTGACGATGAACCAGTAAACTTACGCGTGCTTGAAAGCTTTTTACGTTTAGAGGGCTATCGTGTGCGTACCGTCTCCGATGGGCCAGAAACGTTAGCGCTCGTCGAGCAAGAGAAGCCGGAACTTCTGTTATTGGATATCATGATGCCAGGCATGAGCGGCTACCAAGTTTGTAGTGAACTACGTGAAACCTATGATCATGCCGAGTTGCCAATCATTATGCTCACCGCACTCAGTCAAACAGAAGATCGTGTAAGAGGTTTTGAAGCAGGAGCCAACGACTATTTATCGAAACCATTTAATAAACAAGAGTTGGCGGCACGTATCCAAGCGCATTTAACGGCAAGTAAAGCAGAAATGCGCCATATGGAAAACAAAGTGCTAGAGTCTGAACTTAGACAGCGAGCAGTCGTTGAAGCAAGCTTACTTGAGACTCAAGGTCGTTTGTTGGAACAGCTAGAATCGGCTCCTGAAGCTATCATCTGTCTACGTGAAGACAAGCGTATTCGCTTTGCTAACGAAGCTGCTTGTAAGCTATTCAAGCGCAGCTTAGAACAGCTAAAGCGCTCATCTGCTGATGAGCTGATTGCCCCTAAATATCTAACCGTCAAACAACCTCATTACTGTGGCAAGATTGATATCTATATTGAAGATATTCGTCAGAACATCGAAGCAGACATTCTTAAGCTCCCTGAAGGTTCAGGGTTAGATATCATGTACATCTTTAATGTCGGCGGTGGAGCCAGTGCCGCTCGCATACATAATCTAGAAACCGCCGTAGAAGTGCTTTCAAGTTATGCATTTGATGGTGACAAAGACCAATTGCAAAAGCTAAAAGAGCTTGGCGGAGAATTTACGCGCCTTGCAGACAAAGCACTCGGTAATAAAAAGGACAAGCAAGAACTTATGCGGGAAGTTCTAGTCGACGCAATGACACATGCTTTAGAGTATTGGGAATCTGTAACGGGTGAAAGTAAATTCGCATTTGCAGAGCAAAGTGGCTTGTGGCGCGTTTATCTAGACCGAAGTACTTTACAAACACGCACCTTAGATAAATACATGCGTATAGAAACATTACCCAAAACACCACGTTGGAGAACGGTGCTAAGCTCGATAGAGTTCATTCTCGAACACTGCAAAGAACAGAGCCCCGAGAGAGCATACATAGAAGCACAACGAGATAAACTACAGCGACTATTGACCAGCTAATATTTATCAAAAAAACTAGCCCAGCGTACATGCTGGGCTTTTTTGTTATTCGAGTATTCCCTTCCTTGAGATAAAAGAGACCGCCTCTTCCTACCCCATTAACATATTTCCAATAACGAACATTCGGTTAGACAACGCTATCTATTGTTGGTCTTCAAAACGTACGACCTTATCCATTTAACTTGTCTTAACTAGGTAAGCTCGAGCAACCGAAAAAACTTCATTCATACAATAAAAAAAGGACAACAAACGGAAGAAAACTGTCGATAAAAAAGGCCATTTTTCAGATAACAAGCGGATTTTGACGAACTATTGATAGAGATTGCGAACTTAATCACAACAGAACGGCAGATTAATTTTTAGCTGATTAATTAACACCATTTCTGCATGTGAGCGAGATCTCCGAACCTAGAAAACAAGCAGGAAACGTATATTTAAAAAGGACCAGCAGGTTAGTAATCACCAACATTTATTATTAACAAGGATATAAACTGCGACGCATATCAACGTTTATTTTTTGGCCCAATGCTGGTTAAAATTAGCCAAAATAACGTTTATAACGGAGAGCTCAGAGATTTTAACGTTTTTAACGGGAATCAAGTTTGATTATTTTATGGATAAGGTGTTTTCTTACTCCTGCCTAAGGCCTACAGGCCACTCTTGGCGAAACTCAATGTTGTAATGAGTAAGGCATGTACAAGAGGTAGGTCTTAGAGAGTGTTTATCAATTGATGACATTCAATTCCATTTAGTGAAATGAAAGCAAATAGTAAGGAACAGCTATGCTTGCCAATATTAAAAAAACAGCACTAGCAACAGCAATTATTGCAACGGCTACTACAGGTTTTGCATCGGTAGCTACTGCGGCTGAACGCAGTGAACTGACTATCCACCCTAAAGAGTTTACAACTTTCGTTCGTAACTTTAACCCTTTCTTGGGTGCAACTAACCTGCACACAACAACCGACTTTATTTACGAGCCGCTCGTTGTTTTTAACGAAATGCACGGTAACACGCCTGTATTTCGTCTAGCAGAAAACTTTACCATGGCTGATGACCTGATGAGCGTAACCTTCGATATCCGTAAGGGCGTAAAATGGTCTGATGGCAAAGCGTTTACCGCTGATGATGTTGTTTATTCTTTCAACCTAGTTAAAGAGAAGCCAGAGCTAGACCAATCTGGTATCAACTCTTGGGTGACTGGCGTAGAAAAAGTTAACGACTACCAAGTTAAATTCCGTCTAAGCGAAGCAAACTCAAACGTTCCTTACGAAATTGCGAAAGTACCAGTCGTACCTAAGCACGTATGGAGCAAAGTAAAAGATCCAGCAACATTCACAAACGAAAATCCAGTAGGCAGTGGTCCATTTACTGAAATCGACACTTTCACACCGCAGCTATATATCCAGTGTGAGAACCCGAATTATTGGGATGCTGACAACCTAGATGTAGATTGTCTGCGTGTGCCACAAATCGCGAACAACGACCAATTCTTGGGCAAAATCGTTAACGGCGAAATGGACTGGACGTCTTCATTCGTACCAGACATCGACCGTACGTACGCTGCAGCAAGTCCGAATCACCACTACTGGTACCCACCAGCGGGTACTCAAGCATTTGTAGTGAACTTCAAAAACCCAGACGCTGCGAAAAACGAAGCACTAACTAACGTTGACTTCCGTCGTGCGTTCTCTATGGCGCTAGACCGTCAAACTATCATTGATATCGCTTTCTACGGCGGCGGTACAGTGAACGACTTCGCATCTGGCCTTGGCTACGCATTCGAAGCTTGGTCTGATGAAGAGACGCACAACAAGTACAAAGGCTACAACACATACAACGCGGAAGGTGCGAAAAAGCTTCTAGCTAAAGCTGGCTTCAAAGATGTAAACAAAGATGGCTTTGTGGATACACCATCTGGCAAGTCTTTCGAGCTTCTAATTCAATCACCAAACGGTTGGACTGACTTCAACAACACGGTACAACTAGCCGTTGAGCAACTAGCAGAAGTGGGCATTAAAGCTCGTGCTCGTACACCGGACTTCTCGGTATACAACCAAGCTATGCTAGAAGGTACTTACGACGTTGCTTACACCAACTACTTCCACGGTGCAGATCCACACTTGTACTGGGATAGTGGCTACAACTCGAAGCTACAAGCTGGTGACGGCATGCCTCGCTTTGCAATGCACTTCTACAAGAACGATAAGCTAGACGGTCTTCTTAACAGCTTCTACAAGACAGCAGATAAGCAAGAACAGCTAGAGATCGCTCATGGCATTCAGAAGATCATTGCTCAGGACCAAGTAACTATTCCTGTGCTATCTGGCGCGTACATGTACCAATACAACACAACTCGCTTCACTGGTTGGTGGAACGAAGAAAACCCTAAGGGCCGTCCAAACATTTGGGCAGGTATCCCAGAGCGTCTACTTCACGTACTGGACCTAAAACCAGTTAAATAAGTAGAAGTTCATTTCAAGCGGCATGCATCCCGTGTGCCGCCTATAAAAATCCCTTGTTAACGAAACCAATATGTGGCGCTCGTCGTCAGGGGATTTTTCGCTCTAAATTTCGCTAGGAGCGACCTGAAACCAGAAACAGGGAAAAAATCTGGGTGAGTAAGGTGTGAGTTATGGGTTATTTTTTAAGACGTTTGTCGTTCTATCTTGTCGCGCTCTTAGTTGCAGCGACGTTAAACTTTATTATTCCGCGAGCAATGCCTGGTGACCCAGTTACCATGATGTTTGCTAATGCTTCAGTACAGGTGACTCCAGAACGAATCGCAGCAATGAAAGAACTGCTCGGTTTCGTTGATGGGCCAATTTACATTCAGTACTTCTCGTACATTAAAAACATTCTAAGTTGGGAGCTAGGTACATCAATCCAGTTCTACCCTCTTTCAGTTAATTCTTTACTAGGTAGTGCATTTGGCTGGTCACTATTTCTAGCTGGTACTGCGGTTGTACTTTCTTTCTCCATCGCTTCTGTCCTTGGTATTTTTGCCGCCTGGAAGCGCGGTAGTAAGTACGATGCATTCGTAACGCCTGGCACATTGATCATTCAAGCGATTCCACAAATGGTTATCGCAATGTTAGCACTGTTTACCTTTGCGATTGGCCTGAAATGGTTCCCATCTGGCTATGCTTACACGCCAGGTACTATTCCTGATTGGACAAGCTGGGAGTTCATCAAGAACGTGGGTTACCACGCTGTACTACCTCTATTCTGTGCAACCATCGTTCAAATTGGTGGCTTCCTAGTTAACATGCGTAACAACATGATCAACCTTCTCGCCGAAGACTATATCACGATGGCTAAAGGTAAAGGGCTGAGTGAAAACCGCGTCGTCTTTAATTACGCCGCACGTAACGCACTACTTCCAAGTGTTACCGCACTGTCTATGTCTTTAGGTATGGCCATCGGTGGTCAATTAATCATCGAGATGATTTTCAACTACCCAGGCCTAGGTACTGTTCTATTGAACGCAATTCACGCTCGTGACTACCAAGTACTTCAAGGTCAGTTAATTATCATGACGATGTTCATGCTGTGCTTCAACTTAATGGCTGACATGCTGTACATGATTCTAGACCCTCGCCTACGTACGGGAGGCAAATAATCATGAAAGAACTATTCAAACTTATTTTAGGTAACGCATTTGCTCGCATTGGTCTTGGCATTGTTACGCTGTTCGTGTTCGTTGCGATTGCCGCTCCTTTACTTACAAAGCATGCGCCAGACAAGCGAACCGGTAACCCACACGAATACCCAAGCTTTGTTGTAAAACAGGCACAAAACAACCCTGATGGTTGGGTTGCTAAAAACCTAGCAGACGATCGTCGTACACTGATTATGTCTAAAAAGGCCGACCACGTATTAGGTACTAGCCGAATGGGTCGCGATATCTGGTCGCAAGTGGCTTACGGTGCACGAGTATCACTGGGTGTAGGCTTTGGCGCTGGCATCATCGTGTGCTTCTTAGCAACAGTCATTGGTATATCGGCAGGTTACTTCGGCGGCAAAGTGGATGACGTATTGAGTGCCGCGATGAACATCATGTTAGTAATTCCGCAGTATCCATTGCTATTCGTGTTGGCGGCCTTTATCGGTGAAGCAGGCCCACTCACTATTGCCTTGATTATCGCTGGTACTTCTTGGGCATGGGGTGCACGTGTTGTCCGCTCTCAAACTATGGCACTACGCGAGAAAGAGTTCGTTAAAGCCGCCGAAGTATTGGGAGAGTCTTCATTCCGCATCATCTTTGTTGAGATTTTACCAAACCTTATCCCAATTGTCGGTGCGAGCTTCATTGGCTCAGTAATGCTGGCGATCAACACTGAAGCGGTCATTTCGTTCCTAGGTTTGGGTGATGCCAACACGATCAGTTGGGGCATCATGCTTTACAACGTGCAAACCTCATCAGCCATGCTGATTGGCGCATGGTGGGAAGTACTAGCACCTTGTATTGCCCTAACATTACTGGTTACTGGTCTTGCTCTGTTGAACTTTGCCGTTGACGAAATTGCGAACCCTCAACTTCGTTCTCACAAAGGCATGAAACGCTGGAAAAAACTAGCAGCAAAAGACAAGAAAGAGCGTGAGCCTGAACTGGCACCACAAAATGCACTATGGAGCGGAGATAAATAATCATGACTGCACCACTAATTTCCATCCGTAACCTATGCGTAGACTACATCACAGACGCGGGCGATGTCCGCGCCTGTAACAACGTGAGCTTCGACATTGCACCCGGTGAAGTATTCGGTCTGGCTGGTGAATCTGGCTGTGGTAAGTCCACTGTTGCCTTCTCACTAATGCGCCTTCATAAGCCACCAGCGTTTATCACAGGTGGTGAGGTGATCTTCAACGGTGAAGATATCCTTCAGTACAGCGATGATCGCATGCAAGCGTTCCGCTGGAGTGAAATGTCGATGGTATTCCAGAGTGCGATGAACGCTTTGAACCCTGTTCTAACCATGGAAGAGCAGTTCTGTGACGTCATCATGCGTCATACCAATATGACTCGCGCTCAAGCAAAAACACGCGCTGAAGGTCTGCTGGAAATCGTTGATATCCACCCTAGCCGATTGAGTGATTACCCGCACCAGTTCTCTGGTGGTATGCGTCAACGTCTAGTAATCGCAATCGCTTTGGCTCTGAACCCAAAAATGATCATCATGGACGAACCGACTACCGCATTGGATGTAGTGGTTCAACGTGAAATTCTACAAAAAATTTACGCGCTTAAAGAAGAGTTTGGTTTCTCAATTCTGTTCATCACACATGACTTGTCATTGATGGTCGAGTTCTCGGATCGTATCGGCATCATGTACTCAGGTGAGTTGATTGAAGTCGCGCCTTCTAAGCAAATTCTGGAAAGTCCTTACCACCCTTACACCAAAGGTTTGGGTAGCTCTTTCCCTCCACTAACTGGACCAAAGACCAAATTGACTGGTATTCCAGGTAACCCTTTGAACTTGCTAGAAGTACCACAGGGCTGCCGCTTCCAAGCTCGTTGCGATCGCGTACATGAAGCATGTACACGTGTACCAACCCAATTACGTCAAATTGAACCAGGTCGCCTCTCAAATTGCCATTTGTACGGCGACACCATTGCTCAAGCTAAGGTTTAACAACAAAAAAACGCTAGCTAAGAACAAAAATTACACTGGAGAGAATTATGAGCAAACAATTCGGCGAACTGCTGATTGAGGGTAAAAATGTCGTTAAGGACTTCCCTTTAAACAGTAACTCAATCAAACAATCTAAGATGCGTGCAATCAACGACGTCTCTTTCAAAATGTACAAGAGCCGCGGCTTGTCAGTGGTAGGTGAATCTGGTTCAGGTAAGTCTACTACTGCAAAAATGATTGCAAAAATGTACGCACCAACCGATGGCATCATTGAATACAAAGGTCGTGATATCCAAGACATCACCTCTCGTCACGATTTAATGACCTACCGTGAAGGTGTACAAATGGTGTGGCAAGACCCGTTTGGCTCGCTAAACCCAACGCACAATATCTTCCACCATATTGCGCGCCCGCTGCTGATTCATAAGAAAGTAGCACCGTGCAACAAGAAAGAACTGGAAGAGCGTGTGTACGACCTACTTGAACAAGTTGGTCTTATTCCACCAAAAGAAACGGCGCAAAAGTTCCCGCACCAGCTATCTGGCGGTCAGCGTCAACGTGTAAACCTAGCTCGTAACATCGCAGTTGGTGCAGAAGTGGTATTGGCGGATGAGCCAACATCGATGCTCGATGTATCAATCCGTGCCGGTGTTCTGAACTTGATGGAAGAGATGAAGTTCGAGAAACAAATGTCTCTGCTTTACATCACTCACGACATCGCAACAGCGCGTTACATTGCTGAAGATCTCGCGGTCATGTACGTAGGTCACATGGTTGAATGGGGCGATACTGAAGAAATCATTCACGATCCTCAACACCCATATACGCAACTGTTGGTATCTGCGGTTCCAGATCCATCGAAGTCTATTCACGAGAAACTGAAAGGCAACAAAGGGGAAATCCCACTTTGGACACCAGAATCTGTCGGCTGTCCATTTGCTGGACGTTGTGTACACGCTACCGACAAATGTCGCGAACGACTACCGGGCGTCACTCAACTGTCCGACAACCACTTTGTCCGCTGTTACTTATTTGAAGATTAATCATAACGAGGGTCAGGTTCAGCCTGACCCATTCCTGTTTTTATCGTTTCCCGGAGACATTGAATGCTGCTACTGACTAACCACATTGGTTATGAACGTCTGGGCCCAAAGAAAGCCATTATCCAGACCGAACAACCACACTTGTCTTCTTACACTGCTCAATTGATTTGTGCCACTAGCGAGCAAACCGTGGCAACTTTTGCGGTTGAAGAACAAGGTAAAGTGGCGAACTGGCATCAGGGCTATTTCTACCTCATCGACTTTTCCTCTTTCACAACGTCAGGTGACTATTTCTTGCAAGTAGAAGATACGCGCTCTTCCTCTTTCATCGTTGGCGAACACATTCTGTTGGATCAAACTTTGTCAGATGTGATCCACTACTTCAAATCGCAACGTTGCGGCGGGATCTTCGATAAACAAGATCGACAACTTCCAGTACTAAACTCCAATAAAAAGGTTGATGTACACGGCGGCTGGTACGACGCATCAGGAGACGTTAGCAAGTATTTAAGTCACCTTTCATACGCGAATTATTTGAATCCTCAACAAACCCCAATGGTGGTTTGGAACATCCTAAAAGGGGTTTCATTGCTTGAAGGAAGCGAAGACATTGCAGCTTTCACACGTACACGTCTGATTGAAGAAGCCCTGTTCGGTGCAGACTTTCTTGTGCGTATGCAAAACGAAAAAGGCTTTTTCTACATGACGGTCTTTGACAAGTGGAGCAAAGATACTGCGCAACGCGAGATTTGCGCGTACGAAACTCAACTTGGTCACAAATTTGACGACTATCAAGCAGGCTTTCGACAAGGTGGCGGTGTCGCCATTGCAGCGCTAGCGGCAGCGTCGCGTTTAAGTGTTCACGGTGAATACGATCAACAAAAATACCGCAACGCTGCCGAAAATGGTTACTGGCACTTAAAAGAGCACAATACGCAGTACCTCAATGATGGGGAAGAAAACATTATCGACGAATACTGTGCGCTACTGGCTTGTGTAGAACTGTTTAAAGCAACCAAAGAAACTCGCTACTTGGAAGAGAGCCGTTTGTGGGCGCAACGTTTAGTTGCACGCCAAATGAGCGACGAGCAGATTCAACACTTTTGGTCAGCAAACCAAGACGGCAGCCGTCCATATTTTCACGCAGCCGAAGCTGGTCTACCAGTTATTGCCCTATGCGAATATCTATCAATTGAAGACGACTCAGCACGAGCGGAATCGGTAAAACGTATCGTCAACCTAGCGTGTGAGTTTGAGATCACAATATCGAATAAAGTGATCAACCCATTCGGTTACCCTCGCCAATATGTTAAAGGCGTAAATGAGTCAAAACGCGAGGCATTTTTTGTCGCACACAACAATGAATCCGGCTATTGGTGGCAAGGCGAGAATGCTCGACTGGGCTCACTCGCGACCATGGCGTACCTTGCTCAACCGCATATAGCGTCGCAAGAAGTACAGCAACAACTTTCTGTGTTTGCTCAAGATGCATTGAACTGGGTTGTAGGCTTAAACCCATACGACATGTGCATGCTAGATGGCCATGGTCGTAACAACCCTGATTACCTCCCTCAATATGGTTTCTTCAACGCAAAAGGTGGCGTGTGTAACGGAATCACTGGCGGCTTTGAAGACGAGGAAGACATTGCATTTAACCCACCAGCACAAAAAGAAGACGTGTTACAAAACTGGCGCTGGGGCGAACAATGGATCCCGCATGGCGCTTGGTACTTACTCGCGATAATGAGTCAAGCTCAGCATGTTTCTCAGTTGGCGACCTCTAAAAATATGAAGGAAGAATAATCATGGGAATGTATTTTGTCGGTATCGATGGTGGCGGCACGTCATGTCGAGCCAGGATTAAAGATTCACAAGGTAATTTTCTTGGCGAGGCCAAAAGCGGCAGTGCCAACATCATGCTAGGTGCTGAAATAGCAATGGCTTCGATTCTTGAATCCATCACTTCGGCTACCGAGCAAGGCGGTCTAACACAACAAGATTTCGCGTCGATGCACGTCGGCTTAGCCCTTGCTGGCGCAGAGCACAAAGCATCTTGGCAAGCCTTCATGTCTCTTCCTCATCCATTTGCCAGTATAACTCTGAATACCGATGCTTACGGTGCGTGCGTTGGTGCGCACAATGGCGAAGATGGCGCAATCATGATTGCGGGAACCGGTTCTTGTGGCATCTACCTTAAAGGATTGGAGCAACACGTTGTCGGTGGTCGTGAGTTCCCTATTTCGGATCAAGGTGGCGGCGCAGTGATGGGGCTACGCCTAGTTCAGCAAGTTTTGTTAGCTGAAGATGGCATCAGAGAAAAAACGCCCCTAGCACAACACTTTATGACGCATTTCGAAAATGAGGTCGACAACGTGGTGGCGTGGTCAAAACAGGCGCTTCCTCGTGATTATGGGCAGTTTTCTCCGGCTATTTTCCAACATGCGGAACAAGGCGATGCACTGGCCATTGAAATACTGAAGCAAACCGCAGCGGATATAGAAATGTTTCTCGTGGCATTAAACAAGCGCGGCGCAACACGTATTTGTTTAATGGGTAGCATTGCTGAACGCATTTTACGTTGGCTCTCACCACCAGTTCAGCAATGGATTGTTGAGCCACAGTTTGACGCGATTGAAGGCGCAATTATGTTTGCTGGCAAACCAGAACATAACCTTTACTCGCTCAGTGCGGCGTAGGAGTAGATATGGAATATCGTGTTGATCTCGTGGTCCTTTCTGAGCAGAAACAAAACTGCCGCTTTGGCCTCACCTTTCATAACTTGAGCGACCAAGACCTAAACAGCTGGAGCTTAACTTTCGCTTTCGATCGTTACATTCTTCCAGACAGCGTTTCAAATGGTCAACTGACTCAAATTGGTAGTTTTTGCACACTTAAGCCAGAAGGGGTGGTACTGGCTGCCAACCATCACTATTACTGTGAATTCAGTATTGGTTCGAACCCATTCCGTTATTACTCGGATGGCTTTAACGAAGCGATGATCAACTTTGTCGTTGATGGAAACCCACAGCGCGCACAAGTGGATGTCACGCCTATCGTATTAGCTTCACCATACCGTGAACGCAGTGAGATTCCTGCAAGTTTAACCCATGCACAGCCCTTGCTGCCAAAACCAAACCATATTGAGGTCAGCGATCACTATTTTAGCTTTGATCATCATGCTGGCGTCGCGGTTTATTCAAGCCTGGCCAATTCAGCTAAAGAATGGCTACTTGATGAGCTTAAGCGCATTCACCAATTTGAGTTCGCATCAGACAATGGCAGTCAGATCATCTTCAAAGGCAACCCAACCTTGGATGAAGGCGCTTACAAACTGAAAGTAGCCGAAGAGTCAATCAAAATTGAAGCAGGATCTTCGTCTGGTTTTACCCATGCTTGTGCAACGTTATTACAACTAATCAAAGTTGGCGATCAACCTAACTCAATGGAAGTAGTTTGCTGTTCAATCAAGGACAGGCCACGTTTTCGTTACCGCGGTATGATGCTGGATTGTGCTCGTCATTTTCACTCCGTTAAGCAAGTCAAACGCTTGATCAACCAACTGGCTCATTACAAGTTCAATACGTTCCATTGGCATCTTACCGACGATGAGGGGTGGCGAATTGAAATCAAATCACTGCCTCAACTGACCGATATTGGTGCTTGGCGCGGATTGGATGAGATCAATGAACCACAGTACACGCACTTTGATGAACGTTACGGCGGCTTCTACACACAAGAAGACATCAAAGACGTTATCGAATTTGCATCGCAACGCGGCATCACCATCATTCCTGAAATTGATGTACCTGGTCATTGCCGAGCCGCCATCAAGTCGTTACCACACCTATTGGTAGAAGCGGAAGATACCACCGAATACCGCAGTATTCAGCATTACAACGACAACGTCATTAACCCAGCTCTGCCGGGGAGCTATGAATTTATCGACAAAGTGCTAGAAGAAGTCTCTGCGCTTTTTCCTGCGCCTTACGTTCATATTGGTGCCGACGAAATACCTAACGGCGTATGGTCAAAAAGCCCAGCATGCCAAGCACTAATGGAACAACTGGGTTACAGCGACTACAAAGATTTGCAAGGACACTTCTTGCGTTATGCCGAAGACAAACTTCGTAAATTGGGCAAACGCATGCTGGGCTGGGAAGAAGCTCAACACGGCGACAAAGTCAGTAAAGATACGGTGATCTACTCATGGCTAAGCGAAGAAGCGGCCTTGAACTGTGCTCGCCAAGGCTTTGATGTGGTGCTGCAACCAGCACAAACCACTTACCTAGATATGACCCAAGACTACGCACCTGAAGAACCGGGCGTGGACTGGGCAAACCCACTGCCACTAGAAAAAGCTTACAACTACGAGCCGCTCGCTGAAGTGCCTGCTGACGACCCAATACGTAAGCGCATTTGGGGCATTCAAACAGCATTATGGTGCGAAATTATCAATAACCAACCTCGCATGGACTACATGATCTTCCCTCGTTTAACTGCAATGGCAGAAGCATGTTGGACAGACAAACAACACCGAGATTGGACCGACTATTTATCACGCTTGAAAGGCCATCTACCTCTGCTTGATTTGCAGGGAGTGAATTACCGTAAACCGTGGAAGTAATACAAAACTGATGTCGAAACATCACGCTTGAAGAGTTTTTAAATTTTGGCTGCTGATGCAGCTTCGTAAAAAGGAAAGACACAAATGAAATACGGCTATTTCGATAACGAGAATCGCGAATACGTCATCACTCGCCCTGACGTACCAGCACCATGGACCAACTACCTAGGTACTGAGAAGTTCTGTACGGTTATCTCGCACAACGCGGGTGGCTACTCGTTCTACAACTCTCCAGAATACAACCGTGTTACTAAATTCCGTCCAAATGCGACATTCGATCGCCCAGGACACTACGTTTACTTGCGTGATGATGAGACAGGTGATTACTGGTCAATCTCTTGGCAACCAGTTGCGAAGAGCCTAGACGAAGCAAACTACGAAGTTCGTCACGGCTTGTCTTACTCTAAGTTCAAATGTGAATACAGCGGTATTACCGCAACAAAAACTCTGTTCGTGCCAAAAGGCGAAGACGCTGAAATCTGGGATGTAGTGATTAAAAACACCTCTGACAAACCACGTACGATCAGTGCATTCTCATTTGTTGAGTTCTCATTCAGCCACATTCAATCTGATAACCAAAACCATCAGATGTCTCTGTACTCGGCAGGTACGGCTTACAACGAAGGCGTGATAGAGTACGACCTGTACTACAACACCAACGATTTCGAAGGCTTCTACTACCTAGCTTCAACATTTGCCCCAGATTCATACGACGGCCAACGTGACAGCTTCCTAGGCCTATACCGTGACGAAGCAAACCCGTTAGCGGTAGAACAAGGTAAGTGTTTCAATACAGCGCAAACTTGTTACAACCACTGTGGCTCTTTGCATAAGCAATTTACTATTCAGCCGGGTGAAGAAGTTCGCTTTGCTTACATTCTCGGTATCGGTAAAGGCAACGGAGAGCGTCTGCGTGCTAAGTACCAAGACCTTGCAGAAGTCGACAACGCATTTGCGGGTATCAAAGCACACTGGGATGAGCGTTGTGGCAAGTTCCAAGTGAAATCACCAAACGAAGGTCTAGATACCATGATCAACGCTTGGACGTTATACCAAGCGGAAACGTGTGTGGTGTGGTCTCGCTTTGCTTCATTCATCGAGGTGGGAGGCCGTACTGGTCTTGGTTACCGCGATACAGCGCAAGATGCAATCTCAGTTCCTCACGCTAACCCAGCAATGACGCGCAAACGTATCGTTGACCTACTGCGCGGCCAAGTAAAAGCGGGCTACGGTCTACACCTATTCGATCCAGATTGGTTTGATCCAGAAAAAGCGGATGTTAAACCATCTAAATCTCCAACCGTAGTTCCAACACCTTCTGATGAAGACAAAATTCACGGCATCGAAGACACCTGTTCTGATGATCACCTATGGCTAGTTCCAACCATCTGTAAGTACGTGATGGAAACCGGTGAGCACAGCTTCTTCGACGAAGTGATCCCTTACGCCGACGGTGGCGATGCAACGGTTTATGACCACATGAAAGCCGCGCTAGACTTCTCGGCTGAATACGTAGGTCAAACCGGTATCTGTAAAGGTCTGCGTGCAGACTGGAACGACTGTCTGAACCTAGGTGGCGGCGAATCTTCAATGGTGTCGTTCCTACATTTCTGGGCACTGCAGGAGTTCATCGACCTAGCGAAATACCTAGGTAAGGAAGCCGACGTTGAAAAATACACCGAGATGGCAGCAAACGTGCGTGAAGCGTGTGAAACACACCTTTGGGACGAAGAAGGCGGCTGGTATATCCGTGGTCTAACGAAAAACGGCGAAAAGATCGGTACAGCGCAACAAAAAGAAGGTCGTGTACACCTAGAGTCAAACACACTTGCGGTACTTTCTGGTGCGGTATCTCAAGAGCGCGGCGAAAAAGCGATGGACGCTGTCGATGAGAACCTATTCTCTGAATACGGCCTCCACCTAAACTCACCATCTTTTGCAACACCGAATGATGATATCGGCTTCGTAACTCGTGTTTACCAAGGCGTAAAAGAGAACGGTGCGATATTCTCGCATCCAAACCCATGGGCTTGGGTAGCTGAAGCGAAACTGGGTCGTGGTGATCGTGCAATGAAGTTCTACGATGCGCTAAACCCATACAACCAGAACGACATCATCGAAAAACGTATTGCAGAACCATACTCATACGTTCAGTTCATCATGGGTCGTGACCACCAAGACCACGGTCGTGCAAACCACCCATGGTTAACAGGTACGTCAGGCTGGGCTTACTTCGCTGTTACCAACTTTATTCTTGGTGTGCGTACAGGCTTCGATGGCCTAACTATCGATCCATGTATCCCAACGAACTGGCCTGGTTTCGAAGTGACTCGCCAATGGCTAGGAGCAACGTACAACATCAAAGTCGTTAACCCAGACTCAGTAAGCAAAGGCGTTAAGTCGATTACCGTGAACGGTGAAGCTGTAAATGGTGCATCTGTACCAGTTCAAGCGGAAGGTTCAGTAAACGAAGTTATCGTTACTCTAGGTTAATCATCTTTTGGGGGAGTCCTTCTCCCCTTTTGATTTATCCGGTGCATTTATGTTTTACAAGTGCATCGGTTCGCTAGCAAAGATTTAAGACGCGGTGGGATGCCGCTCTTATCGAGGATCGAATCATGATCAAATTTGGTACAGGCGGTTGGCGTGCATTTATTGGTGAGGAGTTCACCAAAGATAACGTACGCTTGGTTGCCCAAGCAGTTGCAAACATCACGAATAACGAATCGGTTGCTGATCGCGGTTTTGTGATTGGCTATGACCGTCGTTTTCTTTCCGATAAAGCAGGTCGTTGGTTCGCTGAAGTTCTAGCAGCAAACGGCATTATGGTTAGCTTTATCGACAAATTTGTCCCAACACCTATCGTAATGTTTAAAGCGAAAGAAATGGGCTGCGCATACTCGGCATGCATTACCGCATCACACAACCCTGCCGATTACAACGGCATTAAAGTCTTCATTGAAGGCGGTCGTGACGCAGATGAAATCATCACCCAAAAAATCGAATCACAAATAGACGCGCTCACTGCGCAAGATGTAAAAAGCGTCGACTTTGAACAAGCGGTTGAAGATAAGCTGATTGAAATCATCAATCCGATGAACGAATTCGTTGACTCAATCATCGACTTTATCGACATCGGAGCGATCAAGAAGGCGAATTTACGTGTTTTGATCGACCCAATGTTTGGTGTCGCGAAAAACGCACTGCAAACCGTATTAATCAACGGCCGCTGTGACGTTGATGTGATTAACGATGGCAAAAACCCAGACTTCGGTGGGTTAATGCCTTCGCCAAGCGCTGCAACACTCTACCGTTTGATGCACCTAGTGAAAGAGCAAGGTTACGATATTGGCATCGGTACTGATGGCGATGCGGACCGTCTTGGTATTATCGACGAAAAAGGTAACTTCATTCATCCAAATGAAGTGCTACTGCTGCTTTACTACTACCTACTTGAATACAAAGGCTGGAAAGGCTCCGTGGTACGTAACATCGCAACCACCCACCTTCTCGATAAAGTCGCCGAAGATCATGGCGAGAAATGCTTTGAGGTTCCTGTAGGCTTTAAGCACATCAGCTCCCAAATGGAAGCGGATGACTCACTGATTGGCGGGGAAAGCTCTGGTGGCCTAACCATTCGCGGCCACATCAAAGGTAAAGACGGCGTATTCGCATCAAGCCTATTGGTAGAAATGATTTCAGTAACCGGCAAGAAGCTGTCTGAGTTGCTGGATGAAATCTACGGCAAGTACGGCTATGCCTACATGGCAGAAGGCGATTGCAAGTTCAAACCAGCGCAAAAAGACGTACTGTTCAACAAGATTTATGTTGAAAAGCAGTTGCCTGAGTTTGAGTTTGAAATCGAAAAAGTCAGCTATGAAGATGGTGCGAAAGTCTACTTCAAAAACAGCGGTTGGATCATCGCTCGCTTCTCTGGCACTGAGCCACTGCTACGAATTTTTGCAGAGATGCAAGATAAGGACACTGCGGAACGTGTTCTTCAACAGTTTAAAGACTTCTTGTCTTTATAACTGAACCTTGTGCCCGCTTCGAGCACTATGATGAGAGTCAACGCTGTCTGAAAAGGCGCTCATCAACAGGAGAAGAGCACTTGCCCGGCTCCACAGCCGGGCTTTTTATTGTATGTTGGGAAGTCGTAAACGAGATAGAAAAGATACTCAGGAGCGTTAAGCAAATGCCAGGACGCCTTGCGTTTCAATTTTCACCGCGACGGACTCACCTATATTTAATGCTTGCGAAGCTGTAGCTAACAAACGGTCACCATTCGCGTTAATCACATAACGGCAGTGATCACCCATAAAATGCTGTTCCAATACGGTTACCGAACTATCTTCATCGGATTGAATTTGCACATGCTGCGGTCTTAGCAGTAAAGAGCACTCCGCCTGTACTGGAATATCTTGTTGAGCCGTGGCTTCAACCACGCCCAAGTGGGTTTCATATTCTGAATTCGAAACCCGTTTAGCAGCAAGGTAACTGCCACCACCTAAGAAATCAGCGACAAATTTACTTGAAGGCTGGTAGTAAAGCTCAGATGCTGTGCCATATTGCTCGATGACTCCATTGTTCATCACTGCCATTTTATCGGCGAAAGCAAAAGCCTCTTCACGGCTATGCGTAACAAAAATGGCAGTCACACCTTGGGCCTTAAAAATCTTACGGATCTCACTTATCAACTCATGGCGAACTTGCGTATCAATATTAGAAAACGGTTCATCAAGTAACAATAAGTCTGGGCTGTAAGCTAATGAGCGAGCAATCGCAACACGCTGCTGCTGTCCACCAGACAATTGATGAGGATAACGATCGCCATAACCTTGAAGATGCACGAGTTCTAACATCTCTTGAACTTTGGCATTTTTCTCTTTTGTCGAGCACTGCTTTAAGCCAAAGGCAATGTTTTGCTCCACCGTCAAGTGAGGAAAAAGTGCGTAATCTTGGAAAATCATCCCGATATTACGCTGTTCTGGCGGCAACCAGTTTTCCCCATCATCAATTGTGACGCAATTTAGACTCATTTCGCCTGACGTTAACGGCAATAATCCCGCAACGGCCTTTAATAGTGTTGTTTTCCCACAGCCACTAGCTCCTAGCAAACAGACAATCTGCCCTTGTTCTACCTCAAGAGACAATGATTCGAGTACGGTTTGATCATCATATTGGCACGTTAGGTTTTTAATTGATAATGCACAGCTCATCAGTGATTTTGCTCCAGTGAACGGTTAACAACAACAAGCGGGATCAACCCAACAAGAACCAACAGAACCGCTGGCAAAGCGGCCAATTCTAAATGCTCATCCGAGGCGAAGTTATAAACGTATGTGGCTAGTGTTTCAAAGTTAAACGGACGAAGTAACAAAGCCGCATTAAGCTCTTTCATCGACTCGATAAACACTAATAAAGCCGCAATCAGTGCACCGCGCTTAACCAGCGGAAAGTGCACGCGCCACAGCATGACATTGGGCTTACAACCCATAGTGCGCGATGCCATATCTAACGACGGAGAAATTTTATTTAAATTACTTTCGATACTACCAATCGCCACCGCTGAAAAGCGCACAACCATGGCAAAAACCAGGGCGAACATGGAGCCAGAAAAAATAAGTCCCGGTCTTCCCCACTCCATGGCTTTAGCAACGTCGTTGACACGATGATCCATAAACAGCACAGCGACCATCACACCGATGGCTAGTACCGTTCCTGGTACTGCATAGCCCATAGAAGAAAGACGCATAAATGCCAAGCTTTCTCGTTTACCATTGACTCGATGGGTAAAGTTAACGATCAGTGCGACAGCAACACCAATAATCGCAGCAATAACAGACACAACTAAGCTATTCCATGCGTATTCACGAAACTCTGAGGTCCAACTCTGCGCAAAATAAGTGATCGCATAATCAATCAGCTGTAGTAGCGGCAAAATAAAAGCGACTGAAACCAAGCCCCAACACCAAACCAGTGCGGTCCACTTTTTCCAGCCCGTCAACTCGTAACGAAAATCTTCGTGACTGTTAAATTGGCTTTGAAAAAGCTTTTGTTTACGGCGGCTGTATCGTTCGGCACTAAGAAGCAGTACTACAATGACGAGCATCATGGCAGAAATCTTGGCTGCCGCATTAAGATTAGAGTACCCCAACCAAGTATCGTAGACCGCTGTGGTTAACGTATTCACCGCGAAGTAACTTACCGTACCAAAGTCACCGATGGTCTCCATTGCGACCAATGATAAACCTACTGCGATAGAGGGTCTTACTAACGGCATCGAGATGCGCCAAAAGCTTTCCCATGGAGAGCACTTGAGCAAACGCGCGCTTTGCAATAAAGATACATTTTGCTCCATAAACGCAGCCCGGCACAATAAATACACGTAAGGATACAACACCAAAGCCAACACAAAGGTCGCACCAGGCAACGTACGAATGTCAGGGAACCAATACTCGCCAGGTCCCCATCCGGTTACATCACGCAAAAAGATCTGAATCGGGCCTGCAAAATCAAACCAATCAGTAAAAATATAACCAATGATATAACCTGGCATTGCAAGAGGTAGCACCAATGCCCACTGCAACCATTTTTCGGTCGGCAGTTTACACATGGCCATTATCCAAGCGCTTGGAATACCAAGAATTAAGGACAGCACCATTACGCCAACAGTTAGCGCAACCGTGTTAAAAATATAAGTCGGCATGACCGTTGCCATTAAATGAGCAAACAAATCATCCGTTTCACCAATTGCGGTGTAGAAGATCGCTAAGATCGGCAAAACCAGTAGCAGAGTTATTACCCCACTACTGGTTTTCCATAAAGAGTGTTTATCTTTCATCGCCTAATTACTGCAAGGCTGTATGAAATACAAATGCTGTTGCAAATACATCTCATATCCTTTAATCAAATGGGGGTACTGTTATACCCCCACAAGGAATTAAAGGTCAAATTTCACTTCATCTAATAGCTTAATTGCCGCTTCGTGGTTGGCTGCAATATCGTCTAGAGAAAGCTTGTCTGCTTTAAAGTCACCCCAAGATTCCACAAGCTCAGAACGCTTCACGCCTTCTTTAACTGGGTACTCGTAGTTAACTTCTGCGTACATTTGCTGCGCTTTGTCACCCGTTAGGAATTCCATTAGCTTCACAGCATTGTCTTTGTTTGGAGAGTACTTAGCCATCGCCATACCAGAGATATTCACGTGAGTGCCTGTAGTCTCTTGGTTAGGGAAGTTGATGTAAACTGCATCAGCCCAAGCTTTTTGCTCTTTGTCGTTAACCATTTTACCTAGGTAGTAGCTGTTACCTAGAGAAACATCACATAGGCCTTCTTTGATCGCTTTAACTTGTGCACGATCGTTGCCTTGTGGTTTGCGAGCAAGGTTTGCTTTCACGCCTTCTAACCACTCTTTGGTTTCTGCTTCGCCATTGTGAGCAATCATTGCTGAAACTAGAGAAACGTTGTACGGGTGCTTACCGCTACGAGTACAAATTTTACCTTTGAACTCTGGCTTAGCTAAGTCTGCGTAGTTGAAATCTGCGCCTAGTTTACCTACGCGATCACGTGATGAATAAACGCTACGAGAACGTAGAGTTAGAGCAAACCACTCATTCTCTTTATCTTGGTATTGAGCAGGTACGTTTTCTTCAATGATTTTGCTATCGACTTTCTGAACTAAACCTTTGTTTGTCAGTTCAGCTAGACGGCTGATGTCTGTCGTAAGAATAACGTCAGCAGGGCTGTACTCACCTTCTTGAGCTAGCTTTTCTGCTAAGCCTTTTTTAGCAAATTTTACGTTTACTTTGATACCAGTTTCTTTAGTGAACTCATTGAACATAGGTTCAACTAGGAAAGGTTGACGGTAAGAGTAGACGTTCACTTCTTCAGCAGCCATTGCTGTTGGAGCTAGAGTAGCGCAAGTTAGTGCTGAAAGAGTTAGCAGTTTTTTCATTGTTTAATCCTTTACCATGCTAATGATAACGTTTATCAGTTGCGTTATTATATGTATGTTCAATAAGAAGACAATGACGAATATTAAAAAACCTGCTCATCGGAGCAGGTTTTATTGTGTTAAGTGTGTAACCATTTATTACAAGCTAATGATTATTTCACCGTAACAAACTCTGGGTAAGCACCAACACCACAATCATGCATGTCCATACCTTCCATTTCTTCATCTTCTGTAACGCGAATCCCAACGGTCGCTTTCAAGATTGCCCACACAACTAGGCTAGCACCAAATACCCAAGCAAAGATAACTACGGCACCTAAAAGCTGTGCACCAAACGTTGCATCACCGTTGCTCAGTGGCACTACCATTAGGCCGAAGAAACCACACACACCGTGAACTGAGATAGCACCTACTGGATCGTCAATTTTAAGTTTATCTAGAGCAATGATACTGAATACTACTAGTGCACCCGACACCGCACCAATCGCAACCGCGTACAGTGGTGATGGCGATAGAGGGTCTGCAGTGATGGCAACCAAGCCAGCTAGCGCGCCATTGAGGATCATCGTTAAATCGGCTTTACCCCAAGTAGTTTTACAAACGAATAGCGCCGCAATTGCACCAGCAGCCGCTGCTGCGTTAGTGTTTAGAAAGATCTGACCTACCGCTGTAGCATTCTCAAAATCTGAAACCATCAACTGAGAACCACCGTTAAATCCAAACCAGCCAAACCAAAGGATAAAAGTACCCAACGTTGCCAAAGGCATGTTAGAACCTGGAATCGGATAGATTTCACCATTTTTACCGTACTTACCCTTACGCGCGCCAAGCAGTAACACACCAGCAAGAGCAGCAGAAGCACCTGCCATATGTACGATACCAGACCCCGCAAAGTCACTAAATCCAGCTTCTGCTAGGAAGCCTCCACCCCATGTCCAGTAACCTTCCATTGGATAGATAAACGCAGTTAAAATCGCAGAGAAAATCAAGAAAGACCAAAGCTTCATGCGCTCAGCTACCGCACCAGAAACGACGGACATAGCAGTTGCAACGAAGACAACTTGGAAGAAGAAGTCAGACTCTAAAGAGTGGTCGGCCCCTTCACCTTGAGTACCAATTAGCGTACCAAATGAAGGTAACCAGCCTCCTTCTCCATTATCGACATACATGATGTTATAACCGACAATCAGAAACATCGTACATGCGATAGCGTACAAACAGATGTTCTTCGTAAGAATTTCTGTTGTGTTTTTAGAGCGCACAAGGCCAGCCTCTAGCATCGCAAAGCCTGCTGCCATCCACATTACCAACGCACCGGAAATGAGGAAGAAAAAGGTGTCAAGTGCGTAACGTAACTCGGTTACTGTTGTTGCTAATTCCATAATAAGTATCTCCAATCCTTTGAATTCTTAAAGTGCTTCTGCGTCCATTTCGCCAGTTCGGATACGCACCGCTTGGTTCAGATCGTAAACAAAAATTTTACCGTCGCCGATTTTTCCGGTTTGCGCAGCTTTTGTAATTGCTTCAACAACGCGATCTACATTGTCTGCGTGAGTCGCGATTTCAATTTTCACCTTTGGTAGAAAATCGACTTGATACTCTGCACCGCGGTACAATTCCGTGTGACCTTTTTGACGACCGAACCCTTTAACTTCTGATACTGTCATCCCTTCGATACCGACATCAGCCAATGCTTCTCGTACATCGTCTAATTTAAACGGCTTAATAATGGCATTGATTATTTTCATTGAGTTATCTCCGAAGCTTTCTTCCTGAAACACTTCTTATAATCCAATCTACGTGCCAAGTTTTTAAGTTATTGAATAATAAAAACTAACCTCAATTTACATATCTATAAACAAAAAGGGCGCACCATATCGGTGCGCCCTTTTCACAAATTTAAAGCAACGGCAGAGAAGTTACCCAAAATTGTGCATTAAATGTTCAAAAAGTCTTTCCACTGTTCGATAAGTGCCATGAAATCCTCTATCCCACAACTTGCTGTACTTTCTGCATTGTAGAAGTCGAACTCACTTTCCATCTCGACATCATATTCATGGGCTAATGCGTTTTCTTGTACAAGAACTTCGTCGCCCTGAATCATCAAGCTAATTTCCGTGCCTGTTAGGTTATGCTCCTGAGAAGGCACTGAAAATGACCGCTCAATTAGCTTTTCAACCTGTGCAATCTTCATCGGATCTTTGCCAATTTCTTCTTGCAACCAGCGCCCTACAATCTCATGTCCCATGCTACATTTTACGTAGTACTCGCCCATCAACGTGTTACGAATGAATTCAAATTCCACCGAGATTGCCTATTTCGTATCAATTTGGTGCGAGTATAGCGAATTGCTCCCATAAAAAAAGCACCTCATGTGAGGTGCTTTTGAATTGTGCATTTCTGATTATGCCGGTTCTTGGAAGATCACTTCGTCCGCTTTCTTGGTGTATTGATCCATTTTATGGAAGTTCAAGTAGCGGTACGTATCCGTTGCCGTAGCGTCGATTTGCTTCGCGTATTCTAGGTATTCTTCTTTGGTTGGAATTTTACCTAGGATTGCACCTACTGCAGCTAGCTCAGCTGACGATAGGTAAACATTCGCACCAGTACCCAGACGGTTCGGGAAGTTACGCGTTGAAGTCGACATTACTGTTGATTTATCTGCAACACGCGCTTGGTTACCCATACAAAGTGAACACCCTGGCGTTTCAATACGCACCCCTGCACGTCCGAAGATACCGTAGTAGCCTTCTTCAATCAGTTGGTCTTTATCCATCTTTGTTGGTGGCGCTACCCAAAGGCGCGTCGCTAACTGGCCATTGAACTTATCAAGCAATTTACCTGCTGCGCGGAAGTGACCGATGTTCGTCATACAAGAACCGATGAACACTTCATCAATCGCTGTGCCTTGTACTTCAGACAACAAACGAGCGTCATCTGGGTCATTCGGTGCACATAGTACTGGCTCATTGATTTCAGCCATATCGATTTCAATCACATGTGCGTATTCAGCGTCTTTATCTGCTTGCATCAGCTCAGGGTTTGCTAGCCACTCTTGCATTGCAGTAATGCGGCGCTCGATAGTACGGCGATCACCGTAACCTTCAGAGATCATCCACTTCAGCATCACGATGTTAGAGTTTAAGTACTCTTCGATCGACTCTTGAGACAGTTTTACAGTACAACCTGCCGCCGAACGCTCTGCAGATGCATCAGAAAGCTCAAATGCTTGCTCAACCGTTAGCGTCTCTAAGCCTTCAATCTCAAGGATACGGCCAGAAAATTCGTTGATCTTGCCCGCTTTTTCTACCGTTAGTAAACCTTGCTGAATCGCGTAGTAAGGGATGGCATGAACAAGATCACGCAGTGTAATACCCGGTTGCATTTCACCTTTAAAACGAACCAAGATTGACTCTGGCATGTCTAGCGGCATAACGCCTGTCGCAGCTGCAAAGGCAACCAAGCCCGAGCCAGCTGGGAATGAAATACCCAGAGGGAAACGAGTATGTGAGTCACCACCCGTACCAACAGTATCCGGCAGTAGCATACGGTTTAGCCATGAGTGGATAATACCGTCACCAGGACGAAGAGATACACCACCGCGGTTCATAATAAAGTCCGGAAGTGTATGGTGAGTGTTAACGTCTACTGGTTTTGGATAAGCCGATGTGTGACAGAAAGACTGCATGACAAGATCAGCAGAGAAGCCGAGACACGCCAAGTCTTTAAGTTCATCACGAGTCATAGGGCCAGTAGTATCTTGCGAACCTACTGTCGTCATTTTCGGCTCACAGTAGGTTCCAGGACGGATGCCTTCTACGCCACATGCTTTACCAACCATTTTCTGTGCAAGCGTGTAGCCTTTACCAGAATCTGCGATTTCACCAGGTTTGCGGAATACGTCCGAAGGCTCAAGACCTAGAGACTGGCGCGCTTTGTCTGTCAAACCACGACCGATGATCAATGGGATACGACCACCAGCACGAACTTCATCAATCAGTACTTCTGTTTTTAGCGAGAACTCAGCTAGAACCTCACCAGTTTCGTGGTTGCAAACTTTACCTTCATATGGGTAAACATCGATAACATCGCCCATGTTGAGCTTAGTTACGTCAACTTCGATTGGTAGTGCGCCAGCATCTTCCATTGTGTTAAAGAAGATAGGGGCAATTTTGCCACCAAGCACATACCCACCAGCTCGTTTGTTTGGAACGTAAGGGATATCATCACCCATAAACCAAAGCACTGAGTTGGTTGCCGATTTACGTGAAGAGCCAGTACCAACAACATCACCAACGTAAACCAATTGATGACCTTTTTCTTTTAACTCTTCAATTTGCTTGATCGGGCCAATAGTACCCGGTTGATCAGGGTTTATTCCTTCACGCTCGTTTTTAAGCATCGCCAGTGCGTGTACTGGGATATCAGGGCGAGACCAAGCGTCAGGTGCAGGTGAAAGGTCATCCGTGTTCGTTTCACCTGTTACTTTAAATACGGTTAGAGTGACTTTTTCTTCAAGCTTAGGCTTAGAAAGGAACCACTCAGCATCAGCCCATGATTGAAGTACTTTCTGTGCATGCGCATTGCCTGCTTTCGCTTTCTCTTCTACGTCATAGAAAGCATCAAACATCAGCAGCGTATGAGACAGCGCTTTTACTGCGATCTCTGCCAGTGCTTCATCATCCAATAGCTCAACTAGCGGTTCGATGTTGTAACCACCTTGCATAGTGCCTAGCAGTTCAGCCGCTTTTTCACGACTCACTAATGGTGATTTAACTTCACCTTTTGCTACTGCTGTTAGGAAACCCGCTTTTACATAAGCAGCTTCATCAACACCTGGAGGGATACGGTTTTCAAGTAGGTCAAGAATGACTTTTTCTTCACCTTGCGGGGGATTTTTCAGAAGTTCTACAAGTCCAGCAACTTGTTCTGCGTCTAGCGGTTTAGGAACAACTCCTTCAGCAGCACGCTCTTCGACGTGTTTACGGTAGGCTTCAAGCACGACTTTTTCCTCTCATTGCGGTTCCTCCTCTATTATTACTATTGTTAAAGTAAAGGAGTGAACATCCTTGGAAACTTGGCTCTCCATTGCCCTTGTTTTCATTCAATTATGATTGAGAAACAGCGCCGTAGAGGCCAAACTGTGGGCAAAATAATAGCAAATTTAACCTTAAATTAAAATCTTATCATTTTGACCAACATAGCAACTTACGACTAAAGTTCTGCTAATTTTGACCAAATATGCCAAGTTTTTGCTTTCTCATACCCGATTAATTAAACGATGTTCCTACGATCAAATACACAGCATCCAAATCTTGCTCGGTACGACCGTATGCCAACATTATTGGTCCTATTGGTGAGTCAACACCAAAGAAGATGGAGCCAGCATTGTAAAGCGGCGCTTCGTTTAGTTTCAGATCATTATCAGACCAAACGCCGCCATATTCGACCGATGCGCCCAGGTAGACTGGAGCTTCAAACAATCCGAAATCATTATCAAACCACTTATATCGGTACACCAAACTGCTGAAAAATAAGTTCTGTCCGATCAGGCTATTTCTTGGGATTCCCGATAGGCTTAAGAAGCCGCCCAACTCTCTGGGATCAAGCGGTAAAGATGAGTTTTTACTCTCTACAAAACTATATTCAGCATGTCCGACTAAAGTATGACGCTGATGACTCACTGCACCTTTAAATCGTGCAGAGATTTCATACACGGTATCTTCAATAATTTTGTCAGTTTCTAAAAGGCTAACGCCCTGAGGACTTTGATCATGAGACACTAAATATTCGAGATCGACTAAAAGCCCGCGAGTCGGAAATGCGAAATCATCAAGTGTATCTAGGCGATAGTTCGCAAACAGGCCACGACGTTCAAAATCCAATTTACCAGCAGAAGCCAAAGTAGAAAGCTCAATATCTCCGGTAGAGTAGCGAGCGCCAAATCGAAGTTCTTGCCACAATGTGGGTTGGATACCTATCGCTAACTCTGTTGTAAAATCATCGTAAGTGACCGGAAAAAAGTCATTTACTGACTCTAAATCTGGTGCTTGAGGCTCTGTTAAAGGTAAGTTTCGGCTCTCACTACCATAGGAAATTCGCCCCGATACAAAAAGTTCTTGGCTAGATAAAACAGGGGAATACAACTCAGCTTCAATCAGCTTATCCGTGCCCATTTCTACGTTGAACGCCAACTCCGCGCCATGAGAGTTTAAATTGGTAAAGTTGGTCGATATTCCTATGCCGTACTGGCTATCTGTATCGAAGTCATCTTCCAGAAAAAATCGGAAGTTGAGATAATTAGGCCCCCACGACTTCTCGTTAACATCAAAAACCAACAATGTCTCACCATCCACCTCTTCAAAGTGATAAGTGATGAGCTCGAACCGATCTAACGCGTAGAGGTTTTCAACGGCTTTCTCAATTTCGGCCGTTGAAATACGACGTCCGGTTTCTAATTCAATACGATTCGTCAACAGCACATCGCTGTAGTGCGTGTTATTAACAATCACTATGTCATCAACCACACGCTGATCGCCATAAATCAAAGTTTTACGAACTTCTTGTTTGCGATCGATGTATTTTTGATAGTCCGCGTTGGACAAGCGTAACTCTTTCAGCTTGTCTTTTAATTGCTTGGTAATATCGTACCCAGCTTGAAAAGCCCAAGGCATTTTGTCGAACTCGACGGTTTCCATGGTGCCCACATTGGGACGAATATAGATATCTTGAGGTTCAAGCTCGTCCACTTGCTGTTGTGTACTACGACGAACGAGATAGTTAGAGAGTTGGTCCGCGACAGTAAACAGCCCCGTAAATTCATCTTCGGTTTTGTAGTCGGTGCTAATATCGACGGCAATAACGACATCAGCCCCCATGGCGCGAGCCACATCGACAGGCATGTTATTGACGACGCCGCCATCAACAAGCATATGGCCATTGAGCTTATAGGGAGGAAGCGCTCCTGGTACAGACATGCTAGCCATCATGGCGTCCACAAGGTAACCATTGCCCAGTACGACTTCTTCTAGGGCAAGAATATCAGTCGCAACAGAACGATAAGGAATGGCAAGATCATCAAAAGAATCGAATCGCCCTAAGTTCCCTGTAGTCTCACGCAATACTCGCAACATGTTCTGGCCTTGCACCACACCCGTTGGTGCTCGTACCTCACCGAACCTTAAGCCGAGATCGGTATTAATTTGATAGCGGTCTTCATACTCTTTGTCACGAACTCGACGTTGGCTACGGTCAACACGATCTCGATAACCGCTGCCCCAATCGACGGTGTAGATAAAACTCTCGATTTCATCAGCACTCATACCCGTGGCATAAAGCCCACCCACATAGGCGCCCATACTGGTACCGGTCACAATATCGACAGGGATCTGCATTTCTTCCAATGCTTTTAAAACCCCAATGTGTGCCGCCCCTTTCGCTCCTCCACCAGCGAGCACAACCGCCACCTTTGGTCGAGGTTCCAAGTCATCCGTTTTTGTTAGAGAGTTTGCGAGGGAAACAGAAGGAGTGATCATCAAAAAGGTACTAACCCAAAGCGCAAAGTTGCGAACCGATGGGCTTGATAACAGCTTTTTGAACATTCACTTCTTCCTTTATTGAATATCTGATCAAGTAGGGCGTGCTAGCAGTACTGTACTAACACGCCCTAATATGTACTAAGAATTAATCAGATAAACAAGCTAATGTTGTTGATTTGGCGATGCTACCAATCAAATATGCTATTTAACCAGTTTGATTTCTTCTCACACTGTTGCTTTATCTGACCGGTTTTATCCCAAACCGGCAGTTTGTAATCACTACGGCAGTTCATTTCTAAACCTCCATCAGATGTAGGCTTGAACCCTAATGTGGTGATTTCTCTTGGCCATGGGAGCTCTAAGCGCTCAGGAATACGCTGCTTCAAGTACTCTGCGTACACTCGTAATGCACCACTCGACCCCGTTAGATTCACGGGTTTATTATCGTCGCGGCCTAGCCAAATTGTCGTCACCTCACGACCATCAACACCGACAAACCAACTATCGCGGTTGTCATTACTGGTACCCGTTTTTCCTGCCAATGCAGCCCAACCAAACTGGCTTTGTAAGAAGCGGCCAGTGCCTTGAGCAACCCCTTGTTTCATCGCGTAGGTCGTTAGCCATGCAGCTTGTTCATCCACGGCTCTTGATGAACGAGGCAAGGATTGATACAGCACATTACCTTCCATATCCATGACTGAGCGCAGAGCGGTCAGTTTTGCACGCTTACCTGAATTCGTCAGAGTCTGATACATCTGTGCGACTTCGAATGGCGTCAAAGAAAACGAACCCAAAAACATCGAAGGCACTGGGCGAATTTCGTCTTTGTTCACGCCCAAACGCGCTAAAGTATTGGACACTTCAGGAATGCCAAGTGCCATACCTAAGCGCACGGTTGGTACGTTAAGTGATTTCGCTAAAGCAATGTAAAGTGGCACATCACCACGATATTTTCTATCGTAGTTGCGCGGCGTCCACACGTTACCTTTACTGCTCTTCAGACTTAACGGCGTGTCGTGTAGCGTCGTGCCTAGGTTGTATTTATCCGGTTGTTCTAGAGCCGTTAAGTAAATCGCTGGTTTCACTAAAGAACCAATTGGACGACTGGCATTGAGCGCTCGGTTAAAGCCTTCATAACCGACACGTTTACCACCAACCATCGCACGGATTTCACCACTATGGCGATCAACGGCCACAGCAGCGGCTTCTAACTCTTTACCACCCCGTTTAGCTAGTTCTGGGATCTTTTTCGCGATAGCTTGTTCCATTTTGCTTTGCGATACTGGGTCCAGAGACGTAAATACGCGCAGTCCGGTCTCTGCCTTAAATCGCTCCCCAACTTTTTCTTTTAATTCAATACTCAATTGTTGGAAATAAGCTGGCTGACGGCTCGCAATACGTGGCTTGCTTTGCGTATCGAGTGGACGACTTACAGCTTGTTCATACTGCTCTGAAGTCAACATGTTTTGCTGCATTAACAGGCGCAGAACGAGATCACGACGCTCTTTCGTTCTCTCAGGGTAACGAATTGGGTTGTAGTAAGACGGTCCTTTTACCATCCCAACTAACATCGCCAGCTGATCGATTCGCAACTCCTGAATTGGCTGCCCAAAATAGTAACGCGACGCCAAGCCAAACCCGTGGATCGCTTCACCTCCACTTTGACCTAGGTACACTTCGTTTAGGTAGGCTTCTAAGATACGATCTTTGCTGTAACGGTAATCCAAAATTAGCGCGATATACGCTTCTCGAACTTTACGCCACAGTGTTTTATCACGAGTCAAAAACAGGTTTTTTGCCAATTGCTGAGTCAGCGTACTACCACCTTGAACAGTACGACCCGCCTTAATGTTCGCAACCAATGCACGTGCAATCGCGAGCGGTGACACCCCGTCATGTTGATAAAAATCCCGGTCTTCGGTCGCAAGCAGTGCATCCACCAAAATTTCAGGGAACTGATCACGACGTAAGAAAAGGCGCTGTTCATCACGGTCTTTCTCCAGCATGCCCAACATCTTCGGTTCTAGGCGCAAGTAACCAAGGTCTCCTCGAGATTCTAAAGACTGAATACGTTGCAAGCCGGAATCAGAGAAATGCAGCATAATGTGACGATCCGGCTCGGGACCATCGGCAAACTCGAATGGACGACGAATCAATTCAATCCGAGTGGAAGAAGAGGAATATTCGCCTGGGTAACGAGGTTGACTCACTTTACGGTAATTCAACACATCTAGCTCGTTGCGCAGTTCTTGGATGGTGATATTCTCACCAGGGCTTAGATTCAAGATACGGGCATAAACCACCGTTGGCAGCTCAAACAGCTGGCCTTCAAAGCGTTCTTTCACCACACTATCTAAGTAAATCCCAACAAACAGCAAAACAGCGGCAAGTGCAACGCCAGCTTTCCAGCTAAACGACCACAGAACTTTCAACCACGAACGTTTCTCGTTAGTCGGTTTTTTACTCGGCGTACGTCGAGTCTGTTTTGCGGTTCCTTTATTGGTTGTACTTTTCTTCGCTGGCGCTTTTTTCGCGCTAGGCTTCTTGCTGTCAGTCATTATTCAATTGTCTTTTTGTTTTCGTTGTTGCTACATGATTGGCAGGATCATCTGGCCAAACGTGTTTTGGGTAGCGCCCTTTCATCTCTTTTTGAACGTCTTTGTAGCTTCCGTTCCAGAAAGCCGCCAAGTCCGACGTTACTTGCAATGGACGTTGTGCCGGTGAAAGCAGTTCAAGCACCAAACGCTTGCGGCCAAGAGCCACCGTTGGGGAACCACTCTCCCCAAATACTTCTTGCATACGCACCGATAATATCGGCTCGTGGCCATATTGGTAACGGATACGCTTCTTTGAACCTGTGGGTAGTTGGTAATGCTCAGGTAACCATTCATCCAGTTGTTGATTGAGAGGCCAACCTAATAGAGCATTGAGCGCTTCGACCAAGTTTATCTTGCTCAGGTCTTTAACCGAGCTGACAGACGTCATGTATGGTTCTAACCACTCCTCTAATGAATCCAGCAAACTGGCTTCATCAAACACTGGCCATGACTGCTCAGGTAACCATTCCACCGCACAACGAATCCGAGCCAACAAGCTCTCCGCTGCCGGTGTCCAGTTTAGACTCTGTAAGCCCTGGCGGCGGACATACGTGAGTAAAGCTTGTGTCATTTTTTCTTTGCCCGGGCTTGGCAACGGCTCGCGTTCAACGACCAGCAGACCGAGTTTTGTTTGTCGCTCAGCTATTAGACGGCCTCTTTTTTCATCCCAGTCCACTACTTCTTCAGACGAAAATAGCGTATCAAAGGTCGTTCGCAATATATTGACATCCAATTCACATGCCGAATGAATTTGACTTGAATTAGAATGAGAACGCATTAAGTCAACGGCAACCAAATACTCACAGCCACCTAGCATGTCTTCCTGATGACATTCTGCACCATGACCATTAGCCAAAGTAAATCGCCCAAATTGATTTGTGCGCTGCTGCGCAATGCGATCTGGAAATGCCAAACTTAACACCAGCGGTAATGCATCTTCATCCACGCCTTTCAGGTCAAATACCGTATCCAATTTGTACGCCAGAGATTGAGCACGCTTGAACAATATCGACTTTTTTGGATGAGTACCAACAAGCCAACGATGCAAGCTATAAGCGATATTGGTAACATTTCTCTCTGGCTCTTCAATCAGTGCGACCGCCGCCAAAGCAGCATTTAACATCTTATCACTGTAAGATAGCGCTTTAATTAGCATCGCAGCCGCACGAGGCTCAACGCCTAGTTCATGCGCCTGTTTTCCTTCGGACGTTAATTGCCCTTTTTCCGTCAGTAGTCCCAATGACACCAATAGCTGCTTCGCTTGTTCCAATGACGCATTAGCGGGAACATCAAGCCACTTTAGATCGTGGATATCACCCGTTCCCCAAAAGGCAAGCTCCATAACTAAACTAGCCAAATCGGAATGCAAAATTTCGGGTTGGGGAACCGGCGGTTGCTGCTTGAACTGGCTTTCAGAATAAAGACGAACACAAATGCCCTCTTCTATTCGTCCCGCTCGTCCTGCACGCTGAATCGCTGAAGACTGTGCAATGCATGTTTGCTCTAAGCGTGTTAAACCGTTTTTCAAATCAAAGCGGGCAATACGCTCTAACCCAGAATCAACGACGAGGCGAATGCCTTCAATCGTTAGTGAAGTTTCTGCAATGTTGGTCGCTAGAACGACTTTACGCTTACCTTGTTCTGCTGGCGTAATCGCTTTTTGTTGATCTGCAAAGCTCAGTTGACCATAAAGTGGGCATACGTCGATATCATCCGCTAAATGAGACAACCGCTCTTCAACTTGTTTTATGGCACCAACACCCGGTAGGAAAGCTAACAAAGATCCAGACTCTTTGTTCATAAGACTTTCTATTGTTTTTGCCATACTCGTAGGTAAATGCTCGTTCACACCTAACGGCTGGTAGCGCATTGCAACATCAAAGCTGCGCCCTTCAGATTCAATGTAACTGGCTTCTGGCAACAACGATTGTAATGCTTGTTGGTCAAGCGTTGCCGACATTACCACCAGCTTGAGATCGTCTCGCAATGCCTCTTGAACTTCTAAACTGAATGCCAAAGCAGTATCGGCATGAATGCTGCGTTCATGAAACTCATCAAAGATCAGTAGATCAACCCCATCCAGTTCAGGGTCAGTTTGGATCATCCTGGTCATGATCCCTTCGGTCACGATCTCCAGCTGCGTTGCAGAACTTACCTTTGCCTCACCACGGACTCGATAACCCACGCGTTGACCTACTTGCTCTCCCAATTGCTCAGCAAGATAACGGGCAATGTTACGCGCCGCGAGTCGTCTTGGCTCAAGCATGATGATTTTTCCAGCAACCGAATGATTTAAGAGTAACTGCAAAGGGAAGTAAGTCGACTTACCGGCACCAGGCGCCGCTTTTAAGATCACTTGATGTTGATTTTTGACCGCCGTCAGCAACTCAGGCATCACGGCTTCAATCGGCAATTGTGACAAAGAAAATACCTTATGGTGTAATGGTGGCAACATTGTACATAAAAAATTTTTTGTCTAAATAAGCAAATGCATTTCACACCCGCTTTAGAGTCCGCCACTCTACTCAAACGTTATAAACGCTTTCTTGCCGATATCGAGCTCGATACTGGTGAAATCCGTACAATCCACTGCGCAAATACAGGTGCAATGACGGGTTGTGCAACGCCCGGAAACAAGGTTTGGTTTTCTACTTCCGACAACCCGAAACGAAAATACCCCAATAGTTGGGAGTTGAGTGAAACCGAACAAGGCCACCGTATTTGTATCAATACCGCGCGCGCCAATCAATTAGCCGTAGAGGCTATTGAAAATAATGTCATTTCAGAGCTTTGTGGTTATGACACACTTCAAACTGAGGTGAAATACGGCAATGAAAATAGCCGAATTGATATCTTGCTCAGCGCAGACGACAAGCCAAAGTGCTATATAGAAGTGAAAAGCGTCACTCTTCTTGATGAGACCGACTCTACTGGACAAGGATACTTCCCAGATGCGGTCACGACTCGGGGACAAAAACACCTGAGAGAGCTCACAGAAATGGCACAAAATGGAAGTAGAGCCATACTTTTATTCACTGTTTTACATTCAGGTATTGAAAAAGTGTCCGCGGCGCACCATATAGACGCGAAATATTCACTATTACTCAAACAAGCACAAGACGCTGGAGTGGAAGTTCTCTGCTACAAAGCTGAACTGAGCGATACTGGAATGAAGCTGATTTCCGCTATTGATTTTATCAATTAAGAGAAAAAATGATGTCGTCTTCACATTGACGATAACTTTGCGATTCAGTATTTGCTTGCACCGCCTCTTTTTGCTATAGATACCCGCCTTAAATTGACTGCGTAGCAGTTGACTAGGTGTAAGTAGGAGATGCTGTATGCCAGAATCAAAGAAGAAAACGATAGGCATCCTAGCCATTGCCGGCGTGGAGCCATATCAGGAAAAACCTGGTGAAGAGTACATGTCACCAGAGCAGGTTGAACACTTTACGAAAATCTTAACAGCTTGGCGCGACCAGCTAAGAGCTGAAGTGGATCGTACTGTTCACCACATGCAGGACGAAGCAGCAAACTTCCCAGATCCAGTTGACCGCGCCTCTCAAGAGGAAGAGTTCAGCCTAGAACTGCGTAACCGTGACCGCGAACGCCGTTTGATCAAGAAGATTGAAAAGACTTTGGATAAAATCAAAGAAGACGATTTTGGCTTCTGTGAGTCTTGTGGCGTAGAGATTGGCGTTCGCCGTCTTGAAGCACGTCCAACCGCTGACCTTTGTATTGACTGTAAAACACTTGCAGAAATCAAAGAGAAGCAAATGCAAGGTTAATCACCCAGCATTATGATTGTTGAAGGGAGCTCAGGCTCCCTTTTTGTTTTGGCTACCTTCGCACCCTATTTGTTTACTAAATTCGAGATACACGCATGACACGCTATGTAGGTCGATTCGCCCCATCTCCTTCTGGTCCACTGCATTTTGGTTCACTGATTGCCGCTCTTGGCAGTTATTTTCAAGCGAAAGCACAAAACGGAGCTTGGTTAGTACGTATTGAGGACTTAGACCCACCAAGAGAAATGCCAGGTGCAGCGCAACTTATCCTAGAGGCACTCAAGGCCTATCAGCTGCATTGGGATGGGAAAGTGGTATACCAGAGCGAACGTCACGACCTTTACCAAGCTCAAATAAACAAATGGCTCGAAAATGGAGAAGCCTATTATTGCCAATGTACTCGTAAGCAAATTAAAGAGCATGGCGGTTTTTATCCTGGCACTTGCCGCGATAAAAACTTGAAAGACGGCGCGATTCGCCTAAAAATGACCAAGCCTGTCGCTCATTTTCTCGACCAAAAGCGGGGAACCATTACTATTCCAGAGCAACTCGTTAATGAAGATTTCATTATTAAACGTCGAGATGGATTATTTGCTTATAATCTTGCGGTAGTATTGGACGACATCGACCAAGGCGTCACAGAAGTCGTGCGAGGTGCAGACTTAATCGAGCCGACAGGGCGTCAAATTAGCCTGTACCAAATACTTGGTCAGCCTGAAGTTAGCTACTTGCATTTACCATTGGCGATGGACAACAACGGCAATAAATTGTCGAAACAAAATCACGCGACGGCTATTGATATAGATACACCAAAACCTACTCTATTGCGCGCCATGACATTTTTAGGTTTCGAGATACCTGAAACCGTAAGGGCGGCCAACATAGAAGATATTCTTCGTTGGGGCTGCGAAAACTGGCGGTTGGAACAGCTTCCAGCAGAGATCGAGATCACACCGTGATTCTCAAATGGCATTGTGTAGGCTATCATTAGCCGCAAATTAGGCCCTAGAGGCGTATAAAACTAACCAAAGCAAGATTGGATTAAACCCAGTTATTGCCAGATGCACATGAATACAAACGACTATACACCAAGCGAACCTGCCACAATTCCAGAGCTCGCTCTCAATGTAATAACTCGTGAAGAGCACAACATTTCGCGTAAGCAGATCAGTGATAATGCGCTGAAGGTACTGTACCGCCTAAATGGTGCTGGTTTCGATGCTTTTCTTGTGGGTGGCGGGGTTCGAGACTTACTGCTTGGACAAAAACCAAAAGATTTTGACATTGCGACCAACGCAACGCCGGAACAGATCAAACAGCTATTTCGTAACTGCCGTTTGATTGGTCGCCGCTTCCGCTTGGCTCATATTATGTTTGGCCGAGACATCATTGAGGTTGCGACGTTCCGTGGTCACCACCAAGAGCAAAAGAATAAGAGCATTTCTCAGCAATCAAAAGAGGGTATGCTGCTGCGTGACAACGTCTACGGCACCATCGATGAAGATGCTGAGCGCCGTGATTTCACGATTAACTCGATGTACTACAACATCGCAGATTACTCGATTCACGACTACGCACGTGGTATTGAAGATTTAGAAGATCGCCTAATTCGACTGATTGGTGATCCAGAAACACGCTACCGTGAAGACCCTGTGCGCATGCTGCGTGCGGTTCGTTTCGCGGTAAAACTAGACTTTGATATTGAAGAAGACACCGCAGCGCCAATCGAACACATGGCACCGTTGCTCGGTGACATTCCGTCAGCGCGTCTTTTTGAAGAGTCACTCAAATTATTGCAATCCGGTCATGGCTTAGAAACCTACCATCTACTGCGTGAGTACAACCTATTCCAGCAACTATTCCCGACGATTGCAGCGCACTTTACAGAAGATTACTCCTCTCACACTGAGCAGATGTTGGATCTTGTCCTAGATTCTACCGACATGCGCATCGAAGATGGGAAACGCATCAATCCAGCATTTATGTTTGCTGCAATGCTGTGGTACCCACTGTGTGCGAAAGCCGATGAACTGATGGAAGAGCGCAACTTAGGCCATTACGACGCCATTATGGAAGCGAGCAACATCATTCTTGACGAGCAAGTTCGCACAATTGCCATTCCAAGACGCCACACCGCAACCATTCGCGAGATTTGGCAGTTACAGCTTCGTCTTCCACGACGTAACGGTAAACGTGCATTCCGTCTTATGGAGCTCAATAAATTTAGAGCTGGCTTTGATTTTCTTGAAATGCGCGGTGAAATTGAAGGTGGTGACACTCAGAAGCTTGCCAAGTGGTGGGAAACTTTTCAAAATGCAGGCCGAGAAATGCGTCAAGCAATGGCTGCCGACTTAGACGGTCAATCACCGAAAACAGGCCAGCGCCGCCGTAAAACTTATCGCAAGAAAAAGAGTAAGCCCAAATCATGATTACAGCGTACATTGCGGTAGGCAGTAACTTGGCTGATCCTGTCAGCCAAGCGAAGCAAGCGATTGAAGCATTAAAAACGCTGCCTAAATCAGAGTTTGTTCAAGCTTCTTCGCTATACAGCAGCACGCCAATGGGGCCACAAAACCAACCGGATTACATCAATGCGGTTGTGTCTATTAACACCAGTTTGACGCCTATTGAATTGCTCAATTGCACACAAGCTATAGAGCAAGAACAAGGGCGTGTCCGTAAAGACGAACGCTGGGGACCAAGAACCTTGGACCTCGACATTGTGCTTTATGGCAATGAGGTGATTAATTCCGAGAGGCTGATCGTTCCTCATTATGGAATGAAAGAGCGTGAATTCGTACTCTACCCTCTTGCGGAAATTGCACCAAGTTTACAACTCCCTGATGGGACCGAGGTCTCTAAACTACTGGAACAAGTAGATAGAAACGGCCTCAGTATCTGGCAGTCATAGCCAACTCCTAGTAAGGATAAAACCATGAAAAAAATGACCATCAACGACCTGATCAAGTGGAAGCAAGAAGGTCGTAAATTTGCTACTTCAACCGCTTATGATGCGAGCTTTGCCCAACTGTTTGAAAGCCAAGAAATGCCAGTACTTCTTGTTGGTGATTCTCTAGGTATGGTTTTGCAAGGTCACAACGATACTCTGCCAGTAACGGTCGATGATATCGCTTACCATACTCGTTGCGTACGCGCTGGTAGCCCAAATTGTTTGTTGATGGCAGACATGCCATTCATGAGCTACACCACGCCAGAGCAAGCTTGCGAAAATGCGGCTAAACTGATGCGTGCTGGTGCCAATATGGTAAAAATTGAAGGTGGTGACTGGCTTGTCGACACGGTGAAAATGCTCACTGAACGATCAGTTCCAGTTTGTGCTCATCTTGGTTTAACTCCTCAAGCTGTTAATATTTTTGGTGGTTACAAAATCCAAGGTCGCGATCAAGAAAAAGCAGACCGCATGGTAAAAGACGCATTAGCGCTGCAAGAAGCAGGCGCTCAAATCGTCTTACTAGAATGCGTACCAGCTGAGCTTGCTGAACGTATTACGCAAGTGCTTGACGTTCCTGTTATCGGTATTGGTGCAGGTAACGTAACAGATGGTCAAATTCTCGTAATGCATGATATGTTTGGTATTTCTGCCAACTACATGCCGAAATTCTCCAAAAACTTTCTTGCTGAAACAGGTGATATGCGCAAAGCCGTTACTAAATACATTGAAGATGTAGCCAACGGTGTATTCCCAGACGACGCTCATACCATTGCCTAGAGGATAAATGCATGCAAACTTTTGCGGAAATCTCAGCAGTTCGTGAACACCTTAAAACCTTTAAACGTGAAGGTCGTAAAGTGGCGTTTGTCCCTACCATGGGCAACCTTCACGAAGGCCACTTAACCTTAGTGCGTAAAGCACGCGAATACGCTGATATCGTTGTCGTAAGCATCTTTGTTAACCCGATGCAGTTTGATCGTGCAGACGATTTAAATAATTACCCACGCACGCTAGAGGAAGACTTAAGCAAGTTAACCTCTGAAGGGGTCGATGTGGTATTTACGCCAACACCAGAAGTTATCTACCCAGAAGGTCTGGACAAGCAAACCTTCGTCGATGTCCCTGGCCTATCAACAATTCTCGAAGGCGCGTCTCGACCAGGTCATTTCCGTGGCGTGACGACGATTGTGAATAAGCTGTTTAACATCGTACAACCGGATGTCGCGTGCTTCGGCGAGAAGGACTTCCAACAACTTGCTGTTATCCGCAAGATGGTTGATGACCTAGCAATGGACATTGAAATCATCGGTGTACCAACCGTACGTGAAATGGACGGTTTAGCAATGAGTTCACGCAATGGCTTGCTTACGCTGGACGAGCGTCAACGTGCGCCTGTACTTGCTCGTACAATGCGTTGGATCAGCAGTGCCATTCGCGGTGGCCGCGATGACTACGCATCGATCATCGAAGATGCAAGCGACCAACTTCGAGCTGCAGGTCTGCACCCTGATGAGATCTTCATTCGTGATGCTCGTACATTACAAGTGATCACACCAGAAACGACACAAGCTGTCATTCTGATGTCTGCGTTCCTAGGCAAGGCTCGTCTTATCGATAACCAAACGGTAGATATGGTTGTCGAAGCGAAGGAAGAAGCTGAATCTAACAATACAAACTCAGAGAACGCAGAGTAAGCTCTGAGTCATAAAAGTAAAAAGGTCGACTCTTAGTCGACCTTTTTTATACTCTACGTATAGACGCAATCTAACCCTTCAGGGCGAGTTTTAAACCGCTTGTGCAGCCACATCCACGCTGGAATATCACGTTTTATCATTTTCTCAAGCTCTTGATTCAAGATGCTTGCCGCTTTAACCGCATTACGTCTCTCGAAACGCTCGCTAATGTCTTTTCCAATGTACAGCGTGTAATGGTGATTTTTACTCACTGTAACGCCAGATATAACCGCGCACTTTGTTGCATCAATGAGAACACTAGACCCGACGGTACTCGCCGCTTGTTCAACAGCAAAAAACGGCGCAAAAACAGAATGGCTAACGCCATAATCATGGTCGGGCAAATACCAAAGTCGATGACCATTTTTCAGAACTTTGAGCATTGATTTCACGTCTTTTCGATCAATCATTTGATGTCCAAAACGAGTTCGACCTCGATGTTGAATAAACTCATAAGCAGGATTCGAATTTGGGCGATAAACGCCATAACCTTGGGCAAACTGGCTAAAAATACGAGCGGTTATCTCCAAGTTTAAATGGTGACTGCACACCACCAACACACCACGTCCATTCTTTTCCTCAGCGAGTAAACGATCTTTTCCAACAATAGAGGTTATCCGACGTATCCGCCAATCTGGCCAAAACCAAGCGATACCGGTTTCGATGATCGCCATTCCAGTATATTGAAAGTTTTTTCGTACTACGTCCTTACATTGCCAATCCGTAAAATCAGGGAAACACAGCTGGAGATTACGCAGAGCGATCTTGTGTCGGCGCTTCATTACATGCATCGCAATACAGCCGATGCTTCTACCTAAGATTCGCAATACTACGTATGGCAGTACATTAACAAGAATCGCTAAAGATCCAAATGCCAGCCATACAGACCAATATTTGGGCTTAAGTAACTGATAGGAGAAAGGCGGCGGCGGGACAATATTCATAGGATCACTCATTTATTACAAATGATTGAAACCTACCATGATAAAAACCGAAAAATTGTATGGGTATGTATTGTTATGCACGCGAAAGAGCAGCGTGAATCGCCGCTCTTTGCTTTATGAGAATGGCTTAGCTTCTTAGCCCAATCCCTTTGGTTACTAGATAATGCGCAATGGCATACAGTGCAACAATAAACACTACAAGTACACTAAATGAAGTGACAATGCCCACATCCGAGACACCTAAAAAGCCGTAGCGGAACGCATTCACCATGTAGACGATTGGGTTGATCTTAGAAACGCCTTGCCAAAATTCAGGCAGCAGACTAATCGAATAAAAGACTCCTCCCAAGTAAGTTAAAGGAGTCAATACAAACGTAGGGATGATCGAAATATCATCAAACGTTTTTGCGTAAACCGCATTGATCAAGCCACCGAGAGCAAATACAACCGACGTCATGAAGACAGTCGCGACAATAATGCCCCAGTGCTCCACTTGCAAATCAACGAACAAAAGTGACACACAAGTAACAATTGCACCGACCAACAAACCTCGAGTCACGCCGCCCATCACATAGCCAGCAATAATCACATAGTTTGGTACCGGTGCCACCAGCAGTTCTTCAATATTCTTCTGTAGCTTTGCACTAAAGAATGACGACGCCACGTTCGAGTATGAGTTAGTGATCACCGACATCATGATCAAACCTGGAACAATGTACTCCATGTAACTAAAGCCGCTCATCTCACCAATTCGAGAGCCAATAAGATTGCCGAAAATGATGAAGTACAACGTCATCGTAATGGCTGGCGGCACTAAGGTTTGCACCCAAATACGTGTAAAACGAGTGACTTCTTTGCTCAGCAAGCTGCGAAATGCCGTCCAATATAAACCGTACATTTAATTACTCCCCTCTCTTACAATGCTGACAAACAACTCTTCAAGTCGGTTGGCTTTGTTACGCATTGAGAGAACTTTAATGCCATGCTCTGTTAACTGACTGAATACCGAATTCAATCCTTGGCTCTTATCTAGTTCTATCTCTAAAGAGCCATCAACAATACTTTGTCGATTAACACCTTCAAGCTCAGGCACCTCGACTTCTGACTCAATATCCAAGATAAATGTCTCGACGCTTAGCTTACCTAGTAACGCCTTCATGGTGGTATTTTCAATCAGCTCACCACGATTAATAATGCCGATATTTCGACACAGCATCTCCGCTTCTTCTAGGTAGTGTGTCGTTAAAATAATCGTAATTCCTTGCTCTTGGTTGATCTCTTTCAGAAACCCCCACATTGAGCGGCGTAGTTCAATATCCACTCCAGCCGTTGGTTCATCTAAAATGAGTAATTGCGGCTCGTGCATCAAAGCTCTTGCGATCATTAAACGACGCTTCATCCCACCGGATAGGTTACGAGCACGCTCTTGGCGTTTTTCCCATAAATCCAATTTTTTCAGGTATTTTTCTGCTCTTTCTTTGGCTAATACTTTAGACACACCGTAATAGCCAGCTTGCTGCATCACAATTTGCTCAACGGTTTCAAACTGGTTGAAGTTGAACTCCTGTGGCACCAAGCCTAAATTCTGCTTGGCCAATTCGAGGTCGGTATCAATGTCATAACCGAAAACTTTCGTCGTTCCGGAGGTTTTATTCACTAAGGAGGAAATGATGCCAATCGTGGTCGATTTTCCTGCACCATTGGGACCCAGAAGCGCGTAGAAGTCACCCTTTTTCACTTGGAGACTTATACCTTTTAACGCCTCAAAGCCACCTGCATACGTCTTGCGCAGTTGTTCAATTTCTAATGCGTACATAAGGTCTTGATTGCCGTTTGTTTGTGATTACTAATACCGACTCATATTTATCAGCGGTTTACTACAAAATCGCCTTGGGTATCGTATTGGAGGTCCATCAGTTTATCGTTGAATAACGATGATTACAAATAAACCTTTCGATAATATTGGAAATATAACCCTTGCCTCGTAAAGGTTATCTCTGAGTAAGACAAAATAGAGCATAAAAAAACGCAACAGGACACTGTTGCGTTTTTAACTGTCAGAATGATTACGCCGTTATGCGCTGATACTGGTCTGCCTCAACATGTGCCACCGCCGCATTCAATGCTTCGTAACGGAATTGGTACATATTTTCATCAGGCACAAGGTCAATCACATGGAATTTCTCTAGCTGTTCTCGTGTTCGCTCATTCGGGCATAATAAATACACGGCACAATTGGCATCGAGAGCATCCTTAATCGCATTCTCTAACGCCAAACCGACGGTCACATCAATCATTGGTACATCCGTAAGATCGAGAATCATCACGTCATAGTCAGAAATACTAGAGTGCTGACGTGAAATGGCTTTAGAAACACTAAAGATCATCGGACCGGAAAGATAAAAGAACAGCACTTTACCATTAGCACGATCCAACAAACCACGCTCGCTGTCAGTCAGCGGCACATCATCTTCATCCGCGTCGCTGATCGCTTTTACTTGTCGCGCCTGCTCTCGGCTCAAACGCTCGATGATGATAATGTTCGAGATAAAGACGCCTAAACCCACCGCAACGATAAGATCAACGAATACTGTAAGCAACATAACGCCATACATCACCGCCATTCCGGAAAAGCTTACCTTATGTGCCCTCTGAATAAAGCTCCAGTCTAGGATGTTAAAGCCAACATACACCGCAATGCCTGCTAACACAGCCATCGGGATTGGCTCTGTTAATCCGCCAGCAACCAGTACAACCAACGCCAACATTAGTGCACGAATCACACCAGATAATGGCGAACGAGCCCCAACTTGGATATTCGTTACCGTCCCCATGGTAGCCCCCGCCCCTGGCAGCGCACCAAACAAGCCTGAGATCATGTTAGCTAACCCTTGACCTCGCAGCTCTTTATCTGAGTCGTGTTCTTTACGAGTTAATGAGTCACCGATAACCGCCGTTAACAAAGTATCAATACAACCTAATGTGCCGAGCACTAATGCATCAATGACCATCTCGACAAACATATCTGTGTCAATATAAGGGGCGACGAGAGAAGGTAACCCAGCAGGAATTTCACCGATACGACGAATATCTTCTGTATCAAAGAGAATCACAGACAATAAAGTCACCGCGACCAATGCCACGAGCTGTGCAGGAACGTATTTACGATATTGCTTAGGGAAGAAAAAAAGAATCCCCAAAGTCAGTAGTCCCAAAAACAACTCACTGAACTTAAGGTTAGAAATGGTCTCCGGCAAAGCAGATAACGTTCCGAGTACTCCCCCTGAAGGCGCGGCATGCCCCATCAAAGGCGATAACTGCAGAATGATAAGAATCACACCAATGCCAGACATAAACCCGGAAATAACGCTGTAAGGCATCAAGGTAACGTATTTACCCAGTTTTAACGTCCCCAATAGGATTTGGAACGCGCCAGCCATCATGACAACCGTGAAAGTCATAGCCATGCCCGTTTCTGGGTATTTCGCCATCATACTGGTTAATACTGCGGTCATGATTACCGTCATTGGCCCTGTCGGTTCTGATATTAACGTATTAGAACCACCAAATAACGAGGCAAACAAACCGACCATTATTGCTCCCCAAAGGCCGGCCTCAGCACCGGCTCCGGATGCAACACCAAACGCTAACGCCAGAGGGAGAGAGATAATCGCCGTGGTTACCCCGCCAAATACATCCCCTTTGAAATTGATATCTTCAAAACGACTACCGAACACTGCTGATTTTCCCTGCATTCAATTTTAAAAAGTAAAATATCACTACTTTAACGAGCTAGGCGAAAATTTAAACCATAAATAGATTAAGGCTAAATTCACACCACAAATAGTTTCACCAGATTTTACTTTTTTCTTAATGAAAACTAGTCAGATGAGTCCTATCTGACGAATATTTAACGAGATCGAAATTGTAACATTGTGTATAGTTACAACACTGATCGCTTGCATGTGCACACAAACAGCGGCAGCGATTTTGTCTTTTAAGGGAAGTAGTTTGCAAAATGCCGGAAATAAAACAGTTATTTGAAAACAATTCGAAATGGTCTCAAGAGATCAAATCTGATCGACCTGAATACTTCGCAAAACTCGCTGAGGGGCAAAAGCCTGATTTTCTTTGGATTGGCTGCTCTGATAGCCGCGTCCCTGCCGAGCGACTAACCGGACTATACTCAGGTGAACTCTTTGTTCATCGGAATGTTGCAAACCAAGTTATCCATACTGATCTCAACTGTCTATCCGTCGTCCAGTACGCCGTAGACGTTCTTAAGGTTAAACACATCATTGTCTGTGGACACTATGGATGTGGTGGCGTAAATGCAGCCATTGATAACCCTAAGCTAGGTCTTATTAATAATTGGCTGTTACATATCAGAGATATCTATTTCAAACACCGCACTTACCTAGATCAAATGCCGCAACAAGATCGAGCGGATAAACTAGGCGAGCTTAATGTTGCAGAGCAAGTGTACAACTTGGGTAACTCAACCATCCTGCAAAACGCTTGGGAGCGTGGACAAGATGTTGAAATTCATGGTGTGGTATACGGAATTGAAGATGGTCGCTTAGAGTACTTAGGCATTCGTTCTAACTCTAAGGAAACCGTAGAAGCGTCTTACCAGAAAGCTCTTTCGACGATTCTAAATACAGATAACAAGCTGCTTTGTCGCTAAGTCATATCTAAAAGTTGAACAAAAAACGCCCATCTTAGATGGGCGTTTTTTTTATATTTTTAATGCTGCTCTCAATGATTATTCTTGAGGTACAACTTTACCGATGTATGGTAAGTGGCGGTATTTCTGCGCGTAATCAATACCCACCCCAACGACAAATTCATCTGGAATTTCGAAACCAATCCAATCCACAGGAACATTCACTTCACGACGAGATGGCTTATCTAGGAGCGTACAAATCGCGATAGACTTCGGCTCACGTAGCGAAAGAATCTCACGGATTTTATTTAGTGTGTTACCAGTGTCAATGATGTCTTCAACAAGCAGAATGTCTTTACCTTTGATGTCATCATCCAAATCTTTCAAGATACGAACGTCACGTGAGCTTTCCATCGTATTGCCGTAGCTTGACGCAGTCATAAAATCAACTTGCTGAGTCAGTTCGATAGCACGTGCCAAGTCTGCCATAAATACAAATGAGCCTCGCAATAAGCCTACCAACACAAGATCTTCACTACCTTGATAACGCTCTGTAATTTGTTTGCCTAATTCACGAACTCGCTCCTGAACTTCTTGCTCAGAAATCATGACTTCTATTGTATGTTTCATACTGTGCTCAATCTAAATTTGTGGGTTGAGGTAAGTCGCACGCAAACGATCACCTAATCTTACGGCGTGTAGTGTATCACCACGTTCATTGGGTTGAAAGTCGCATCCTGTTGCCAAAAAATCTTGGAAGAAGGTCTTAGTTTTATAAAGTTCATAGCTAAATTTATCAATAATAATGACATTACTGTATATAAATTGTTCTACAGATGTTGACCTTGTGCATATGCACCATTACACTCATCACTGCTTTAAGCAACTATTAAAATAATCAATTAGGGGGTTACCCCCAATATCAACTCAAATGGCAAGGAAAATGGATATGGACTCAATTGCAAAGAGACCTAGAACTAGGCTTTCTCCAATTAAGCGTAAGCAACAGTTAATGGAAATCGCATTGGAAGTATTTGCACGCCGCGGCATCGGTCGTGGTGGTCACGCAGATATCGCAGAAATTGCTCAAGTTTCTGTAGCGACTGTTTTTAACTACTTCCCTACACGCGAAGACTTGGTGGATGAAGTTCTCAATCACGTCGTACGTCAGTTCTCAAACTTCCTATCGGATAACATAGACCTAGACTTACATGCACGTGAAAACATCGCCAATATTACTAATGCGATGATCGAGCTTGTCAGCCAAGATTGTCACTGGCTAAAAGTATGGTTCGAGTGGAGTGCTTCAACACGTGACGAAGTATGGCCATTGTTTGTTTCAACTAACCGTACTAACCAGTTGCTGGTACAAAACATGTTCATTAAAGCAATTGAACGTGGCGAAGTGTGTGACCAGCACGATTCAGAACACTTGGCAAACCTGTTCCACGGTATTTGTTACTCACTGTTTGTCCAAGCGAACCGCGCTAAAGGTGAAGCGGAGCTGAAACATCTAGTGAATTCATACTTAGATATGCTTTGCATTTACAACCGTGAACACTAAAGCTTAGCTCGTAATATATGTCAGCCCACCGTTTGGTGGGCTTTTTATTGTCTGCTAAGCACACATTTATATTCCTATATAACAAGCATAAAAAAACCGCTGCAATGCAGCGGCTTCTATCATTCAGTCAGAAAAAGCTTACTTCTTCTTAACTGCTTTTTTGTTTGGCAGGTCAGTGATTGAACCTTCAAATACTTCAGCAGCTAGACCTACAGACTCGTGTAGAGTTGGGTGAGCGTGGATAGTCAGAGCGATATCTTCTGCATCACAGCCCATCTCAATTGCAAGGCCGATTTCACCAAGTAGTTCACCACCGTTAGTACCAACGATAGCACCACCGATTACGCGGTGAGTTTCTTTGTCGAAGATTAGCTTAGTCATACCGTCTGCACAGTCAGATGCGATTGCACGACCTGATGCTGCCCATGGGAATGTTGCTACTTCGTACTTGATGCCTTCTTCTTTCGCTTCTTTTTCAGTCTTACCAACCCAAGCTACTTCTGGCTCAGTGTACGCAATTGAAGGGATAACTTTAGGGTCGAAGTAGTGCTTCTTACCAGAGATAACTTCAGCAGCTACGTGACCTTCATGCACACCTTTGTGAGCAAGCATTGGTTGACCAACGATATCACCGATCGCGAAGATGTGAGGAACGTTAGTACGCATTTGCTTATCAACGTTGATGAAGCCGCGCTCGTCAATTTCTAGACCCGCTTTTTCACCGTCGATTAGCTTACCATTTGGTACACGACCGATAGCAACTAGAACCGCATCGTAACGCTCAGCTTCAGCTGGCGCTTTCTTGCCTTCCATTGAAACGTAGATACCGTCTTCTTTTGCTTCAACTGCTGTTACTTTCGTTTCTAGCATTAGCTTGAACTTGTCTTTGATACGCTTAGTAAATACTTTCACGATATCTTTGTCTGCTGCAGGAATTACCTGGTCAAACATTTCAACAACTTCAACTTTAGAACCTAGAGAGTGGTAAACCGTACCCATTTCTAGACCGATGATACCACCGCCCATGATAAGCAGTTTTTCTGGCACTTCTTTTAGTTCAAGAGCGTCAGTAGAGTCCCAAATACGTGGGTCTTCATGCGGGATAAATGGCAGTTTGATTGGACGAGAACCAGCCGCAACGATTGCGTTGTCAAAGTTAACAACTGTTGGCTCACCTTCGCCTTCTACAAGGATAGAGTTAGGGCCAGTGAACTTACCGTAACCGTTAACTACTGTTACGTTACGCATCTTAGCCATACCGCTTAGGCCGCCAGTTAGTTGGTTAACAACTTTTTCTTTCCAGATGCGGATTTTGCTGATGTCTGTTTGAGGCTCACCGAACACAACGCCGTGGTCAGCCATCGCTTTCGCTTCTTCAATTACTTTAGAAACGTGAAGCAGTGCTTTAGATGGGATACAACCCACGTTCAGACATACACCGCCAAGCGTGCTGTAACGTTCAACTAGTACAGTTTCAAGACCTAAGTCCGCACAACGGAATGCAGCGGAGTAACCAGCAGGACCAGAACCAAGTACAACAACTTGGGCTTTAATTTCTTTGCTCATTTTGACCTCTTGTAGTCATTATCCCTAACAGGCTGAGTGGGTATCGATTTTTTATGTTTAAGAGAGATTTGTTTTAAACAGTTATTTTCAGACCGCTAACAGTTTACAGAGATGTTAATGGTGTGAAAAGTAAATCAATTTAGCCTGTGAGCTAGACAACAATTCGATTGTGAAAACCCTGAACGAAGCAAGGCTGATAACCAAATTGTCGGTAATTATGATTAGCAGAGGCGGCTAAGTTGCCGCCTCTCATTCATCTAATTTCTATTACAGAACTAGACGACGAATGTCAGATAGACATGAGTTTAGGTAAGTGATGAAGCGCGCACCTTCAGCACCATCGATCACACGGTGGTCGTATGATAGAGACAGTGGAAGTTGTAGACGCGGTTCGAACTCTTTACCGTTCCATACCGGTTTCATTTCTGACTTAGACACACCTAGGATACCAACTTCGGGTGCGTTTACGATTGGAGTAAACGCTGTACCGCCGATACCGCCTAGGCTAGAGATAGTGAAACAGCCACCTTGCATGTCAGCCGCAGTTAGCTTACCAGCACGTGCTTTCTTAGAAACCGCCATTAGCTCTTCAGATAGCTCGTAGATGCCTTTCTTGTTCACGTCTTTAAATACAGGAACAACTAGACCGTTTGGTGTATCTACCGCGATACCAACATTCACGTATTTCTTCAGAATTAGGCTCTCACCGTCTTCTGATAGAGAAGAGTTGAACGCTGGGAACGCTTCAAGCGCTTTAGCTACCGCTTTCATGATGAACACAAGTGGTGTGATCTTCATGCCAGTGTCTTTCTTCGCTTCAATCGCGTTTTGCTCTTTACGGAATGCTTCAAGAGCCGTGATGTCTGCGTTATCCCACTGTGTAACGTGCGGGATCATTACCCAGTTACGGTGTAGGTTTGCGCCAGAGATCTTCTTAATGCGAGATAGCGGTTGAACTTCTGTCTCACCAAACTTGCTGAAGTCCACTTTTGGCCATGGTAGTAGACCAAGAGCCGCGCCGTCGCCTTTGCCAGATGCTGCTGCACCTGCGCCAGACTCAAGACGCTTAAGTGCATCTTTCACGTAAGCTTGAACGTCTTCTTTTAGGATACGGCTCTTACGACCAGAACCTTTAACCTTCGAAAGATTAACGCCAAATTCACGCGCTAGACGACGAACAACTGGAGACGCGTGAGCGTACTCATCGTTTTCTTTGAAATCGCCAGTCGCTGCTGGAGCTGCTGCCGCTGGAGCTTCTGCTTTAGGAGCTGCAGGTGCTGCCGCTTGAGCTGGAGCTGCTGCAGGAGCAGGTGTTGCGCCCGCCACTTCGCCTTCCGTTGTAGAGAAAATCATGATTAGTGAGCCAGTAGACACTTTGTCGCCAGCTGCAATCTTGATTTCTTTAACTGTGCCAGCGAATGGTGCAGGAACTTCCATAGAAGCTTTGTCACCTTCAACAGTGATTAGAGATTGCTCTTCTTCCACTGTGTCGCCAACCGCAACCATGATCTCAGTAACTTCAACTTCGTCGCCGCCGATATCTGGAACGTTCACTTCTTTTGCCGCAGACGCTGCTGGAGCTGCTGCCGCAGGAGCTTCAGCTGCCGCTGGTGCTGCTGGAGCGCCTGAACCTGCTGTTTCGAATACCATGATAAGTGAGCCAGTCGATACTTTATCGCCTGCTGCAACTTTGATCTCTTTTAGAGTACCTGCGAATGGCGCTGGAACTTCCATAGAAGCTTTGTCGCCTTCAACAGTTAGAAGAGATTGCTCTTCTTCGATGCTGTCGCCAACGGCAACCATGATTTCAGTAACTTCTACTTCATCACCACCGATGTCTGGTACGTGAACTTCTTTTAGTTCTGCCGCTGCTGCTGGAGCTGGAGCTGCTGCTGGAGCTGCTTCTGCCGCAGGAGCAGGTGCAGCGTCAGCTGCACCCTCGGCTTCGAAAATCATGATTAGAGAACCAGTAGAAACCTTGTCGCCTTCTGCAACTTTGATTTCTTTAACGATACCCGCTTGAGAAGCAGGAACTTCCATAGAAGCTTTATCGCCTTCAACTGTGATCAGAGACTGCTCTTCTTCAACCTTGTCGCCAACGCTTACAAGAATCTCAGTAACTTCAACCTCATCCGCACCGATGTCTGGTACATTAATTTCGATTGCCATTTCTTATCTACCTTCTTAATTAAGCGTATAGCGGGTTTGTTTTCTCTGTGTCGATGTCGAATTTCTTAATTGCTTCTGCAACTACAGATTTCTCAACTTCGCCACGTTTCGCTAGTTCAGTTAGCGCTGCTACTACTACGTAACCTGCGTTCACTTCGAAGTGACGACGTAGGTTTTCACGGCTGTCTGAACGACCGAAGCCATCAGTACCAAGAACTTTGAAAGACTCAGCAGGAATGTATGCACGAACCTGCTCTGCGTAGTTCTTCATGTAGTCAGTTGCTGCGATAGCAGGTTCAGTACCCATTACTGTTTGGATGTAAGGTACTTTCGCTTCCGCTTCTGGGTGAAGCATGTTGAAACGCTCTGCATCTTGGCCATCGCGAGTTAGTTCGTTGAATGACGTTACAGAGTAAACATCAGAAGCAACGCCGTAATCTTCGCTTAGGATTTGAGCTGCTTTACGTACTTCATTCATGATAGTACCAGAGCTCATTAGCTGAACTTTCGCTTTGTCGCCCGTGTAAGTTTCTAGCTTGTAGATACCTTTACGGATGCCTTCTTCAGCGCCTTCTGGCATTGCTGGCATTGCGTAGTTTTCATTCATTAGCGTTAGGTAGTAGAACACGTTTTCTTGTTCTGGACCGTACATGCGACGGATACCGTCTTGCATGATTACAGCTACTTCGTACGCGAACGTTGGGTCGTAAGAAATACAGTTAGGAACCGTACCCGCCAAAATGTGCGAGTGGCCGTCTTCGTGCTGTAGACCTTCACCGTTCAACGTTGTACGACCCGCAGTTGCACCTAGTAGGAAACCACGTGCTTGTTGGTCACCAGCCATCCACGCCATGTCGCCAACACGTTGGAAGCCGAACATTGAGTAGTAGATGTAGAACGGAATCATTGGTAGGTCGTTTGTCGAGTATGAAGTCGCAGCAGCAACCCATGAAGACATAGCACCTAGCTCGTTGATACCTTCTTGTAGAACCTGACCTGAAGTCGCTTCTTTGTAGTAAGAAACAACGCCACGGTCTTCTGGTGTGTATGTTTGGCCGTGCGGGTTGTAGATACCGATTTGACGGAACAGACCTTCCATACCGAATGTACGTGCTTCGTCAGCAATGATAGGAACGATGTTCTTACCAATGTTCTTGTTCTTAAGTAGAACGTTTAGTGCACGTACGAATGCCATAGTAGAAGAGATATCACGCTTCTGTTCTTCTAGTAGTGGCTTGAATTCTTCTAGCTCAGGAACGATGAATTCTTGAGTGAATTTTGGTAGACGCTGTGGCGTGTAGCCGTGTAGCGCTTTACGACGAGCGTGTAGGTATTCGTACTCTTTTGAACCTTCTTCAAGTTTCAGGTACGGAAGTTCTTTCACTGCTTCGTCAGTTAGGATGTCTTGAAGACCTAGACGATCACGTAGGTGTAGTACGTGAGTCATGTCCATCTTCTTAACTTGGTGCGCGATGTTCTTACCTTCAGCCGCTTCACCCATGCCGTAACCTTTAACAGTCTTAGCTAGGATTACTGTTGGACGACCTTTAGTTTCTGCCGCGTTTTTGTATGCCGCGTATAGCTTAGAAGACTCGTGACCACCACGCTTAAGTGCGAAGATTTCGTCGTCAGTCATGTCAGCAACAAGTGCAGCTGTCTCTGGGTACTTACCAAAGAAGTGCTCACGTACGTACGCGCCATCTTTTGATTTGAATGTTTGGTAGTCGCCGTCGATCGTTTCATTCATAAGCTGTAGAAGCTTACCAGTCGTATCTTTAGCTAGTAGTGAATCCCAGTTGTTACCCCAGATTACCTTCACTACGTTCCAACCAGCACCTTTGAACAGACCTTCAAGTTCTTGAATGATCTTACCGTTACCCATTACAGGGCCATCTAGACGCTGTAGGTTACAGTTGATTAGGAAACATAGGTTGTCTAGTTTCTCACGCGCAGCGAAAGAGATAGCACCACGTGATTCTGGCTCATCCATCTCACCGTCACCTAGGAACGCGTAAACGCGCTGCTCTGAAGTATCTTTAAGACCACGGCCTTCTAGGTACTTAAGGAAACGAGCTTGGTAGATAGAAGCGATTGGACCTAGGCCCATCGATACTGTCGGGAACTGCCAGAATTCAGGCATCAGTTTAGGGTGCGGGTATGAAGGAATACCTTTGCCGTCTACTTCTTGACGGAAGTTGTCTAGCTGCTCTTCAGTTAGACGACCTTCAACGAATGCACGTGAGTAGATACCTGGTGAAATGTGACCTTGGTAGTAAACTAGGTCGCCACCATCCTTCTCGTTTGGTGCACGGAAGAAGTGGTTGAAACATGTCTCGTAGAACGCAGCAGAAGACTGGAAAGACGCCATGTGGCCGCCTAGCTCTAGGTCTTTCTTAGATGCACGTAGAACGATCATGATAGCGTTCCAACGAATAATTGAGCGAATACGACGCTCAAGTGTTGTGTCACCTGGGTATGCTGGTTCTTGGTCTGCAGGAATCGTGTTGATGTAGTTAGTTGTGATACCTGTTGGCATATCAACACCGTCTAGACGTGCTTTATCTAGAACTTGCTCTAATAGGAATTGAGCACGCTCTAGACCTTCTTCACGTACAACTGACTCAAGCGCTTGTAGCCATTCTTGAGTTTCCAGTGCATCTACGTCATGCTTCATATCAGACATGGCGATCTATCCTTCTGTTGGTTGGATCTACTTATTTAAGTAACGCTCTTACGAGTCATTACCCTGCTGAATTCGACGTAGAGAACGCTCTCGTCGAGACTCTTCTCGAGTCAAATCCAACAATGTTTCTTCGATGTAAGCCAAGTGCGAGTGGGACATTTCTCGCGCCTTTTCAGGCTGACCAGAAACAATCGCATCCACGATATTGGCTCGGTGTTTACTGACTTTCTCGACCGCTTCTGGGCGGCGACGTAGTAATTTAAAATTTTGTAGAATATTTTGCTCAAGCAAAGGTGCTAAGCTTCGAACAATGTGCAACAAAACCACGTTGTGCGCGGCCTCTGTCAAAGCGATCAAAAATTGCATTACTTCCGCAGATTCAGCTTCGATATCGTTGTTTGCTTGCTCTTGGCTAATGCGCTCAAGGCAACCTTGAATACGCGCAAAATCTTCTTCGGTACCACGTAAAGCTGCAAAGTAGGCTGAAATTCCTTCCATCGCATGACGAGACTCAAGCACATCAAGCTGGGTTTCAGAATGACTAGACAACAAATTCAACAAGGGATCTGAAAAGCTCTTCCAGATATTCTCACTTACGAATGTTCCGCCACCTTGGCGACGAGTCAACAAACGCTTCGCTTCCAAGCGTTGAATGGCTTCTCGGACTGAAGGACGAGACACATCGAACTGTTTTGCCAGTTCACGCTCTGGAGGCAGTTGTTGCCCCGGAGACAATGTTCCTTCCACTATCAACCTTTCTAACTCTTGTTCTATAACATCAGAGAGTTTTGGCTGACGAATCCTTTGATAAGCCATAATTTATTGTTCTTCTACTCTTGCAGGTAATTGGTAATACCAATTTTAAGTTGGTGCAGAAATTAACATAATTAAAACGCCACTGTCCAGCCGAAAATTGACCTAAATCATAGAACGAGCTTACTTCCAACACTCTGATAACAATCGACTGTTAAAACAGCAATAGAATTGGTATGACCAATTACATAAAGCATACAAATGGGAAGTCGACGTGCTAGCAGTTTTGGAAAAGAAATACAGAAAATGACAAAATTATCAGTCTATTTATTCACCAAAACGGCATGTGCGAGCGTAAAAATGTAGTTAACTTTTAACAATCATTAATATTTCTGGTATCAAAAAAAGGCATACCTGATCGTATGCCTTATTTATTTCGCTTTTTTGAATTTACACTTTCGCTACAAATCAACGCTGTATAAGCAGTCTATATTTCACCCAATCAAAGCTTAGACCAGGATCGCTTTTTCTCAAGGGCGCAATATATTGATGACCGGTAATTCGTGGCGGGGTGATTTGAGGATAAGACTGCATAATCACCTCAGTGATCTCTGCAAGTGATTGATATTGCGCTTCTGTGTAGGCAGTAAATTCTGTCCCTTCAAGCTCGATACCAATGGAATAGTCATTACAACGCTCCCTGCCTGCGAAACTGGATTGACCGGCATGCCATGCTCTATCAAGAAAAGAAACAAATTGAACAACCTCGCCGTTTCTTTTAATCAAGCAATGTGCAGAAACGCCCATTTTGTGAATAGCTTCAAAAAATGGATGTTCATTTGGGTCTAGCTTGCCAGTGAAGAAGTCCTCTATATATGGTCCACCAAACTGCCCAGGAGGCAAACTGATATTGTGTACCACCAGCAGAGAGATGTCGTTTATATCAGAGCGGGCATCAAAAAATGGTGACGGAACATGCTTTGCTTGTGTCAGCCAGCCATTCTCGATAATTGGGCGCATATCAACCTCTCTACTTTGCAAATTAACTGCTGAAATTATTGACACCGGAGAGTATCATTCGTTGCCATCTCCCTTTCAAGACAAGATTTGCGATGAAGAACACACACAACATTCAAGAACGCCTAGAATACCTTAAACAACAACTCCCTTTAGAGATCACTCGCTCTGTCGCTGATACCTTAAAAGAAGATCTAGGTGGCAGTGTCGACGCAGATAATGACATTACTGCATCTTTGATCCCTGCCGATGCGGTCAATACCGCAACGATTATTACTCGTGAGTATGGTGTGTTCTGTGGTCAAGCATGGGCTGATGAAGTTTTTAAACAGCTCGGTGGCAAGGTCAGTATTGAATGGCACGTAAAGGACGGCGATAAAGTCGAGCCTAACCAAACCCTTTGCACGCTGACAGGCCCTGCTCGTGACTTGTTGACTGGTGAGCGTAACGCAATGAACTTCATCCAAACGCTGTCTGGCTGCGCAACAGTTACCGCAGAGTACGCTGAAAAAATCGCGCATACTGAGTGTCGTCTACTAGATACACGTAAAACCATTCCAGGTCTGCGTAGCGCACTAAAATACGCCGTGACGTGTGGTGGTGGCTTTAATCACCGCATCGGCGTGTTCGATGCTTACCTCATTAAAGAGAACCACATTATTGCTTGTGGTGGCATCACTCAAGCCATCCAAAAAGCGAAAGAGCTTAACCCAGGCAAACCGGTAGAAGTAGAAACGGAAAGCTTAGAAGAGTTGAAACAAGCGATAGAGGCTGGTGCCGACATCATCATGCTCGATAACTTCACAAAAGAAATGATGCGTGAAGCCGTAGCGATTAACGCAGGTCGTGCCGCTTTAGAAAACTCCGGCAACATTACGCTAGAGACCATCGCAGAATACGCAGAAACCGGTGTCGATTACATTTCGGTAGGCGCGTTGACTAAGCATCTAAAAGCGATGGATCTTTCGATGCGCTTCAAATAATAAAAGCAACACAATCTAAATTACTTCAACCAACTCAGTGAGTTGTGAGTAATTCATCATTTAAAAGGGCCAATTGGCCCTTTCTTTTTATCCACTAAAAAATAGTACTACTCGCAAAACTCTGCATGCGATATGCAACTTTTCACCAAAGAGTTTTATCTCACTCGAGAGCCCATCCCTTCCCCATTTTCAACCCACCTTAACTCTCCATAATCTTTCGCCAATGCAAGAGCATTATTAATTTTTAGGAAAGGGTTAAAAATGAAAAACAGTAAACAGAAAAAACAACAGGGTTTTACTCTGATTGAGTTAATGATTGTGGTGGCGGTAATTGGTGTTTTAGCTGCAATTGCAGTTCCACAATACCAAAAATATGTAGCTAAAAGTGAGGCAGCGTCTGCACTAGCATCCATCACTGGGCATAGAATAAATGTTGAAACTTATGTTGTTGAAAATGGCTCATTTCCAACAGCAGCCCAGCTACCAGTTCCGACTTCTCCACTTGGTGTAATTAGCTATACAGCTTCAGCTTCAGGAGCAAGTACGTCGTCAGGTGCAATAAAATTCACATTTAATAGCACCGGTGTAAGTCCAGACGTTATCAGTAAAGACGTTACTCTAGGGCGTGATGGAACAGGTCAATGGAACTGTACCTCTGGCATTACTGCTACAGGTGTAAAGCCTAAAGCATGCTCCTAAGAAGTTAAGCAGTGCTAACTAACCTCTCCACGGTTCTTCGCCAAAAAGGGTTACTGACTTTTTCCCAAGAAGAATCGTTAATAGAGCAAGTCAAAGCTTCTGGCATTTCGATGCCAGAGGCTTTGCTCAATTCTGGCTTTTTTCAATCTCATGAATTAACGGAGCACCTAAGCTCTGTTTTCGGGCTTTCTTGCGCTTCTCTCAATCAATACGAATACGCTTCGTTATGCCAAACACTAGGTTTGCGAGATTTGATCACTCGGCACAACGCTCTGCCGCTTAATCGCACCTCATCAACTTTGATTCTCGCGGTTGCCGATCCAACCAATCTTCAAGCCGAAGACGACTTTCGTTTTGCAACAGGCTTGCAAGTCGAACTTGTTCTGGCTGATTTTCGCGAACTGACCGCTGCGATTCGGCGCTTATATGGTCGTTCATTGAGTCATGAGAAGTCCGGGTTAAAAGAGATCAACCAAGAAGAGTTAGCCAATCTGGTTGACGTGGGCGCAGATGAAATCGACAACATTGAAGACTTGAGCCAAGACGAGTCGCCCGTCAGCCGTTACATAAACCAAATTCTGCTGGACGCTGTGCGCAAAGGCGCATCCGATATCCACTTTGAACCTTATGAAAAGATGTACCGCGTGCGCCTACGCTGTGATGGCATCTTAATTGAAACACAGCAGCCACCAAGCCACTTAAGTCGCCGCTTATCTGCTCGTATCAAAATCCTCTCTAAACTTGATATTGCAGAGCGACGTTTACCACAAGATGGGCGTATTAAGCTCAAGTTGAATCAAGACACCGCAATTGATATGCGTGTATCCACGCTGCCTACTCTATTTGGAGAGAAAATTGTACTACGACTGCTCGACAGCAGCTCTGCATCATTGGATATCGACAAGCTTGGTTATAGCGAACAACAAAAACAATTGTACTTGGATGCGCTGCGTCGCCCACAAGGCATGATTCTGATGACAGGCCCAACCGGGAGCGGAAAAACCGTATCTCTGTACACTGGGCTGAGTATCCTCAATAAGCCAGAAATCAACATTTCCACGGCAGAAGACCCAGTAGAAATTAACTTATCGGGCATTAACCAAGTTCAAGTTCAGCCTAAGATTGGTTTTGGTTTTGCCGAAGCACTGCGCTCTTTCTTGCGTCAAGACCCCGATGTGGTAATGGTCGGTGAGATTCGTGACTTAGACACTGCGGAAATAGCCATAAAAGCATCGCAAACCGGTCACTTAGTACTTTCAACCTTACATACCAATTCTGCGGCTGAAACGGTTATTCGTTTATCAAACATGGGCGTAGAAAGCTTTAACTTGGCCTCATCTCTTAGTTTGATTATTGCCCAGCGCTTAGCCCGTAAACTGTGCTCGCACTGCAAACAATCACAAGAGCTTACCGTTCAGCTACAACATCTCGGAATTCAAGCAAGCGACAACATTTTTAAAGCCAATCCCGATGGATGCAATGAGTGTACCCATGGTTATTCCGGCCGAACGGGGATTTATGAAGTGATGCGCTTTGATGAATTTCTTTCCGAAGCGCTTATTAAAGGTGCCTCGGTACATGAACTAGAAAAACTCGCCATCGCAAATGGTATGAGCACGTTACAAATGTCGGGCATAGAAAAACTCAAACAAGGGATCACAAGTTTTAGTGAACTACAGCGCGTACTTTATTTTTAATCCTTTAATCAGCAGTCACATCCATGAAAAGCACTACACCACAACTTAAAAACTTCCGCTGGAAAGGCATCAACAGTTCAGGCAAAAAGACGTCTGGACAAACCCTCGCGATGACGGAAATTGAAGTACGCGAGCGTCTAGACGCACAGCACATCAAGATCAAGAAGTTAAAGAAAAGCAGTATTTCGTTTCTCACTAAACTCAGCCATCGCGTGAAAGGCAGAGACATCACGGTGTTTACCCGCCAAATTTCGACGATGTTGATAACCGGTGTGCCCTTGGTTCAGGCTTTAAAATTGGTATCAGAGAATCACAAAAAAGCAGAGATGAAATCCATTTTGATGAGCGTGACACGCGCCGTTGAAGCGGGGACGCCCATGTCAAAAGCCATGCGCACTGCAAGTGAACACTTTGACCCACTCTATACTGATCTTATCGCCACAGGTGAGCAATCCGGTAACTTAGCAGAAGTGTTCGAGCGCTTAGCCACCTACCGAGAAAAAAATGAACAACTCCGTGCGAAATTGATCAAAGCACTGATTTACCCAGCGATGGTAGTGCTCGTAGCGTTAGGCGTGTCGTTTATCATGCTCACCAAAGTCATTCCCGAGTTCGAAAAAATGTTTGTTGGTTTTGGTGCTGACTTACCTTGGTTTACCAGGCAAGTGTTAGATCTTTCCGCCTGGACACAAAACTGGAGTCCGTTTATCGCACTAGGCTCCATTAGTTTATTCACCTCGGCGAGAATCCTCTCTAAGCGTTCAGATTCTTTTCGCTTAATGCTCAACCGCTCTGTGCTTAAATTTCCTGTTCTGGGCCCTGTATTATCAAAAGCCGCTATCGCCAAATTTAGTCGAACATTCGCCACAAGCTTTACAGCGGGTATTCCAATTCTAACCAGTTTAAAAACCACATCAAAAACCTCAGGAAACTTACACTATCAACTCGCCATAGAAGAAGTTTACCGTGATACCGCCGCAGGTATGCCAATGTATGTAGCCATGCGCAACTGTAATGTGTTCCCTGAATTGGTGTTACAAATGGTTATGATCGGTGAAGAGTCTGGTCGACTTGACGACATGCTCAATAAAGTTGCAACGATCTACGAGTTTGAAGTCGATAACACCGTCGACAACCTTAGTAAAATTCTAGAGCCACTAATTATCGTTTTTTTAGGTATCGTTGTTGGCGGATTAGTGACAGCAATGTACTTGCCAATATTTAACTTAATGAGTGTATTGGGCTAGAATGGGCTGTTAACTCCTTTAAAACAGCATCTTGCTGATTTCACTCATCGCTCAAGAGACAAATATGGAAGTATTCCAGTACTACCCTTGGCTATTCGTTGTATTTGCCACCATCTTCGGTCTGATCGTGGGTAGCTTCCTCAATGTGGTTATTTATCGACTACCTAAAATCATGGAACTAGAATGGCGACGCGAATGTGCCGAGTCATTTCCTGAATACAAAATAGAACCTCCTAAAGAAGTGCTGACCTTGAGCGTTCCACGCTCCTCCTGCCAGAAATGCGCAACACCGATACGTATTCGCGACAACATTCCTGTGATTAGCTGGCTGCTTTTAAAAGGCAAATGTCACAACTGTCAGGCAACCATTAGTGCACGCTATCCACTGATTGAACTGCTCACCGCGTTCTGTTCAGGCTTTATCGCTTATTACTTTGGTTTTAGTTACTTTACCGTTGCCCTACTCTTTTTTACTTTTATCTTAATCGCCGCAACATTTATCGATCTCGATACTATGTTGTTACCTGACCAATTAACATTACCATTAACTTGGGCTGGCATTGCCTTAGCATTAGTCGAAATAAGTCCTGTTACTCTACAAGATTCTGTCATTGGTGCTATTGCTGGTTACCTATGTCTCTGGTCCGTTTACTGGGGCTTTAAGCTACTTACTGGTAAAGAAGGAATGGGGTATGGTGATTTTAAACTACTGGCGGCACTAGGAGCTTGGCTAGGTTGGCAGTCACTGCCGATGATCATTCTACTTTCTTCTGTGGTTGGCATCGTATTTGGCATCATTCAACTACGCTTGCAAAAGCAGGGAATTGAAAAAGCTTTCCCTTTCGGTCCTTACTTAGCAATTGCTGGTTGGATAAGCTTAATTTGGGGCGACCAGATTTTAAACTGGTACTTTACTTCAGTTCTAGGAGTGTAAATGGCTTTGGTTATTGGTTTAACAGGCGGTATCGCTAGTGGAAAAACAACCGTCGCGAATCTGTTCAAACAACAATTTAAAATCGATATCGTCGATGCCGACATTGTAGCAAGAGAAGTTGTCGAGCCAGGTACTCCCGGCCTAAACGCGATTATTGAACACTTTGGTCACGATATCGTTCGTGAAGACCAAACTTTAGATCGCGCAAAGCTGAGAGAAAAAATCTTTTCGAATTCAGATGAAAAAGCATGGCTTAACGCACTGTTGCACCCGATAATTCGTGAAAAGATGATCGAAGATTTGCAGCAAGTCACTTCAGAGTATGCGTTACTTGTGGTGCCGTTGCTCGTAGAAAACAAGCTAGATAGTTTGTGTGATCGCGTTCTTGTCGTCGATGTAGAACGGAATACACAGATATCTCGCACGATGAAACGAGACAATGTGAGTGAAGATCAAGTTCGCGCCATCCTTGCCTCTCAAGCATCAAGAGAGCAAAGGCTCGCGCTTGCAGACGATGTGGTTAAGAATAATCCAAGTGACCCTGATCTTTTGCTTCAAATCACAGATTTGCACGAAAAGTACCTAGCCATGTGTAAGAAAAATCTGCGAAAATAGGAACGAAACTCACAAAGGCTTATGTCGATGACCACGCACAAATTTGAACATCCGTTAAATGAGAAAACTCGTATTTATCTAAGAGTGGAGTCTCTGCTGCGTCAGGCTCACTTGGCCTCTGGGTTTAGCGAAAATCATCAGTATCAACTGTTTTTCCGTGCGTTATTCGATATGGTTGAGATCTTCGAACAAATCCAACTGAAAAGTGAACTGGCTAAAGATCTTGAGAAGCAACGGCTGTCGTACCGCCATTGGCTAAATGTTGATGGTGTCGATCAAGACGCATTAAATACCTTGCTACAAGAGATAGATGTCGTTCATAGCCAACTAATGGGTGCTGAACGTTTTGGCCAAGCATTAAAAGAAGATCGCTTCTTAAGCTCTATCCGCCAACGCTTTAATCTACCGGGTGGTTCATGCTGTTTTGATCTGCCAGCATTACACTACTGGCTTCATCTACCTATTGAACGTAAAAAGCGTGATGCACAACAGTGGCAAGCAAGCTTAAAGCCCTTATCTGATGCGCTTTCGTTATGGTTAAAGCTCACTAGAGAGACCGGACATTTCAAAGCTCAAATCGGTCGTGCAGGTTTCTTCCAAAGCGACGCTGATGAAGCCAACATTCTAAGACTTCACATCCCAATGGAATATGGCGTTTATCCTATGATTTCAGGTCATAAAAATCGCTTTGCGATCAAGTTCATGTCGTTTGAAAACGGTCAAGCGTGCACACAAGATATTGAATTTGAACTTGCTGTGTGCAGCTAAGACGACACTACGCCTCGCCTCCATAATCTAAAATTCAACGCTTTATTGCGCTTATATTTGATAAAATTTCGTAGCAGCAATAGCGCGTTGAATAAGCCATCTTTAATTCGTTTAGGTATACTACCCTTTAACACCAATTAGTAATGGGACGCTCAACTATGTCTAAAGTTACCATCGTTCAATGCCCACAATGTGGCGCCGACGTAGAATGGGGAGAACAAAGTCCTCATCGCCCTTTCTGCAGTAAACAATGCCAAATGATTGACTTTGGTGAATGGGCAGATGAAGAAAACACCATCCCAGGCGCACCCGATATGTCCGATAGTGATGGCTGGTCTGAAGACCAGTATTAAATTGAGACCTAGGGTAAAGGAATACCCTAGGTTCCTTCTTGGGGAATCTGAATCACGCTCCTTCGTCGCTGTCCAGAATGACGAATTTTAACCACGGTACTCTATAATCTTTGACCATCATTTCCTGTCATTCCGAGGAGCCATAACGGCATCAGGAATCTACTCATAGCAAGGATGAAGCTAACAACTTAAACAATTTTATGCTCGACTAGTAGATTCTGAATCACGCTCCTTCGTCGCTGTCCAGAATGACGAATTTTAACCACGGTACTCTGTAATCTTTGACCATCATTTCCTGTCATTCCGAGGAGCCATAGCGACATCAGGAATCTATTCACAACAAGACAGAGGCGTGGAGTGTACGTCAGTGCATGAGCATCGACAGTGCAGGTCGGGTGAAAAGAAACGAGCAAGCTAATTACACAAATAAAAAAACGGAGCCCTAAAAGGACTCCGTTTAAGATGAGAACGCTAGTTATAGCATTACTTCTTAGCAAGTTTCTCTTTGATACGAGCAGACTTACCAGAACGCTCACGTAGGTAGTACAACTTGGCACGACGTACTGCACCACGGCGTTTAACTTCGATGCTATCAACGATTGGAGAGTGTGTTTGGAACGTACGCTCAACACCTTCACCGTTAGAGATCTTACGTACAGTGAAAGCAGAGTGTAGACCACGGTTACGGATTGCGATTACAACGCCTTCGAAAGCCTGTAGACGCTCACGGTCACCTTCTTTTACCTTAACTTGAACTACAACAGTGTCACCTGGTGCAAATTTAGGTAGGTCTGATTTCATTTGCTCTTCTTCAAGAGCTTTGATGATGTTACTCATTTTTTAAATTCCTAGAATAAACTGATACTAAATAAATTAGGTTACTTTGCGTTATGTCCTTTAATGGCTTTATGCTCATTAACAAACTCAGCAAGTAATTGTTCCTGTTCGTCAGTCAGAGCTAGGTTTTCCAGGAGCTCTGGTCTTCTTAGCCAAGTACGGCCCAACGACTGCTTGAGTCGCCATTGACGAATGTCCTTGTGATTGCCTGACATCAGTACCGCTGGTACCTCTTTGTCATCCAATACTTCTGGACGCGTATAGTGAGGGCAATCTAACAAGCCATTTGCAAAAGAGTCTTCTTCTGCTGACGCGAAATCCCCTAGTACACCCGGAACAAACCGAGAGACAGCGTCGATTAACGTCATGGCTGGTATCTCACCACCCGTCATCACAAAATCACCAATCGACCATTCTTCGTCGACTTCAGATTGAATGATGCGCTCATCTACCCCTTCATAACGACCACAAATCAGAAGCAAGTTCTCATTCGTTGCCAGTTCTTCCACTCCTTTCTGGTCGAGCTTGCGACCTTGAGGAGAAAGGTAGATGACTTTCGTCTTGCCCGGTGAGGCTGCTTTCGCGGTATAAATGGCATCGCGCAAAGGCTGAACCATCATTAACATACCAGGGCCACCACCGTAAGGTCGGTCATCGACTGTGCGATGTTTGTCGTGAGTGAAATCTCTAGGATTCCAAGTCTCAATCGACAAAAGACCTTTTTTAACCGCTTGACCTGTTACTCCAAAATCAGTAACAGAACGGAACATTTCTGGAAAAAGGCTAATAACGCCAACCCACATGTTTATCTCGCTCTGTAATTTTGGAGATTAGAATCCAGGATCCCAGTCAACTTCGATCCGTTGAGCTTCGCGATCAACATTAATGATCACTTGCTCTTCAAGGAACGGGATTAATCGTTCCTTCTGCCCGAAAGCATCTTTAAGATTTGCTTTAACAACCAGAACATCGTTTGAGCCAGTTTCTAGCATGTCAGTAACGACACCTAGATCGTAACCTTTAGTAGTTACAACTTGCATCCCAAACAATTCGCGCCAGTAGAACTCATCTTCTGACAATTCAGGAAGTACCGCAGGGTCAATAGCAATTTCAAAGTTCGTCATTAGATGCGCGTCTTCACGAACATCCATGCCTTCCAGCTTAGCCACCATACCTTTGTTATGGCGCTTCCAGCTTTCTACTTTGTACTCAACCCACTTGCCCTTTTGGTTAATGTACCAAGGGCTGTAATCGAAAATGCTTTCAGCATTGTCTGTGTAGGAAAAAACTTTAAGCCAACCACGAATGCCGTAAGTAGCACCAAACTTGCCTACAACAATCTTTTCGTTGCTCATTGTTTCTTTACCTTTCATCGACATAAACTAGTTTCTACTTTTCAAGTAAAAAATTAAGCCGCTTTTTGAGCGTCTTTAACTAGCTTAGCAACACGGTCAGATACTGACGCGCCTTGACCAACCCAGTGGTTAACGCGGTCTAGGTCTAGACGTAGACCTTCTTCTTGACCTTTAGCAGTTGGGTTGAAGAAACCAACTTTCTCGATGAAACGGCCAGTTGCAGCGTTGCGGCTGTCCGCTACTACGATTTGATAAAATGGACGCTTTTTAGCGCCGTGACGTGCCAAACGAATGGTTACCATGTCGTCCTCTTTGCTTTCTCAAAAATAAAATTAACCCCAAAAACCATTCAAGAAATTAAACAGTTTGGGGTCTCGTGCCAAAATAAAGCTCCGGAATTTTACTCTTCTCCCGGAGCAATGCAAGGAGTTTAGTTACTTTTTCACCAACATAAATTGAATTTAAAGTTTGTGACGTACCTAACACCCTGAATCTATGCGTGATCGATTAATTAACGACCAAATGGGTTGAAGCCACCGCCACCACCCATGCCGCCCATCATGCCTTGCATGTTGCGCATCATGCCTTTCATGCCACCTTTTTGCATCTTTTTCATCATTTTCTGCATTTGGGTGAACTGTTTTAGTAAGCGGTTTACATCTTGAACCTGCACACCAGAACCAGCCGCGATACGCTTCTTGCGCGAGCCCTTGATAATTTCTGGGCGTTGACGTTCTTTCATTGTCATGGAGCTGATGATCGCTTCCATCTGTTTGAACATCTTGTCATCGACTTTATCTTTCACATTGTCTGGTAGCTGGGACATTCCTGGAAGCTTATCCATCATCCCCATCATGCCGCCCATGTTTTGCATCTGGCCTAGCTGTTCACGGAAATCTTCAAGGTCGAAACCTTTCTTCTCTTTGAACTTCTTCGCTAACTTTTCTGCCTTTTCTTGGTCAACGTTGCGTTGTAGGTCTTCAATCAAAGACAGAACGTCACCCATGCCAAGAATACGTGAAGCAACACGATCTGGGTGGAACGGTTCTAGCGCGTCAGTTTTTTCACCGACACCCAAGAATTTGATTGGTTTGCCCGTGACATGGCGTACTGAAAGTGCCGCACCACCACGAGCATCACCATCAACCTTAGTTAGAACTACACCGGTAAGAGGTAGCGCATCGCCAAAGGCTTTTGCTGTATTTGCTGCGTCTTGACCCGTCATGGCGTCAACAACAAATAGCGTTTCTACTGGGTTGATAGCTGCGTGAAGATCTTTGATCTCCCCCATCATCTCTTCATCAATTGCCAAACGACCTGCGGTATCGACAATAAGTACGTCGTAGAATTTTTTCTTCGCATGGTCAATCGCTGCATTGGCGATATCAATAGGCTTTTGGTCTGGTGATGATGGGAAGAAGTCAACACCGATGTCTGATGCCAGTGTTTCAAGCTGCTTGATTGCCGCAGGACGGTAAACGTCGGCAGACACAACCAAAACTTTCTTCTTGTCACGTTCTTTTAGAAGCTTAGATAACTTACCTACCGATGTGGTTTTACCCGCACCTTGTAGACCTGCCATAAGAAGCACAGCAGGTGGTTGAGCGGCAAGGTTTAGCGCCTCATTCGACTCACCCATTACGGCTTCAAGTTCTGTTTGAACGATCTTGATAAATTCCTGACCTGGAGTCAGAGATTTAGAAACTTCTACGCCCACCGCTTTTTCTTTAACGCGGTTCACAAATTCACGAACGACCGGAAGCGCAACGTCAGCTTCAAGTAGAGCCATTCGGACTTCACGTAGGGTTTCTTTAATGTTGTCTTCGGTCAGACGACCTTTACCACTGATATTTTTCAGCGTTTTGGATAATCGATCCGTTAAATTCTCAAACATCTTTGTCTCTTCGCTAAAATGGCGATTAATTAGTGTGAGTATACATTAGCCAAGGTCTGAGTCATACCCGTACCGCTGTCCTATTCTTGTCTCTATTTATATATGGTGCGGTAACTTATTAATTTCAATATCTCATCTCTCACGATTGATGTCGGATATAACGTAGCCCCAAAGTGTAATGCAAGGTATAATTTCTCCATCGTGCACAATAATATTTAGGATTCATGGATAGCTTAATAGCCATCGCGGCCGCCATACTTTATGTCTTGGCGATTGCGACCATCATACCCGGACTCTCACAACAGTCAGGAATCAAAGCAAAAACAGTGTTTGCTAGTGCTGCCTGTGCGCTTGTTTTTCATGCGTGGATTTTGAGTGATCTGATTTTTGATGGTTCAGGTCAAAACCTGAGTATTCTCAACGTGGCTTCTTTGATCAGTTTTATTATTTCTCTGGTCATGAGCCTTGCTATGTTGAAAAACCGACTGTGGTTTTTATTGCCTGTCGTTTATAGCTTTGCTGCCATCAATTTATCTGCTGCCACATTTTTGCCAAGCACGTTTATAAAGCACCTAGAGAATGACCCTAAGCTACTCATTCATATTTCATTTGCGCTCTTCTCATACGCGACTTTAACTATCGGGGCACTCTATGCGCTTCAGTTGGCTTGGCTGGATCACAAACTGAAAGCAAAAAAATCTTTGGCGATTAACCCAAACCTGCCGCCTCTATTAATGGTGGAGCGTCAACTCTTCAAAATTATTTTGATCGGTAACTTATTGTTAACTGCCACGCTCATTACTGGCTTTGTCTTTGTGCAGGATATGTTTGCCCAAGGTAAGGCACATAAGGGCATTCTTTCTTTCATCGCTTGGGTGGTGTACTCAATACTGCTTTGGGGTCACTATCAAAAAGGCTGGCGTGGTAGAAAAGTCACATGGTTCGCTGTTGCAGGAGCAACACTGTTAACTCTGGCATATTTTGGCAGTCGCTTTGTAAAAGAAATCATCTTGAATTAAGGAGCTCTAGGGCTCCTATCCTTTATATTTTAGGCTAGATAAAATACAGTACGCCTTAACTCTTTGACTTAACGGACTTACTCAACCGTTATATAACCCAATACTTACAAGGAACAGCAACGTTTTGGACGACATCTCTACGGGTATCTTGTTTGCGCTACTCGCGTGTCTTATCGTCATATCAGGTTACTTTTCCGGTTCAGAAACAGGGATGATGTCTCTGAATCGTTATCGCTTAAAACACTTAGCCAAAAACGGGCATAAGGGTGCTAAGCGAGTCGAAAGACTATTAGACCGTCCAGATCGTTTGATTGGTCTTATTCTTATTGGCAACAACCTCGTTAATATTCTCGCGTCCGCGATCGCGACCATTATTGGTATGCGTTTGTATGGTGATTTAGGTGTCGCTATCGCAACCGGTGCACTAACTATGGTTGTATTGGTTTTTGCCGAGGTTACCCCTAAAACAATTGCAGCGCTTTACCCTGAACGTGTGTCCTACGCGAGCAGTATATTATTGACCATACTGATGAAGTTACTGTCGCCTTTAGTGATGCTTGTTAACTTTATTACGAATGGCTTTATCCGCTTACTTGGTGTAAGAGCGGATCACTCAGCAGAAGATCATCTTAGCTCCGATGAGCTGCGTACGGTGGTAAATGAAGCTGGCGGTTTGATCCCTCGCCGACACCAAGACATGCTAGTGTCTATTTTAGATCTTGAGCACGTCACCGTGAACGACATTATGGTCCCACGCAATGAAATTACCGGTATTGATATTAACGACGACTGGAAATCCATTGTTCGCCAGCTAACACACTCACCACATGGACGCATAGTTTTCTATCGTGACCAAATTGATGAAGTGGTTGGCATGCTGCGCTTGCGTGAAGCTTATCGTCTGATGTTGGAAAAGAACGAATTCAACAAAGAAACGCTATTACGTGCTGCTGATGAGGTCTATTACATCCCAGAAGGCACACCACTGAACGTGCAAATGTTAAAATTCCAACGTAACAAGCAACGTATCGGTCTGATCGTGGATGAGTACGGTGATATCATCGGTCTAATCACTCTTGAAGATATTCTGGAAGAGATCATTGGTGAGTTCACGACGTCCATTTCTCCAAGCCTCTCTGATGAAATCAGTCCTCAAGGTGACGGAAGCTTTCTTATTGAAGGCAGCACCAATATCCGAGATATCAACAAAGGCCTGAAATGGGATTTACCAACGGATGGCCCAAGAACGTTAAACGGTCTTATTTTGGAGCACCTGGAAGATATTCCAGAGAGCCATTTAAGCGTGAGAGTGGCTGGTCATCCAATGGAGCTTGTTGAGATTGAAGAAAACCGCATCAAGCTCGTTCGTGTTTATCCGAAGAAGAAAAAATCGACATCCAAATAAACAAAAGAAAAGCCTGACTCATGTCAGGCTTTTTTACTTATTGGGGCAATATGCTTCTTAATGAGCACCTAGTCGATGCGCAACTCTTTTAACATCGACTCAGGCAAAGCAAGTTCATCATTTTTGTTCACCGAAACACCAGCATCCAAAATGTTCTTTGCGATCTGTTGTGCTTCTTTTAAAGAGTGCATTGCTGCCGTGCCGCATTGGTATTCGTTAAGTTCAGGGATCTTATTCTGACTTTCTACCTTCAGCACGTCTTCCATTGCTGCAATCCAAGCATCTGCGACTTGCTGCTCTGATGGTGTGCCAATCAGACTCATGTAAAAACCTGTGCGGCAACCCATAGGCGAAATATCGATGATCTCAACAGAATCACCGTTTAGGTGATTACGCATAAAGCCTGCATAAAGGTGCTCTAGGGTGTGAATACCTTTTTCAGAAAGAATGTCTTTGTTTGGCGCAGTAAAGCGTAAGTCGAAAACAGTAATCGTATCCCCTTTTGGGGTCTGCATGGTTTTCGCCACTCGCACTGCCGGTGCATTCATACGAGTGTGGTCCACGGTAAAACTATCGAGTAAAGGCATTACATCTCTCCTGATTGTAACTCCAGTACCTTTCGGTAATGGATAAATGTCATTCATCCCTACAGCACATGAACTGACTGTGGGCTAAAAGAACCAGCTGCTGTTGTCTTCTAATTCCTGACGACATTGCTTCAGCTGCCAGCCATAAGTTTTCGCTGTTTGTTCAACACGTCGAGCGACTTTGATTAAACTAGGCTTTCGATTATAAGTACCTCGCTTATACCCACCTCGCCCTTCATGATAAGCCAGATACTGGTTATAGGGATCCCATAATGAAATCCCTAGCTGACGCCGTGTTTCATGAGTATACCAACCGACAAACATCATAGAATCATCGAAGTTGGTACGAGAGCCACCCTGACCTGTGGCATCTTGGAAGTCTTCCCAAGCAGGGTCTTGAGCTTGAGCGTAACCATACGCACTGCTGACTCGTCCCCAAGGAATAAACCCTAGCAAATAATCTTTAGGTGGTTTTGCATCGTGCCGAAAGCTGCTTTCTTGTTTAATGATGGCCATAGCGACATGAATAGGGGTCCCCCATTCATCTTCCATATCTTTGGCATCATCGTACCAACCGGATTTCTCTCGGAATATCTCGCATAAGTTATTCTGCTGCTTTGGCGGTGCCGTAGCACAACCTGCAAGTAACACGCTTCCAAGTACCGCTACTACTGACGACTTAATGTTCAACCGCACCAATCCTTAGTTAGTCATTACTGCTTCAGGTAAGCAAAGTAATCTTCCAAAAAATCATCAAAAGAAAGCGTGTCACTCTGCTCTGCTTGCTTTTGTTTTTCCACGGACGACGCTACTTCCGTTTCCATCGTATCTTGTGAATAGTACTGATAACCGTGAGCTAGGTTTTCATCACGGTACTTCATACCAAGAGTACAACCAACTTTACCTAGCCCACCCAGCTCTTTCGTTAGCTCTAATAGTTGACCAGAGATCGTTAGTTCTGGGTTATCAATCCATGTCTCGAGTTGATTACACACATCTTGGTATGCACTGCCACCAGCGGTCATATCCATTTGCTGTGCTATTTGACGTAACTCGACGAAAACTCGGTGTGCCCAATCTTGTAGAGATAGACGCTCACCTTGGCAACCAATTTGCAGCATTAGACCTTTTTCACGGCCAGAAACAATGACTTTATTCCAGTTATCGCGCCAACACTCTAATTCACAGTTATCCATAGGGTCTGAGTCTGACAAGGCCGCCCAGGTAAGGAAGAGATCCAAGAATCGTACTTGCTCTTCATTTAAGCCCACTGCGCTGAATGGGTTAACATCTAGAGAACGAACTTCAATGTATTCGACACCACCGCGTCGTAACGCATCTGAAGGCTTCTCACCACTTTTCGATACACGTTTTGGACGAATCGGAGCGTACAGTTCATTCTCAATTTGTAAGATATTGGAATTAAGCTGGCGGTATTCACCATCCACTTTTACCCCAATTTTCGCAAACTCTTCTGATGGGTGGCGAATCGCATCACTCAAACCATCGAGGTATTGGTCAATGCTGTTAAAACCAATTTTCAGCACACTTTGAGCACTATTGGTATAGCCAAGATCGCTCAAACGCAAAGACGTCGACTTCGGCAAATATAATGTCCCGCCAATCTTCTCGAATGGCAGATCGGTTTCACGACCTTGAATAAAAGAGCCACATAACGCTGGTGATGCACCAAAGAAGTAGGGAATCATCCAGCCAAAGCGGTAGTAATTACGGATCAACGCAAAGTACGCATCAGACTTAGCATCTTGGCGGGCTTGTTCATCTTGCTCGCCATAGAGCGCATCCCAAAATGTTTCAGGAAACGAGAAGTTAAAATGGACACCTGAAATAATTTGCATCAGGCTGCCATAGCGACGCTTTAGGCCTTCTCGGTACAGCGTTTTCATTTTCGCTGCATTCGAAGAGCCATACTGGGCTAACTGAATATCATCCTCTGAGCCTACGTAGCAAGGCATTGATAGTGGCCACATTTTCTCTTCACCCATTTTGGTTTGAGTGAAATGATGGATATCTTTCAGCTGTGCCATCAGTTCTGGAATTTCATGTGACACAGGCGTAATGAACTCTAACAATGATTCCGAAAAATCCGTTGTGATCCATTGATTTGTGAACGCAGAGCCTAACCCTTCAGGATGAGGAGTTGTAGCTAGATGTCCATCCTGACGATAGCGCAAAGTTTCTCGCTCAACACCGCGTCCAAACTGCTTAAATACTTCGGGGTTTGATGCAACTTTTTTTAGTCGCGCAGCAAAATCAGTCAAAATGAGGTTCGCTTATATTGGGAGCAGGACACTTGTTACATAACACAAGTGTAAGCTAAGTTATTGATAGTTAATGCATCTAGATAAATAACCCACGAAAAGTTGCTTATCTAGATGAATAGCGGAGAAACGTTTCTCCGCTATTAAATGTGTACTCTATCGAATGATTTCAAGCTCTTCTACGTCTTTCCCCAACTTTTCTAATTGAGGACGCAACGATTTAGCATCACCAACGACGATAATTTGATAGTCATTTGGATCAAACCATTTCTGAGCCAGCGCATTCAACGTCTGCTTATCGACTTTTTCTACGATAGCGTTTCTTTGCTGCAAGTAATCATGATCGAGGTTGTACTTAAGAATATCACTGATGAGCTCCGCTTTTTGTGTTGGCGTTTCATATTTCAGTGCATCTTTTTGACCGACCGCTTGACGCATAAATTTCATCTCTTCATCAGTAATACCTGACTGCGAGTATTCATTTAGCTCATTTTCCATCTCAATGATCGAAGCAACCGTTGCATCCGCTCGTACTTGCGCGGTGAAAACCACCGAGCCTGTTTCTGGATTACCAGAGAAATATCCGTAAGCACCGTATGTGTAACCCTTGTCTTCACGTAGATTTTGGTTAATGCGGCTATTGAAGTTCCCAGCTAAGTTGAAGTTTGCCAGTTGGCTTAGGTAAAAATCGCCCGTTGCGTCGTAAGGCATACCTTGACGAACCATCATGACCACACTTTGCGGCGCTCCTGGTTTATCAACAAGATGGATCTTTTGCTCACCCAATGCAGCAATGCTTTGCGGTGCATACAATGGCGCAGCTTCATCTTGCCAGTTTTTCCAGAACGTCAGTTGCTGCTCAATTTCCTGTTTATTGATGTCACCAACAACGACGATTTGCGCACTTTGTGGCGTGTAATGCTTCGAGTAGAATTCACGGACATCATCCAACGTTAATGCACTGACACCTGCTTGCGTGCCGTCTTTTGGTCGAGCAAAAACCGAATCCCCATAGAGCACCTGGCGACTAGCTTGTGACGCCATCCAACTTGGATTTTGGTGCTCATATACCAGGCCTTCTAGCGCTTGCATTTTTACACGCTCGAAATCATCTTGATTAAATGCAGGAGACAGCAACACCTCTTCGACAATTTTTAACGTTGGCTCTAAGTTCTTTTCTAGAGCAGAAACACTGATGTTTGTTGTATAACCTGTGGCATTAACAGAGATAACACTACCCAGTTTATCAAGCTCAGCTTGAATCTCTTCGACACTGCGTTTCGTTGTACCTTCTTGCAACATCGCAGCGGTCAATTGGGCAAGACCTTCTTTACCCTTTTCAACAAAACGTGTCCCGGCAGGTAGACTAAATTGCATCATCACCGTCGGCGTTTCATCGCTAACTGCACCAAGCAGCTCTGAGCCATTCTTGAAATGTAACTCGTACAGCTCTGGCATCGTCGCTTTCACTGGTTCTCCTACTGGCGGTTGCACTGAGCGATCGAAGTTATCGGTCGCACGACGATACGCCAATTGGTCATCGGAAATCTTCTCATATTCTGGCAGCGTCCGCTTTGGTGTCACAAAGGTCGCAGGTTTTACGACAAGGTCTGTTTTTCCTTTTGGGACCACGCTTAGGGTCACTTTGTTCTTACCTTGGATAAAGTCCGTATACGCTTTTTCTACCGAAGTCGGCGTAACTGCACGGATTTGTTCAAGCTGTTGCTCAAGACGATCAGGATCGCCGAAAAATGTCTCGTTGGAAGCCAACTGAGTCACTTTACCTTTAACGCTTTCTAGAGCAAAAATAGCATCCGCTTCCGCTTTACCCTTCAACTGCTCAAGGCGATCTTCTGTCACGCCTTTTTCCGCAAACTGATTCAGTGATTGTAAAAGCTCGTCGTACAGTTTTGATAGGTCGCCTTTGTCTCCAGAATCACCCATTGCGTAAACGTAAAAGTTACACGCCAGTTCAGCACAGTCATGGAATGAACCAGCATCGACCGCTTTTTGAGTCTTCACTAGGTCTTGATAGAGCACGCTGTTGGTACCGCCACCCAATACTTCCGATAATGTATCGAGAGACGCTTGGTTTTCTTCGCCGTTGTAGGTTGTTGGCCACGCGATCATCACCATAGGTTGTTGAATACGATCTTCTAGAGTGATGTATTTATCTTCTTGCAGTTTTGCAGGTTGTTTCGGCGCATTTTCAACCTCAGGACCACGAGGAATCGAACCGAAGTACTTATTTACCCACTCTAGAGTTTGTTCAACGTCTAAGTCACCACCGATCGTGATAGTCGCATTGTTTGGGCCATACCAACGCAAGAAAAACGCTTTGAGGTCGTTCACATCAACACGATCAAGATCTTCAACATAACCAATGGTTTGCCACGAATACGGATGACCTTCAGGATATAGCGCTTCGGACATGCGCTCCCAAATTAAGCCATAAGGACGATTATCGTAACGCTGAGCTCGCTCATTTTTTACAGTCGAACGCTGAATTTCAAATTTGCGTTGAGAAACCGCATCCAACAAAAAGCCCATACGGTCAGACTCTAACCACAGCATTTTCTCGAGCTGGTTAGCAGGGACAGTTTCAAAGTAGTTAGTACGATCGCGGTTTGTTGTACCATTTAACGTGCCGCCAGCCTCTGTGATGATTCTGAAGTGCTCTTGGTCACCAACGTTCTCTGAACCTTGGAACATCATGTGCTCAAAGAAATGCGCAAAACCAGACTTACCCACTTCTTCACGAGCTGAACCAACATGGTAAGTCACATCCACATGGACCAATGGGTCAGAATCTTCAGGAGCTAAGATCACCGTTAAACCATTATCGAGTTTATACTTTTGGTATGGAATCTTAACTTTGCCTTCTTCAGCTTTCGATGACTCAACGAAAGTTACCCCTTTCGGCAGTGATGAAACTGGCGTATTTGATGCACAGCCCGTGATCACCAACAGTGAACACGCGCCAACCCAAAACATCTTCATGTACTTTCCTTAAAATAATCCGAGATAGATGGCCGCAAGTAAGCTATACCTAGCAGCCTTTCCTAAAAATATTAAAATCACGCAAGGCAGAAACTTCATTCTTAGCCACCCTGCGGCTAAACACAGCGGGTCTCCTATTACAGGTAACCAGCTAAAAAATAATCCCCAATAGCCATACTTAGAGAGCCACTTTAATGCGGTATGACCGTGCTTTTCCTCTTGTGCTTTGTTGGGAATCCACAAGCCAAGCCAATAATTTGTTAAGCCACCAAGCGTATTACCGATAGTAGCGACCATAACAATTGAAGAAACGGAGTATTGATTTAATGAGAGAGTGGCAACTAAGCCCGCCTCAGAACCACCAGGCAACAACGTGGCACTGAGAAAACCGGTCATGAAAAGCACCCATAATGCTGAATCTGAAAACCAAAGCGCTAAACTTTCAAAACTCGTGTTAAATGCTTCTAGCATGTCATATCAAGCAACACCTTGCCTCTGGTTCTTCCTGATTCGACCTGCTGGTGAGCACCAATGACATCACTCATAGGATAAACCTGTTGAATTTCAGTCTTCAGTAAGCCAACGCCGACCATGTACAACAAGGTATCTAACTGCGCAGGGTCTGGTTCAACCAACATGCCACTAGCCTCAAAGCCTAGGAGTTTGGCTTTTTCACAAATCAGCTCAGCAGTTATGGTTGGAACGGTGATGACTCTCGCATTGTCTTTCAGGCATTTAAGCGCATCTAACGCAGCATCTCCGCCTACTAAATCAATCAAAACATCAACATCTTCAACACGTTCTGACACTGGTGCAAATTGATAGTTCACTGCATGAGCACCGAGCGTCGCAAGGTAGTCTAGATTTCGTTCACTGCAGGTGGTAAATACTTCCGCTTTCGTCGCGATCGCAATTTGTACCGCGAGGTGTCCAACACCACCGGCTCCAGCAAGGATAAGTACGCGATCGTTTTCAGTCACATTAGCCTTACTGAGAGCTTGTGCCGCAGTTTGTCCCGCCAACGGTAATGCAGCAGCTGCCTCCAAAGTGACAGAGCTAGGAACATGACTTAACTCTGTTTCTGGAACACATATGTATTGGCTGTAACCACCGCCTCGAACTGGGAAACCAATAAATCCAGCCACCTCATCACCTTCATTAAAACGTGATGCCCCCTCTCCACAAGACATCACTTTTCCTGAGATGTCGTAACCTGGCACCCAAGGTAAATTATCCTTATTCTGCGCTGCCGCCCAACCGAGCCCAGCTCGAGTTTTGACATCAATAGGATTTACGCCTGAAAAAGCGACTTTTACTAAGACTTCACCAGGCTGTGGTGATGGTGTAGAAGCATGTTGAATCGCGAGTACGTTGGCATCACCAAACTCAGTGATAACGATCTGTTTGTGTTCCATAAACCATTCCCTGCAAGAAAACAAAAAGGGATGCGAAAGCATCCCTTTGACTATAAACCATTTTGTTAACCTAAGTTAATCGTGATTTTGTAAATTGGTTGATCATTCCATTTTCAATAATGTCTAACCAACAAGTGCTAACAATATACCAGCCGCAACGGCTGAACCCAGCACACCAGCAACGTTTGGTCCCATCGCATGCATTAACAAAAAGTTTTGCGGGTTAGCTTGTAAACCAACTTTGTTTACGACTCGCGCGGCCATTGGTACCGCAGAAACGCCAGCCGCACCAATAAGTGGGTTGATGTCTTCTTTCGAGAACTTGTTAAGCAGTTTCGCCATCAGGACGCCCGCACCAGTACCGATACTAAATGCAACTGCGCCTAACCCCAAGATACCTAACGTTTCTAGGTTCAAGAACTGCTCAGCTTGCAGCTTAGAACCAACACCAAGACCTAAAAAGATAGTCACTATGTTGATCAATTCATTTTGAGCAGTTTTCGATAAACGATCGACCACACCAGCTTCACGCATCAAGTTACCCAAACAGAACATACCAACCAATGGCGTAGCTGAAGGTAAGAACAGAATCGTCATCAGTAATACAGCAAGCGGGAAGATGACTTTCTCCCATTTACCAACATGACGAAGCTGAGCCATCTTAATTTGACGTTCTTCCTTGGTTGTCAGTGCTTTCATGATTGGTGGCTGGATGATCGGCACCAATGCCATATAGCTGTATGCCGCGACTGCAATCGCACCTAGCAGATCTGGAGAGAGCTTACTCGCTAAGAAAATCGCTGTCGGCCCATCAGCACCACCGATGATCGCGATAGACGAAGCATCTGCCATGGAGAACTCCATGCCAGGTACATAGTTGAGCAAAATAGCGCCAAACAGTGTTGCAAAAATACCAAACTGCGCAGCCGCACCTAACCACAACGTTTTTGGGTTTGCGATCAAAGCACCAAAGTCGGTCATCGCGCCCACACCCATGAAGATCAATAGCGGGAACACACCCGATTCAATCCCAATGTAGTAAACGTAGTAGAGCAAGCCACCAGGCTCAGTAAAGCCAGCATTTGGAATATTCGCCAAAATAGCACCGAAACCAATCGGCAATAACAGTAAAGGTTCAAATCCTTTTTTAATTGCCAAAAACAGCAAAGTACAACCAACCAGCATCATACAGATTTGGCCGAACTCGAAGTTAGCGATCCCTGTTTCTGCCCAAAGGGTTAACAATCCGTCCATGATACTCCCTTACGCCAGGCTCAACAGAGGCGCACCTACTGTAACAGCATCGCCTTCTTTAACGTTCAGCTCTTGAACCACACCACCACGCGCCGCTCGTACTTCAGTTTCCATTTTCATCGCTTCAAGGATGAGCAATACATCGCCTTCAGCTACCTCAGCACCAGGCTGAACATTCACTTTGAAGATGTTACCTGCAAGAGGAGCAGGCACCGCTTCAGCTGAAGCATTAGAAGGTGTGCTAGGTGTAGCCGATTTTGCCGGTGCATTAGAAGGAGCAACAGATGTCAGTTCACCTTGAGGGCCAACTTCCACCTCATACACCTGCCCGTCAACACGTACACTATAAGTTTCTACACCACCAGTTGCTGGTTGAGCTGCAGGTACAGCAGGCTTCTCAGCTTCTAGCGTTGGTGCAGGCTCAAATGCTTCTGGGTTTTCACGATTCTTAAGGAATTTAAGCCCAACTTGAGGGAAAAGTGCATAAGTGAGTACGTCATCAACACGCTCACTTGCTAGCTTAATGCCTTCTGATTTCGCTTTCTCCATCAGATCAACCGTAAGCGTCTCCATTTCAGGCTCAAGTAAATCGGCAGGACGACAGGTAATTGGCTCTTTACCATCAAGCACTTTCGCTTGCAGTTCTGCATTTAACTCGGCTGGTGCTTGACCGTACTCACCTTTCAATAGACCTGCGGTTTCCTTGGTAATACTCTTATAGCGCTCGCCAGTAAGCACGTTAATCACCGCTTGAGTACCGACGATCTGTGAAGTTGGAGTCACCAATGGAATGAAACCAAGATCTTCACGTACACGAGGGATCTCTTCTAATACTTCATCAATGCGATCCGCAGCGCCCTGCTCTTTCAACTGGCCTTCCATATTGGTCAGCATACCACCAGGCACTTGAGCAATCAGGATGCGTGAATCGACTCCTTTTAACTGGCCTTCCCACTTCGCATACTTCTTACGTACCTCACGGAAATATGCGGCGATAGGTTCCAGTTGCTCGAGTTTCAAATTGGTATCTCGCTCGGTACCTTCTAGCATAGCGACTACCGTTTCAGTCGGTGTATGGCCGTAGGTACAACTCATTGAAGAAATCGCAGTATCGAGAATATCAATACCGGCTTCTACTGCTTTTACCGCCGTTGCTGTAGACAGCCCCGTTGTTGCATGACAATGAAGTGCCAATGGCACATCACAAGACGCTTTGATACGCGTGATAAGCTCTTCCGCTTCATAAGGCTTAAGTAAGCCAGACATATCTTTAATACACAGCGAGTGACAACCTAAATCCTCTAGGCGTTTTGCCAAGTCAACCCAAGTGTCTGCGTTATGCACTGGGCTCGTTGTGTAAGACAACGTACCTTGAGCATGCGCACCAACATCAACCGTTGCTTTAACGGCTTTCTGGAAGTTTCGCACGTCATTCATTGCATCAAAAATACGGAATACATCCATGCCGTTAGCATGCGCGCGTTCCACAAACTTCTCTACTACGTCGTCGGCATAATGGCGGTATCCTAAAAGGTTTTGACCACGCAGTAGCATTTGCATTGGTGTATTAGGCATCGCTTTTTTTAGTTCACGTAAACGCTCCCAAGGGTCTTCCCCTAAGAATCGAATACAAGAATCAAATGTTGCACCACCCCAAGTCTCTAGAGACCAGTAACCAACCTTATCCAACTCAGCTGCGATAGGCAGCATATCCTCAATACGCATACGCGTAGCAAATAGTGATTGATGGGCATCACGAAGGACCACATCAGTAATAGCTAGTGGTTTAGACATGCTCTTAAACTCCTTTTTAATCCTAGTTCGGCTACTTCGCGAATGAGGCGCGATGTTTATGAATCGCAGCCGAGATCGCCGCCACTACTTGTGGACTAACAGCTGAAGAGGTTGATTGAATATTAGTGTTTGTTTTTGGTGCTGCGATCGGCTCTGGTACTTCTTCTGGTACCAATTTCGACATTAACCGAACGAGATAAACAAGAATAGTGAGGAAAATAAATACGACCGCCATCCCCGTTAGCATCAGGGTGGCCGCATCTACTAGCAGGCTTCCTATATTAGTCATGTTGCTTCCTTTCTTTGTCATCCTGACAACGTGCAGGACTTTAATAGTGTCAAATCCCGACCCATGGATTATCTCGATTGGTTAAATTTTGTCAATTTTGTTTAAGGAAGGTTTGTAGTAATCCTGATAAATGATTATTTATTCACTACCCAGATCACAGTTCATGACAAAATAATCACTTCAAATCGCTATCACCTTACGAACAGAGTAAAGGAGGACATAAATAAAAACTGCGATTTAGATTTCAAAATCAAATCGGGACTCACGAAGTAAAAACCAACAAAAACAAAAAGATGAACAAAATTAACAATCAATAAACAAATAACAAACAAAGTGACTACATGAGAGTAATTGAAATGAAAAATGGAAGTCAGTGTATAGGAGGGATAATCAGGATGATTTCACACGATGCGACAGAAGCTTGATAGCAAATTGCTTAGATACGCACATATTCGCTTTTAAAAAAGAGGAACATAGGCTCTAGTGATCCTACGCCATATTCCAGATGTCTAGATACAAAAAAGCCTCGCAATTGCGAGGCTTTTTCAATAAGTGGCGCGTCCTGGAGGATTCGAACCTCCGACCGCCTGGTTCGTAGCCAGGTACTCTATCCAGCTGAGCTAAGGACGCGCAGTTTTCGATATCGACTTTCGTCAACATCAGGGCATTACCCTTTAATAAGTGGCGCGTCCTGGAGGATTCGAACCTCCGACCGCCTGGTTCGTAGCCAGGTACTCTATCCAGCTGAGCTAAGGACGCGCAGTTTTCGATATCGACTTTCGTCAACATCAGGGCATTACCCTTTAATAAGTGGCGCGTCCTGGAGGATTCGAACCTCCGACCGCCTGGTTCGTAGCCAGGTACTCTATCCAGCTGAGCTAAGGACGCGCAG